>JBGTBR010000001.1:0-82588 GCA_041749255.1 Saprospiraceae bacterium
AAAATATCCGACATCTTATGTAGACATCGACCTTGTACCCTCGGATCAGGAACAAAGTCGAATATGTCTGTAATGTAGTTTTCCATCCATCAAAAATAACACATTACATTTAAGTGTCATATTTTGGTGCGGTTGCCCTAACTTCCTTTGGATTTTTATTTATTTTTTAATCCAAAACTTTCAAACTTGTACTTTTACACTTCAGTAATATTTTTTGCCAAACCAAAAAAATGGGACAACCTTGGAAAAATTTAAAACATATATCCCATAATTTTATTATTAGTCTTTATTCCATACATCCAACTGATTATTTTATGATATTGATTATATCTGGCACTAACAGAAATGATAGTAACACGAAGCTTATTGCAGCCTACGTCATGCAATGTCTCGAAGAAGAATCCGATGAAAAGGTACATTTGCTTTCTTTAAATGAGATGCCTGAAGGACTTTTGACAGATAGTATGTATGATATTGTATCTCCTGAACTTGCAGCAATTCAGGATTTATATGTGATCCCTTCCAGTAAATGGATAATTGTATCTCCAGAGTACAATGGTAGTTTTCCGGGGATTTTAAAATTGTTTATCGATGCCATCTCTGTAAGAAAATACTTTGAAAACTTTGCTGAAAAGAATGTGGCATTGGTTGGTGTTGCATCTGGAAGAGGTGGCAATTTAAGAGGTCTGGAGCATTTAACAGGTATTTTGCATTATTTAAAAATGCATGTTTATTATCAGAAACTTCCTATAAGCAGAGTAGAGGAATTAGTTGATCATAATGGTGAGCTTGATCAGCTAACTCAAATTGAAATAAAAAATATGATCACCGGGTTTTTAAAATTTTCTAAAAACAATATTTCCAACATCCTAAAATAAAAAGACCCAGCCAATTGGTCAGGTCTTTTATTATTATTTCGAAAGATTGTTATCAGAATATCACTTCCAGGGAAGATTATTTATCTTCTGTCCAACCCTGAAACCCAGAGCCACTCCTGCATCTGCATCCATTTGAAAATGAACTCCTAAAGGGATTCTACTGTAAGCATTTTCAAAAGCCATATCTTTTAGCCGTTGAAACCGTCGTGGAGTACCATTGAATTCTGTGCGTCCCTGATGGGTGCGATCTGTAAAACTATAATTGGCACCAAATATATTTTCCAAAACTTCAGTAGCAGCTGCTCCGAATGTTGCGTGACCTGAAGGATAAGCAGGGAAGTTAGGGGTGAAAAAATTGCCGGAACCATCAGGACACATAATGGTATTCCAGTCTTCCTGCCCCATATGTCTTCTGATGTAATCTACAGGCCTCAAATAGTTGTATTTATACTTCTCATACCAACATCTTACACCGGCATCGTTTAAACTCATTCCCACTTTTGCGTAGACGTATACTGCATCCATCATATCCATACTCTCCAATTGGATTAATTGATTTGAAATGGCTATAAATCGGGCAGAAGGCGTTAATGTAAGCGTAGGACAATCATCGCTCCAAAATTCTGCAATCCATCTGTCTTCAGCACTTCCCCCTGATTTTATGTCATTGACAAGATTCATTGCAGCGAGAGCTTCTTCATATAATGGAGTGCCAGGAGTTGTTGTAAATTCATGAGGAGGAGCTACAACATCTGTTTCATCAGCAGCGAAAGTAAATGCTTTCCCCCAGTGTGGTAAGAGGGCAGGAGTATAGTCGGGATAAGTTGGTTGCCACATTTGAGCACCAAGTGGTGGAAAGTAACTGGGGTCTTCATTTTTTAAAAAAGCCTGATGACCCCATTTGTCCGCTACAGACCAACCATATATGGTATTTGCTACATGTCTACCCCATTCGCTCGAACGGAAGAATACTTCAGGAGACACACGGCTTTGATAAATTTTGTTGTGGGTATTAACCAATTCCCTGATTCTGAACTGTTGGTTTGCAGGAGAAGTAGGAAAAAACAAGGTAAATGCAGTTTCATAAGCAGAATGAAGTGCAATTTCCCAATCGATATTTTCACCAGAGCTGGGAGGAATCAAATTCAAACCATCATAAATATGCGCTATGGATTTGTATCTTCCCTGAAACCCGGGAACTACGGTTTCGTAGGCTATAAGTCCAATGTAACCTGAAGCCCGAGCAGATACAGGAGGTCTGTAACCTGCAGTAAATCGCTCTACGTCATTAAATAATTCATTCCACTTTAATGGTACTATATAAGTGTATTCATTGGGAGTACTGGTATCAATAAATGTAACTTCCCTCTCACATGCAACAAAAAAAACTACAATAAATAAGTAAAGTAATTTCCTCATATCAGTTAATTTATATCATTATTCAAGAGCACGGCTTCTCAATAATAGTGAAAAGTTCTTGATTTATTGAATCCAATCGTGCTTTATCTGTTTTCTCTAACTTCATCAAAAGTTGAATTTTTTCATCTTCCAATTCTTTGAGCTGGCCGGATATTTTCAATATAGTTACTACTGTAAGTGAATCTTGAATTTCAACCTTCCTCAGCTCTTTCTTTATGTTTTCATCAAGGCGATTATACCATTTGAAAATTCTTATCAATGGAGCATTAGAAAGTTGGAGAAGGTTTCTTTTTTCCCTCTCAGGCATTTCAGGAGGCACATTTGCTTCCAATAATGTATTAAAAGTATTCCATTTTATGGTAATGGAGTCTTTTAAAATTTCAGTTTCGCATAGTAGATTATGAACCTTATAAGAAACATCCTTCAACCTGTTTTCTATTTTTTCGGAATCATTATTCCGACATCCCAAAAAAAAAAGGTAAATTGTTAAAAATGAAATCAATACCTTTTTCATGAAGTCATGATGTTCTATTTAATCAGCAAATTTAATAAAACTAATAGATTTTGATAATCTTAACAAAATATTTTTTTTACTTGTACATCGTGATTTTCTAAGGGCAATATATTATATAACTGGGATGGATAACATATTCCAGATGAAAAGAGCGATGGATTGTTGCTGAGAAAGTAATCGTAAAATCCTCCTCCGTACCCAAGTCGGTAACCATTTTTTTCAAAAGCAAGGCCGGGTACTACAACAGCATCAATCAGATCGTCGTAAATTTGTTCTTTTTCCGGAACAAATGTTCCAAACTTGTCTCTTTTTAAACCTTCACCTTTGCTATACCTTAATGAAACCATTTTTGGCCGATGTAAAACTTTTGGAACTACTACAGTCATATTGTAGTCATGAGCCATTTTTATTAACCAGGAAGTCTCTAATTCGCTACCCATTGATATGTAGACATGTATTACTTTTACAGACCTTTGTAACAGAACAGTCCAAAGTGATTCGCAAATTCTGGCAGAGTGTTGTTTGCGATATTCTAACGGCAGGTTATTCCTTTGGAGTAACAATTGTTTTCTGACCGTCTTTTTGTCAGTGGATGATATGCTTTTGGCTTCTAAAAACTCTTTACATAATTCCATCTCAAGTCTGATAACTAACTTTACAAATTAATATTTATCTGTAAATATAAACATTATATATAATAAAATAATAATATGTTAAATTTTTTATTTTAAATGTATTTGAAGAAGAAGGTAGTGTTCAATCTTATGAAATAAAGCTAATATGGGCATCTATCTCACAGAGCTGTTTTTTTAAAAAATTTTGAGATCTGAAATCAAATATTTTCTTCCTGACATACTACTTTACATCGAGTCATAGGTATTCCCACTAAAATGATCTTAATAAATGGGGTCGCATGAAAATATTTTACAAAAATGATATAGTGTACTAAATACTTATCCATCGATGCCCATCATTTTGAATGTAAGCATTATATTTACATATATGGAAAAGGTCAACATAGAAGGTAATATACATTATCACGATATAGAAGGTGGATTTTGGGGTATTCTTTCTGATGATGGAAATAAATACATGCCTGTCAATATGCCAAATCAGTTAAAAACAGTGGGAGCCAGAATCCGGGTAAGAGCACGGATACTTCAAGATTTCGTATCAAGTCATATGTGGGGAGATCCTATAGAGATTATTTCATTTGAAACCATTGCCTGATTATAAACTCAGGAAAGCTACAGCTATTAATATGTTAAAAAGATTAGTTCTCCATCTTCATCATAGGTAATGGTGACAGGAGGAAGTTGATCCGATATGAGGTCTCTTTTGTGTCGGCAGATGTAGTTTCCTTTGTGGATGAAGGCTGGATGTATATTTTGGTATGAATTGGGAATGATAGTGGATGAAAATTGTGCAGGAGTTATGATGAGAGGAGATCCTAAAAGTCGAATGACTGTTTTACAAAAAACATCATTGGTGATATTGACACCAATGCCGGGAAAATAGCAGTGAACATACTCAGGGAGATGATTACTACCCGGGTGTATAACTGTAAGAGGATGATGGTGGTATACCAAAAGTGTCTCGATACGTGGATGAATACGGGGTATGTATTTTTTTATCATTTTTAAACCACTTGCCAGGAGTGTGAAAGTATGTTGACCTGAGTGATTGGCAACCAATTCTTTAAGTTTTTTGCACGCTTTCTTATTGTACATATTGCATCCTGCAGCCCAAATGGTATCGGTTGGAAATACAATAATTCCATCTTGTTCCAGTGTCCCGATAACTTCGTGCATTTTATCTTCAAATACCATATATACAAGGGGTTATCATATATTCAATTAGATTTCTATTCTCTTCATATTATGGAGAATGGCTTCAAAATTTTATTGCTGCTATAGCAATCGTACGCATTGCCCGAATTTTTTGGTAAAAGATTGAAAAAGTGGACTCCCTATTTCTATCTTGGCGTCAATTGAACGTATCGTATTTGTATTTCATTATCCATGAATTGTTAATTTAAAAAAGTGATCATGGGCTTTGGTGTAGACATTCCACTTTTTAAGAAATTCATTGTCATTTTGTGATATTAGTAAGATGGCATAAAATACGACAAAGAATTCATCGGCTATTTATGACCACTCTCGAAGTTTAGAATGAGGTTTAGGTTTATTCAGGAATGAGGTTTGAACAAGTTATGCAAAACAACGGAATTAAAATATACGTTAATACATGAGGAAAGAACAAAAGGCGTAATGGTAGAAAGGATAATTTTTTCATTATTAATTGTATTAGTATTAGGTGGTCAGTTGGATTCTAGACACATTGTAGGGGGTGATGTGGTTTACAATTGCCTGGGTGTAGACACAGTCAACAATGTAGTAAGTTATGAAATCATCTTTACCTTGTATAGAGACGCTTTTGGTGGAGGAGCTGGATTTGATACCGATGCTTCTTTTGGAATATTCACCGGCAATGGCAATAATTGGTCTCATTTTCGATCAGTTGAGAATCAAAGCGCCTCTGATATCAGTGTGGTAGATATTGTGGGAATAAATCCGTGTTTGCGTATTCCCCCCAATATAAGAGTTGAAAAAGGGATCTACAGATTTGATGTCACCCTACCAATTTCGACTCAAACATACATGATTGCTTATCAGCGTTGTTGCCGGAATAATACTATAAATAACATTAATGAACCCGATCAGACCGGAGCGGCTTTCACAGCTGAAATAACCCCATTGGCACAACGCACATGTAATAGCAGTCCAAAGTTCACCAATTTTCCTCCGATAGTTATCTGTTTAGGAGAGAGGCTCAATTTTGATCATTCTGCTTTTGATTCGGAAGGAGATCAATTGGTTTATGAGTTTTGTGCTCCTCTTCAGGCCGGTGGACAGGATGGGGTAAGTGGTGGAGACCCAAGAAGTTGTAATGGAGTGATTCCCGATCCAAGGAGGTGCCCCCCTCCTTACAGTGAGGTATCTTTCAGGCAACCCACATTTACGGCAGTGAATCCTTTAGGTGGAGATCCCAGAATATCTATAAATCCTGAAACCGGCCTGATAACCGGGATTCCGAATACCCAAGGTCAATTTGTAGTGGGGGTCTGTGTTAAGGAATTTAGGAATGGGGAACTCATTGGGAGCATTAGACGGGATTTTCAATTCAATGTAGCTCAGTGTGATCAGGACGTTCTTGCCGACATTGAATCGGATATGATAGTCGATGGTGAAAGGCACCTCATCAATTCTTGTGGTGAGAATTCAATAACCTTTATTAATCGGAGTAGAGAACAGCAAAACATTTTTTCCTACTATTGGAATTTTACTGTAAATGGAAATGAAGAGATAAGAGAAACCAGAGATGCTACGATAACGTTTCCTGGCATTGGACAGTATACTGGAAAGATGATTATCAATAGGGGGACAGAATGCGCAGACTCTGCTACAATTTCAGTGAATGTTTTCCCCTCTATTACCGCTGATTTTGCATTTGATTATGATACATGTGTAGCGGGTCCGGTGGCGTTTCGAGACCTGTCTGAAAGTGAAGCAGGACCTATTATATTAAGGAGATGGTCATTTGGAGATGGTGACAACTCATCAATTAGTGATCCGGTGCATGAATATGCATTTCCGGGTTTGTATCCTGTTAAAATAGCAGTTGAGGATGATAATGAATGCAAGGACTCTATTATACAATCACTTTCATGGCAGCCTGTACCATCACTTATTGTTGTGGAACCCACATCATTTGTAGGTTGTAAACCAGCAAATATATTTTTTGATAACCTCTCTTTTCCCATTGATTCTACATATGATATACTTTGGGATTTTGGCGATGGAAATACAAGCGGAGAAATAAGCCCCACCCATATCTTTGAAGAAGAAGGAATTTACAATGTCATGGTAAGCATAACTTCTCCTGTAGGATGTACAGTTCAGAGAAGTTTTCCGTCATGGATAAGAGTAGAACCAAGTCCTACAGCAGATTTTACTTTTACACCTCAACAACCGAGTGCATTTAATAAAGAGGTTTCCTTTACAGATCAATCAATAGATGCCATTTATTGGCAATGGAATTTTAGCAATATATCCAGTTCTCTGCAAAGAAATCCCATATATGCTTTTCCCGATACAGGACTTTATTTTGTTGAATTGGTGGTATTAAATGAACGGTCATGCCCAGATACTTCATTTCAGCTTATTGATGTTACACCACTGTCCTCCATTTTTTTTCCCAACGCATTCACACCCAATAATGATGGGCTAAATGACGAATTTAAAGGCAAAGGATTTTTTGACGGCATCAGAAATTACCGCATATCCATATTTAGTCGGTGGGGAGAGCAATTATTTTATTCTGAAAACCCAAATTTAGGATGGAACGGCAGGAAGAACAATAATGGAGAAGAATTGCCACCTGGTGTATACGTATATGCCATAACCTATATCGGTCCGCGAGGTGAAATTGTCAATGATAAAGGCCATGTAACCCTTGTGAGGTGAATGAAAATGCAGGTTTAGTCTTAATGCACTTGTCCGAGAGAAATTACTTGAAATCTTAGCATCTTTAACAGAAAAATTTCACGATGAGGCGCTGAGTCACGAAGCAAACTCTTAAAGTCAAGGTAGGAAGCCAAAAATAATCTTTTATGTTGAGACTGATGTTTTTTATACAAGTATGGATTTTAAGAGCTTATTTATTCAATATATTACAATTTACAGATGTAGTCTTGATGAGACTTTGAGGGAAAAATTTCACGCAGAGCCGCAGGGTCGCAAAGCATAGTCTGGAACACTTAAATATTTCAAAAGCAGATACTACAAAGATGTAGTATCTGTTTATTTTAGATATAGTGAAAAACCATTTCTTATTATGAAACTTTGCACTTCCAATTATATCATTCAACGGGATCATCCCAAAAGCTGAAATACCTGGGAAATTTTTTACCATATTCCCTGTAAATGGCCAACCTTTCTTCATTGCTTTTTCCCTGGGCTTCCTCATAAGCCTGCTGAAAAACTGCTTTACCAAATTCTACATCTTGCAAAGATTCCTTTTCAACTTTAAGCAACTCCCTGGCGTTCTCAACTAAATTTTTCCATTTCTCCCAATCTTCATCAGTCACCTCATTCCAATTTATATCTTTATAAAAGTCGCCTCCGCCATAGATAAAAAATCGATCAAATACTCCTGCTTCTACAGCGTATTGTTTGAATTTTTCGGCGGTTGCAGAACTTTCATCCAGGTTTTGTTTGCAGGAAATGATAAGTAGTAATAAACTAAACACAAAAACACAGTGGTGGATATAATATTTTTTCATCACTTTAATATTTTTAATTTTTCACTCTTTGTTCATGACTCTTTGAAGATTTAATTTCTTTATGTAACCATTCTGCTTTAGCAGTCTACAAATTTGAGCCCTATTTAATTTTATAAGGATTTGAATTATACTTGTAATTACAAAACCAGTTATAAAAAACATTTAAACAGATCAAAACAGATCAATGGAGTTAAAATTTTACGCTGAATTGTAAAAACAGATACTACCGGAAGTAGTATCTGTTAATAATATATCAATGGATAATCCTTGATAGATTAATCTTAAAATTAAATCAATATCAATCAATAGGATCATCCCACACTCTGAAATGCTGAGGATATTTTTTGTTGAATTTGCGATAAATCTCTTCTTTCTCATCGCGGCTCTTACCTTCTGACTCTTCTAAATATTGTTTAAAAAGAGATTGTGCGTATTCATTTTCTCTGGCATATCTGGCTTCATCTTGAAGACCAACCCGCATAAATTCAACAAAGTTTTTCCAATTTTCCCAATCTTCATCTGTGATCTCGTCCCATTTGATATCTGTATGAAAATCATTTACTCCTTCAAATTCAATTCTGTCGAAAACCCCAGCATCTGTTGCCAGCTTTTTAAATTTGTCAGCTGTATGTGCACTTTCAAATTGATTTGAATTGCATGAGATAATTAAGAACAAAACTAAAAGGAGGAATGCGTTTTTAATGTGAATTGTATTTTTCATTTTTCAAAATTTAAAAGTTTTAAAATTAACAACATGATTGCGGAAAATTTACAGGGATGGTCATTGATGACATTAATGTACCAATTCCAGGTATAGGGCCTAGTTTTATATTTGATACAACTTCAACCCAAAAATGTCCATAAACAACAAGGTCATCCGAAGCCCACCCGTGACCTCCAAGATTTATTCTACTAAAAGGAACTACATTTGTTCCACTAGGTAAATGATTCACAGAACCGTTCGAAGGGCCATTTGCTGAATGTCTTGTTAATTCATATAGGCCCATTGTATTTATAATAGGCAGTAAATCAAACTTCCAACTCATTTTTATAGATTGACTGCAATACTTAGGGTAATTTCCTCCACCAAAAATTGGTTGAGTTGGATCTGGTCCTTGAACAGAAGGGGTAGTGCAATAGGCACAATTATTCCCCCAGCAATCAGCGCAAAATTCTATTTTACTACTTGTACTTAAATAAGGAAAGAAAATGATTGAAACTAAAATTAAAAACATCTTTTTCATGATTCAAATAATTTAAAGTATTTAACAATATTTCACCCCTTGAGCATGTCTCATTGCAAATGCAATTTGAGCTATCGAACCCTTTCACAATAAAACTCTATGCGCACTTGAGTCCTCCACATGAAATGGATCTCTGTTACTCACTCAAGATGTACTACAAATTTAAATATAATAACAATATAAAAACGTACCAAAATAGATCAAAACGGATCAAAATAGATCAATTGTGTAATATTATGCCTATAAAATAGATGATTTAATATGCAAATCCATAGTATTATTGGGGAAATACTTTTGCTTTTTATTATAAAATGGGGTTAAATTATATGTTAAACTTTAAGAAAAAATTTCACGCAGAGCCGCAGAGGTCGCAAAGCAAACTCTTAAAGTCAAGGTTAGAAGACAAAAAAATGTTAATATTGAGACTGATGTTTGTTATACAGGTATTGATTTTTAAGAGCCTATGATTTTAATAAATTACAAATTTGCAAGTGATAGACTTGATGTGCCTTTGAGACAAAAATTTCACGCAGAGACATAGAGTCGTAAAGCATACTCTATACTTGTACTTTTGATAGTCCGGATAAGACATACTGATACATTTGCTCCTCCAGATTATTTTTTGAAATTTTTGGAGTCGTCATCGTGTATTTGTCAAATAATAGTCTGAGCGATGATAAGAATAAATAGGTTGCAAGGGAAACGTCCATATTTTTTAGATATCCTTCTACCATTCCTTTTCGAAGGATATCAGTGACTTTATTTTCGAAAGCATTTCTTTCCTGAATAAACCGGGAGAGGGCAGGCTCTTTTAGATTTCTCCATTCATTGACCAATAATGATATCTCATGGGGTTTTGTAAATGTAAGGTTTATATACAACCTTATAATTTGATGTATTTTATTGTTGGTTTGGATTTCCATTGAAATAATCTCGTCTATTCCCACATGAAAGTCATTATTGATGGAAAAACATGCCGTTTCCAGTATTTGATGTTTCGATTTTGTGTAATTATATAAATTAGCGACATCGCATTCCAGCCTGTTGGCAAGTTCTCTCATGGTGGTGCCTTTGAAACCTCTTTCTGAAAAAAGTTTTAATGCTTCTTTGTAAAATCTTATGTGTTTTTCTTTCATTATAATCTCAAGTGCTGTTACATCTTTTCAGGTCTTGCAAATATGAAGAATTATTTGTATTATTACATCAACATTTGTTGATAAAAATCATTTATTATGCCCATATATCATAAGCTTGGAAGCATTCCTGCCAAGAGACATACTCAGTTTAGAAAAAATGAGGGTAGCCTGTATCATGAACAGTTATTTGGCACTATAGGCTTTGATGGTATGTCGTCGTTAATGTACCATTTGTATCGGCCTACACAAATAAAAGAATTGGGCGAAAGCATTGATCTAACTCCTAAAATTGCTGTAAATAAGAATATAAGATCTTTAAAATTGAAATCATGGGATGTACCCCCTGTTGGTGATTTTTTAAAAAGCAGAGTGCCCTTACTCATGAATCAGGACATCATAATAGGTGTAGCTGCCCCTGAAGATTCTATGAGAGAATACTTTTATAAAAACACTGATGCAGATGAAATTTTATTTGTACATCGCGGCAAGGGAATACTAAAAACATTTTTGGGAAACATTCCATTTGAATATGGTGATTATCTCATTATTCCCCGGGGAATGATATACAAAATTGAGTTTGAGACAAAGGATAATCGAATGTTGTATGCAGAATCATTTCACCCTGTTTATACACCCAAGAGATATCGAAATTGGTTTGGACAGTTATTGGAGCACTCTCCTTATTGTGAACGGGATTACATATTGCCACGTGATCTGGAAACGCATGATGCAAAAGGAGACTTCCTCATTAAAATTAAAAAGCAAGGATTTCTTCACGAGGTAATTTATGCAACCCATCCTTTCGACGTTGTGGGGTGGGATGGCTATAATTTCCCATATGGGTTTTCGATTCATAATTTTGAACCTATAACTGGCAGGGTACATCAACCACCTCCCGTACATCAGACTTTTGAAACATCTGCTTTTGTTGTGTGTTCATTTTGCCCCAGAATGTACGATTATCATCCTCAAGCCATTCCGGCACCGTATAATCATTCTAACATTGACTCAGATGAAGTATTATATTATGTCGATGGAGATTTTATGAGTAGGACAGGGATCAGTGAAGGATACATTACTTTACATCCTGCTGGTATACCTCATGGCCCACATCCCGGTACGTATGAAGGCAGTATAGGTAAGAAAGAAACCAAAGAATTAGCTGTTATGATCGATACATTTAAACCATTAAAAGTTACTGAAAATGCCCTGGATATTGACACTGGCGATTATCATTTATCCTGGTTATAATACTGATGTTACATTATTGGAATAATTAGTTATACGCTAAAATTTAATAGTATGCATGAATTGATAAGTTGGGCAAGTATTCCGGAAAATTCGGATTTTAGTATATATAATCTCCCATGGGGTATATTCTCTACGAGAGGCAGCGAACCACGCATAGGCGTAGCCATTGGGGATCATATTTTAGACATGCCCATAGTTGCTTCTACAGGTATCTTAGATGAATTCTCTATTCCTGATTCTATATGGATGAAACCAACTTTAAACGATTTTATAAAATTGGGCAAAAACGTAACTTCTTCTGTACGGACCAGACTTCAGCAAGAATTGTGTGCACCGGAATCATCGCTACGAAAAATGAGGGAAGTATTTGTAAATATGGAAAATGCCAATATGCACCTCCCTGTTTTTGTTCGGGACTACACCGACTTTTATTCGAGCATTGAGCATGCCACCAATGTGGGTAAAATGTTTCGCGACCCTGAAAATGCGCTACTTCCTAATTGGAAACATTTACCCGTAGGCTACCATGGAAGGGCATCATCTATAGTCGTTTCCGGAACTCCGGTTAAAAGGCCAAATGGTCAAACTAAGCCTGGAGATGGATCTCCGGTTTATGGTCCCAGCAAAGCTCTCGATTTCGAACTTGAAATGGCGTTCATTGTCGGACAAGAAAATATGTTAGGGGATCCCATATCTATCCATCATGCTGAAGAGTATATTTTTGGAATGGTACTATTTAATGACTGGTCAGCCAGAGATATTCAAAAATGGGAATATGTACCCCTGGGCCCCTTTCTGGGAAAGAGTTTTGCTTCTTCGGTTTCACCATGGATAGTTACTATGGAGGCGTTGGAACCCTATAGAGTTGCTTCACCTGTACAAGACCCAAAACCACTTCCTTATCTTAAACATAGTGGTTTCAATAATTTCGATATTTACCTGGAAGTATCAATTACTCCTGCAGGTGGAGATGAAAAGCGTGTGACCAGGTCCAATTTTAAATACATGTATTGGTCTATGGTTCAGCAATTAGCCCATCATACTGTAAACGGATGTAATGTATCAATAGGTGATATGATGGCTTCCGGCACGATCAGTGGTTCCGAACCCGATTCGTATGGTTCGATGCTGGAATTGTCCTGGGGAGGAAAGAAACCCATCACCATGCCTGATGGAAGCCAAAGATCCTTTCTGTTAAATGGAGATACAGTGACTATGAGAGGATACGCAGGTAGAGAAAATCGGAAAGTGGGTTTTGGTACGGTTACAGGTCAAATTATTTAATGAGAAAAAGCATCAACCACTTGCTTACAAAGTCTGAATATGTTATCGAATTATGTAAGTCTCCCGGTTATTTTTCCAAATTAGTTATATCGTTACTAATTGAATGTTCATTTTATAGATAATTTTTACCTTTGTTGCAACCTCTACTTTCATTTTCTGTTTACTGCAAGATTTGGGTTAAGTCAATATCCACTTCTGTAATGGTATATTTTAATGATCTATTACAAAACTCCATACGATAATTATTCGTATATTTTTTATTACCCGGTGATGATTAAAAGAAAACGGTTTCATTATGTCTATTAAACAAAGAACTAAATCTCTCAAATCCCGGGGTACCCAACTTTCCGATACTTTTATTCAGCTGATGGTGCTCAATGACCAGGAGAAATTGAATGGACATCTACCTAAATTTAATCAAAAAATAGAGCAATCCATTTCCAATACACTTCAGCCGGTAGGAATTGAGATATTCCAAATTAATATTGGAAAACTTTGTAATCAAACTTGTGCACATTGTCATGTCGATGCAGGTCCTGACCGCAAAGAGGAAAACATGAACAAAGAGACACTGGAAAAATGCCTGGAAATTATACAAAGTACTACTTCCATTCACACCATTGACATTACGGGGGGTGCACCTGAAATGAATCCCTATTTCCGATGGTTTGTAAGCGAGGTTACCATGTTAGGAAAGAAGGTCATGAACCGCTGTAACCTTACCATTTTGCAAGCCAATAAGAGGTATTATGATTTACCTGAGTTTTTTGCCCATAACAAGGTTCACATCGTATCCTCTTTGCCATATTTTTCAAAGAGTCGAACCGATAGCCAACGAGGTGATGGTGTATTTGAAGATTCCATTGCTGCCCTTAAAAAACTTAATGAAGTGGGTTATGGCAAAACGGGAAGTGAGCTAATGCTCGATTTAGTATACAATCCCACCGGAGCGTTTCTCCCAGCTTCACAGGCATCTCTGGAAGCAGAATTCAAGCGTCAACTTAAACGCAGGTATGATGTTGAATTCAACACATTGTATGCCATCACAAACATGCCTATAAGCAGATTTTTGGATTACCTCTTGGAATCCGGCAATTACAGTTCGTATATGGAAAAACTGGTAGAAGCCTACAACCCGGCTACTTTATCCGGAGTTATGTGTCGAAATACCATTTCAGTTAGTTGGGACGGATACATTTACGACTGCGATTTTAATCAAATGCTCAATCTGAAAGTGGACAACCCCATTACCCATATCGACGAATGGGACGCGATGATTCTTAATAAAAGAACCATACGCACCGACCAACATTGTTATGGTTGCACAGCCGGTGCAGGTTCGAGTTGCGGTGGAGAGATTAATTCACAATGATTTAAGAATTACCCTGTTTGCCTATTCCAGCATCTATAAGTTTGACTATCAGGTTATTTGATTTTGATCAAAAAATCCAGAACGTTTTCGATGAGATCATCCACTGTTTTTTTGGAATTTTTCGAAAAGGTTTTTTGAATGCGATTGGCAATAATAGCATTAAAACTCAAAGCATCGTGTCCAAGCAATGAGCACATTCCATAGATAGCAGATGTTTCCATTTCCAAATTGGTCACATTTAGGCCTTCCCAGGATATGGTCTCCATTTTGTCCAATAAAGATGGATATTTGGGTTGTAATCTGAGTCTTCTACTTTGTGGCCCGTAAAATCCTCCTGCCGTTAGTGTAATTCCCTGTATAAAATGACCGGGTAATATATTCCAATGTGGCCAGGGGCTCATTACCGCATAGGGATGTATTCCGGAAAAATCGTTACCCATCGCCTGGTTAACTAAATCAATAAGTCCTTCTTCTCCCTCATTTGCTTTATAATGGTAGTAATGCATAAGTCCCTCCATTCCGATGGCTGCTCTTGATGCAACCATTGAATCTAGAGGGATTTCCTCTCTCAATGCTCCGCTGGTACCAATTCTGCAAAATATCAGTTTTCTTAACTTATCCCGGATCTGTCGTTTTTCAAAATCTATATTGACAAGGGCATCTACTTCTGAAATTACAATATCGACATTATCCGTACCTATACCGGTACCTATTACAGTAACCATTTCACCTTGTATCAGACCGGTTACGGTATAAAATTCCCGCTTTCTTTTTTCTACATATTTCCGTGACATGTGTTGTGCAATCCTGTGAACTCGTTCCGGGTCACCCACAGTGATTATGATGTCCGCAACGTCTTCAGGGTGCAAATTGAGATGATATATACTGCCATCGGGGTTTATTATGAGTTCAGAAGGAGAAAGTGGCATCTCAGGGCTTTAGGGCAAAAGTATAGAAAATTTTAAATCCGATTGTGTATTATTGCCGGGATTCGTGTATTTGACATAAAATAAGAATGCTAAAAGATCTTTCTTTCGTATTTGATTTGTATCAAAAGAAAGTAAGGCATTATGAAAACATTGACGGTCTGGTTTTCATTAATCATTTTTAATATGATTATAAAAAATAAACTGAATGATTTCAAACTTAATTATACAATGAAAAAAATCTATTATCTATCTTCCTGTAGTACCTGCCAGAGAATCATTTCAGAAATAAATATCGAAGGATTTGAACTACAGGACATAAAACAAGAAAATATCTCTGCTGAAGTCCTCGATTTCGTTGCTAAAAAATCTGGAGGTTATGAGAATATTTTCTCAAAAAGAGCTATAAAATACCGCTCAATGGGTTTAAACGAGATGGATTTAAATGAAGAAGATTACAGGAAATATATGTTGGAAGAGTACACCTTTCTGAAAAGACCATTCATAATAAATGGTGATAAGGTTTATGTAGGAAACAGTAAAAAGACTGTTGACCAACTAAAAGATGATCTATCATGAGAGAAAAGGTAGAATCATTTATGATGAATCTTCAGGATGAAATTTGCACAGGTCTGGAAAAGTTGGACGGTTATGGCCAATTTAAAGAAGATGAATGGAATCGCAAAGGTGGAGGTGGTGGCCGAACAAGGGTTATTGAGGGTCAACATATAGAAAAGGGAGGGGTAAATTTTTCAGCTGTGTTTGGAGCTTTACCAGACAAAATATCTTCAGCACTTGAACTACCGGCAGTAGAGTTTTATGCAACAGGTGTATCCATAGTATTGCACCCGGTCAATCCACATATGCCTATCATACATATGAATATTCGATATTTCGACACAGATGCAGGGCATTCCTGGTTTGGTGGAGGGATTGATCTCACACCTCACTATGTTATTCCTGAAGATGCATCTTTTTTTCATAAAGCGCTCAAAGAAACTTGTGACCGGCATAATTCTACATATTACACTCGGTTTAAGCAATGGGCAGATGAATACTTTTTTATACCCCATAGAAATGAGACCAGAGGAGTAGGGGGTATCTTTTTTGACAGACTTTCAAAAGATGAAAGTCATTCGATGGAAGATCGTTTTTCCTTTACAAAAAAGGTAGGACTTACTTTTCTTCCAGTGTACAGTTATTTGTTTGAAAAAAATGCAAAGCAGTCTTATTCTGAGCGGGAAAAAGACTGGCAATATCACCGCCGTGGCCGATATGTTGAATTTAACCTGGTATGGGATAAAGGCACCAAGTTTGGCCTGGATACATCCGGACGCACCGAGTCTATTTTAATGAGCCTGCCACCTGTCGCAAAATGGTCATACGATTTTAAAACAAAATATGATTCCGCCGAAGAAAAAACACTTCAATGGCTAAAAAAAGGGGTGGATTGGATCAATTACAAAGAAGAGTAATAGGTTCTGTGATGATACGGTTTGATTCATTGCCCGCCCTGTCCACCAGATATACTTCGAATGTCACGTCATTGGTGGGAAATTGAGGAGGAGACTCACAAGGAGGGATAAATTCTGGGAAAATGCAGCAAGTCGTGTACATGAGAACTGTTATTTCACCTGTTACGCCGTTGCCAACTCCCTGTTCTGGAATTTCTGGTACTTTGAATTGATTAAAAAAGTTGCCGGTTCTTTTATCGATAATGAAGAGATTTCGCATTGTGGAATTGGTGGGATGACCGATATCACCGTCTCCATCCTGAAAGCCAATGGTCAAAAAAGTGGAGTCATTATTGAGACTTCCCTGGTTCATAGAAGTTTTTGTAAAACCAATAAAGTTGATTTCTGGCTCAGGAGGAAAGTCAGGAGCTTTAACACAACCTGTTATCAGGTATACGCATGAGAAAAAGAGGATAGAGCCTATATAATATATCTGGTTCATTGAATGAAGATATGTGATTTTTCCATTCTGATCAATTTATACTTTCATTATGGATTAAAACGAGCGGTTTAAGTCTGGTGTTTTACGGATATGCTCTTTTTCACAGTTTAGGCTTATTCAATATAGCCAAACTTCAAGACTCCCACCATTTTTTTCGGGTAAAGCATATCGGATTTCAGAATAATCTTTTAAAAGGTGAAGTACAGCTTCCCGAAGTACTCCATTTCCTTTTCCGTGTATTATGTGTACAATAGTCACTTTTTTATCTATGGCAACCTGAAGAAATTCTTTGCATTTTCTCAGTTGAAACTCCAGAATGGTGGCAGGAGCATTATGTTCCATATGTGGAGCCAGTTTATCGATGTGCAGGTCAATTGTGTCTTTCCATTTTGGGATTTGTATAGATTTTTCCACATGTTCAGTCTCATCCGGAAAAAGCAAAAGAATATCCTCCTCCTCTGGAGCAGCATATATCTCGATATTATTGGCGTGTGAAAGTACCATTTGTCCTTGGATATTAATCCGCGCCTTTCCACTTGAATGTATGCCTTCAAATTTACCGATTCGCCCCGATTTTATTAATACGACCTCATCACCGATCCATAATTCCTTTAAATTCATTATAGGGTATATCTTACCTGAAATTTTACTTCTGAACGGTTATTTCCCAAAATGGTTTCACCGCTGCTCCCAATAGAGTCAATATTGTCGAAGTGTGTGTTTTCAAATCGCAATTCCATCGTCATTTTTCTGGAAACTTTATACCTGCTGTTTATATAAAACCTCATTCCTCTGTTCTGAAAAAAAGGAATCCTGAATTCGTATAAAATATCATTTTCAAAAGCATAGATTCTGCTGTCAAAATCATTGGTATCAAAAAATGAAAGCCTTGATGAGAAGGCGTATTTTTTGCCAGGTGGTCTATATATAACATCCTGAAATACCAGCCATCCTGTTGAAACTTTTTCTGAATTTTTAAAGAAAACGTATTCAATGCGATTGCGCAATTCCAAACCCGGAAAAATGATGTTGTTAAACTGAGCCCTCGCCCTATGCTGATGTCGATTTTCTACAGTGCGGATAGGATTTTCTGTACTGATATTAAACCCCTTTGTTTCATAGCGGTATTGTATATAGAAGAAGTGTTTTCGCTTTTTTGTGTACTCAAAGCGGATAAAGGTTTCCCTGCCGTCATTAGGGGCATCAACCCGGAATCGTAACCATGGGTGATACCACGTATCGTGATAAAAAGCAATCCTATATGATCTGGAAAGCCTGAATTCCGCACCTATATACAAACCTCTTTCATTGACCGGTTGTCCAGCTTCTCCAAATGCGTTGGCGTTGATAACCTGATAATCTCTGGAGTAATTCCTGTATAAAATGGCTACATCTAACTTGGGGTGCAAAACGGTCTGGACACCAGACAACAAAGCCGTGCCTCCATTACTGCTCATAGCAGTTTCTGAAAAAAAATTAAAATTTTTATAGCGGTATGAAAGGTCAGCACTATAATTATCCAGACTTTGACCGCTAAAAGCAAATCTTCTGTATAGGAAATCGGTAGGTATTAATGCTTTGTCAAATGAAGTGTGTAAGTAATTGGCACCAATCCTCAATCCGCCGAGATTGTATTTCATTATACTTCCAAAGTTGGTTTGCACCACGCTTCCTTTTCTGTCGATCTCGCTTTGTGTCCTGTGAAAGCCAGAGGGATTTATACTTGTAAAAGAACTAAAACCATCATCAAATGTCGTATCTATTTCAACTGTGCCATTGGTTCTCTTCCTTGAATAGAAACCTGTGATTTCCAGATTTTTATTTAATTGCAAGGAAGATGCACCCCCTCTGAAAAAGTTGGTCTCGTTGATCGATGTGTAAGGACGAATAGCTCTGCCACCTCTTTTTATATTGATGACCTGTGTAGATTTACCAGACCCAAAAGTATTATGAAGAATCAATCCCTGACCCATACTTATCGTATAATCACCTAAAGAGAGGGATTTAAATTTAGATCTTGGGTTGTAATAATGAATGAATGCTGAATTAAAATCAAAACCCTGACGATTCGAGCCCTTAAAAAATTCCTCTCCAGGATCCTTTTCTCCCGTGAATCCCCATCTTAAGGTGTTGTTGTAGTTGTATTGATATCGGAGAAATAGATCGTTTTGGTCGCCCAAATACTGGGGATTTCTTTCCGCATCAAATCCAGCTCTTTGCTGAACGACCCGTTTGATTCTGGAAATGACTTCATGGCGACCCGTTGAAATCATTTTCCTGAATTCAACAGCATCTACAACTCTTTCCTTAACGGTAATAAAGGGTAGTACTCTTTCGATGGTAATGATATTCCAGCCTGGTATGGCCTGCAATTCGTAAATGCTTAAAAGTTCACCGTAACTATCTCTGTAGTCTAATAGTGCAAGGATTTGATGCTGATGTAAAAGATTTAGAAAATTTAATTCATCGTAGGTAGCCTTGTTTACATTCAGAGGATTAACTACATAAAAGCTAAGTTGATCCCAGGTATTAAAAATATCCAGATCCCCTTCCACTTCATCGGTTTCCACTATATTTTCAAGATCACTCTGATCAATGATGAAAATGGAATCAGTCTGTGTAAAAATCGAAGACACAGATACCAATCCTATACCTATGCACAAAAACCACCTCATTTGTATAATTTGTGATCGAGATAGTCAGAGTAATCTTTCTTTATCAACTCTTCCATTGTTTTGTTTTGTTCGAGTGATCTGATCCAATCAATAAAGTTAAAATAAATAAAAGGACGTCTGTGATAATTATCTTTAAAAAGGGATATTAATTTTTTTCTGAGCAATTGCAATTGTGTTTTTGTGATCATATCTTTCTCACTTTTCACCGAACCAATAAATCGAATAACCTCTTTCTGAACGGGATTGCTTTCCTTATGGGTTTTAAAATACCTGTTGACGGATGGTATCAGATTTTGAATCAATTCGTAATGGCCCAAATGAAAATGAGCGATGAGTTGCAATATTCGAGTATAGCAAAGAACTTCATTTCTCAGCTTTGATTGCTCAAACTCGTATATCTTATTCAAATAGTCTATGGCTCCAGGGTAGTCACCTTTGGCCAATAGAGACCAGGCCATTTTATAGAAATAGGTGATTTGTCGATGTTTGTCCAACACATGATCAAAGCGTTTCATTTCATTTGTAATATCCGGAAATGATGCAACCACTTCACTGAATTCACCTTTTAGAAAGTGATTGTTAATGCGGGCATTCCAACCGTAAATAAACCATGTTAATTGAGACGTGGCATTAAAGGATGAATGGTAATTTTCATAAAACTCTTCAAATTTTCTTATGTACTTCCTGAATCCATCCCTGTGATTCATGTAGAAGGAAGTCGTGAGCAGATAGTGGACGCCACGCATGAATAGATCAGGATCTTTTTCCATCATATAAGGACGTTGGAGAAAGGTATCGACCCAAATTTTACAATGACGGTAACACATAGGTAGATTGAGGCAGGTGTAATAATACCACATGTAAGCCTGATGGAGGTATACTTTTTCAAAGAAACCATGGGTATTCCTGCTCACTGATCTGAGGTTTGAGTAAAAGTAATCTCTGGTTATAAATCGATCCAATTCACTCCGTGCATGTCCTTTTTTGATATAGAGACCATGAATTTTTAAGTTGAGATTCACCAGGTCTGAAGCATTGGATATGATCTCTTTTTTTTGTTGTGACTGATCGATGAGCCATTCTACCTTATTTTCTATTTGTCTGCTTCGGGTTATATGTCGGGATTCTATTAGTTTTTCAAATTCAAGAACTTCGAAAAGAAGCAATTCCTGATTGGCTTTTTCAGCAATCGATTTGGCTTTGTCTAGAATTTTAAGGGCTTGCAGATAAAGTCCCTTTCCATACAGGATTTCTGCATAGTCGATCAGTTCCCTTACCTGAAGTCTGATTTCTTTTTTATTGTGTATAAGACGAAGAGAGGTAATGATTTGGGTATACAGATGGCGTTTGATATTGATCAGGTTTGCCGGACTTACTTCGGGGAGTTTTCGCGATAAAGTTCCTTCGTCCAGAATATCCATTTTATCCAAAATATCGAATAGCCTGATGAACAATGGATTTTTATTGCTCTCCAGCCTCTTAACAAAAAGTCTGAAATTTCTCTTTTCAGCCTTGTCGAGACTTTTTATCAATTGAAAAAGCTGGTCGGTGTGAGCAATAGGCATAACAGGTGCTTACTGTGTAAATTATTGATGATCAATTAATAGGGGTAAAGTTATACTTTTTGACGATAGCATATATGCAAAAAAACGACTATAACTGTATCAATCTTACGAAATACTTTTGATACCATTATTAATACACTATTTAAAAATGTAGATGAATGTCAAGAGTTAAATTAGAGTACATTTGGTTGGATGGCTATGTACCCACCCAAATGATGCGTAGCAAAACCAAAATTATTGATGCTGAAAAGTTTACCGGTAAACCCGAAGATTGCCCTATGTGGTCTTTTGATGGTTCTTCAACCAATCAGGCTACAGGCAGTAATTCTGATTGTCTGTTACAGCCAGTCAGGCTCTTTACAGATCCCGATCGGGAGAATGGATATCTGGTCATTTGTGAGGTTTTAAATCCAGACAGGAGTCCACATGCCTCCAATTCAAGAGGCAGGATCAAAGATGATGATAATGATTTCTGGTTTGGATTTGAACAGGAGTACACGTTTTGGGATTTAGATCACCACACTCCACTTGGTTTTCCTGCCTCAGGTTATTTTCCACCTCCACAAGGTCCATATTATTGTTCTGTAGGTGCTGAATACGCTGTTGGCAGAGAAATGACAGAAAAGCACCTGGAACAATGCATTCGCGCCGGTATTCATATAGAGGGAATCAATGCAGAAGTGATGAAAGGCCAGTGGGAGTATCAGATTTTTGCAAAGGGAGCCAAAGAGGCTGGAGATCAGTTATGGGCAGCCAGGTATTTAATGGAGCGGGTAGGAGAGGAGTATGGAGTTCGGATAAACCTGCACCCAAAACCTGTTCAGGGAGACTGGAACGGATCTGGTATGCATACCAATTTTTCCAACTCTACATTGAGGAATGCAGGTAAAAAAGAAATCTTTGAAGAAATATGTGAGAAGTTCCGTCCAAAAGAAAGAATTGAAGCTGCTTTTGCCGTGTATGGAGCTGACAATGGTATGAGGTTAACTGGCAGACACGAAACCCAGAGTATGGATAAATTTTCGTATGGTGTTTCTGACCGAGGAGCATCTATAAGGATACCGATAGCAGTGGTAGAAAATGGATGGAAAGGTTACCTTGAAGACAGAAGGCCAGCGTCCAATGCTGACCCCTATAAAGTTGCAGCGTTTATTGTCAATACGGTGAAGTCTTAAATTGTCATCATATTTTTTGAATAGTTCAATTCAATATGGGGCTGTCTTAGCGGATGGCTCCATTTTTTCATTATATTGGGTCATCATACAAATGTAATGTCTATGGCAGGACCTATATCTCAGCGAATGTTGAAGAAATTAACCAATCCGTGGAAGTTCAGGCTTGGAATGTGGATGCGTTTACCATCAGTGGCATTTTGGAGGGTGAGGCTGGATTCGTTAACAGAGAATGAATGCACTGTTTCCATTCCATATTCATGGTTCACAAAAAACCCTTTTAAGTCGTTATATTTCGCTGCCATGGCTGGAGCCGGAGAGCTTTCCACAGGATTGTTGGGTATTCTGCATACGGCAGACCGGGGTAATTGGTCCACATTAGTGATAGGATTTCGCGCGGAGTACTATAAAAAAGCAACAGGTAGGATACGTTTTTCCTGTGACCAGGGGCAGAAATTGGTTGATTTACTCGATAGAATTGAGAAATCAAGCGATCCGGCTACGATTGAGATGGTATCTGTTGCAACAAATAAAGAGGGAATCGAAGTAGCCAAAATCTTTGTTACCTGGTCTTATAAATACAAAGGCGAGTGAACCAATCTTATTTACAGGTCAAAAAGGTTTGAAGGTAAGCCTTTCATGTCCTTGATATTTCAAATTAATCAGCCTGCGGGGGATACTTGTGTTGTGTCACATGTATTCTGACGGTTAAGTCGAAGGTATTTTTCTGGCTGTTGAGAAAAAAAAATGCGCGCATCCGCCTCTGGCGGACGTAAGGATTTTTTTCCGAAAACAGGCTGGAAAAGAGCAAGACTTGGACTGTCAAGAATATGTGTGACACGACACTAGCCACGCAATCTCTGAAATTCATTAATTATTCAGAATCTCATCTACCGGATGGTATGGAAGATTAAATGCCTCTGCTACACCTTGGTACACAACTTTTCCATGTACCACATTGAGACCTGTTTTTAATTCAAAATTTTCTCTGCATGCTTTTTTCCATCCTTTATTGGCAAGCTGAATGGCATAGGGCAGGGTAGCGTTTGTCAGAGCGATGGTCGAGGTATAAGGTACAGCACCCGGCATATTAGCTACACAGTAGTGTACTACATCATCGATGATATAAGTAGGGTCATCATGGGTTGTGGGTCTGCAAGTTTCCATGCATCCACCCTGATCCACTGCCACATCTACGAGCACAGTTCCCGGCAACATATCTTTCAGCATATCTCTGGTAATGAGATTTGGAGCTTTAGCTCCCGGAATAAGCACGGCTCCGATAATGAGTTCGTGGGTTTTGATTAACTCTCTGATTGTAAGCTCATTGGAATACATAGTGGTCACATTGGGTGGCATGACATCTGCAAGGTAACGCAACCGTTTTAAACTTATATCTAAAATGTTAACATTCGCCCCGAGACCTGCTGCCATTTTCGCCGCTTGAGTGCCCACTACACCCCCTCCTAAAATAAGCACTTTTGCCGGAGGTACTCCGGGAACTCCTCCCAGTAATACACCTCGACCTTGCTGAGGTTTTTCCAGGTACTTAGCTCCCTGCTGAATGGCCATCCTTCCTGCTACTTCCGACATAGGTACCAAAAGGGGTAGACTCCTGTCTGATGATTCTACTGTCTCATATGCAAGACAAACAGCGCCGCTTTTTATCATGGCCATGGTTAATGGTTCATAAGATGCAAAGTGGAAATAGGTAAAAACCAATTGATCCTCCCGAATTAGTCCATATTCTTTTTCTATGGGTTCTTTTACCTTAATGATCATATCTGCCGTACGATAGATATCCTCAATGGTAGGGAGAATTTTAGCCCCTGCCTGTATATAAGCATCATTTACAAAACCCGATCCTTCTCCTGCACCGGATTGTACGTAAATAGTATGTCCGCGTTTATGTAATTCAAGTACCCCTGCAGGAGTCAGGGCTACTCTGTTTTCGCTTGATTTAATTTCTATAGGTACTCCAATAATCATGTCGTTAGGGTTTGTTTGAAAGGAAAAGTAGAAACAGATGCGAAAATAGAGAATTATTCAGAATTTTCTTTTCAATATACATATAATGTCTTTTAGACAATGGAAATAATAAATCAGGATCTTATATTTTAAAATCTCCTTCTGCCAGAGTTCTGTTGTGGCCAGGCTTTACGAACAATCCACAACAAAACACATCACAAGTCATAATGAAAATATGATAAGCTCATTTATTATTGGTAGATTTACTGTAACTACTCAGCATTTATTAAAAATGAGTTGTTTGTCATCTTTTTTGCGATAGTATAGACAAATTTGTCCCTTAATCATGGACTATGATCTTCATCTTTCTGGAATGATGACGAAATTTAACGTATCCTAATAAAATCTGAGCAATTACCCATTTTAATTCAGCGAACCTATTTATATAATATTTAATTATATAGTTACAGTAAAAATACTTAATGCTACATCACAAAGTTTACAAACATGATACTTCCCGGGAATGGGTAACTTTTATCCATGGAGCAGGCGGTAGCTCTGCCGTTTGGTTCAGGCAGATCAAAGATTTTAGTCTTCACTTTAACGTTTTACTTATAGATCTGAGAGGCCATGGCAGGTCAAAATTTTCAGTACCTAATATAAAGAACTATACCTTTGAAGTCATATCCAGGGATGTTCTACAGGTTTTAAACCATTTAGCCATCAGCTCATCACATTTTGTAGGCATATCTTTGGGATCTATCATAATCAGGGAATTGGCACAGATAGATAAAAGTAAAGTAAGATCTATGATATTGGGTGGAGCCATCATGCATCTCAATTTCAGATCTCAGATTTTGATGAGATTGGGCATGGTATTTAAATCTGTATTGCCTTACATGGTTTTATATAAGATATATGCCTGGATTATCATTCCCAAAAAGAAATACAAGGAGTCACGCTTTATTTTTATAAAAGAAGCGAGAAAATTATATCAAAAGGAGTTTCTTAGGTGGTTTAAACTCACATCGCATATAAACAAAGTATTGAAAATATTCAGAGATATAGATATTCAGATTCCAACATTATATCTAATGGGAGAAGAAGATTATATGTTTTTACCGGCGGTAAAAACAGTCGCAAAAAATCACAACCTGTCAAAACTGCAGGTCATAAAAAAATCAGGTCATGTCGTAAACGTGGATCAACCTTTAATTTTTAATGCAACCAGCATCGAATTTATATATGAGCATAGTGCTTAATACTAATCCTGTATTAGGTTGACTTTACTTATCACTGCTATTTTCAATGATTTGCATTGCATTTTCATAGTCCTCTTCCAGTACTTTTATAAGAATACCCGATCCGCTAAATATACCTGGATTGATTAATACTTCCTGATCGTTTTCAATAAAAGCTTCTATTCCGTTATTTTCTAATAATGCTAAATGCAAGTTAGCCTGCATTCGGTTGTCATATGTTCTTAAAGTTACCAATTTCATATTGTGGAATGAATTTGTTGATATTTAAAATTTAAACCCGGAGTATGCCACTCGTTTTGCGAATTGACGTTGGGAAGATAATAAAATAAAGTGAATTAGCGATTGTTTTTCACAGGAACAGCGAATGTTTCTCTACTGTACGATTTGGAATATCGATCCCAGGAAGTATTTTTAAAGTGATCTCCGGCAAAATAGGTGATGATCATTTCCATTTTGGATGAATCAATAAAGCCTGCCAATGGTTGTAATACTTTAAATGATTCATCGAGAAACACTACAGTTGGTAGCCTGAGATTACCTTTGGTAATTTCAATAGCGAGTTCGTGATAACCCGCTTTACCTTTTCTAATAAATTTATATGTTTTATCGCCGAGAGTAATGTCGTCCTTATACTCAGCATCAAATTTAATGGGATAATAATTTTGGTTGACAAAATCTACAATGAATTCATTCATAAATGTTTCCTTGTCCATTTTTTTACACCACCCACACCACTCTGTATAGACACTGACAAATATCTTTTTGCTGTCATTTCCAGATTTCTCAATAGCTTCTTGCCATGTAACCCATTTTATTTTTTTTTGGCCTGACAGGTTCCATGAAATGGAGCACAAAACGATGAGCAAAAGAAATACTTTTGAAAAATGCATAAAATAAAAGTGTTTAAAAAGATCCTAATACTTTAATTTTCAATAATTTAATTGAATAGAGCAATAACTTTTATTTAATTGCTTTCAAACCCGGTAGCGGTTGTTTATAATGTACAAAGAACAGCATTTTTTTTGTAATATCACGATCACAACACTCTTTTAAATGTATTTTAACTCCTTGCCTATGGCTTATGAGGACGAATGCAAATTATCTCATTATCTGCCAGTATGAAACTTTTCTCAAAATCACCTGTGATGACTGGTGCGGGAATACCATCATGAATCATTATAGGGGTGCGGATAATATAAGCCTGATCCCATAATTCATTTTCCAGGAATGCTTTAATAATGGTACTGCCTCCTTCCACAATCACAGAATAAACTTTATTGGCAAAACATATATCCATCACTTCTTGAAGAAATGACTCACTATCAACAGCATATGATAAATTTGGGAAAACTAGTCCAGATCTGCCCTCTTTTGAAATATGAATTGTAAGGGCCTCGGTATTAAAGATATTCGAATCACCATCCAACCTGTTTCTCCTGTCAAGTACGATCCTCACGGGGTTTTCTCCCGGGTACAGCCTGGTGGTGAGAGAGGGATTGTCCACCATAACCGTTTCTGACCCTACTAGTATACCTTCATGTTCAGCTCTTAATTTATGACTCCAAAACCTTGCAAATTCATTACTTAGCCAAACCGATCTTCCCTTCACTCCCATAAATCCATCCTTGCTTACAGCCATTTTAATAGTAATATAGGGTCGCTTATAAATCGAATTGGCAATAAACTTTTCTATAATCTTCCTTCCACTTTCTTCTAAAATTCCAACTGTAACTTCCACCCGGCTTTCTCTCAATATTCTAATACCTTTACCCAGAACCAATGGATGGGGATCTGTAGTACTGATTACGACCCTTGGAATTTTATGCTCGATAATTAGCGAGGTACATGGGGGAGTTTTTCCGTGATGACAACACGGTTCTAAAGAAACATATAGTGTTGATTCTGAAATGAAACCTTTATTTTCTTTTCGTACACTTTGCAGGCATTCCACTTCAGCATGCGGTCCCCCAAATACGCGATGATATCCTTCTCCAATTATACGTTCATTGTATACCAAAACGGCTCCAACATTAGGGTTGGGAGCAGTGGACTTTCCACCTCTTTTTGCTAACTGAAAAGTTCTATTTATATAGTATTCGTGGGTATTCATCCTACAGATGCAGGCGTCATGGATTTGAGCTTTTCAATAGTATAATCAATTTCATCATGCGTATTGAGATGGGATAAGGAAAACCGGATTGTTTTTCGTTTGGGGTTATGACCAATGGCTTGTAAAACATGGGAATCTTCTTCCACTCCTGAACTGCAGGCACTTCCTGAGGAAGCACATATACCGGCAATATCCATATTCATTACCAATAAATTTGCTTTTTCTGATTGGGGAAACGATACGCTAAGAATATTGTATAGCGTATGTGTTGAGCCATTGAACACTATATCTTCCAATTCGTATTGCAGGCGATCTTTAAAATAATTTCTAAGTTCCGATACATAAGCGTGCCGGGCAACCATTTCTTTTACTGCTATGTCCAGTGCTGAGGCCATTCCAACAATGCCATAAATATTCTCTGTTCCTGCTCTCATATTCCTTTCCTGAGATCCTCCAAGTATATATGGATGTATGGGGTGTTGGCTATTGATATATACAAATCCCACGCCTTTAGGTCCATAAAACTTGTGTGCAGAGCCACTACCAAATGTGAGATGGAGTTTTTCAAACTCCAAAGGATATTTTCCTATCATCTGGACTGTATCACTGTGAAATAGAGTGCCATTTCGTTTGCACATAAGTCCCAAAGATTGAATATCCTGAATCACTCCTATTTCATTATTGGCATACATGGCGACGAGTATAGCCTGATCCGCGTATTTTTCTATCAATTTCTCAGCTTCTTCCTGATCAATTTCACCCCTTTCATTTACTGTCAATGGGATAGCCTTTACTCCTTTGCTTTTTTGAAGATAATGTATAGTATGCAACACACAATGATGCTCAATCGGACTGTATAGTATTACTTTTTTGCCCAGCGTCTCTACAGCCTGTATTAATACCATGTTATTAGCCTCTGTTGCTCCGGAAGTGAAAAATATTTCTCCAATCGAAACCTGAAAAGCCTGAGCTACTCTTTTTCTCGCGGCTTCAATATGTGTTTTAGCCTGCCTTCCAAAATGGTGTATTGAAGAGGGATTTCCATAGCATTCATCCATAATTTGGATCATCTCTTTCTTCACTTCAGGGAGGAGGGGAGTAGTAGCCGCATGATCAAAGTATACTCTCATACTATTGTTTTTTTTGTGTCAAACCAATGATTGACCATTTCCTGTGGATCAAAAGTTCCATATCTGTATGAAAATTCATTTTTTCTTGGATTGTAATCGTAGTCTTCAACCCATTCCTGATGATGCAACGCCAGAAGCTTTATGCCTTCCAGGCATGTGTATAATTCTTCATTCGTCATGGTAGGGTGAATACTCATCCTGATCCATCCGGGCTTCAGAGTATTATCGCCAATAGAGATTCTATCGGTTATGTTTTTCGATATTTCAGGAGATACCTGGAGGAGATAGTGCCCATATGTACCAGCACAACTGCATCCACCCCTTACCTGTATGCCAAACCGATCATTTAGAATTTTCACTCCTAAATTATAATGCATATCTTCTATATAGAAAGATATAACGCCCAATCTCTTTTTGAGATTCCCTGCAAGAATATGGATATTGGGAATTTTTTCTAAATACTCAAAAATAGTTTGAACCATTTCTTCTTCTCTCGTGAGAATGTTTTCTGCACCCATTTCCTCTTTCAACTGAATGCACAAAGCCACTCTGATGGTCTGTAAAAAGGAAGGAGTGCCTCCATCTTCTCTTGCTTCTATTTCATCGAAATATTTGTGCTCTCCCCATGGATTTGTCCAGTCTACAGTGCCTCCACCCGGATTATCAGGGACTTTATTTTTATACAATTTCGGATGAAAAATGAGAATTCCGGAACTTCCAGGTCCACCTAAAAATTTATGTGGAGAGAAATATACAGCATCAAGTGAGGCCTCAGGATCAGAAGGGTGCATGTCAATATCAATGTAAGGTGCCGAACAGGCAAAGTCAACAAAGCAAAGCCCACCCTCACGATGCATCATTTTTGCAATTTCATAATAGGGGGTTTTCACTCCAGTTACATTGGAACACGATGTGACAGCTGCTGCCTTGAAATCACTGTTTTTATACTTTGCCAACAGATGCTTTAAATGGTTAAGGTCGGGCAAACCGTCCTCATTCGCCTTAATGATTTCGACTTTAGCGATGGTTTCGATCCATGAAGTTTGATTGGAGTGGTGTTCCATATGTGTAATAAATATAACCGGACGTTTATTTTCTTCCGGTTTCCAATGGCCGTGAAAGCGTTCATGAAGTCTTAAGCCAAGTATGCGTTGGAATTTATTTACAACACCAGTCATACCACTATTAGATGAGATCAATACATCCGAAGAATTTGCGTTGACGTGTTTTTTTATAATTTCCTTTGCTTTATGATAAGCCTGCGTCATAGAGCAGCCAGTCATAGTCGTTTCAGTGTGTGTATTTGCGACAAAAGGATAGATTTTTTTCATAAATACATCCTCGATCGGTTTATACATGCGTCCGCTGGCAGTCCAGTCTGCATATATGATCTTTTGTTCACCAAAAGGACTTTCAAAGGTTTGATCTATTCCGATGATATTTTTTCTGAATTTCTTAAAATAATCTTGATCCATCAGAGTGAATTAATGGGTAATATGAATTTTGTCTTTTACAGAATTTATCAATTGGTGGACGTGTTTTTCATCCTTTCCTTCTGCGTATATTCTTATTATGGGTTCAGTATTGGATTTTCTAAGGTGTACCCAACCTTCTTCAAAGTCAATCTTAACACCATCAATATCATTGATTTCCAAGTCAGCAAAGGCTGTTTTTACTTTATCGAGTATGAGATTAATGTCTGTATCTGACTCTGAAGAGATTTTGTCTTTTATCATCGAATAGTGCCTGTATGTTTTCTTCAGGTCTGAAAGTGATATATCTCTCTTTGCCAATAAGTTCAAAATGAGGGTAATACCTACCAATGCATCCCGCCCGTAATGCAAGTCGGGGAGAATGACCCCACCGTTACCTTCTCCGCCTATAATGGCGTTTATTTTTTTCATTTTATCAACTACATGTACTTCACCTACTGCAGAAGCGGCATATTGATAACCTTTTTCCCTGGTTAAATCTCGCAAAGCTCGGGTCGAGGAAAGATTAGATACAGTGGATCCACCTTTGATTTCAAGCATAAAATCAGCCGCTGCCACCAGTGTATATTCTTCACCGAACATCTTTCCATCTTCTGATATCAGGGCTAATCTATCCACATCGGGATCCACTGCCACACCCATATCGGCATTGGTCTCCAATACTTTATCCATGAGTTCAGTTAAATGTATCTCCAATGGTTCAGGATTATGGGCAAACATCCCATGCATTTCGGTATTGATCCCGATAACTTCACATTGCAGCTTTTCCAGTAAGGGTATCATAGATATAGCACCTGTGGAATTAATGCAGTCCACTACGACTTTAAATTTCTTAGACCGGATGAGATCAGCATCGATATAGGGCAGGTTTAAGATCGCTTCTATGTGTCTGCTAATGGAACCATCAGATATTGCATAAGATCCAAAATCATGTATATCATTGAAAATTAATCTTTTATCTTCAATCAAATAAAGTATCCGTTTAGCATCAGACTCGGAAATAAATTCACCTTTTTCATTTAGAAATTTAAGAGCATTCCAGTTTTCCATATTGTGACTGGCTGTAAAAACTATACCACCACCTGCATTATGAAAAGGTACTTCCAGCTCTACGGTAGGCGTAGTGGAAAGGCCCAGGTCCACTACATCTATTCCCATCATGAGTAAGGTATTCATTGCTATTTGGGCGACCATAGGTCCTGATTTTCTACCATCTCGTCCAACAATAACTTTAAGTGGATTTCCGGTTTCTTTTAACCACATTCCAAATGCTGCAGTACATTCTACAATATCTATGGGAGTAAGATTATTGGAACTTTCTCCTCCTAATGTTCCACGTATACCAGATATGGATTTTATTAGTGTCAATGGACAGGGTTTTTGTGAAAACGTATAATAAATTAAAATACAAAGTGTAAAATTAATATTTTCGATATGAAATAAAACCAAATTTAGGTTTATAGTAGCAGAAACACATATTAAAGCCTGGCGATTATTCAGCGATTCGGATTGAGTAGGGTGATAAGAGGCTCTGTGGCTCACAGACATGGTAGCGGGGGGAAAGTTTGTTTGATAAATTGCTAAAATCTTTACTGAACAACACCTTTTCATGAAGATAGATAAGTGATTACAATGCTTTTAGACTTTTACAATTACAAATTCTATGGAATTAGGCCAACTGGTTCAAAATGTAGATTATGCCATTCTGAACATAATTTATTTTGAATTAAAAAACGACGTTTTTGATGTGTATTTACCCATTTTCCGTAATAAATGGTTTTGGGTACCACTATATGTATATCTGATATCTTATATCATCTTTAATCTGGGAAAAAAAGCTATCGTTGTTTTGGGTATTATACTTATCACTTTCAGTTTAACTGATTCTATAAGCAGTTCTCTGATCAAGAAAAATGTAAAGAGACCCAGACCCTGCCACGAACAAGTGTTTGATTATAAACCTCTGGTAGTATGTGGACAGGGATATAGTTTCACCTCTTCGCATGCAGCCAATCATTTTGGCCTTTCAATGAGTCTTATTTTGCTATTGCCTTTTTTGGGGAGAATATGGAAATTCCTTTTACTGTTTTGGGCTTGTGTTATTTCATTTGCTCAAATCTATGTAGGATTGCATTACTTTACTGATGTGTTGGGTGGTGCATTATTAGGAATAGGTGTAGCCTGGCTATTATCAAATATATATTATTTTTGTTCCAAAAGCAGTAACTATTCAAACATTGCTACAGAGAGGAAGATATGATAGCCACCACCCCAAAGTGTTGGAGGCAGACCTCAAAGCTTTGGAGAGAATTAGGTCAAAATGTAACGGATCCCATTTATTCCATTTTAGTTACTAAAAGAATAATCTCAAAATAAATAAAAATGAAATATTACCATAATCCCCGATGCAGAAAGAGCAGAGAAGGTCTGACTTTGTTGGAATCGAAGGGTATCCAACCTGCAATAGTTTTATATATGACTGAACCTTTGGATACAAATGAGCTAGACAGTGTTCTTCAAAGCCTTAATATGGAGCCAGTAGATTTGGTTAGAAAAAATGAAAAGGTTTACAAGGAAGAGCTAAAAGAAAAGTCGTTTACACGAGATGAATGGCTGGATATCATGATCCAGTACCCTCAATTGATAGAAAGACCAATACTGGTGAATAAAGGGAAGGCAGTTGTGGGAAGACCAGTAGAAGAATTACTCAGCCTTATTTGATTTTATTATTTCCGTATCGATATATGTTATGATACCAGATAAGTTTTCTGGGTGGAACTCTGCGAAATTTTCTTTATTCCTAAACCAGGTCAATTGTCTTTTAGCATATCGTCTGGAATTCTGTTTAATCAAATCTACAGCGGTTTTCAAATCATATTCATCATTAAGATATGCCAGGATTTCTTTATATCCTACGGTATTCAGCGAAGGAAGATCTGAATGTAATTGTAATGATTTCACCTCTTCTATAAGTCCTTCATCTATCATGTCATCTACTCTCTGATTGATTCTTTCATACAATTCTTTTCTTTCGCGATTGAGTATTATTGGAATAGGATGGAAGTCTCTTTTTGAGTGTTGACCTTTCAGATAACTTGAAAAAGTCCGACCGCTGACTTCTATCACTGTAATCGCTCTAATTAATCTATTGGGATTATTGATGTCCACCGTATCATAATACTCCGGATCCCAGTCTTTCAATTGTGACTGCAAAAATGATAAACCATTTCTATCTTTCAGGGTATTCCATTTATTTCTGGTATTTATTGGCACCTCAGGAAATGGATCAAGACCTTGCAGTATAGACTGAATATAAAACCCGGTACCACCACAGAGAATCATAATCTCATTTTTTGTATAATATTCGTCTAATATTGACAATACTTCTGTTACATAACGACCCACATCATACTTTTCGGTGGTAGATATATGACCCACCAAGTGATGTTTTATCCTGTTAAGATATTCTATTGATGGTTTTGCTGTGCCAATTTGCAATTCCTTGTAAATTTGACGTGAATCAGCAGAAATGATTTCACTATGATAATGTTCAGCCAATTGCACGGCACATGAGGTTTTCCCTACCGCAGTAGGCCCTGCCAGGATAATAAGTATCCTGGAAGTTGGGTATTTGCCTGATGTATCGTGCATGGTTCAAATATAATGATTAAGCAGTGCTTGAATTACTGGATTAATCATTTTGTAAAGTATAATGAGAAATTGGTACAATTGGTAAACTATGATCTACTACCTGGTCAGGATTCTAGCTAGAGTTGCAGTTCGGATTTATTTTAAAAAAATACATATCGTAGGGCTGGAACGCATACCAGATACAGAACCATTATTTATTGCGTCCAACCATCCCAACGGTTTTATGGAAGCCATTTTAATAGCCTGTTTTATACCAAGACCTTTGTATTTTTTAGTAAGAGGAGATGTCTTTGCAATCAGATCTATAAAACCACTTTTAATCGCTACCAATCAGATTCCGATATACAGATCCAGAGATGGATTTTCCAACTTGAGAAACAACGCGCACACGTTATCATCAGTTAATACTTATTTAAAAGAGAAAAAAGTCATACTTATCTTTCCGGAAGGCACCACTCAGTGGGTTATCCGATTAAGACCATTACAAAAAGGTATGGCAAGAATGATATTTTCAGTTATGGAACAAAATCCTGAAATTCAACCTCAGATTGTGCCCGTAGGAGTCAATTTTACAAATCCTTCTCAATTTCGAAGTGAGGTTATGATAAAAGTAGGGGAGCCCTTAAAAAGTGTAGAATACCTTAATTCATATTTACAGAACCAAAGGAAAGCCATTACAGACCTAACGGATGAAACACACCGTCGAATGAAGGAATGTGTTCTTCATATTGAAGAAGAGAATACCAAAAAAATTTTGGAGAAGGCAGAAATATACAGATCACAATGGAAAACTTCGTTCCTTCCTTTTGTGGAAAGATCAGGTGACCGGCTTGAATTTGAAAAAAAATGCGCTGATTCGATCCAAAAAGTTGGATGGAATTTAGAAAAAAATAATAACGATTACACCCCGGTTAATCGGAATATGGTTGATTATGCATTATTTATTCCAGCAATTATAGGGTATATTTTATGGTTTATCCCATTTTTTATTATTAAAAAAATCACAGACAGACTTGCAAAGGGTAGCATTTTTTACGGGTCAATTATGCTCACAGGTGGGGCATTTATAACTTTAATTTATTTTGTTATTGTTGCCATTGCAATTATTGCAAAAGGGGGATGGAGTTATAGCTTGTTCATCGTGATTCCAGTTGCCGGGTTGGCATATCTGTACCTAAGGCATCGTGATGAAGAAAGAAAAAAATCTCTCATTTTTGATCAGAACAGAAATTGGATTCAAGAAGAAAGTTGTATAGGTGACTAATTTTAATTCAAGTTGCAAACAATTACTGCAATAGGTCTTTGGCAGCTTCGATATATGTATCAATGCCATTGATTTCATCGGTTAGGTCTAAATCCATTTTAATATTCGGCATGACCCCCAATTCTATATGCTCATCATCAAGTGATACGGTTTGTGATACCGACACACGGTATTGCCATCCATTAGGAAGTTCTCCAAACCCTGGAATGCCTCCCCCTCCACCGGTTTGGTCACCTAGTATTGTAACCTGAGGCAATGTAGACATCATCAAAGCAAAAAAAGTTCCGGCACTGAAAACCTTGCGATTTGTCAATAATACCACCTGCCCCTTATAGTTTCCATTTTCCCTTCCCGGAAATTGAATTACTTCCCATTCTGTAAAATCATTGATATCGGGACCATTTTTAATTCTTTCCATTCCATAGGGTTGTTCTGTTTCTGAAAAAAGGGAGGCCAATCGTCTTGCATTTGCCAGGCTGCCCCCACCATTATCTCTAATATCCAGAATGACCCCCTTTGATACATTGGCAAATGCCAGTAAAACCTCAAGATGATTTTCCGTAACAGTGGAACCGAAAGCAGGGTAGTGAATGTAAAGAATGGAGTCTAAAAACTGATGCCTGAAAGGCCCGGTAATCCTAAAGTCCTTTCCCAGATAATTTCGTTCCATGACGTTGAAATTAAAATTAGGCGGATGATCCTGAAACCATTCCCAATTCCTGCTCCGATCAAAAAAAGAAGTGAGATTGACATGTCCGTCTTCGAGCTCAAAAAGCATTTCAGCCAGGATATCAAAAAGTTGCAGAGTTCCCGTCCTGTCATTTATTCTTGGGGCGTATCGTGACCATACTTCATCCCAATCAATATTTTTCAACTCAAAATAGGAATACTTGATCCTTACATCTTCCCACAAGTGATTAAATATCACTATCGGGTTGTCATCCGGATTTTTTTCCAACAGATGCTTGTCGCAAGAAGTAAAACTTACTGAAGCAACAAATACAATGAGACCAATGTACCAAAACATGGGTTTCGAAAATCTTTTACACCAACTCATCGATTGTAATTTCATATTCATTTTATCGGAGTTTGGTTAATACTTGAAAGTTAAAACAATGATTATTCAAGGCTACCGGTTGAGTTGTATTGAGTTTATAATACTCAAACTCATAAGATAATCGCAACTTGTTGCCTGAAGGTAGAGTGTGCGTTAATTGTGTATTCAAACCAAAATTCCAGGCTTTACCAGGGTAAAATCCTTCCAATGACCTGAAAAATCCATCTAGAATTGATACATCTTCTGCTTGATATCCCGGTGGTATTGCAGAAATAAAAGAGGGCCTCAACATAAAACCTATCACCTGCCACTGGGACGTCCCTTCCCAGCTAAAACGATGTTTACCTAGTTTAAAAGGAAACCTCAACATGGCTGCCGGGCCAAATGAAGTAAAGTATTCATAATGCTCGCTGAAATTGGAAAATCCTCTGTTTATCCTGTACGTGTAATTATTCTGATTGGAAAATCCCCAGTACCATTTTTGATTTTCTTTTTGTCTCTTTTTATAGAAGGCATGAGTCACAACCCTGAACCGATGAAAGGTAAGTGAATTTCCTTCACCATTGTCATGGATTCCATTGGTATAAATAACATCGATTTTTTCAAAAAATCTACGGGAATCAATTTCAAGTCCTGCTATGCCGCCATAACTGATGCCTGAATATATAAGAGGTGACATTCTGCTATCTCTTTGAAAAACCTGCTCTAAGGTAGCTCCGAAATTAAAATAAATCCCGGTTTGTGCTTTTACTATAGTGGTATTCAATATGCCTGCAAATGAAAATAGAATCACATAAGGTAGTATTTCTTTGAATCTCATTTTTAGATAATGCATAATCTAAAGTGGCTTTACATAGCAGCTCATATTACAAAACGTAAAAACCAACCAGATTTAGAATGAAACATGAATTTATTGTAAATAATGCTACTTCGGTTCATTATTTTATTCAGGATTCACCTTTTTCATTTTGTTTTCAGGCTCAAAATCCTTTTCTGTACTGGGATTTCGATAATATTTATATAAAACCGGTTTCACTTTATTTTTTACCTCACTGAGGGTAAAATAAGCCGAAGCATTTGCATTGAAAGCGATGGCTTCACCTTGTGGTTCTGGCTCGTAAGGAAGTATCTTGGGTTTGCGTGTCAATGTTTCTTCTATCAATTCTCCTGGTTCTCTTTTCCAGTAAAATACATTTTTATAATTTTTTATCAGGATTTCATATCCATCGGGTGAAATATCACCAGCAGTAGGCATCTTGATGGGTAATGTGCCTACACTATCCAGAACGGAAATTTTACCAGATACCAAGTTATCATTTGAAACCTTATATATAATATTTCTTTTTTCTCTTTTAGAAACTATATACAAGTTTGATGTTTGCGGATCAAACATAAGCGTTTCAGAATCCCGTGGCCCATTTGGGTATTTTAGTTCAAAAATATCAGGTATAACCGTGATTTTTATAGAATCAGGAGATGGTTCCTCTACGCGATATATATAGATTGACCTGTACACTCCATTATTATCGCCAAACTCTCCCACATAAATATGCGATTTTCCTGAAATGGAATCATATGAAATAGCTATATCTTCCCAGTCTCGGTTAGTGATATATTCTAATTTAATTGTGCCTAAATCATTACCCTTTTCATCCAATTTATAGATGATGGGTTTCCCACCGCTGTCATTGTGGGTATACAGTAAATTGGGGTATTGTATAGACACGGCTAACCCACTGGCTTCATCTATAGACTTGTTTTTCAGTTTCCCTCCTTTTACAGGTTCTCCAAATATCGAATCCACTTTTATATTGACCTCTTCTCCGGTTCGATTATTAAATTGTAAATTAAGGTCAGGTATGTGTTTAGTAATGACGAATGCCAGCAATATTATACCAATGAGAACAAGGAATATGCGCATATTTGAGTTTATGATTGTGATAGTTTATTTTTAATGAATTCTTCACTTGAAGTAAGATTGATGCCAAACTCATCGGCAATATTTATTGCATCTGGAACTACAGTCTCTACTTCTGTGCCTGCATAATTTAAGGCCATGATGTTAGCGGCTTGTTTATTGGACAGAGACAAAATACCAGACATGAGTTTAATAATTAAAGCTGGGGTAGATTTACCTATAAGGGATTTGTTAAAGGCTCTTTCGAAATGTTCTTTTACATCAAGTGGAGAAAGAGTCTGTGGCCCTCCTATAGTAATGACCTTGTTGTATGCTTTTGGATTATTAATAGCATTGACATGAAATTGGGTTACATCTTCCACTGCTATAAATGATATTCTTTTATTGCCTTTGCCGATATAATTAAACTTCCCTTTAACAGCTATGTCGTTTTTAATACCATTCAAATACTTCCTGGTAAATGGAAAATTTCTTTCCAGGGCATGGACTTCTGCACCACGTAATACGATATCTGTACCCATAAAAGCAAAATATATATCCATGAAAGCAGCAGGTCGGAAGATGGTGTAATTAAGACCGGATTCTTTCAACCGGTTTTCGACTTGTCTCTTAATACTGGTTAGTGTTATCTTTTTGTCCAGGTTGCCAAATGAAATTGCAGAAGTGTATATAAATTGTTTGACTCCTTCATTTTTACAGGCCTCTATCAAAGAATAAAATCCTTCCAGATCTACTTTTTTAAATGTATCATTCTTTTGGACTGGAGCTGCCGTATTGGCACAACCTATGACTACATCTTTCCCTTTAACAGCTTCAACCAATGAATTGTAATCCGTAAGATCACCTTCCACAAGTGTAATGCCTTTTAACTTTTTCAATGCATCGATATTGGATGTAGCTCGATGCAAACCAAAAGTTTCATAACCTGCTTCAAGAGCTTTCTTAGCAATACTAAAGCCTAATTGGCCTGAAGCGGTAACGACTAAAACCTTCATAAAATGTTCTTTTAACGGAACTTAAAAATTGATATAATTTCTATTCCAGATTATTATTGGAAATATTTTATTTTTTGACTTCAAATGAATGCTCAATATACCTGTTTTTTTGATGTTGACAAAACGATAGAATGTGTAGTCTTGTATATTTTATTCACAACATCAAAAAATATTTTCACCGGATCATATTGTATGCAGATGTACATCCATCTGAGGAAAAGGAATACCTATACCATTTTCATCAAATGATTTTTTAACATGTTCGTGCATAAAAAAATGTACGGTCCAGAAATCTTCAGTTTTACACCAGGGCCTGACCGCAAAATTGACAGAACTGTCTGCTAACTCCTTAACGAATATATCGACACCCAGTTCATGTAAAACTTGGGGACATTTTTCTGCTACACTTTGAATAATTGCCCGTGCTTTATCTATATCATCATTGTAGCCAATGCCAAAAATTAAAGGAACCTTTCTCGTTTCATTATTTGTAAGGTTTTCAAGTGCAGTGGAAGTAATCATGCCATTGGGCAGGATAATGACTCTGTTGTCTAAGGTGGTCAGTTTAGTATTAAAAATTTGTATTTCATTCACTTTTCCGGTATAACCATTAGAAACGATAACATCACCTACCCTAAATGGTTTCAGGAAGAGTATCAGGACTCCTGCTGCAAAATGACTTAGGTTTCCTTGCAGTGCCATACCTACCGCAAAAGCTAAAGCACCAAAAATGGCAATAAAAGAAGTTACTTCAAAACCGAACATGCCGGCAGCACTCAAGAGAATCAAAATTTTAAGTCCAATGCTGATAAACGAAGAAAGAAATGGGATCAATGTAGCGTCGACATTTCTCCTTTCCATCATTTTTCTCATTTTATTGGCAAGAATACCCGCTAACCAAAATCCTAAAATCAAAGTAAGTAAAGCCCCTAGAATTTTGGGTGCATATTCCATAAGAAGAGTAAAGTAAAGATCGGATTCATTGAGAATATTCATGCGTAAAAGAGTTATGTGAATAATTTAATTTTTTTCAGTAGTTATAATCCTGTTTTAGATATTCTTACAATCCCTTTACAGAGCCAACTATAGATAGAAATGCTTTTTAAAACTTTAATCCAACTAGTGTCGTGTTATACATTCTAGCCTGCCCTTGTCTAGATCTTTTCCCACTTCTTTGCGAATAATAATCCTTACATTCCTCTGAAGGATGAGATGATTTTTTTTAATCAACATTCAGAAGGGATCTGCGAGCTAACTGACAGATTACAATTGAAACCACGCAAGTATTAGGGCAACAATCCCTTTCAGGTTGATGTTCAGTTTGGGGTAATATTAAAAGTCAAATGTATAGGTATATTCTCCTGGATAATTATCGTAAAACCCCTCAAGATCGATTTTTCCTTTGTGAGTATGAAGGAATTCGATTAACATATTGGAATCAATTAAATCTGTTCCGTTCAACTTTTGAATGATATATCCGGGTTCCATATTGGTCTGTCCGATAAGGCTATTTTTGTCAATACTAACTACATATACACCTCCTCCAAATTTGATTCGCTCTTCAGAATCGAGATCCCGAATTTCTACACCCAAATCCTGCAATACCTTATCTTTTCTTATGGCAATCATATCATAGGTATTTCTTTGATTCCGCAGAGTTACCATTACCCTGTTAGATTGTTTTTTTCTGAAGAATGTAACGGCAATGTGGTCACCTGGTCTGTATCGTGCAAGCTGCTCCATAAACTCTGGCATACTATTTACAGGGAGGTCATTTAGGGAGAGGATGACATCACCGGATTTGAGCCCCGCATCATCAGCAGCTCCTCCTTTGTTTACTCTTTCAATCAATACTCCAAATGCATCCGAAAGACCCAGTTTATTCGCATCTTCATTTTTAAGATTATTGATAGATACACCCATCCAACCTCGTTGTACAGTTCCATATTCTATAAGATCAGTAATTACTTTTCGGGTAAGATTAGAAGGGATGGCAAATGAAAACCCTTCGTATTTTCCTGAGTAGGTCATAATGGCTGCAATAATCCCTACCACCTGACCCTGTGTATTTACTAATGCACCTCCGCTGTTGCCAGGATTTACGGCAGCATCTGTTTGTATAAACGATTCAATGCCAAAATCTTCCAATACATTAATATTTCTAGCCTTAGCACTGACAATACCTGCTGTAACGGTAGATTGAAGTCGGAATGGATTTCCTACAGCAAGAACCCATTCCCCAATCGCCAGTGAATCTGAATTGCCAAAAACCATATAAGGCAATGGGTCTGTGTCAATTTTTACCACAGCAAGATCAGTACTCGGATCATCACCTATGAGCCTGGCCTTATACACTTTGTTATTGTTGAGCATCACTTCTATGGAAGTGGCATCTTTGATCACATGATTATTGGTTACTATAAAGCCGTCAGGACTGATCAAAACACCGGATCCTGAGGAACTGGAAAAAGTATTGCGATAATTGTTTTCATTGACTTCTTTTAATGATTTTATCGAAACTACTGCTTCTCTGCTCTTTTGAGCCGCTAATATAAAATCCGTAGGTGTTGAAGAAAGGAAAGTTCTTGACAGTTGGTCAGAAAGTAGAATATGATTTTCTGCGACTTTTTTGGCTTTAGATTCTTGCTCTAAATATACCCTCTCAATGGGATTCCAGTAGGAGTAATACACCCACATTCCCCCAATGGCTCCAAAAAAGGCCAAAATGATGGTAAACAAATGTTTTTTAATCATATCCGTCATCTAATCTTCCAAATATAGCTATTTCAATATTACTCTCTACTAAAAATGAGCCAAATGTTTGAATACGAACGATAAAAGGAAATAATTAGGTATGGCAGCGATTAAAAGGTTTAAAGCCGTTGGCAGGTTTTCGCCTTCGGCAGGTCGAAAAGTCAGAAGGTCTGTAGGTCGGAAGGATGAGCGGTGAGCAGTGAACAGTGCACCTTCAACGTTATTTAGACATTAAGATACAGCTAACTGCAAATCACAGGATCCAACTGCTAAAAGCTATTTTACTACGAACTACGAGCTACCAGGTAAAATGAGGTTGAGGTTTATTGGCTACGAGCTAAGAGCTACGAGCTGTATTGGTCTAAAGGTCGAAAGTCTGAAAGTCTGAAGGTCGAAAGTCTGAAAGTCTAAAGGTCAGTAAGTCAAGAGTTAAGGTTAGAATGTGAGGAAGTGAGGAGGTGGGATGTCATTTGCTTCGCGTCATTTGGCTGCGCCGTCATTTGCTTCGCTGTCATTTTTGCTCTGCGAATTATTTTGTTATGAAGGGATCGTTTGCATACTGCCCACTGACTGCTACGAGCTGTATTGGTCTAAAGGTCGAAAGTCTGAAAGTCTGAAGGTCAGTAAGTCAAGAGTTAAGGTGAGAATGTGAGGAAGTGAGAAGGTGGGATGTCATCTGCTTCGCGTTATTTGGCTTCGCCGTCATTTGCGCTCCGCGCGTCATTTTGTTATGAAAGCATTAGTTTGCCTATTTCCTATTGCCCACTACATACTGCTCAGTGAATAATACTATCAGCTATGAGCTAAAATAAGGCTGAGGTTTTTGCCTTCGGCAGGCTTATGTTAAGGCTTTCTGCGAAAATTAAAAAGCGAAAAGCTAAAAATTGTCAATGCCAAAAAGCTAACTGCTAATAGCTTGCTAAGAACTTTGAGCTACCAACAACCAGCAATTTAGGTTGGAAATTGGAAAGTTAAAAGTAGAAAGTTTTTAGGGTTTGTGGCCGAATGGTATAGGGGGTTATATGAATAGCCTTGGGCTTTAGCCCGGGGATTTAATTTTATCACTTATGATATGGGATTTAGCCCAATATTTTGGATGTAAGTTCAGCATGTAGAAAGTATATGGGGTTAATCGTGAAAAAAAGTGGAAAGTGGAAATTTAAAAGTCTACCTATAAACGACTCAACAATTCAACGATTCATCCTAAATACTCACTTAGATTACCTTTTTCAATTAGGATTTATAAATTACGAATCAAACTCTAATATCAGAATAGGAGATTGTACTATCTTGCACACCATTATGAAAAAAGTACTCATTACAGGGGCTGCCGGATTTATTGGTTCTCATCTTTGCGAGAGATTTGTGCAGGAAGGTTATCATGTTATAGGTATGGATAATCTGCTTACCGGTAGTCTTGACAATATTGGTCATCTTTTCCCATTAAAGCAATTTGAATATTACCATTGTGATGTATCGAAATTTGTACACGTTCCCGGTCACCTGGATTACATACTTCATTTTGCATCTCCGGCTAGCCCAATTGATTACCTTAAAATGCCGATTCAGACATTGAAGGTTGGCTCCCTTGGAACGCACAATTTACTGGGTCTGGCAAAAGAGAAGAAATCCAGGATTCTTATAGCTTCTACCTCCGAAGTATATGGAGATCCATTGGAGCACCCACAGAAAGAAACCTATTGGGGGAATGTAAACCCTATAGGGCCGCGAGGTGTGTACGATGAGGCAAAGAGATTTCAGGAAGCGATTACCATGGCTTACCATAACTACCATGGCCTCGAAGTGAGGATAGTCAGAATCTTTAACACATATGGTCCCAGAATGCGAATCAATGACGGAAGAGTCATTCCCGCATTTTTCTCACAGGCAATCAGAGGGGAAGGATTGACCATCTTTGGAGATGGATCCCAAACCAGATCTTTCTGTTATATCGATGATATGGTTGAAGGCATTTATCGACTATTATTAAGTGATTATCATTTGCCGGTGAATCTGGGCAATCCTTCAGAGGTCACAATAAGAGAATTTGCTGAGGAAGTTTTACAATTGGTGGGAAATCCAAAAGCGCACATATCTTACAGACCCTTACCAGTAGACGATCCTCAGCAGCGACAACCTGATATTTCACTGGCTAAAGAGCTCCTTGATTGGCAACCTAAGATCAGTCGAAAAGAAGGAATGAAAAAGGTATATGAATACTTTGCATCAGTTGTAAAACCAACACATTAATCAGTTATAGCTGCTATTCCCGGCAATGTTTTTCCTTCCAGGTATTCTAACATAGCCCCTCCTCCAGTTGACACAAAACTAACCTGATCGGTAAGACCTGCTTTGCTGATGGCCGCTACACTGTCACCGCCACCAATAAGAGAAAAAGCTCCCTTCGATGTGGCTTTGGCTACTGCCCTGGCTATTGTAAATGTCCCATTCGAATATTTGGGAAATTCAAAAACCCCTAAAGGACCATTCCATAAAATGGTTTTGGATTCCAGGATGGCTTGTGAAAATTTTTCTTCAGCCTTTGGGCCTATATCCAGTCCCATCCATCCATCGGGAATAGCATCGCTGGGATAAATTTTAGTATCTGCTTCATTTGAAAATTCAGATGCACATCTGGAATCTTCTGGTAACAATAAGGCGACATTTTCTTTCTTTGCTTTATCGATAAGTTCTTTTGCCAACTGCAAAAAATCTTCTTCAACCAGGGATTTGCCTATATCACCTTCCATAGCTTTAAAAAATGTGTAGGCCATTCCACCACCAATAATAATAGTGTTGGCTTTTTCTATTAGTCTTGAGATCAATTGGATTTTATCCGAAACTTTTGCACCTCCTATAATGGCAGTCATGGGTCTGGGAGGGCTATACATGACTTTATGGGCATTTTCTATCTCTTCTTCCATCAGAAATCCGAGTGTCTTATTTTCTTTTGTAAAAAAATCAGCAACAATTGAGGTGGATGAATGCGCTCTGTGAGCAGCTCCAAATGCATCATTTACGAAGACATCCCCTAATCCCGCCAATTTCTCTGCCAGATTCCTATCACCTTTGGTTTCGCCGGCATAAAATCGAGTATTTTCAAGGAGTAGAATTTCACCAGGTTGCAATTTATGTGCAGCCAATGCTGCCATATCGCTGGCACAATCATCTACAAAACGCACTTTAACACCTATCCTTTTTTCAAGTGGTGCAACCAAATGTCGAAGTGTGAATTTTTCGACTTGTATCGTTCCATCGTCTTTCAGTTTGCTCAATGGACGACCTAAATGGGACATGAGGATGACAGATCCCCCATTTTCCAGAATGTGATGGATGGTGGGTAAAGCTTTGGTAATCCTTGTATCGTCTCTAACCTCTCCATTATCATCGAGTGGTACATTGAAATCTACTCTAACCAGAGCTTTTTTGTCCTTGAAATTTATTTTCATGTTGTACTTTTTATTGTGATACCTATTTGCAGATCCACAAGGTGCATCCTATTGAGAAATGATGGTAAAAAAAAGCCCCGCTCTTATACAGGGCTTTTAAGTGTTTTACATTTTAACTGTGAGATCTGCCAACCGGGCTGAATAACCCGCTTCATTGTCATACCAGGCGACCACTTTGATCATTTTACCCATTACATCGGTAAGTCGGGAATCAAAAACGGAGCTATGAGGATTTCCTACAATATCAGAAGAAACGATTTCGTCTTCGGTATACTCCAAAATTCCTTTCATGGGTCCATCAGCATTTTTCTTAAATGCCGAATTGATCTCTTCCTTAGTAACTTCTTTTTCGATCAGGCAATTCAATTCAATCATAGACCCAGTAATCACAGGAACACGTATGGCGATGGCAAACATTTTTCCCGATACTGAGGGGATGACTTGCCCTACTGCACTGGCAGCACCTGTGCTGGTAGGAACAATATTGTAGGCTGCGGCTCTGGCTCTCCTAAGATCTTTATGTGGAGAGTCCTGGAGGTTTTGATCAGCAGTATACGCATGGGTCGTTGTAAGAGAGGCCATATTAAAGCCCCAATTATCAGCAATTATTTTTACAACTGGAGCAAGACAATTGGTGGTACAAGAGGCATTGGAAATGATATCATCATCATCATTTAAATCATCATCATTTACACCAAGAACTATGGTTTTAACTCCACCTTTTGCAGGTGCAGAGATGAGTACTTTATTGGCACCTGCCTCTAAATGCAGTCCTGCCTTAGCCCTATCGGTGAATATACCTGTGCATTCAAGGACAACATCTACTTTATTTTCTTTCCATGGAAGTTCGGCGGGGTTTCTGATCGATGTGGCCAATATTTTATTTCCGTTTACCACCAATGAATCATCTGTATGAGTCACTGTTCCTTTGAATCTTCCATGAGCACTGTCGTATTTGAGAAGATGAGCAAGAGTGGCATTATCGGTTAAATCATTAATGGCAACTATCTCTACATTGGGGTTTTCAATCAGGATTCTGAACGTCAGTCTGCCTATACGTCCAAAACCATTGATAGCAATTCTTTTTTTTGACATGGTTTAATATTTTATAAAGTTAGTGTAAATTTAACAATAATTGAGAAGATGAAATTGTATTGGGGTAAAGTTTGGTTCTGGCATTTCATATAATCCGAAACAGAGCATTTATCCAATTGGTTTGATTCAAAATATATTTCCATCGATTTATTGGAGATCTACGACTTTTCACTCCGTATTCCAACAAAATATAATTTTGCTGCAAATATGAAGAAAAATTATCAGTTTTCTGATATCTTTATCAATGTTGGAATTATGATGGTTTGTTGTCAAACTGAGGTCTCAATTTAAAGCCTGATTATTATCTTATAATCATGAATTCTTACGCTTGATTTAATAATTATACTAGTCAAAAGGATTACATGTACTTTTTTTTAATTTTCAATAAAAGGATAAAACATGTTACGGTTCATATATTTTTTTGTCCTGCTGATCACACCCATCATACTATATTCTCAGATCAGTGATACTCAATCTGAAAAAATTGCTTGTTATTTGAAGAATGGAATTCAGAATCATCTCCTGGAATGGCTTTAGGGATCATTCAAAACGGAATGCTCTCCTACGGCCGTGGTTATGGTATGGCAAATTTAGAACATCATGTACCCATTGCTCCATCAACAGTTTTTTATATCGGATCAGTTTCCAAGCAATTTGTAACTTTTTGTATCTTGTTATTAGAGGAAAAAGGTCTTTTGAATTTGGATGATCCGGTACAAAAATTTTTGCCCGACTTTCCGGATTATGGATATGAACTGACCATTCGCCATTTTATTCATCATACAAGTGGTGTTCGGGACAATCTCACATTATGGCAACTTTCCGGTTATGATTATTTGGATTATGTACCCAAAGAAGGGATTTATGAATTGATAAAGCGGCAAAAATCCTTAAATTTTCAACCAGGAGAAAGATATATGTATAGCAATTCTTGCTATTTTATGCTATCCATGATCATTGAAAAGGCGTCTGGTCTTTCATTGAAAGAATTTGCCAATCGTGAGATCTTCCTCCCTTTGGGCATGAATAATACCCATTTTCATGATGACAACAGGCACATCATTAAAGGAAGAGCTTCAAGCTACATTCCGAATTCTACAGGTTTTTATAATCAAATTATGAGGTTTGATCTGGTAGGTTCCGGAGGTCTGTATAGTACAATAGAAGATTTGTTTTTGTGGGATCAAAATTTTTATGAAAATAAACTTGGAATGGGTGGACAAAAACTGATCGAATCGATGCAAGAAGAAGGGAAACTCAATAATGGAGAAAGTTGCGGTTATGCTTTTGCTTTAGTGATTGGAACCTATAGAGGTCTCAAAACGGTAAGTCATGGTGGAGTTCTTGCTGGGTATAGAGCTGAACTCATGCGTTTTCCGGAGGAAAAGACCTCCATTATCATCCTTGGTAATGCGGGTCCGGTAGACGTCACTTTGCTGTCGAAGCAAGCTGCAGATATTGTGCTGGGGGACAAAATGGAAGCCATAAAGGATCCGAGAGATGAATCTTTTGAACCGTTAGAACAAAAGACCGAAAGTGATGAATTGAAAATAGATGTATCCGGTTTTCAAGGAGTTTATTATTCAGAAGAATTGGATGTTGATTATAAACTTTTTATGAGCCAGGATCAATTGATGTTCAAAATAAGATATAACCCGGCATTTCCACTTAAAGGAGTTTCCCAGGATCTTTTTTCGTCTACTTTAGGCCTGGAATTTCGTTTTAGACGTACAAATAATGAGATTAATGGATTTTCCCTGAATGCTGGGAGAGTACAAAATGTTTATTTTACAAAAAATTAAGTGGTAATTGAGATTTGAAAAGCTTAATGCAACGTATTAAATTAATCTCTTGGAGGACTCATTTCTTTATGTTCGCGATGTAAAAGATCATAGACATATTGTATGCATTCCTTAAATGTTGTAAAACAATGTTCAGCGGGGATGAGCATAGGAATGATCTTTAATTTTTTGAACATCTGTGCAGGCTGAACCTGAATATTGACCAGTAAAACATCAATTTTTCTTGATTTCAAAAACAGAATGGCTTCTTCCAAAGCATATAAGCCAGTTTGATCTATGTAAGGAACATAATCCATTCTGATAACAACCAGGCGCATATCCGGGATATTTTTCAACATATCCTGAAATTTTCCTGCAAAGCCAAAGAAAATAGGTCCTTCCAAATGTTTGACAAACACCTTACCATCCCATTTCTCCAAGTAGTCTAATTCATCAGGCCAGGGCATTTCCAGACTGTATTGTTGTAAAGTTGAAGTTCTGGCTTTATTTTCGACTATGTCAGCCATTTTTTTCATAAATAAAACCAAAGAAAGTATTAAACCAATACCGACGGCTACCAGTAAATCTACCAGTACTGTTAGAAGTAAAACCAGAATCATAACAATGGCATCCGCTGGTGGCACATGACGTACATGCCTTATTCCTTTATAGTCAATGATACTGATACCTACAGTAATTAAAATACCGGCCAATACCGGATTAGGTATGTGTCCAACAATTTTACCAAGACCGAGTAGCACGGCAAGCAAGAATAAACCTGCTATAACACCTGACAATCTACCGGTTCCCCCTGAGCTTATATTGATAACCGTTCTCATAGTAGCACCAGCTCCGGGTAGACCACCAATCAATGCAGATCCAATATTACCCAATCCCTGTCCAATCAATTCTTTGTTACTATCGTGTTTGTCCTTAGTGAGGTTGTCCGCTACTACAGATGTGAGCAATGAATCAATACTTCCCAACGCCGCCAAAGTAAAAGCGTATTTTAGAATAACATCAAAGTGTTTAAATTCGACAAAAACACTTATAAAACTTGTATAAATTTTTGGTAATCCACCTGGAATGGGGCCATCGGAGTTGATCTTGTAGACATAGTCAATCGGAAGAAAGAAATAGACAATGCTGGTCAATAGAACTAAAGCCACTAAAGTTCCTGGAACTTTTTTCAACAATTTTGGGGAGAGGTAAATAACAGCTATGGTTAGTAAAGCAATACTGATAGACCAGATATTGGCTACTTCCGGAATTTTGTGAAGTGTAATTATTGTTCCTAAGGCTCCCCCTATAGGCGTGTACACTCCTAAAAATGGAAAAATTTGTGTGATGATAATGATCACTCCAATACCGCTCATGAAACCGGACACAACAGGGTACGGGATATATTTGATGTATGTCCCCAACTTCATAACACCAAAAATTATTTGCATTAAACCCGCAACCATAAATGTGGCTATTATCAGTGGAAAACTAGCCTCCAGGCTACCGGTGAAATTAATTGAATCTACGATGATTAAACCTGTCACAACGGTCATTGGAGCTGTTGGGCCACTGATTTGAGTTGGTGTACCACCAAAAAGGGCGGCAATAATGGCAATGGCTATGGCACCGTATAGTCCACCTATAGCCCCCAACTCTGTTTGACTGCCAAACGCAAGTGCTAAAGGAAGAGCAACGATTCCAGCTGTGAGACCTCCCATGAAATCGCCTCTGACATTTCCAAAGAATGAGGTGGGTTGTTTAAGCATGGTTCATTTTGATGAAAATATTTTGTTTAGGGAAATTCATTAATTGTAAATCAAAATAATAAGAAATTTTTGTGATACTATTTTTCTGCATCATTTTATATTATCAATAGTTCATAATTTATAATAATATAATTTTTAATATCGAACTCAAAAATATATATTAATATCTTATTATAACACATTAGGTAATAAATATCTAAGTATATTTAAATGCATTAACGATGCAAAGTACTTAATAAAATAAGTATTTCGTTTTACATTACATTACTAAATTTATAATATTTTTGTATTTCATTACACAACAGAAAATCCTTTCAATCAAAATCTGGAAAAGGGTAATAATATAGATGACTCTAGAACACAAGTTTAACTCCCATTTTTTGTGGAGCTCCATTATATTTATATGTATGTTGCTTCCTTTTTCATCCTGTAAAAAAGAAGTAATCATTACTGAAAAAGATATTGAAACCGGAGGCTATCCTGTAGTAATAGAATTTCCTGCAGGTGAATTGATTTTTGACCATTTTCTTCCTGCAATAGGTAACACTTCAAAATTAACCACACACGACGGTGATACTGTTGAATTGATAACTTTAAGTCCTCGAAAGAGCGCTGGCTCTGTCCAGAACGTAATCCCAATAGCACTGTTTAAGTATCAGACCAAGCAACAAGTATACAGAGTAATAGTATCCATACCTTTTCGCGAAGAAGACCGTATCATACAGGCTACCACTCTTGCCGAGCTCTCTGTACTTTATGGAAATGTAAAAAGAATAATTGAAGAGTGGTATAGTGGACAAGCCGGAGTGTCTAATATTGAGACATTAGGTTGGGAAAATGAAAACCAGGCCATAAAATTATTGTTAACTCATACCAATGATAAAAATCAATAATGGCACTACTTTTTTGTTCAAAAGATAAAAGAAAAATCCAAACTACCACTTTCAATACTGGCAAAACCGACTCATTCCAATGGAAGGAATATACATTCTATTATTTTACACAGACTTCAGAATTCCAGGCTCATTTCAATCATTTTACATGGATACCTCTGTTTTTGCAACATCCTTTTTTATCAGCACTTGAAGCTGCTCCTCCGAAAGATTTAATATTCAGATACTTGTTAGTTAAGAAAGAAGGTGAATTGGTAGGGATTTATTATTACCAGATTAAAAAGATAGACCTTGGAGAAAGTATGGAAGTCCATTCAGGCGGTACGGGATGGGAGTATTTTATTTCCGGAATAAAGAAAAAGTGCGCCAGTATGGTTAATTTCTATACGTTGGTTCATGGCAATATGTTGCAAACTGGAAATTATGGAAAGGCCATTAGGGAAGACAACCCTGAGTTGAATGAATTGTATGTATTGGATTATTGTGCAAAATGGGTAATAAAGAAGCTCAGAACTGAGGGGATTAAAGTGGCCGGAACTTTGATTAAAGACGTAGGTGCATTTTCTGATTTTGATATAGAAATGACCAAAAAACTAGGTTATGCCCCGTTTGTTGTACAACCCGATATGGTGATGGAAATTCCTTATCATTGGAATAATGTAAAAGATTATCTGAAAGATCTGACATCAAAATACAGAATCAGAGCGGGAAGAGCTGCCAAAAAATTATATGGAATTGATAAAAGAAAACTTGAGCGTGAAGATCTTATTATATATAAAGATCGAATGCATGAGCTTTATAAAAACATTGCACAGGGGGCGTCCTTTAACCTATTTTTCCTGCATAAAGACTACTTTTTAAATCTTTCCGATTCTCTTGGAGAGACATTTGAACTTTTCGGATATTTTCTACATGGTAAAATGGTAGGTTTTCAAACCATAATTTATGATGGACATTCGCTTTATGCGCATTTTCTTGGATATGATCAAAAAGTCAATTTATCTCATCATTTGTATCACAATATTTTACTCGACATCATTCAACTGGCCATAAAGAATAAATCAGCTACTATTTATTTTTCCAGGACTGCAATGGAAATTAAAAGTTCTGTAGGAGCTAAACCACGTCAATATTTTTTATATCTGAAAAGTCTTAATCCTGTTTACAATATATTTACTTCAATGGCATTAAAATTTTTAGTGCCTGTGGTAAAATGGAAAGAACGTCACCCGTTTGGTAACGTATCCACTTAGATAAACCCGAAAAGGTAGGAAACACCTTTTCTATGAATGAATGCAGATGATTTCATTGCATACTTACTCTCGCTGGAAACACCAAATTTCTTCGCATAATTGAAACTGATATGGAAAAACTGAAAATAATAAAAAAGCTTCTTGTAGGGAACAGGGGGGAAATTGCAATCAGGATTTTTCGGGCTGCTTCCGAATTAAAAATAAGAACTGTAGCGATCTATACATATGAAGACAGATATTCACTACATCGATATAAAGCAGATGAAGCTTATCAGGTAGGAAAGAATGATGAACCACTTAAGCCTTATTTGGATATAGATGCCATTATTTCATTAGCATTGAAAACAGGAGTAGATGCTATTCATCCAGGATATGGTTTTCTTTCTGAAAATGACATGTTTGCCCAAAGATGTCTTGATGCCGGGTTGATTTGGGTAGGACCTTCACCTCAATCCATGAAAACCCTTGGCGATAAAATTTCTGCTAAAAAAATCGCTTTAAAAAACGATGTTCCCATTATAGAATCATCACCAACAGCCCTTGACAATGAACAAGAAGTAAGAGAAGTAGCTCAAACCATTGGATATCCTGTAATGATAAAGGCAGCTGTAGGTGGTGGAGGAAGGGGTATGCGAGTGGTTCGTTCTGATAAAGACCTTTCCAAGGGCTATTTGGAAGCCAGCCGGGAAGCCCTGACGGCATTTGGAAATTCCATGGTTTTTGTAGAGAAATTTGTCGATAACCCAAAGCATATAGAGGTTCAAATCATGGCTGATCAGTATGGCAATACAGTTCACTTGTTTGAAAGAGACTGTAGTGTACAGCGACGATTCCAAAAAGTCATAGAAGTGGCACCTGCACAAAATGTTTCACAGAAAACTACAGAAAAGCTTTATCAATACGCCGTATCAATTTGTAAATCAGTTGATTATATCAATGCTGGAACTGTTGAATTTTTAATTGATTTAGAAGAGAATATTTTTTTCATTGAGGTTAATACACGTATCCAGGTAGAACACACCATCACAGAAGTCATCACCGGGATAGACCTCGTACGAACACAGATTCTCGTAGCTATGGGTTATTCGCTGGGCTCAGATAAAATTGGTCTGGGGGATCAATCAGTTATTAATTACAGAGGGGTGGCGATTCAGTGCAGGATAACAACTGAGGATCCGCAACAGGGTTTTAAACCCGATTATGGAAGGATAGTGGCCTACAGAAGTGCCAGTGGCTTTGGGATTAGACTGGATGCAGGACATGCGTATGATGGTGCTATCATAACGCCATTTTTCGACAGCTTACTTGTCAAAGTGACCGGTCATGGGAGGACGATATCGGATGCTGCAGAGCGCCTGCACAGGGCATTGAGAGAATTCAGGGTAAGAGGAGTTAAAACCAATATTTCCTTCCTGCTCAATTTGCTTTCTGATGAAAAGTTTAGATCCGGAAATGTCACCGTAAACTATATAGCTGAACACCCGGAACTCATGGCTGCTCCGAAGTGGAAAGACAGAGGTACTAAATTATTGCATTATCTGGCTGAGACAATAGTCAATGGAAACAGTGATATAAAACAAATCGATCATTCAAAAGTGTTTTTGTCGCCTCCAATACCTCCAATGAAGCATTTGGAATATCGACCAGGATTGAAGCAATTGCTTTCCGAAAAGGGTCCGGGTGGTGTAGTGAATTATGTCAAAGATGAAAAAAAAATACTTTATACCGACACCACTTTTCGCGATGCACACCAATCATTGCTGGCTACCAGAATCAGATCACATGATATGCTTCAGGTAGCGGAAAGATATTCACAATCCGTCGGTCATCAACTGTTTTCAATGGAAGTTTGGGGAGGTGCTACTTTTGATGTGAGTATGCGGTTTCTAAAAGAGTCACCCTGGAAACGGTTAAAGGACCTGAGAGAAGCCTGCCCGAATGTACTGCTCCAAATGTTACTAAGAGGTAGTAATGCAGTAGGGTATAAGGCTTATCCGGATAACGTCATTGAAGAATTTATTGTTCAGACATGGAAATCCGGAATAGATGTTTTCAGGATATTCGATTCGCTCAATTGGGTCGAGGCAATGAAAGTATCTATACGCACTGTATTGGAAAAAACAGAGGCCATTGCTGAAGCCAGTATTTGCTATACAGGAGATGTGTTAAAGCAAGGTGATAATCGCTTCAATTTAGACTACTATATTTCATTGGCCATGGAACTGGAAGATACTGGAGCCCACATGCTGGCCATAAAAGATATGGCAGGACTTTTAAAACCCGATGCTGCTGCATATCTTATAACTGAACTGAAAAAGGTTGTTGATATGCCTATACATCTTCATACACACGACACTTCATCGATTCAGTCAACGACATATTTGTCTGCTATAAATGCAGAAGTAGATATTATAGATGTAGCATTGAGTAGTTTGTCAGGTATTACGTCACAACCCAATTTTAATTCTCTGATTTCAATGTTGGAATACCATGACAGAGCTTCGGAAATTTCTACGCAAGATCTCAATCCTTTCTCTAATTACTGGGAAGTTGTAAGATCGTATTATTATCCGTTTGAAACCGAATTAAAGGCCGGCACATCTGAAGTCTACGAACATGAAATTCCGGGAGGCCAGTATTCCAATTTGCGCCCACAGGCCAGAGGTTTAGGTCTTGAAGATCAGTTTGAGACCATTAAGAAAAACTATAAAGCAGTCAACGATATGTTAGGAGGGATAGTCAAAGTTACTCCATCTTCAAAGGTTATTGGCGATATGGCTATGTTTATGACATCGAATCATTTCACGATCGAGGATATCATGGAAAAAGGGAATGAATTATCTTTTCCGGACAGTATGGTTTCACTTATGAAAGGGGACTTAGGTCAGTGGAAATTTGGATGGCCTGAGAAATTTCAAAGAATGGTACTAAAAGGTGAAAAACCATATTCGGAGAGGCCAAACGAATTTTTGAAATCCCTGGATTTGGATAAGGAATACGTTGAATTCCAGACAAAGTATGATGAACATGATGGGTATGAGGATTTTTTGTCCTATCTTCTTTACCCCAAGGTATACGAAGAGTACTATGAGCATATGCAGCGATTTGGAAGGGTTTCAAATCTCCCTACGCTTCCATTTTTTTACGGCTTAAAACCCAATGAAGAGATATCTGTCACTATAGACCGTGGCAAAACCATTCACATTGAGTTTCTCAATATGAACGAACCCGATGAATACGGAAACCGGTTGGTCATATTCAGGTTGAATGGTAGTATCAGGTCTGTATTTGTAAAAGATCGCAGTTTAAAGTCTGTGCTCACCGCTAACGAAAAAGTCTCTGATGAGAATCAACTGGGTTCACCATTACAGGGAAGTTTGAGCAAATTGTTGGTCAAAACCGGTGAAACGGTAGAAAAGAATCAACCCGTTTTCATTATAGAAGCTATGAAAATGGAAACTACAGTGTCTGCCCACAAAGGTGGGATAATAAAAATCGTTCATTTAAAAGAAAAAACTCTTGTTGAACAGGATGACCTCATAATGACCATTGAATAAGACCAATTAGATATTCCGGAAGAACTTAAATCTTTTTTCGATTCTTCATAATTTCTACTTTCATGATCTCTTCCGAAGCGATATTGTTATAAAATCCTTCAATATATGCGATCATTTCTGCTTTGGTATTTTGATCCAGATGTGGATAGTTGTTTATTATACTCAGGAAGTTGTCTTTCTTTTCCCAAAATAAATCATAATTTTCTGTAAAGTCTTCCTCAGCAGGACCTCTGAATTGAAAAAAGCGTTCAGTTACCGACTTAATGGGTAAAATAGGATGTGGTTTTGCGTATTCCGCATTCACCAACCCGGAATAATCAAAATCATAAGGCACCGGAATAGGGTCAGTTCCTTCAGAACACTCAAGCATGCGGATATTATGACGGCGTGTCAGGTTCCAGTCTGTATTACCCGTCATGTATTGAAAGACGACAAAGTTTTTGTACGCCATTTTGTCTATATTTTTTACCGTCGAAATGTCATCTTCATAATAATTACAATTAAGCCTTTGAGTCATCACATCAGTAGGTTCAAAGACGAAACTTTTGCTTTTAATATCTTCGAATTGATTTTTGCTATCCCTGCAAATAAATTCTACAGGTTTAACTTTATATGAGTAATCGGTCACCTCATTATAGAGTTTGTAGATTAAAAATTCCTTATGAACATAATCTCTATATTGCGGCAAGTCTTTACAGTGCGACACCAGTTTTAAGTTATCAGTATCTCGAAATTGTAAAGAATCCAATACGGATTTTCCCAGTTTCAGCATCAACGGTGGAAAGTCGCAAATAGATTTCCTTGTCACACCCCTGGGTCTTACCCGAATATTTGTTGTGAGAGCTACTTCACTGCCTTGCCAAACTGTAAGAAAAGCTGGTTGGTATTTGTTTGTGTCTAAATCTTTGTTTTCCATGAGGGTTTGGACATCGGTTTCTAATACCAATGAAACAGAATCCAGATTATACAGTGTAGAAAAAAATGTGGACAAGTCGCTTGGTGCATGATCTGTATCTTTATGATCCGATTTACATGCTGTGAATAATATTATGAATAATATTATGCTTTGTAGATAAAAAGACGAAATACATTTTGAGGAGTTCATAATTTTGTTTTTGTTCCAGTTGCATTTGTGTTATATAAGATTCCGTTCTCAATGAAAAGACCAGTTTGTGTGTGTAGCTGATGGTTTCGTTCTACATCAATCGCATACACCCTTTTTTCATATAGAGGTGTAATGTTTTTGACAAGTGTATGCCCTACCACAATCTGATCAATTTTAAAATAATCCAGAACCTTGACTACTTCATCGGTAGTGATGGTCTGGTCTACATAACCCCGATACCACAAGGGCCCATTGGTTCCCATTACCAGACGTTCTGTGGCAGACGCACCTCGCTTACTGGTTATATCTTCATTTATATTATTACGCACTATTTCATTTATCTGTGAAATTGTCAATTGGCTTTGTATTAGATTGAGACTGATACCGCCATGTACAAAAAGTGTATTTCCGATAATTTCTATTGCATTTTTTGTTCTTAGCCAGTTGCCAAGGACAGAAAGATCTCCAAAATAGTGCATATATTGCAATTCAGTGCTTAAGGCAAGATTCCGGTATTTTTTATTTAGATAACGTTCGTCACCGCTGAGAGCCATGGCTTCATGATTACCAAGAATGAGATGTACACCACCACCAGCTGAATCTGCTTCCTGCTCCAATTTATATATCAACCATAGTGATTCTGTTACGTAGTTTCCACGGTCAAAAATGTCGCCCAATATGACTAGATGTCCGGCTCCAAAAATCCATTGGAAGTTTTCATCAATCACCTTATTTGCCCGCAATATATTCTTTAGGTAATCAAAATCACCTTCCACATCTGATATAGCTAATATTTTTGATTTTTGTTTGTAGATATCAGAAGGAATTTCGTGGCTTAGGTTCACCTGAAATGAGAATGCTTCATTGACATGCGGTAGAGAAACAGTGAAATATTCCGATTCTATTAAATCAAAATCCAGCTTCTTTTTCTGTAATTCGAATTTCCTGCCATCTATACGGACGAGGGTGCTTTCTATACCGAAATCTGTATACATGATGTGCGGCCCTTCCATGTCCATTATACTTTTTGGGCTAATTGATTTTTCTGTTGTACAATTCTGCCATATAAGTACTACTCCTCCTATTATCATCAGGAAAGCTACAACTCCACTTGCAAAAAAAAACTTATTCATTCTCCCTGAAGTTTTATATTGATAAGCAAAAGTAGTATATTATTTGTATGTTGGGAAGTTCACATTGGTAAACATGCCAGTAAAAATGATTTTTTTATTGAATAATTAAATCTATCGTTATTACTTTCAGGTTTAGAACTGTAAGTACTGGAACTCCAAAACAAAGATTTTAAATAAATTCCTTTGGATTACAATATGTAATTTCTCAAAATCTCCCATCATAGCATTGAAGATTACAAAATAGTTCATGCTTAGTGGCGAATTATAGCTAACAGCATAGAATTAAAAAAAGAATTTTAAAATATACATAATATGAGATGGGTATTCTTTTTAACAATTATAATGACCAGCATGAATTTTTACTCGAACCAATCCATAGATTACAATCAAGCCTGGAAAGAAATTTCAACATTAATTGAAGAAAGAAAATTCCAATCTGCGTTAGACCTCACCAGAAAAGTTTATCAATCTGCCATAACAGAAAAAAGCGATCCGCATATCATCAAGTCTATTTATTATACTTCTATGCTCATGAATCGTTTGAGTGAAAGCGAATCAATCGAAAGTATAGATTACCTTATGAAAGAGGTAAAAAATTGGGAATCTCCCATTGCCAATATGGTTCATCTTATGATTGCAGAATCGCTAAGATCCTATTACTCTGAAGTAAGGTATAAAATCCGGGATCGCACCTATGTCGGTTCAACTGATGACATGAAACAATGGGCTCCAATAAATTTTGAAGTAGCCATTTTATATTATTCGGATAAAGCTCTGGATCATTTTGAAGCATTGAATATTTCTATCGAAGAATATAAGGATGTCCTTAAAGAATACAATGAAGAAGGGTTACGATTAAGACCGACACTTGCAGATTACATTAGCCACAGACTTATTCAACAAATGGAAGATCCTTTAATGGGGATATCTGATTTCAGCCCTGCTTTTTCGGATTCTATTTTGTTAGCAGATCGTGATGTTTTTTCGGGATTTGAATGGGAGGACGAGATGCAAGGTACAAAATGGAAAACTTTGAAAATTTTTCAAAAGCTTATACACTTACATAAGGGGACACAAAATACACACACGGTTTTATACGTCGATTTGATAAGATTGGATTATGTATTCAGAGAATCGGTTTTAAAGGATAAGAAAAGATATTATCTGGCTACTCTGGATTCCTATATTCAAGAAAACCTAGATACACTAACATACAATATGATTCTCTTTCATAAAGCCAGGTTCCTGAACGACCAATCCGGACAGGATGAAAAAGAGAGTATTGAAATGAAAAAGTTGGCATTGGAGACCTGTAAACTTGCAAAAGGTAATGATGTATATGCCCAGAGATGTATCGCTTTGAATCGTATGATTCAAAGCCCGGAATTCTATATATCGTCAAAAGAAGTATTTACCACAAAAGATGAACATCGGGTTATAATAACTTCCAGAAATATAAATAGTGTTTATTACCGTGTGGTTCCCATATCTCAGGAACAATGGGTTGGTGACAGATGGGAGCGGTCAGATGCTTATGTTAATCAATTGCTTACGCAATCAACATTGCAGTCCGGCGAAATAAATTTAGACATTAAAGAACCGCTTGCACAAGAAAAAAATCAATTCACCTTTGAATCTCTTCCATTGGGTAGATATGGAATACTTATGTCTTTGGATGAAACTTTCAGTCAGAGAGATAGTGGGCTTTATTTTCATACTTTTCAGGTGAGTAATATTTCAGCAGTAAATATTTCGGAACCCGGATTGTTTGATCTTTTGGTAACGGACAGAATATCAGGGAAACCTGTCAAAAATGCCAATGTTGATTTTTATAACATTAAATATGATCTTTCTACCGGAAAATACCACAAAGAATGGATTGAAACTCAAAAGTCAAACAAAGAAGGAATTGTTAAGGGCAGTATTGAAGCTAAAAATCGATCAGTCCACTATCGTATCAGGAATAACAAGGACACACTTGATGTTGGATCTTCTCACTATTTTTATTCAACTTACAGGGACAGAACACATACATACGAAGAATTTTTTATACTCACAGACAGAGCCATCTACAGGCCTGGTCAAACGGTATATTTTAAAGCTTTGCATATTCTGAGAGACAATAAATCTTTACCTGGAATTTTGAAGAACCAGTCTATAACAGTAGAATTGGTCGACGCCAGTCAAAGGGTTATTAGTAGTAAAAAGATCACAACAAATTCATTTGGAAGTGTATCATCGTCTTTTACACTTCCCGTTGGTGGACTTACAGGGTATTATCAACTTAATTTTCGTTCAGAAAAGGGAAGTGGATCATATTCTTTCAGAGCAGAAGAGTATAAACGACCTACTTTTATAGTAGAAATAGATGAATCTGATGAATCTCATACCCTGGATAGTCTTGTAACTGTATCCGGTAAAGCTGTTACATACAACAATGTACCGGTTGCCAATGCTGAAGTGAAGTACGTTGTGACCAGGAAGAGACCCTTTATTTTCAGGAGAATGTGGATGATATATCCTCCATACAGTAGTGAGGAGAAAATTGTATCCGAAGGTATGACAAAAACGGATGTAAATGGTAAGTTTTTATTTTCTTATGAAGCATTGAGTGATCAGGGTAATTTTTGGCAATTTGAAGCCAGTATTGATGTTATAGAGAATACAGGAGAAACCCGATCTGCACTTCAATCCATGACCATAACCGACAAACCGGTTATCATTTTGTCCAATTCAAAAACTGAATGGGATACAGCCGAAAAACCCATTTTAGAATACAACCTGACCAATGCGTCCGGCACAGAAGTAAAAGCCGCATCCTCTTATACCGTTATATTGCTTTCACGACCGGAAAATAACCTTGAAAATGACCTGGAAATCGATCGCCCATGGTATCATGGTAATGGTAATCCTGATAGAGATCAATGGCTAAAGTGGAATGAATCCAGGGTGGTTAAGCGTGGAGATATAGGTTATGATCAGGAGAAGAAAATAAATTTAGATGAGCTTAAGCCTGGAGTATATAAATGGATTGTGACCAGTATGGGTGAAAGATATGAAGACGTTTTCCTCATTACAGATTTTAATAGAGGTAGATTTCCTGAAGCGAGAGATGTGTATGTATCTGGCATTGATGAGAAATACCAGCCGGGAGAAAAAGTGGACCTGCAATTGGGTAGCTACCATAAAAAAATATACCTCTATATGGAAGTTTTCAAAGGAGGTGTCATAATTAAAAAAGAGTGGGTAGACTTAAAGAAAAAGTCAACGTATTCTATTCCTGTAACAGCTGAAGATTTTGGGGGCTTTTCGGTAAGAATAACGGCCAATATTGACAATCGGTTTTACAACAAGGTGATTAACATACACGTACCCTGGAATCACAAGGATCTAATTGTAAAATACAATACCTTTCGAAGTACTTTAGAGCCCGGTCAGGAAGAAGAGTGGGAGATTGAAATTGAAGGTAGTAAGTCAGGTAAAACGGAAGTGGCTGCAGTGTTATATGATATGTCTTTGGACGTTTTTGCGCCCCATACCTGGTCACGTGCATTTTATCCATTAGCATCTCAAGCTGGAAACAATCATGGAATTGGTTATTCCCGGATTACAGGCAGGCATATTTGGTATGATTGGAACCAATACGATGGCAGAATTACCTCCCCGGCTGTTTCATATCCTGAATTTGATTTTCAATATTACGATTATGTATATGGTTTGTATGAATCGCCAATGATGAAAAGGTCTATGGCTCCGGATATGATGCATCAGGAAATGACTGCGGATGAAAGTGAAATGAGTCCTCCCAATACAGCAGAACCGCCCGAATCACCTGAGATTGATCAGGTTCCGATAAGAAAAAATCTACAAGAGACAGTATTTTTCTTTCCTGATATGAAAACCGATGACGACGGGAATGTGACTCTAAACTTCACTATGGGTGAAGCGCTGACTGGATGGAAATTCTTGCTTTTTGCCCATAATGAAGAACTGCAATACGCTTTCGACAGTCGTGAAGTCATAACGCATAAAGAGCTTATGGTTCAACCTTTTGTGCCCCGATTTATGAGACAGGGAGATGAGGTGACCATTACCGCAAGAATATCTAATCAGTCTGCCGCTGCATTGCCCGTTCATTCGACACTTAAGATAAAAAATGCCAGAACCGGAGAGGATTTAACTCAAACTCTCCTAAAGAATGGGTCAGTAAATGTTGACACGCTGGCTTCCGGAGAAAGTAATACTTCATCCTGGGATATTCGTGTTCCCACAGATCTTCTCGATCCTGTATTATACTCCGTAGTAGCGGTTTCCGAGCGACATACAGACGGTGAGGAGGGTTTGATACCCATATTGAGTAATTGGACCTGGGTTACTGAGACCAAAGCTTTTTCCATCAAAGGTGGCACTTCTGTGGATTTGGATATTGAGGATTTCTTCAAAAAAGGCAAAAACCCAAATCTTACACTTGAATACACACCACATCCTGTGTGGACCGCTATACAATCTGTGCCTGTATTGGAGGAAAATGGTCACGAGTCTTCTGACCGATTGGCTGGATTATACGCATTATCAGTCTTTTATCAAAAATTGCTTTCCGATCATCCTTCTATTGAAGAAGTCATCAGACAATGGAAAGCTGGTGGGGAAGCCGCTTTACAATCTTCTCTCTTTCGAAATGATGAACTTAAATCTGTACTTATTGAAAATACTCCATGGTTAGTAGATGCTATGGAAGAGAGTGAAAGAATGAAAGATATTGTCAGGCTTTTAGATAAAAATATGCTCAATTATAACAGGGTAAAACACCTTCGAAAATTATTTGAAATGCAAAATGCTGATGGAGGGCTTCCCTGGTTTAAAGGAGGAAATTCCAATTGGTTTATTACACATAAAGTTCTGGATTATATGTTACGATGGCCTTATTCTGAAGAAGGAGCACTAAATCAAGAAAAAATCGATTTTATACACAGACTTTTGCATTACGCCGATCAACAAAGTCTTGAAAGGTATCAGAAAATTCTACTTCGGGAAAAAGAAAATCAGACTGGTAAAACCAGGAATGATGTGAACCACGTTACAGCCCGGGATTTGTACTATCTCTTTATCAGGAGTAGTATTGACCATCCAATGGATGAAAAAACCCGGGAAGCCAAAAACTTTTTCACTGAACAGGCTTATAAACATTGGACTTCCATGTCTGATTATGAAATATCAATCATAGCCAGGCTGGCTCACCGGGATGAAAAACAGGAGTTAGCCAGTTCAATAGTACAATCCTTTGAAGAAAGATTATTGCACAATAAAGAGGGTAGTGTTTACTTCAAGTTGGCTTCAGGTTGGTTGTGGTATCAAAGACCCTTGTCGTCTCATATCTCCATCCTCGATATGTTTACGGAAATCAAAAGCGATAGCCCTCTTATTCATGGTATGAAACTTTGGTTACTCCAGCATAAACGCACCCACATGTGGCCTAATAATGAGACTACCACTTCCGCTATTTGGAGTTTACTGGAAGATAAAGGAGCATCTGAAAATGAATGGCTTAAAGATAAATCTGATCCACTAATATATGTGAATGGAATCCTTGAAACTACTGAAATTACTCCGACAGCAGGAACCGGATTGGTAAAAAAACATTGGGACAGCCATGATGCCCAATCCGTTAACAATATACGCATTGACAATCCCAATGACAATATTTCGTGGGGAGGAATTTATCAATCGTATATGGCCGATCTATCAGAAATTGAAGCATCCGGCGATGATATGATGAAGGTAGATAAAAAGCTGTTCAAACTTGTGTTGGAGTCAAATCAGGAGAAGCTTATTCCGGTAGAGAAAGAAAATATCCAACCCGGGGATAAAATAGTGTCCAGGATAGTCATAATTTTAGACAGAGACATGGAGTTTCTACATTTGAAGGATATGAGATCCGCGGGGTTGGAACCGGTAGAGTTGAGAAGCGGATACCACTGGCAAGGGGGATTGGGGTATTATCAAACAACTGGAGATGTGGCCACGCATTTTTATATGGATCGAGTCACCAGAGGCACTTATGTTTTTGAGCATATGTTAAGAGCCAGTCATAAAGGCAATTTTGAAAATGGTATCACTACATTACAATGTTTGTATGCTCCTGAGTTTTCGGCACATAGTGCAGGCTACAATTTAAAAATAGGTATGTAAAAACAGAACGTGATATCACTTGTCGTTCAATAGGTATAATCTTATCGAAATTTATTGAGCAAATTAATTGATTATGCTTAATTTTATGAGGTAATGATAAATTGAGTATGTATGCAGTCTTATCGTAAATGTAAATAAAGTTGCACGACTCTTTTCAAAAAAAATAAACAGCAAAATGACACAATCAAAACCCGATAAAAAAGTAACTAATAAGAGCCATCAGGCAGTAAGTACTATTAAAAACCACATGGTCTGGGCTATGGGAGCAGGTTTTATTCCGGTTCCTTTTGCAGATTTTTTTGCCATTGCTGCCATTCAATTAGACATGGTAAGGCAATTGTGCAAGATATATGAGGTGGACTTCACTGAGACCAAGGGAAAGGCATTTGTCACTTCTCTGGCAGGGTCTGGTTTTTCCGGACTCGGAGCACGTGCTGTAAAATTTATACCCGGTGTGGGCTCGGTATTAGGTGGTGTAACTTTAGCAGTCCTGGCAGGAGGTTCCACTTTTGCATTGGGAGAAGTCTTTAAAAAACATTTTGAAACCGGTGGTACTTTCCTGGATTTTGATCCCGATCGCCTAAGGAAATACTACGATGAAAAATTTGAAAAGGGAAAAGAAATTGCCCGGGAAATTAAAAAACAGGAAGACGAAAAAGTTAAGAAGCCAGAATCCACTGATGCCTTTGATAAGCTAAAAGAGCTTGCCCAAATGAAAAGAGAAGGTCTCATTACTGATGAGGAATATGAAAAATTTAAAAAGGACCTTATGGGATAGGTTCTCAGTAGGCAGTAAGCAGTTCTCAGTATGCAGTATGCAGTTAGCAGTAGGCAGTGAAGAATTCATTTCGCACCGTTGGTACTTTAAAAGGATTTTACTTTCACCTTGGGCTTTACCCAAGGCAAATGATTCCGCACCGCTGGTGCTTTTTGATAATATCTTTTAAATTTCCTTCTGCACCAAAAACTTTCAATATAACCTATTGGAAAAGCACCAAAGGTGCGCAATTAATCACCCAGATCTATTGATTACACACCGTTTGTGCTGGTTTTTTCTCGTCGTTTGCTGAAGGCGAAAACCTCAACCTTAACCTCACCCTCACCTCATTTCTCTAGACCCATTGTCCGTATCGGGGTTCTGGAGTCACATTATGGTTGGTAAAGTTTTTTTCAAGATATTTATACCATCCTGCAATACCGATCATAGCCGCATTATCTGTGCAATATTCCATGGCTGGTATATAGATATTCCACCCTTCCTGTACAGCCATTTCCTGAAATTTATTTCTCAATTCTGAATTAGAACTGACACCTCCTGCAATGGCTACTTCTTTTATTCCAGAAATATCTACAGCCATTTTTAGTTTTTTAATTAAAATGTGAACTATTGTGGATTGGACTGATGCACATATATCATTTAGGTTTTCAAGAATGAATTTAGGATTGTTTTTCATTTCTCTCTGAAGAAAATATAAGATAGATGTTTTCAATCCACTAAAACTAAAATTAAGTCCATCGACACTGGGTTCGGGAAAAGGAAATTTGGCTTTTCCGGATTTAGAAAGCGTATCGATATGTGGCCCAGCGGGATAAGGAAGCCCAAGAAGTTTTCCGGTTTTATCAAATGCTTCACCGGCTGCATCATCTATGGTTTTACCCAGAATTTCCATAGAAAGAGGATTGTCCATTTTTATGATCTCAGTATGGCCTCCTGATACAGTAAGACAAAGAAAAGGAAATTTTGGTTTGGGTTCTTCAGCAAAATGAGCCAGCACATGTGCATGCATATGATGCACCTCTATTAATGGAATGTCCAGCGATAATGCCAATCCTTTGGCAAAAGTTACACCAACGATCAGACTACCGAGTAAGCCTGGACCCCGGGTAAAAGCTATGGCTTGTAAGTCTTTTTTGGTCACTCCTGCTTCTTTTATCGCCTGGTCTACAACGGGTATGATGTTGGTTTGATGTTTTCTCGATGCCAGTTCGGGAACAACTCCACCATATTTGGCATGAACTTCCTGAGTAGCGATCACATTTGATCGAACTTCTCCATCGATAATGATAGCAGCAGAAGTGTCATCACAAGACGTTTCTATAGACAGAATGGTAATGGGCATGGACAAAAATAGGAAGTTAAAATGGAATTTACGTATTTAATAAATATACAATCATACATTTTGTAAAAGGACCGACAATATGGTTTCATCATAATTGTTTTTTTGACAGAAAACGAAATGAATTTTGAAAAAATTAAAAAAAAATGATGTAAACAAAAATCATTAGTGATTATGTTTTCAAACAAATAAGAAAAAATTGTATAATTGTCTTTTGAAAGTATGAATTCACTTTTACACCGTGCACCAATTTAACTATTGTTTGCATCTGCGTGTTGATTGAGTATTCATATTTCTTTAGTAGTTAAGTGTTAGGTATGTTTCATTTTAATACAAAAACACTTTCAGGACATGGAGAATTTGACCACTTGATAAATTAAAACAAATATAAAATCAACCTAAAAATAAGTAAAATTGAAATCTTATGAAATACGCAATTAATGCTTTTCTTTTTGCCATTATTATCTTTCTCATTTATATGCTTGTCAATTCCATTAAAGAACCTATAGCATTTAGAGAAGAGAAAGTTAAAAGGGAAAATGCTGTTATTGAGAAGTTAAAAGAAGTGCGAAAAGCTCAGGAAATTTACAGAGATGTGACTGGAGGGTTTGCTTCAAGCTGGGACTCCTTGATTTATGTATTAAAGAACGATAGTATTCCTTTTGAAAATATCATGGGGGATCCGGATGATCCTGAAAATATGGATAAAGTAATCAGAACTACGACTTATTCTCTGGCCTATGATACCATTAGATCATTAGGTATCGATCTCGATAAGTTAATGATTATTCCCTTTGCTCCCCAGGGTGTGATATTTGATATTATGGCCGATACATTAACCTATCAACAATCTAAAGTCCATGTAGTCGAAGTAGGTACAAGGTACGCAGACTTTATGGGGGAATTTGCCGATGCTAAGTTTTCCAAATACGATAGTCGGTATTCTCCAAATAAAAGATTGAAGTTTGGTGACCTTACCAAGCCTAATCTCACTGGTAATTGGGAATGATGTGCAATTAACAAAAGAGAAATATAAAATAGAAACTAAAAATTTAGATCTGTCTGTCTTTATAGAAGCAGACAGATTTTTTTATGGTATGTTTACAGAAGATCATACCATGGTGGCAGTAAGTAATCCTCAGGGAGTGCCCATCGATGAGCTTTATGAAGTGGTCGATAATGGATTGAATTTCAGGCAAATTAATTTGATTGTCTCAGGTGAAGTATTGCATCTTTCAGAAAACCTGGCGGTTAAAACCCCTATTACCGATATACTTGAACCTTTGAATGGCTCCGCTTATAATTTTGATAAATTAATAGACCAAAGGGCAGAAAGTCATTACTTTATAAATCCATTACTAAATCATTGGATAGAAGCGGAGAAAAACAGCATTATAGTCAATCATATCTCCAGCCTAATGGCTGAATATCTTTATCCTTCTCCTGTACCCAAAGTATTCGCTATCATTTCTTCACCATTTCTCTATATTCAGATCTCTGATCAAAATGGTCTTCGTTTTTACAATAAATACTTTTGTGAAAATCCCTCTGATTTTCTATACTATTTGACAGCTGATTTCGAAATAAATGGTCTTGATCCTGAACGCCAATCCCTCGAATTAGCAGGAAGGATCAGTGAAAATGATGAGATCCTGATACATCTCAGGCAATATTTCAAAAATATATATTTTTCCGAACCCATGATGCTGAAAGCGGACAAAAGCATTTCTTTGCCTTCAAGGCATTTCTATATGGATCTTTATCTGGGTTTTATATGCGGATCATAAGCGGACAGTTTAAAGGAAGGAAATTAAATCCCCCTGCTAAAAACTGGCCGACCAGACCTACCACTGACTTTGCCAGGGAAGGATTGTTTAATATCCTTCAGAATAGAATAGATTTTAATTCCGCAAAAATGCTGGATCTTTTTGGAGGTACAGGAAGCCACTCACTCGAATTTATTAGCAGAGGATGTACAGATGTTACTTATGTTGATAAATTCTATGGTTGTGTCAATTTTATAAAAAAAATCAGTACCGAATGGGGAGTTTCAGCATATATACGAATTGAAAAAGTTGATGTATTTCGATTTATATCTTCTGCTTCTGAAAAATATACTTACATATTTGCAGGCCCTCCTTATCCATTAAAGACTCTGGATACCATTCCGGATCACATTTTTAAATTTGATTTATTGGATAAGGATGGAATTTTTGTACTGGAACACAATCCCGATCATGTATTTGATTCAGCTCCTCATTTTGAGTTCAGTCGTAATTATGGCACCACTATCTTTTCTTTTTTTGTAAAGGGAAGTAATAACTGATTATCTTTGCGGCCTGATCATTCAGGCAGATTCCATGAAAGACCATATAAACATTATTAAGAAAAAAGCTTCGGAGTTTTTTACCCGCGAGTACAATCAGAGCATAGAGCCAGCGGATATCACAGTTAATCCTACGAAACGAGAATTTGAAGGAGATTTCACCGTTGTGCTCTTTCCATTTTTAAAAGCGCTTAAATTAAGACCCTTTGAACTGGGTTCTGCACTTGGAGATTTTCTGGTTGAAAATACAGATTTTGTGATTTCTCACAATACAGTTCATGGTTTTCTTAACCTTTCATATTCCAATAAATTTTTTACGGAAATATCACATTATGTGTATGGGAATACACAATTTGGGAAAAAAGAACCCAATAATCAAAAGGTCATGGTGGAGTTTTCTTCTCCCAACACCAATAAACCATTGCACCTTGGGCATATCAGAAATATATTATTGGGCTGGTCTATATCAAAGATCCTGGAAACTTCAGGGTACGATGTTATCAGAACCCAAATCGTCAATGACAGAGGTATTGCGGTATGCAAGAGCATGTTAGCCTGGTCTAAATTTGGCAATGGTATCACCCCATCTTCCAGTGGTATAAAAGGAGATCATCTTGTCGGAGATTTTTATGTCTTGTTTGATCAGAAATTTTCGGTTGAATACAAAGAATGGCAACAATCATTAGAGGCAAAGAATATATATTCTAAGGAAAAAAGATCTGATGAAGAATTGGAGATCTTTTTTAAACGTTACAAAAATGATTATTTCAATAAACACAGTCAATTGGGTAAAGAAGCCCGTGAGTTATTGATGAAATGGGAAGAAGGCGACGCAGCTACAAAATCTCTTTGGGTGAAAATGAATGGCTGGGTTTATGACGGGTTTGATTTGACGTATAAAAAGTTAAAGGTTTATTTTGACAAATTGTATTACGAGTCAGATACATACCTCTTAGGAAGATCAACTGTGGAATACGGACTCAAGAAAGGTATATTTTATAAAGAAAGTGACGGGAGTGTCTGGATTGACCTCACAGATGCAGGTCATGATAAAAAGATCGTATTGAGAGCAGATGGTACCTCTGTGTATATGACTCAGGATATCGGCACTGCCATGGTCAGATATAAAGATTTTGGCATTGATAAAATGATATATGTCGTAGCCGATGAGCAGGACTACCACTTCCAGGTTTTATTTGAAATTTTGAAAAGATTGGGCGAACCCTATGCGGATCATTTGCATCACCTGTCTTATGGAATGGTTGATCTTCCTCATGGGAGGATGAAATCACGTGAAGGTAATGTGGTAGATGCGGATGATCTTATCGATGAAATCGTTTCCGCTGCTAAAAATGCAGCTTTAGAAAGGGAAAATTTGCCTGGAGAAACCGAAGAAGAGCAACAGGAAGTATTCCGAAAAATAGGGATAGCAGCTCTTAAATACCATATTATCAAGGTAGCACCCCAAAAGAGAATGGTGTTTAATCCGGAAGAGTCATTGGATATGCAAGGCCAAACTGGACCCTATATCCAAAATGCCTATGTACGCATCCAATCCATTTTGCGCAAAACCGGGGAAATAGACAAGGGTGCATTTGATGATTATGAACTTCAAGATGAAGAAAAAGCCCTTGTAAAATTGACGATGGAATTTCCTTCTGTTATAGAGCATGCTGCTCAGCAATATGATCCTTCAGGATTGGCAAATTATCTATACGGAATGGCTAAGTCATTTCATAAATTTTATCATGAATTCCGGATTTTAGGTGCCGAGTCAATCGAAGCCAAAAATTTTAGATTGATCTTGATAAAAAACATTGCAAAAATTTTAAGGAACGGCATGGAGCTTTTAGGCATAGAAATGCCAGAAAGAATGTAAGCTGAATTCTATCGTCAATGCTCATTTAATAATACAGAAATAGATAAAAGTGGATAATAAGCGAGAGTCATTAAATTTTATTGAACAAATTATTGAGGCTGATTTTAAAGAAGAAAGGGTCACTCATGTACATACCAGATTTCCTCCTGAACCAAATGGTTATCTTCACATCGGGCATGTAAAAGCCATTTGGGTCAACTTTACTATTGCTCAAAAATATGGAGGTAAAACCAATCTTCGATTTGACGACACCAACCCATCAACAGAAGAGACTGAGTTTGTATCTGGTATCAAAGAGGATATAAAATGGTTGGGGTATGATTGGGAAGACAGAGAATTTTATGCTTCAGATTATTTTCCCATTTTATTTGAATACGCTGTTCAATTAATTAAAAAAAGATTTGCATATGTAGATGATTCCTCTCCGGAGCAAATTGCTGAAATGAAAGGTAGCCCGACTCAATCGGGAAAAAATAGTCCATCTAGAAATAGAAGCGTTGAAGATAATTTAGATTTATTTCACAGAATGCGAAATGGGGAATTTGAAAACGGATCAATGGTTTTGAGGGCTAAAATTGACATGGCACATCCAAATATGCTCATGCGGGATCCACTCATGTACAGGATAAAGAAAGAATCTCATCATCGTACCGGAGATAAGTGGTGCATATATCCCATGTACGATTTTGCTCATGGCCAATCCGATTCGATTGAAAGGATAACCCATTCCTTATGTTCACTTGAATTTATCCATCACAGAGAATTGTACGATTGGTTTATTGAAAAATTAGAGATTTTCCCTTCCCGTCAGACTGAATTTGCAAGGATGAATGTCACCTACATGATCACCAGTAAAAGAAAATTAATGAAATTGGTGAGGGAAGGTTTGGTTGAGGGGTGGAATGACCCCCGAATGCCCACTATTGCAGGAATGAGACGAAGGGGAATTCCTTCATCTTCATTGCGATTATTTTGTGAAAAAACAGGTATAGCCCGGCGCAACATTCTGATAGAAATAGAATTGCTGGAATCTTGTATTCGGGAAGAGCTCAATAAAATAGCTACAAGAGTGATGGTCGTAACAGATCCATTATTGGTCATTATAGAGAATTTTCCGGAAAATGAAGTCGAGTGGTTAGAGGCAGAAGATAATCCGGAAGACGTAAACACCGGAACCCACAAACTACCTTTTAGCAGGAGTTTATACATAGAAAAAGAAGACTTTATGGAAGATGCTCCAAAGAAATTCTTTCGACTGTCTCCAGGGAGAGATGTCAGGTTAAAAAACGGTTACATAATCCATTGTAAGGAAGTGGTTAAGGATATCGAAACTGGAGAAATTCAATCTTTAATATGTACATACTACCCTGAAAGTAAAAGTGGTCAGGACACATCGGGAGTGAAAGCTAAAGGCACATTGCATTGGGTGTCTGCCGACCATGCAGTGGATTGTCAAATAAGGAATTATGACAGGTTATTCACTGTAGAAGATCCAGTCGGCAGTGATAATGAAGACTTTTTACAATACTATAATAAAGATTCACTGGAAGTGATCAAAAATGCCAAAATGGAGCCCTGGCTGGCCGAGGCCAATAAATCTACCCACTACCAATTTCTTCGCATGGGTTATTATTTTCTCGATGATGAAAGTACTGAAGGAAATCTCATATTTAACAGAACCATTACACTTAAAGATTCATGGGCAAAAGTTCAAAAGCAATGATGGGAGGTTTGACATGATATGACAACCTCATTTCACCAGATATTTTCGTCCAAATATAATTTTTTAATTTTTTCCATGGGTCCCCTGCATACTTTTTCATGACAAGTCATGCAGGTGTGTATCATACCCTGAAAGTGGTTGGAGCGCTCTTCAGGCGAGGCTTCCAAAAGGGCGTTCATTGCTGCGATATAAGCTCTTCCCATAAGCTGATATTCTTTGGAAGATACTTTGTTCGGATCAGTAGGAATAGCTGAAAAAATATAAGCCGGATCAAAGGTGAAAATGTTTTCATTTTGGGTTGTCATATTTTCGCGATACTTCAGACTTTCTTCATACATCTTATCCATTAGAATAGCTAACTCACTGGTTCCGTTAGGATTTACAAATGTTGAGGACTTTGGGGTCTTTTCGTCAGAGGAAAAACAAGCTCCTAAAACTATAATCACTACCACTGACATGAATACATGGAAAATTTTCAAATTCATTTATTTTATTCGATACAAAGATAAATAATCACAAGCATTCTCAAGTGTAAAGCTTGTACGTATATACTCACCACATGTAATTTTTTCACTATTAAAGAACCATTACATTTTTTGTTGGGTTTACTGTTTGTTTTATACCTATATAATTATATCCGGAATTGACTTAAAATCGTCTATTTTTGCACTATTTTTCAAATAATGAGTCTTATCTGACAAAAGATTGATATGAAGTCTAATTTTAAATGTATAAAACTAGGTAGTTTTTAGGCATAGGTTTCTGAATTTAATTGTATAATTTTCACACATGAGTAAATCAGGCCGGGTATTGGTAGCTATGAGTGGCGGTATCGACAGTACTGTTGCAGCGATGATGCTTCATGAAGAAGGATATGAAGTAGTAGGTATAACCATGAAAACCTGGGATTATGCTTCATCTGGAGGCTCAAAAAAGGAAACGGGTTGTTGCAGTCTTGATTCCATCAACGATGCACGTGAAGTAGCCGTTCATATGGGATTCCATCATTTTATCGTAGATATCCGGGAAGAGTTTGGTGATTATGTTATTGATAACTTTGTGGACGAGTACATGGCAGGAAGAACCCCAAATCCGTGTGTTCTATGCAATACACATATTAAATGGAGTGCCTTACTTAAAAGAGCAGATGCCATGGATTGTGAATTTATTGCTACTGGCCATTATGCGGTTATCAATGAGCTCAATGGGAGAAAATACGTTTCTAAAGGGCAAGATGAAAGAAAAGATCAATCTTACGTCTTATGGGGATTGAGCCAGGAATGTCTGCAAAGAAGCCGGTTTCCGCTTGGACAATTTACAAAACCTGAAATAAGAAAGATGGCTGCTGACAGAGGATATGAAGCCTTATCAAAAAAAGCAGAAAGTTATGAAATCTGTTTTGTGCCCGACAATGACTACCGAGGTTTCCTTCGCCGAAGAGTACATGATATTGACGAGCGTGCCGGTGAAGGCGTTTTTGTCTCAGAAGGAGGTGATGTGTTGGGAAAACATAAAGGTTATCCGTTTTACACCATAGGACAAAGAAAAGGGTTGGGAATTGCACTAGGAAAGCCTGCATACGTCACTAAAATCATTCCTGAAGAAAACGTTGTCGTTTTAGGTGATGTGGAAGACCTATTGAGAAATGGTATGTATGTAGGTCAGATCAATTCTATGAAATACGATGAAGTCCCTAACGGGATAGAGGCTACAACTCAAATCAGATATAATGAAAAAGGATCTTTAAGCATCTTATATAATGAAGTCGACCGTATTAAAGTGGATTTTCTTTCCAATGTGAAAGGTGTTGCTCCAGGCCAATCAGCCGTTTTTTATGAAGGTGACGATGTGATTGGGGGAGGAATTATTCATCACAGTTTGTAATCCTAATATCAAAGAATAATCAAAAAGTTACATTTTTTACCTTCTGATGTACCCCGTTTTTAAACTATTCCAGTATGCCAAATTACGATGTTTGCTCAAAAAGTGGATGGAAGACCAAAGTGTTGTGCTTGTGTGGAATGGTTTTTCTGATGGTTTTCCTTTCATCCTGTACAGAGGAGTTCATCAGTGTTGAAAAGGAGCGTATAGGAAAAGAATATTTTCCTGTTGATCCCGGAATGAGCTGGGTTTATGAGTATGACTCTACCGTTTACGATAAAATTTCTGGGAATATAATACACTCTTCAGGGTGGATTTTAGAAGAAATGTTGGATGAATTGGATGATAATCGATACATGCTCAGAAGATCAATAAGGAAAGAACAAAATGCACCATGGAAGGTCACTGATATTTGGTCAATCAGACTTGAAGGGGAAAGGGCGGTAAAAGTAGAAAACAATCTTCCTTTTATAAAACTGGTGTTCCCACCCACTTTAAATGCTTCGTGGAATGGCAATGCATTGTTTAAGGATGATATCACAATTCAGGTTGGGGGAGAACTTTTGCAACCCTATCAAATGTGGCAATATAAAATAGTTGAAACCAATGGTACATTTCTGTACAATGACACCATGATTCAGGAAATTGTAAAGGTGGAACAGGTTGATCAGGAGAGTTTGATTGATATAAGATATTCTGAAGAGCGATACGCAAAAGGGATAGGGCTAGTTGAAAAATTTATGATGATTCTCGATTGCCAGTGTATTGGTGTGCCCCAATCCATTCCCTGGGAGGAAAAAGCAGAGAAAGGATTTATTTTGCGACAAAGATTAATTGACCATTATTAAATGAAAGGAGCGATACACATCGGTCACCTCATTAAGTCTTTTGGCAAGGACGGATATATGCGAATGTCACTCCAGGATGGCATAAATAAAGGGAAAATTACTTTATCTTACATGTTGATTGATGTAAATGGAGAGCTTTTACCTTATTTTATAGAGGATATTGATATGGAATTGGAATTGGTGAAGTTTGATGAAATCCATAGCCCTGACGATGGCCGGAAGTTAAGCGATTCTAAGATATTCATTTTGAAGAAGGATTTACCGACAAAGGTTTCCTCATTGCTCTCTAAAGAGGATGTAGCACTTCTGGAGGGTTGGGAAATTGTAGATCAGCAATCAATAGTAGTTGGCAAAGTGACTGAGGTTGTCATCATGCCCATGCAAATTTTGTTAAAAATGGATCGAAATGGCCATGAATTTTTTATTCCTTTTCATGAAAGCCTTATTATTAAGGTAGAAGAAGAAGAAAGTCGGCTTCATATGGAAATCGCTGATGGATTGCAGGATCTTTGATTATTTAATAATTTAGAGCCGGATTACGGTTTGCGTTGCGAATATTATGAACACTTATTCACTTGTGTAAAATTTTAGATAAATAGTTCTACTCAGCTATACCCCCCAAAGCATTGAAGGGGAGCAAAAATGATGACAAAATTTCACGGTTTGTGTAGTTACAAATAAATCAATATAAGATGTCTGTAAAAACGAAATGCCTTAAGAAGGTTAAAGAATTAGATAACAAGCTGGAAGACTTGTTTCTATGGATAGATGAAATTCCGGAAGAGCTGATATCTATTCAACCTGACGGTCAATGGTCTGTACTTCAGATTTGCGAACATCTCCGGTTTTCAGAGTATAGTTCTTTGGGTTATGTTAAACATAAACTATCAAAAGACATACAACACCCAACCATAAGCCTTAAAGACAGGCTATATACATTTATGCTTGGAATAGCTTTGTCGAATGACTCAAAAAAATACAGAGCACCAAAAATAGAAGGCCTATCCCCGGCCAATAATATAGATTATGGAATATTGAAGAACACATGGTTGGAGGGTAGAGTTCAATTATGGGAGTTCCTGGAAAGTCTTGAAGATAGTAAGTTTAAGTTGGCTGTGTACAAACACCCACGGACGGGTCCCATGGGAATTTGGCAAATGTTGCAGTTTTTTGACTTTCATTTTGACAGGCACAAAAGACAGATGGCTGACCGATTGGCTAAGATTAATACTGCCTAATAGGCGAGTACTCCGGCTATACAGGCAGTAAGAAAACATGCTATTGTACCACCTATCAGAGCTTTAATACCCAGTTCAGTGATGTTTTTTCTTTGTCCTGGAGCCAGCGCACTTATACCACCAATCTGAATTCCAATGGAAGCAAAATTGGCAAATCCGCATAAGGCATAGGTGGCTATCAGGATAGACTTAGGATGAAGCTGTATCCCTGCAGCGCGAAAATTTTCAAGTTCGGCATAAGCTATGAATTCATTAATCACGGTTTTTTGTCCCAATAATTGTCCAACCAACAGTACATCCTGTGAAGGAGTACCCAGCAACCATGCTACGGGTGCAAATAAAACACCCAACACATAAGTAAAGTTAAAACCTTCAAATCTACCATCGGTTTGGTTGATGACCATTTCATTGAGACCGGTCCATGAGCCGACAAATTTTATGAGCAGGGCATTAGAAAATGCAATCAACGCTGTAAAGACCAACAGCATAACTCCAACATTTATGGCCAGTTTCAATCCGTCTACAGTTCCTTTAGATATGGCATCGAGCAAATTCATTGCTTTTTCTCCGGTCATTTTAAGTTGACTATCCAGGTCTTTTGGCATAGTTTCAGGCAACAAAAGTTTTGCTGCCACTATGGCTGCGGGAGCAGAAATTAAAGAAGCTGTTAAGAGGTGCTTAGCGAAGAAGGTACGCATGACAGGATCACTTCCTCCCAGGAATCCTACGTAGGCGGCAAATACACCCCCGGCTATAGTAGCCATGCCTCCAGTCATCAGACACATAATTTCAGATCGGGTCATTTTTTCTAAATACGGTTTTACGACCAATGGAGCTTCCGTTTGACCTATAAAAACATTGGCAGCAGCAGCTAGAGATTCCGGTCCTGATAAACCCATGGATCGCTGCATCACCCAGGCCATGACAAACACCACTTTTTGAAGAATTCCAAAATAATACAATACCGATGACAAGGCTGAAAAAAATATAATGGTCGGAAGTACCTGGAAGGCAAAAATGTACCCGAAACTATCGAGGTTTGTAACGAGGTCTCCAAATAAAAAGATGGCTCCTGCCTCAGAAAACCTCAAAGTTTTTTCAAACATTTCGGCTACCCAGTCAAAAGCTCTATTGATTAGTGGTACTTTTAAAACCAGAATGGCTAGCAGGATTTGTAACAGCATGCCCATTCCCACCAGTCGCCAGCTAATTTTATGCCTTGCTGAACTGAGCAAATAACAAGTGGCCAACAAAATTGTTATACCTAAAACGCCTCTGAGTAAGCCGACTAGAAAATCCATTATATATTTGTCATTTAAAGTTTCAGAACGTAAATTATAAAAAAATATCATTTGATGATCATGCAGGGACGAAGTGATAGATTTATTATAGGAATTGCAGGCGGTAGTGGATCTGGAAAGACCACTTTCATTCAAAAATTAAGAGAGAGATTTACTGAAAATCAATTGTGTATTGTTTCACAAGACAATTACTATAAAAGAAGAGATCTGCAAGTTACAGATAAAATGGGGTTTAAAAATTTTGACCTTCCCACCTCTATTGATTTGGATGCCTATTATATTGATTTGGTCAGACTTAGAAGAGGAGAAATCATAGAAAGGGAAGAGTATACTTTCAACAATCCAAACGCTGAACAGCGTACAATCATTACACATCCTGCCCCTGTGATTGTGGCTGAAGGTATTTTTGTCTTTAGTACTCCCGATCTCCTTTCTGTGTATGATTTGAAAGTTTTAATTGATGCCACCGACGATAAAAAGATCATCAGAAGAATAAAAAGAGATCGAATTGAAAGAAATTATCCGCTGGAAGATGTTTTGTACAGATATGAAAACCATGTAGTACCCGCTTACAACGAATTTATAGCCCCACACAAAAAAGATGTGGATATCATTATAAACAATAATGTTCATTTTAATTCAGGCCTGGAAGTGCTTTCCTGTTATATCAGTTCTCTTATTTCGCTACGCTGACATTGATAGTCAATTGCGCTTCGCGCGTCATTTGCACTTCGCGCGTCATTTGCACTTCGTGCGTCAATTGCGCTTCGCGCGTCATTTGCTTCGCGTCATTGGTTGTCATTGGATGGTCATTGATAGTTATGAGTGGTATTAAGTGATTAAGCATTTTCAATTTTCAAATTTTAATAGAAATAAGCTTTTCGACCAATTAAGCTCATAGCCTAAAAAGCTTTTAGCGTAAGCAGTTAGACCTTGGCATTGATAATCTTAGCCAGCAGCAAATGGTTTTAGTTATGGTTTTGGTTTTGGTTGACTTTCGACTTTGAGAGCTTCGACTTTCACCTTCCGCCCTTTTGACTTTCGACCTATTAAGCTCGTAGTGCGTGACATGAAATTTGGGATAAAGGTATTAATAGATTGAGAAATTAAGGAGATGCCAGACTCCAAAAACTACTCATTGATTCCCAAAGCATCAAAGTTGTTATCTTCATTAATATCCCAATTTATTTTGCACCGTTGGTGCTTTTTGATAATTTCTTTTAAAGTACATTATGTATCAAAAACAATTAATAAAACCTAGTGGAAAAGCACCAAAGGTGCGATGAGCATTAGCACCCAATGCTTTGGGTGAAATAATTCGATTACTATTTCCCAAGCACCAACGGTGCGCAATTATTCACCCAAATCTATTGATTACACATCGTTGGTACTGGTTTTGTTCTCGTCCTTTGATAATTAGTCGCCCATGGAAGCGGAGGGCAGTAGGAAGTGACCAGTTCTCGTAGTTCGTAGCTCATACCTAACCCTTGAAACCTTCCGACTTTAAGGCTTTAAGACTTTAGACCTTCAGAACTAGAATAGCTAGTAGTTCGTAGCTGGCAGCAAAAAAACTTTTAGATGTTAGCAGTAGGTTGGTAGGCAAACGATCCCTTTTAACAAAATAACGCGCGTAGCGCAAAAGACAATAAATGACGGCGAAGCCAAATGACGCGAAGCAAATGATGTCCCCCCTCCTCAACCTTAACCTTCAGACCTTCGACTTTCCGACCTTTGAGACCTTTGACTTTCCGACTTTGAGACCTTCGACTTTCAGACTTTGAGACCTTTGACTTTCCGACTTTGAGACCTTCGACTTTCAGACCTTACTTTAAAACAATATTCCCCCGGTCAAGGCAAATATAGCCGTCTCATCAATAACAAATTTAGGTTCTATATAAATGATAAAAGAGTTTTGGGGTATTTCTGTTACAAAACCTAAATTGAGAGCTATCCCTCCAAATTTTCTATAACCTAAACCCGCCAAAGGGTTAACACGTACTTCTCCAATTTGAAAAAGTTTGTAACGTAAGTCGGCATCAAAGGCATATCCAGAATCTTTAGTCAGATAGTGGGTGTAACTTCCAGCAAAATTAAAATGTTCATTTACGTTATACTGAATCCTAAGTTGAGGGCCAAAGGCTGTATTTCCTTCATTGAAAACAAATCCAGCTCCAGGACCCACATTAAAAATTTGTGCCTGGAGGCATACCAACGTAACGATAGTCAGGCAAAGTGTAATTATACTTTTCATGTAATTGTATTTCTGATTTAATCACCAAATATAAGCATTTATATTGACATTTTAACATTTATCCCGCATTATATTTTGGGCAAGGGTACGTCACAGGTATACTTTTAACTTTTTACTTTGAACTATATGTGGTCTTTGAAGATAGACGTCGTCTGAACATTACACTTCCAAAGATCAGAAATCCCAATCCAAGAATGATTAAGCCCCATGTACCCATACTTGGAACGGGCTGCTGACATGCAGGGATTATAATTGGCTCATGGCCTGTGAGTTCAATTATAGATGGCTCAAAGGGATCTCTGAAAAATTCAACCTTTATTACAGCTTCCCCGGGAAATCCTTCATCCGCTCCATCCTCAAATATCCATCCTCCATCGCCAATACCAGCTGCTAATAGCGCTAAAACAAAATCCTGCCCCCCTGCCAAATCGCAATTAATCAATGCTTCAATGGTTAGAGCATCTCCAATTTCGGCAGTTACACCAATGATTAATATACTATATAAAATCCGATCTCCCGGTTGCAATCCCTGACAACTCAAGGGTGGGATTCTAATATCCAGATCACCATCGTAGCATGGAGTTGTGACAAAATCTAAGCATCCATCTTCTGCATCATATTCACTGTCTACCAATACATCTGGGCAGCCACAGACATCAAAAATCACATCGGGAATTTCACAAAAACAAGCATATTCTTCGAAATCCCAATAAAGTTCTACACAGTCTTCATCACATCCTTCTGCTCCTGTACAATCGGGGACGAGTATACAAATCTCATCCGAACCATTTACTTCATCAGTTACCATCATAGTCCACCCATCAGGAAGCCCGTCAGGAAATTCAATTGGATTATCACAGTCGTCTATCATAAAATAACACAATCCGTTTATTTCGCAATAACCTTCCGGACAATCCCCATTATCTCTAGCCTGGATTAATTGCCGTTTACGGCCATCTGCATCTTCACAATTGATCACCATAATGGGATTGCGAGGACGATTATTGAGTATCTGAGAAGGCAAAAAAGAAGGAATAAGAAACAATAAGCAAAAGATGGGTAAAAGTTTTTTCATTTTCGTCTCAATTTAAAATGTAATGCAAAATAGTAAAAACAAACAACTTCTACAACCATTATGGAATAATGGAACTGAGGAAAGTCTAAAGTATAAAGTGAAAAGTAGCGGTATGGAAAGATAAATCCTTGAATTGTTGAGTCGTTTATAGATAGTCTAAATACTGAGAATAGAGTCCAACTTAGAGTTAAATCGAACTTTCTACTTTGAACTTTCCACTTTACACCTGAGATTTTATGTGATCTTTGCTGATAACCGGCGTCTGAACATTACACTTCCAAAGATCAGAAATCCTAATACAAGTACGATAAAGCCCCAGGTACCCAATGCTGGAATGGGCTGCTGGCATGCAGGTATTATTATCGGCTCATAGCCTGTGAGTTCAATTACAGATGGCTCAAAAGGATCTCTGAAAAATTCAACCTCGATAACAGGAACACCAGGCATGCCTATATCCTCCCCATCTTTAAAAATCCATCCTCCATCGCCAATACCAGCTGCTAATAATGCCAGTACAAAATCCTGCCCCCCTGCCAAATCGCAATTCATTAAAGCTTCAATGGTTAGTGCATCTCCAATTTCGGCAGTTACACCAATGATTAATATACTAAATAAAATTTGTTCTCCCTGCTGCAAACCCTGACAGCTCAAAGGGGGTATTCTAATATCCAGTTCACCGTCGTAGCATGGAGTTGTGACAAAATCTATACATCCATCTTCTGCATCATATTCAATGTCTACCAATACATCTGGACAACCCGTACCTTCTATCGATTCGGCAATTACACAAAGACACGCACGATCACCAAAATCCCAATAAAGAAAAGGAGTATATTCATCATCTTCACATGTTAGTGCTCCGGTACAATCGGGAACCAGTACACAAATAAAATTTTCACCATTCCAATAATCAGTACTAGTCCACCCGTCCGGAAATTCACCTGGATTTTCACAGTCTTCGTCTTCCAGCATAAAATAACACAATCCGTTTATTTCGCAAAAGCCATCCGGACAATCTCCATTATCCCTAATCTGGATCATTTGCCGTTTACGACCATCTGCATCCTCACAATTGATCACCATAATGGGATTGCGAGGACGATTATTGAGTATCTGAGAAGGCAAAAAAGAAGGAATAAGAAACAATAAGCAAAAGATGGGTATAAGTTTTTTCATTTTCGTCTCAATTTAAAATGTAATGCAAAATAGTAAAAATAAATAACTTCTGCGATAAAAAGTAGAAAGTGTGTGTAAGACAAAATGCACAAAATATATTATCTTTATCCTACCAACCTATAATTATTAATAAATATTAAAATATTTTCAGATGGAAAAGCAAGAAAGAATTGATTCCATCCTGAGAATGATGAGGACCAAACTCGAAGAC
>JBGTBR010000002.1:0-3269 GCA_041749255.1 Saprospiraceae bacterium
ATTGTCGGCTGTTCCGTTGGATTTTTTTTGATACCCATGTACGGAGATCCGGATATCGCTGCGGAAGTATTTAGCTTTGGAGAAGAAAAAGGGCTTGGGTTTCCAATGAATATGCTCGCCGCCTTTGAAGATACTATTGCCAGAGACGGACATAATTACGGGTTGATTTGGATTATCCTGGTATGTATGCTGTATGGGAGCCTGGTTCAACTTTTGGTGTCTTCAGGGGGAATCAATAAATTGGTAGAAACCTCAGGGAAGTATGTGAAGTCTAAGCTAGATGCTTTAAGTATGAGTTTCATTTTGAGCATCATGTTTTTTATCGATGATTATTTGAATGTACTTACCGTCGGCAATACCATGAGACCCATAACGGACAAATTCAATATTTCAAGGGAAAAGCTGGCTATGATTTTAAGTCTGATCAGTACTCCCATTACTATAATTGTTCCAATATCGACGTGGACTATCTTTTATGGATCTCAATTAATGACAATAGATTCGGTGTCAGCGGTACATTCCAACCCTATAAGTGCATTTTCTAATACGATTGTATATAACTATGCCGCCTGGGTTTCCCTTGCAGTAGCATTGATTGTAATCTGGGATAAAATTCCCCTGATGAAAGATATGGGGTTATCAGATGAAACCAAAGGGCTATCTCAAAGTTACGTCGAAATCCAATCTGTTCAAGAACCAAATAAAAACAAAGGAAAATTATGGTATTTCTACATTCCGTTATTCATGTTAATGATTTTTACTGTATTCCCTTATCCTATGGACTGGACAGATGATGTACTCACATTGGAAGGATTTACATCCAATATTGATGCTTTGAGGGGTGTGGCGACTGCTTTGGTCATCACCTATTTATTGTATTTGTTTTCAGGAGCTATGACTTTTGACAGAATATCCCGTCATTTCATTAAAGGTCTGGAAAGCATGACTTTTGTATTGGTACTTCTCGGTTTTGCATATATGCTGAAGGAAGTACAGGATGTGCTGGGTTTTAATTCGCTGGTCGAAAGTAAACTGGGCGATATGTTGAATCCTCAACTTTTACCGGTCTTGGTTTTTGTAATGGTTGCCGTTGTAAGCTGGGCTTCAGGTGCGACATGGGGAATATATGCCATCTTAATCCCAGTAACCGCATTGCTTTCTCAGCAATCAGGTGCAGATTTTTGGCTGGTACAGGGGGCATTGGCATCTGGTACGGTATGGGGCAATGCAGCCTGTTTCTTTTCCGACAACAGGGTTCTGGTCGCGCAAGCTACTAAAACCAACATGATTGTCCATAGTATGACGCAAATGCCTACACAAATTGTAGTTTTAATAGCCACTACTGTTTTATATTTACTGGCTGGTTACTTAATTTAAAACGGTTAAAATGACCTTTAAATCATGATACATCGAAAAACGAAAGATGGAAAATACACAATCAGGCCGGCAAATGTGAAGGATGTTGGACAAATGGAAACGATTCAAAGCATTTGCTTTCCTACATTGTCAAAAGAAGAATTGTTGACAAAAGAACAATTTGCCAATCACATTAAAGTATTTCCTGAAGGACAGCTGGTCATTTGTGATGGCGAAAAAGTGATCGCTTCATCCAGTACACAAAGGGTTCATTTTCCAAAAATAGATCATACCTTAATGGAAATGACGGATCATCTGTGGATAACGCATTCTCATGTACCTTCCGGCGATTGGTTGTATCAGTTTGATATCGGCGTATTGCCGGAATACAGAGGCCAGAAACTTTCCACGGAATTGTATAAAGCCCATCAGGATACGGTTATGCAGCTGGGTATGAAAGGTCAGATCACCGTCGGAATGACGATCGGGTACGCAAAATACAAAGATGAATTGACCATAGTGGAGTATTGTGAGAAACTGAGATTGAATGAAATTACTGATCCCACGGTCACTCCCCAACGAAAAGCCGGATTTCAATGGGTACAACCTATTTACCATTATCTTGAAGATCCGGCAGCTGGCAATTGCAGTATATTTATGGTCTGGCCTTTGGACGGTTTATCCCTTAGTGATTATTTGGAAAATGTGCCAGGATCTATATAAAAAACCAGGTTTTGGTTTCCATCATTCACGTATGAAAATGCAAACATCTTATTTTAGTAATAATGATTTTCACTCTTGATAGAATAATATGAGCCACAACAAATAAATGAATCAGGTCATAAAATGTCCCTTGTGCCAATCTGTTTCGTCGCCTTTTTCTGACGGGAAATATTGCCTTTGTGAGCAGTGTGGAGGGATATTCCTTCCCCGAAACCAGTATCCCGATGCACAGGCAGAAAAAGCCAGATATGAAGAACACAACAACGATATAAATGATCTGAGATATCAGCAATTTGTATCTCCGATTACCACTGCTGTAATGAAAACTTTTTCAACGGTACATAAAGGATTGGATTTTGGTGCGGGCACCGGGCCTGTTATTTCAAAAGTGCTTAACGATCATGGATATTCCATTCAACAGTACGACCCCTATTTCCATCCTTATCCCGAATTACTAAGCTCTACCTATGATTACATCGTAAGCTGTGAAGTCATAGAACATTTTTTTGAACCGCTTGAAGAATTCCGGTTGCTAAAGCGGTTGCTCAATCCTGGTGGTGCATTATTTTGCATGACCAACCTATATCATGATGGTATACATTTCCCAACATGGTATTACCGCAGAGACCCGACCCATGTATTTATATATCAGCAAAAAACTTTATTTTGGATAAAGGAAGAGGTACAGTTTAGCACTTTAAAAATCTGTGATAAACACTTTGAATTTTGGAAATAAAATTTGGTATTTAAATTATTTTAGGGCATTGAAGTAAAGTGGAAAAATCATGACGACTATTATCATTATTTGCGGAATATACTCTGCGGGGTTTGCTTTGTTTCATATTTTATTTTGGAAAATTTTTAAATGGGATCAGGAATTGAGCAAAATGAGTTTTGTGAATAAAGCCATAGTGCAGATTTTAAACAACCAGATTATATACTTTTTCATGTTTGTTGCTCTCGTTTGTTTTTGTTTTCCTTCCGAGTTGCTGAATACCCGTTTAGGTCATGCGTTTTTGATGGGAAATTCTTTATTTTGGTTGATTCGTGCCATCCAACAATTCATTTACCTGCGCCGAAACCATTTTATGATTCACTTTCTGACTTTTGTTTTTTTAGTCGGTGCGGTATTGTTTATAGTGCCATTGTTATAAACATTAATTATGCTTTATCCAGTTAATGGTTGAATC
>JBGTBR010000003.1:0-12175 GCA_041749255.1 Saprospiraceae bacterium
AAAATTATTCCTGTTCTTTTTTTAACTTTGCTCATGCTTTTTTTTTGAGCAAATATATAAATTATCTGTAAAGTATTTCTTATCAGTGGTTTATAATTTGCTCTTTTTTAATATATTATGTTTTTACGCTGAATTGCTGTATTTTTAAATGATTTCACAATGTACATATCTTTCAACCTCTAATTTTTGACTATATGGAATCAATCATAAATATGGATAAGAATGATTACTAAATATATTATGCTGCAATAAATTAATCCTCTGTTCTTAATTCATTTTGTATAGCGGTTTTGGTGTCATTATTTGTTCAAAAAACATAACAGATTTGTTTATTAAGAATTGATTAAAATATATGAGCAAAAAATATCCCATCTTACACATACATACAGGACAAACTAAAACAGGTTCTACAGCCATACAATCTTTTTTACAACTGAATCGAAAGAAACTTTTTGAAGCAGGGATTTTGTATCCCAATTTTAATGTACAGGGATATACATCGGGTCAATGTTTAAATCATGGAGATTTTTTTAAGCAATTCAAAGATGAGCCCGATGAAGTGATCAAGGAGTTTGACAAATTATTTAAATTTTGCGAGAAATATGAGGTTGGAAATGTGGTGATCAGCGTGGAGTGGTTTTCTTTTCCATGGTGGGCAGAAATGATGGGAAAGATTGTAAATCATTATGGTTGCGATCATAAAGTAATAATATATCTCAAAAGGCAGGATTATTGGGTAGAGAGCGCCTGGAAGCAATGGGGCTACAAGAATAAAGCTTATTCATCCATTCAGGAATACTATAATTCAACCAATCTGGATTGGTTTATCAGATTAAAAAGTTGGTTAGAAAATTTTCAGATTGAAAATATTTGCCTGTATCCATTTGAAAGAGAAATTATTGGCAATGATGTCGTCACCCATTTTATGAATATTGTTGGTGTAGGAAACTATGATGGTTTTGCTGAAATGAGAGAAAAAAGCAGTTTGGTGAATCACGGGTTCAACCCTTTGGTCATTAAAATTTTAGAACAAAGTAAGCATTTATTGAAATCTGAACATGACACTCAACTCCAAACTTATTTAGAGGTCAACCTTTCCGATCGGTTTAAAAAAAGCAGTCCGTTTCACTCTTATGGACTATTATCTCCGAAAGAAAGAATTCATTTACTTGAAAGATATGAAGACTCCAATCGAAAAATAGCACATTTATTCTTTGGCCAACATAGAGAAACTTTATTCCTGGAACCCTGGCCTGATCCGGAAGAACCTTACCAGTCCACATCATCAATGATACTTGAAGATGTCATTCCATTATTTATGGATTTAATGTTTAATCAGTATCAAGAGCTTCAAAAAGTTAAAAAGCAAATCAAACTCATTAATCTCAACCTGAATAAGTTGTCTCATGGTCAAGGGGAAGAGTTTATTCCTAAAGTTTCATCCTGGATACCTATTGATTTATCCCGTATTATGAAGCATCAAAAAAATTTACATCAAATTCAATTGGATAGCATTAATGACCAATTTTGTATTTTGACATCACTGGGTAACGATCCGTATTTTGTCATCCCTTTTAATGTAAGGCCCATCTTTCGTTCAGCCATTCGTCTGAAAATTACGGTCCCATTGGAAACATTTGTTAATATTTATTTTAAAAATGGTATTTTTCAACATTTTTCTGAAAATAGATCTTTGCGTTTCAAAGTACGTCCGGGAACACATGAATTGATCATAGAATTGCCGGGTAATCGATTTCCTGGTGATATCAGAATTGACCCCGGAGATGTTCCGGGCAAATACATCATTCACCGATTGGAAATGGGCACGTAGTGTCATTTTAAATGTCTGTTCAGTCCAATTTAATTAGTGATGAAAATGGTAGAGAATTAAAAAATGACATCAAAACTCCATGAAAAAAGTCAATGATTTTAAATTTTTCTTACTATCCGGAGTAACATTGATAGGTGTATTTTTGTACACTCTCCTTTATCATGGATTTTATCCAATGGTTGTTACAACCACTTTGAAATGCAATGTAACTTATGAAGCAGGTCAGGGATTTTATAAAAATTACCGTGGATATCGGGAAAGCCATTCTATTCGCACCATGTACGAATGTGGAGATGATGTCCGGGAAGTTACATTAAAAACCCCTTCCGCCTGGATCAGAGGATTGAGAATAGATCCATCTATGCATTCTGATACGGTTGAGATTATATCAGTGTCCCTGGAATCAAAACAAAAAAAAATAACATGGGTGGGCAAAGATATTGTGGATGAGTTCACATTGGTTAATGTGGAATCTCTTATTCACGCCAATCAGCAATCGATCATTTTGAAGATAAGCGAATCGAAAGATTTGCAACTTATACTACCGGATCAAATCGTCCGGGAATTCAATCAATGGGATGCTTATTTTCTTACCATAGTTACTGTCTTGCTTTTTATTAGCTTGGTTTTCCTATTTATAGTGTGGCGTTTTATGAATTCTTATCCATTGTCAAACCTTTATATAAAGGTAGAAAGCAAAGTTGAAAGCTTCATCAAGAAGTCTAATACTTTCTTTATTAATAAACCTAGATATATCTGGGTAATTCCCGGAATAATTATAGGGTTTTCTATTCTGTTGTATTATTTCTACGTACTCAGGTTTGCTATTAACATACCTTTTCACGATGAGTTTCATGCGGCATTAGAGTTAATTAATGCTTATAATAATTTAGATTTTCCACAAAATATTTTGGAATTATTCCGCCAGCATAACGAACATCGTATGTCTTCGTATCACATACTGGTATTGGCTCAATATAAAATATTTGACATATTGAATTTCAGACATATAGCTATGTTCAGCAATATGTTTATGTTGCTTTTGTTCTATTTATTTTATAGACTTATACCAGGAACCAAAATATTAATTTGGGCTTTGGTACCCGTAGCACTATTATTATTTGTACCTCTATTTAGAAATACAGATTGGGGGTTGATGTCAATGAATGGAATTTTCCAATATGGGTTGGTATTTTCATCTTTGGCATTACTAGAAAAAAGAGAAAGTATAGCCTTCGTGTCTGCCTGTATCATTGCGGCCTTTGCCACTTTTTCTTTCGGAAATGGCATGTTTACCTTTCCTCTGGGGTTTATTATTTTACTGACCCAGAAGTCTGGTTCTCGATGGAGAGTTGTCATTTGGTCTTTCATAATGATAGTTTGCATAGGACTGTATTTTTCGGATTATAGAAGTATGGAACATCAACCCTCCAAATTGATGGCATTAACGATGCCCTTACAGACCATTCAATTCGTGCTTATGTACTTCGGAGGAGTTTTTAAGCCCATTATTACCTATAATTATAACTGCTTTACTCTGGCTGGAGGTGTCATTGTCACGTTGTTTGGATTATTATTTTGGAAGTATCGGACAAAATGGACTGAAGACCGTTTAATGATCACATATATTTTATTTGTTGCTATGTCGGCGGGCGCAGCCGCGGTTTCCAGAGTGGGCATGGGACTAGGTGTAGCTTTATCTGCCAGATACGCTTTACTTCCAGCAATTTTTCTAATCCTTTTGTATATCTACTTACAAAGAAGAACTGGATTTATGAATAGATTCATTTTTTGCATACCTGTTATTGCAGGTTGTTTAATTATGTTTTGTAAAAGCACGGTTTATAACATTGAAAGGATGAATACGCATCAACAGTATTTGATCAACGGCCAGGTCTCTTTTTATATGGATCCGCAAACGGCAGAGGTGGGTGATTCAAAAAACAATTCAGGATTTCTTAAGATTTTGGAAAAGGCCATTCAAAACGGTATTTACACACCTCCTTCCATGGATCAACTAAAATATTTAGCAGGTGACATCATTATTTTTAGAGAATGGGTAGAAAATGACAATATACTCTACCGAGTAGAATATAAGGAAGAAATGACTCACAGTGTCTTACTCAGAGGATGGGCCATATTAGATGAGGTTGAACCTGGAGAGAGGAAAATTTACCTGGCATTTAGAAAGAGGGGAAATGTCTATTTTATTAAATCAGATAAGAGCAGTCGATCAGATGTATATAAAAACTTAAGAAAGAAGTATAAAAATGTAACGCGTAACAGTGGATTTCAGATCCAGATTCATACTTTGATATTAAATCTGGAAGAAGGTTCTTATCAGATGGGAATCGCCATCCCGGATCATGAAAATAAAATGCATGTATCGTTTACAGATTACATTTTGGAAATCCCCCGGATCGATCTATAACAGGTTGTTAAAATATAAATTTATTGTAGCCCTGACCGGGATGATGGCTATCCTGTTTCTTGGTGTCGTTATAGTACATTTTCACGCCTGGGCACCAATACATTTTACCATCACAATGGAATATTCAGGTATTGATGAAGAAGCTCAAATTTATTACCGGAATATTGCCGGATTTAATGAACGCCAGTCTTTTCGCAAAAAATACAAAAAGCATACATCCATCTCTTTGACAACACCACCGGTCTGGGTCAGAGGAGTCCGTATCGACCCGTCCTATAGAACAGATACCATAAAACTCCATTCCATCGAGGTTGCTAACAAGGATTCTGTAACTACCTGGAGCGGAAATCAAATCAAAGATGCCTTCGAAATATCAGGTGTGTCAAAAGTTTCATGGGATGATAAATCCAAAACATTATGGCTAATAGCAGATGCCTCAAGAGATATCCAATTGGTCATGAGTCAGCAGCGATTAAAAGAAATAAGCAGGGTTGAGGAAGTAAAACGAAAAGAATATATCATAAACCTGATGATCCTGTGGTTCATAGTTATTCTTCTGGTGCTGGCAATATTCAAGTTTAAAATTATAACTCGCATCGAAAAGTGGGTTTCCACTAATTTGACAACCCGATATTGGAACGAAAACAGATCCACGTCCAAAGTATTGGCATTTTTCGTCATGTCCATTCCGGTTTGTCTATATTATTATTACAGTTTTCAACATGCATTTAATATTCCATTTTGGGATGAATACGATGCAGCCCTGGGTCTGTTGAATAAGTGGAACTCGCTTTCCGTTGGAGATCAATTCCGAAGTTTGTTCCGGTTGCAAAACGAACATCGCATGTTTTCTTATTATCTTTTGGTGACTTCACAGTATGAAATTTTCGGCAAGGTAAACTTCACATACCTATTGATTTTCAGCAATTTATTCCTTTTGCCATTATTATGGATATTGTACAAATTGTGCGATGGATACTTGATGCATCCTGCCGTTTTTATTCCTGTGGCGTTTTTTCTATTTGTTCCCATGCATGAAATTTCCAATTTTGGGATCATGAATATGAATTCTGTAAATCTTTATGCTATTGTATTTGCTTCATTGTATTTTCTTAACAAAAGCAATCCTGCCAGCTTTATAGCGTCCATTTCTCTGGCCTTGCTGGCTACTTTTTCTTATGGAAGCGGAATGTTCGTATTTGTTGTTGGACTGGTGGTTTTGTTTTTGGAAAATCGGGGTGTGTCAAAAAGAATATGGATATGGATCGTTATCGGAATTGTGGCTATAGTGATATACTTCCTGGGTTATAAAAGTGTAAGTCATCATCCTTCTCCTTTTGAAGTGTTTCAAAAACCCTTTCATGCTTCCTTATTCTTTATTTTATTTTTTAGCAATCCATTTTCATTGCTTCTTCTTAAGAAAACCATTTTGATGCTCCTTGCCGGTGGAATCGTTCTGAGCACTTTTATTTACTTATTATGGAAATCTCGCAGCAGCTTGGAAAAGCACCGGCTATTGCTTGCGCTCCTTTGTTTTTTTTTACTAAATGCTGCTGCTGCCTCTGTATCTCGGTTTACTCTGGGTATACATACTGCCTTAGCTCCGAGATATATTTTAATGCCGGTTCTGTTCATCATTATTATGTATATATGGTCACTTAAACTTAAAATAATCAATCAGTCCCGTCATATTCCAGTTTTCATGTTCTTATCCATAATCCTATTTATGGTCAGGCTAAATGATGCTCAATCGAAAATGAATCGTCACTCCAGGTATTTAAAAGAAGGGGTCATTTCATGGCATATGAACCCGGAACAATCACGACTTGCTTACCCCGACCATAACAAGGCGGCCATGTTGTTTGCAAAATCTCATGAAAATGGGTTGTATCGGTATCCGGAAATCAAAGATCTATACCCAGACATCCAACTGTTGAATGTCGTTCCTCCGATTCCTGAAGATCAATATCTGGAGATCCAATTGGACGAAATTTTTAATGAGTCATCTATACTCCATTTTATAGGTTCTGTATTTTCATTAGATGAAAAGATAAACCATTATCCTGTTCTGGTGGTATTTTATAGTCCAGAAGCTTCCTATGTATTTTCAACTCAACCCATTGATAGACCGGATATCTTCTATTTGAAAAATGACAAGAATGATCCCATATATTCAAATAAAGGATTTTTCTTTATTGCGGATTTGAATTCATACAGTTTTAGAAAAGATCTGTATGAGCTGGGTGTTGGAGTATTAAAAGAAAATGGTGATATCTCATGGACAAATTGGGGTTATAAAGTTAATTTGGAGTAATATTTGTACTGAAACGCTTTTAAATCTTAACTTGGTGATTAAACAATGAATGGTTATGACAGAACTTTCAGTTGTTGTCTTGTGCTATCATTCAGGTGAAAGTATCTTACCCATATTTGATGCGCTCAAACAATTACTGCATCGTATGAAATTAGATTATGAAATCATCCTGGTTGCCAATGACTTTGCTGATAGTAAGGATCAAACCATTGAGATTGTTAAAAATATTGAATCGAAATACAACAGAGTAAAGGCCGTCACAAAAATCAAAGAGGGAATGATGGGATGGGATATGCTGCAGGGACTGGAAGCTGCAACTGGTCAGTACATATGCGTCATAGATGGAGATGGCCAGTTTCCCTTAGAGAGTATTGAAAAAGCCTATCAAATCATCATAAAGGAGGATGTGGATATGGTAAAAACCTATCGGGCTAAAAGAGAAGATGGTTTATACAGAAATATATTGTCCTCTGTTTATAATCTGATCTTCAAATGCATGTATCCCGGTCTGGGTTCGAAAGATGTAAATTCCAAGCCCAAAATGATCAAAAGGGCATCTTTGGAAGCCATGAATCTGGAATCCACGGACTGGTTTATCGATGCCGAAATGATGATACAAATCAGAAAATTAAACATGAAATATATAGAATTCCCCATAGTATTCCGTGCGAATCTGCAAAGAGGGTCATTTGTAAAGATTAATGCCATTGCAGAGTTTATTCTGAATCTGATCCGGTTCAGATTTAAATGAGTATGAAAAGAGTGAGTAAAAATGAGTGGAAAAGTCATATTTGTAACAGGGGCCAGGTCGGCATTTATCCAATATCTGATAACTCATTTGTTGAAGTATGACTTTAACATAATAGCCGTAACCCGAAAGATGACCCCCAGCCACAGAAAAGACATTCATTGGGTAGAATGTGACCTGATCCAACCCAATCTTGAACATGTAGATTGGGCAGAAATTGATATCATTATCCATGCAGCAGGAGTTTCCAATACTTTGAATGAATCGGAAATGGAAAAATTAAATGTTGGGTCTACCCGCTATTTAAGCTCCATTGCAAAAAAGTGGAAAATCCATCCTTTTATCTACATCAGTTCCATATTTGCATCGACATCGTGCGGAAAATATGGACTATCCAAATGGAAGGCTGAAGAATGGATCAGGAAAACACTGGATCACTACATTATCTTCCGGTCGTCGCAATTGTACGGATATGGGCCAGATAATCCCATTGACAGATTGGTTCAAAGAATAGCGCAAAAGAAATTTGTGTTGTGTCCCACCGGCGATGGTCATAATATTAAACCATTATATTACGAAGATTTGGCATTAATTCTTTTAACTGTTATTATGGATCAAAAAAGTATAAATTCCTCACTATTTTACGTACTAGGTCCTGATTCATTTTCATACCGGGAGCTGGTTCAAAGGATCAGTAAGACTTTACAAAGAAAACCGGTGGTGGTATTATTACCCCAAGCTTTAATGGTGGTGATGGAATATATACTTTTGTGGTTTAAGATTCCTATTGGAGTATATCCAGATCAAATACGTAGGTTTTATTCCCAAATCCCGGAACCGGAAATTCCGGTATATCCTTTGACATATAAAAAGTTTTCAGAATATTTACATGCTTTTTGTATGTCTGATCAGGAGAAGTCTTAATATTGCAAAACTAAAATGCTTGATCAAATCGAAAGGTATTAGATGAAAAAGGATGAAAAACCGGCCATTGTTATACATGAAATATCTAAGATCTATAAACTTTTCCGATCCAGAACGGAACGAATTAAAGAATGGTTTCATCCTTTACGGAAGAAGTATCATACCAGGCACTATGCCTTAAAAGACATTACCTTAAATATTTCCCGGGGAGAAATTGTAGGCATCATCGGACAAAATGGGAGCGGCAAATCTACCCTATTTAAAATTTTAGCTTCGGTGGCTTCCCCAACTTCGGGTTATTTCAATTGCCATGGGCGACTGACAGCGCTCCTTGAGCTGAATGCAGGTTTTAATAAAGAGTTGACAGGGATTGAAAACATTTATTACCTGGGGGCAATTCAGGGATTTTCGAAAGTAGAAATGGAGAAGAAACTTGAAGAGATCCTGGATTTTGCTGAAATCGGCGAATATGCATGGCAACCGGTTAAGAATTATTCCAGCGGGATGGCTGTACGACTTTCCTTTTCACTTTCAATCAATATTGATCCGGACATTTTGATTACAGATGAAGCTTTATCGGTGGGTGATATGCGTTTTCAGCAAAAATGCTACAGAAGGCTCAATGAGTTTAAAGATGCCGGTAAAACCATTGTAATATGTACCCACAGCACGGGCGTAGTCAGGGAGTTTTGTTCCAGAGCTATTTGGTTACACAACGGAAAGATTATTGAAGACGGCGATCCGGAATGGGTCACCAGGAAATATCAGGACTTCATGATGGGCAAAAACACCCAACACGTTTTATCAGGGGCTTCCCCTGATTTAATTCATGAACTGGAGGAGCCCATCAAGCAGGTATTGAAAGGAAGCGGGCTCGAAAATATACCCTGGATCAGAGTCTATGATGAGATGAATATCCGGGAATGTATAGTTAGAATAGAGTATGTCAACCTGATTAACCCAGGCACACAACAATCTGAACATCGCTTTAAATCGGAAGATATGGTGACAGTATATGCTATAGTAACGACCCTGGAAACCCTAAAAAAAGCAGAATTTGAAATAGGAATCAAAAATCAATACGGCAATCAGGTATGTTTATTCAGCAACAAGATGTACAGGCAAAAAATGGTCTTGTCGGATAAAAAACCTAATGTTATAGCAGTAGAATTTGAAATACCTCCTTTGGTAAACGGGAAATATTCCCTATCCTTCAAAGTGGGTAATAGCGATGCAGAAGAAAAGGCTGAAATTCATACAGTGTATGATGCCATATTTTTTCAGGTACAAACTTCCGGTCAAATGTATGCCCAGGAATCGGTACTGGCCATTAAAAATGTAAAATTCCAATCAAACATAACGAGCCGGAAGCATAAGGCGATGGAGTAAAATATGAAAAAAATAGAACAATTATTGTTAAAGCTTATCCGGTTTGGCACTGAGCTATTTAAGCAACGACGTGTATTCAAAGTGTTGGTGGTGCGTGACTTTCAAAGCAGATATCTGGCTTCTTACCTGGGGTTGCCCTGGGCTTTTATTCAACCATTGATATATGTAATAGTTATTTGGTTTGCATTTACTTTTGGACTTAGGGCAGGAGACAGAGCCGATGGCACACCATTCGTCCCATGGCTATTATCGGGATTGATACCCTGGATGTTTATGAGCCAGACCATATTTCATTCCTGTAATTCTTTGGGAGAGTATTCCTATCTGATCAAAAAAACGAAGTTTAACGTGGCTTTTATTCCATTGATCAAGATATTTTCAGGAATGATTATTCATTATGTTTTGATTTTTATAGCATTGGTATTATTTGTTTTCAAATTTGGAATCACACCCTCCATATACTGGATTCAATCGTTGTATTATTTCGTTGCAATGGTGTTTCTGTTAGCAGGAATAGGATGGTTTGTAGCTTCTGTCAATGTATTTATAAAAGATATTGTCCACGTGGTCAATATAATTGTGAGTATCTTTTTTTGGGCAACACCAATACTATGGCCTTATTCTATGCTGGAAGGTAATTTGAAATACATTGCATTATTCAACCCGTTTTTTCACATTACAGAGGGATACCGGTATACCTTTCTTGAAAAGCGATGGTTTTTTGAATTCCCCGAAATGAATATATTTTTCTGGACAGTTACCTTGACTATATTTTTTGTTGGTGTATTTACTTTTCAGAAACTCAGGCCGGATTTTGGGGATGAATTGTAAGTATTTTTTTGAGTTAAATTTTTAATTCATTACTATATATAATGTACAAGTAATCATGCCAGTGTTGGATTATGAGTAAATGGATCAAAGATATAAGAACAGCGATTTCTCCGGTCACCTATATGAACAGGCCTCAAAAAGAAAAAATCAAGTCTTGGGTATTCAGATTTTTACCCGGTATATCTAAAACCCATCCCAAGTATAAACATTGGGTTATGAGCCGGGTGTTTGGGGGTCTTCGATTAGAGGAAAAATTATATAGCCATTCAATTCTTTCCAGCAGTCGCTATATATGGAAATACCCTTCGTTACAAGCGAGTAAGCAACCACAAAACTCTGTTTCTTTGGCTGTTCACATTCATGTGTATTATCTGGATACTTTTGAACATATTTTGCAAAGTTTGTCCAATTCGAAATTGGATATAGATAATTTATATCTCACCTGTCGCAAATCAATATTTACCGAAATGATGGAAATGGTGGAAAAGTATCAATTTAAGGTAAAAGCATTCCAACTTCCCAATATTGGCAGAGATGTTTATCCTTTCTTATATGTTTTGCCTTCAATGGTAACTGGGTCTTATGACCTGATTTTAAAATTGCATACAAAAAAATCCATGCATTTGTCCGGCTCTAATAAATGGTTAGATGATATTTTGGAAAAGCTATTGACTGAAGAAATGGCAATACACACTCTTAATTTATTTAAATCTTATCCGGAAATAGGGATTCTAGGACCCGAGTATCACGTATTACCCATATATCTATATTACGGAGAGAATTCAGGCAAATTGGTACAACTGTGTAATAAAATGGAATTGTCAGAAAATGAAATGGGTACATTGCATTTTGTTGCCGGTACCATGTTCTACGCCCGACCCGCTGCTTTAAAGCCATTATTAGATCTAAACCTGGGAATAGAGGATTTTGAAGAAGAAAAAGGGCAACTGGATGGAACCCTGGCTCATGCTCTGGAACGTATAATAGGTGCCAGTGTTGTGAAAGCCGGGTTGGTAATCGCAGATACTGGCTCATCGTTGGATAAGATACAATTCACTGTACTGACTTCGTATCCTTATGCAAAATGAATGAGAATGATCGGCTTAAACCTCGAATCATTGAGGTTGAAAAATGCCTGAATTACAGGTCTCCCAAGAAATGGATGCAATCAAAGGTGATTAATTATCACAATGTTTGAGGCCTGTAGTGCCGTTTTCCATTTGAAAACATAAGGATTGTAAATTACCCAAAATACAAATGGTCATTCTAAAAAAAACCAATTGCAAAAATACATGGGAATTATTTACACGAGATTCGGCGGGGTTTGGAACACGTCCTTACAGGACTCACACATAAATTCTCATTTGGGAATGGATTAAAATCTATTCCTGATGAGGACGCGCCTTCAGCGCTATTTCCGAATTCTGATATAGATAGAACCGTAAAAAAAGGCCTGTAGAGCATTACCCCACAAAGATGCGTACAATCTAACGTATTAATTACAATTTAATCCAGGCCTGAAGGGCCGTTTACATTAGAGATGGATGCAATCCATCGTTATTTAATGAATACATTGTTTTAGGCCTGTAAGGCCGTTTTCCATTTGAAAACCTAAGGATTGTAAAATTACCCAAAAATACAAATGGTCATTCTATACAAAACCAAATGCAAAACACATGGCAATGATTTACACAAGATTCCGCGGGG
>JBGTBR010000004.1:0-67230 GCA_041749255.1 Saprospiraceae bacterium
AACATTTTCAAACCCCGGAACAAGCACTATGGCCTGCTCTACAATGGTTAAACCCGATTTCTTTCTCATATTCTGAAATTTTAAGGTGAATAAATTCCGAATTATAGGAAGAATCGGGTAATTTTGAAAAAGCTATCCCGCCTATGCGGGATTTAGTTCAACAAGGTGTATAAGAAAGTTTGCTATAAAGTTCAGTGTATATTTGAAAGTTCCTACAAGCAAACCTTCTCATACACCCAACCGTTGTAGTGTATTTAATTTGATAAAGTGATTCCATTTATTTTTTATTTTGAAAGTAGGGATGGTTATGAACAAACAAATACTAATTCTACTAATAGCGATACTTCCTCTTAGCTCTACCTATAGCCAAAACGAAAGTAAACCTCATATTAAAAGTGAATTTGTTGAAGTTAATGGCATTCAAACGCATTATCTCGATTTTGGTGGAGAGGGTTTAACTATAATTTTAGTGCATTCAGAAGGATGGGATGCCAATACTTATAAGAATTTCGGCCCACTTTTAAATGAAAATAATAGAGTTCTTGCTGTTACCAGACCTGGATACGGTGATACCGAGGCAGGAAACTACGAAGTGGAAAGCCAAGGAGATCACCTGATCGCATTTACCAAAGTGCTTGGAATTGAGAAGGCTGTGTTTGTAGGTAATTCCTCAGCCACCAAAGAGCTTACTTATTTGGCCGAAAATTATCCTAAGCGATTAGCGGGTATCGTTTATTTAAGTGGGCTAGCCGTGCCATGGCTGGATGTTCACTCCTCTGATCCTACTCGTGCCTTTGAAATGTATGGACGAGTAGGTCCTTCGGCAAACTCTAATAAAATTAAAAAGGAAATTATTCAGAAAGCCAGAGCCTCTTATCGACCCTTACATTTTATTTCAGATACCAATAAAATTGAGGTTCCGGCTATGGCTTTTGTGGCCAAGAACGGAAGGCAGGGTCATGAGACATATGTTGCGGCATTATTATGGGCAGGCTCATCATTAACGGATGATATCAGAAATACTTTTCCTTCTTCCCCTTTAAAAGATTATTTGGACAGCATGGCAAATGATTTAGTTTTCAGAAACGAACAGTTTAATAACATTCAGGATTCAGTTGCCCGCGAATATTTTGTAAGACTGTCCCGGGACAACATTTTTCAAAAAGAAATTCAGGAGTTTCACATCCAAAAGGTTTATCCGGCTACATTGCAAGCTCAAGATAGATTGATTGATGCCTATGGTGATAATATGAAGCTAATAAGATTAGATGTTCTACAAATTGTAGGATATGAATACAGAGATACTCCAGAACTTATAATTGATCACATTATTAAATTCTTGGATGACCTAAAATAAGAAGAATGATAATGTGTATAATAAAAACGCACTACAACAAGAGGCTATAAACTATGGCGGGTTTGAAGGTGAATGAAGTGCTTTTGCTTTTTACTATATTTATACAAGAAGGAAAGTAAAGGGCTCTAAATCCGCTACAATTTATAGCCCAAACGTTGTAGTGCATTTATAAAAAAGTAAAGTCAATGAATTTGATAAATTGGATTTAATAAGTAAGATTCTAATAAAAACAATAATATTATGAGCACAAAAAGGAAAATTGTAATAGGGATTCTGACACTTGTTTGTGGTGTAATGCTTCTTTTTGCAGGTGAAGTTTTTGTTATGGCCAATAGCGGAAAATTAATGCCTCTTATGGAACAAAATATAGGTAAAACGACATCGGAGATTCGCGAGTACAGTCCAGAGTTACTTCAATTTCTGTTTACACCAATAAAAGCTGTATCTGCTTTGCTTTTTAGCCTGACCATTGGAGTCTTACTGGTATTGTACGGGCCATTTCGAAAAAATGTAAAATGGGCGACAATTTCTATTTTTATCCCACTAATAGTGTGGTTAATTTTAGCTATATGGATCTACAGTAGTCAATCATCTGCTCCTTGGCAAATATGGTTGGTATTGCTCGTGTTAGTGTTAATTGCATTAGCCGTGAATTTTACGGACAAAAAAAAGCACATAACAACATATAAAAACATTGCTTAATTCAGTCTCAAATGGAAAAGCTGTGCGAGCTTGCTTAAGCGGATAATCCTGTGGACAATCACGCTCGCACGCTCACACTGTTTTTATACGAGACGTAATTTCCCAGATGAAACACATAATCAAGTCGCCTGGCCTTACAACTGCTTTATGTCTTTACTAAATATGCTAATTCCTGTTTCCTTCTTTATTCCTTAATCTTATGCACAATCAAAATTAGGCTTTAGAACCTACTGTTTTTTATAGATATACACATATTTGCAAATTATCATATAATTAATACATAAATTCTTTATATTTTAATACAGCCAAATAAACGGAATGTGATATTAGTCTTTACTAAGATTTAATATGAAATTTTTAGTTAAAGTTTACCTGATTTTACCCGGACTTTATTATCTTCACCTAACCTTAATGTGATAAGAGTAGCTCTTATCTAAGACGATACTTTTTTTAAACTGCTTTTTTAATAACCAAAACTCATGAACACTCGGAGAAGGAATCCGGTATCTTTAGATACCTACGCCTTATTCGGTTCTTCCACTCAAGGAAGGAACACCATGCAGGATATGGTACTGCATGGTGTGTGTTTTTCCCTTTTGTCACTTCTTATTTTGCTTACAAATTCAGTGACGATAGTCTCAAGATCTTTATTAAAGCTCCTGAAATTTTTCAATCCATGTGATAAGATACGTAGATTTAATAGTTTATTTATTTCAGGGATTTTTATTTACATTTTGTCTTTCAATGTTTTAAATGGGCAGGTGTCAATTTCGGGCCCTGGATTTACCTATATTCAGAATTTCAATACTTTACCCACAACAGGCACGACGAATGCCTGGACTGATAATTCCACTATTTCAAATTGGTATTCTAATCGCGAAATCTTAATAGCAGGTACCGGCACAAATAATAACGGTGGGCTGTACAGTTTCGGACCATCAGCATCAAGCGATCGTGCATTAGGAGTTTTATCTACTGGAAGCATTTCACCTTCTTTTGGAGTATTATTTCAAAACAACTCAGGTAATAGTATTGATCTTTCATTAATCAGGATTGACTTCACTGGTGAGCAATGGAGACAGAACAACTCTCAAACCCTTTCTTTTGCTTATCAAACTTCTTCAACAATCATTAATGATCTTACTTCCGGAACATGGGTGGCAAACACCAATCTTGATCTTACAAGTCCACAATCAGGAACTGCCGGCGCTTTAGATGGAAATTTACTTGCTAACCAGGTTCAATTTTCAAATATCGCTCTCGCGAATACGGGTACTTTACCAGCGGGTCATTATTTAATGTTGAGATGGCAAAAGTCTGGAGCAAACTCTCCCGGGCTTGCTATTGACGATTTTCAAATTTCTATTCAACAAGTTGTCGATTGTCTTACTCCTGACATAGAGAATATTATCTCATGTGATGTTGCAGGCACCATTTTAGATCTTTCAGATCAGATATCAATTCTGGGTGAAGAGGTCATGGTATCGTATTTTTTCGATGGCGATGTACCTACTGCAACCAACTCTGATGCCAGCCTGATGACAGGCCAGGATGCGATAAGAGGTGCGGGAATCGGTGGATCATCATATGTAGCCGGTTGTCCTTCCGATGCGGGAGGAAACAGAGCATTTACAGGTACAGGTTGGAATATTCCTACACTCCAGGACGCAATAGATGGTGAGAAGTATTATGAATTTGTTATTGAAAATTCCTCTGTATCCAATGAATTGCAAATAACTGGATTTGGTTTTGACAATCAACGATCTGGAACAGGTCCGACAGACTGGTCATTGTATATAGGAAATGAAGCATCTGGATTCTCCGGTACCACAGCAGCATCATGTGCTACCAACAGTACATCTATGCTTAATATCATTTTAGAACCAGGACAAACTGATACTCTAAGTCTATATGCCTGGGGAGCATCTTCCGGTGGAGGCACCTGGCGTGTGGATAATATAGAAATAACTGCCACTTCAGGATGTCCCGGAAGTGCCTTTAACATCTACGACGATGACCCTGAATCTGGCGGGGTTTTGATTGAAGAGGAAGTGGATACATACGATCCGGAATTAGCAGCAGGAGAATCCATAACCGTGTGGATATCGAGAGTATGTTATTTGGATTGTGAAGGATTGGTGGATCCTGTGGAATCAATGGCTGTTGAAGTGACGATAACCTATGCGGAAAGCCCGGAAATCGACGTAAATGCCACCAGCATGCTGGCGTGTGAAGGAGGCGATATCGAACTGATGGCCATGGGAGACGATGTTACTTCCTGGCAATGGTCAGGTCCGGATGAATTTAGCTCCAATGAGCAAAATCCCACGATTACAGATGTGGAATTTATGAATGGTGGAACATACACTGTCATTGGCAGCAATACAGCAGGTTGTATGGACACGGCTACGATCGATATTGATGTTATTAGAAGTCCACTTGCTCCCGAAGTAAGCACATATGGATTTTGTCTTGAAGATGAGAGACTAGTTGACCTTACCTCACTTACTGAATTTAACGAAGAAGAGGTAAGTATTTTGTACCATTTTGATGACGAGACTACTGAAGGAATATTATCAAATGAAGAGGTGGTCACCAGTGGTAATGTAAATAGAGGAGCCGGATTGGGGATTCCTGCTTCCTCTGTAGATGGTTTTGCTACAGGATGTCCTTCCGGTGAAGGAGGAACGAATTTCGCCATTACCTCCACTGGTTGGGATGGAGTTACGTTGCAGGAAGCTATAGATAATGAAGATTTTTACGAAATCATGATCACAAATGAATCAGCAACTGAAATTGTGAGAATGACAAACTTTAGTTTTAACAATGAAAGATCAGGTTCAGGCCCTACAAATTGGGCATTGTATTTCAGTTCAAATCCTTCGGGAAATACGGGTGGAACTTCGGCAAGTTGCGGATTGGTTACATTTGGCCTTTCGTTGGATTTATATCCCGGAGAAACCATTCCTTTAAGATTGTATGCCTGGGGAGCTTCTTCCGCTTTGGGTACGTGGCGTATTGATAATGTACACATGACCTTTATGTATGGAGGCTCTGACTTCACTTTTAACTTCTATGATGAAGAGCCCATGCCTGGTGTTATTCCCATCGCTTCTGATGTATTGTCATTCGAACCCATGTCTGCCGGTACTTATTGGGTGGCAGCTCTGAATGGGGGATTTTGTGAAAGTGAACCCGTTCCTTTTGATGTGTTTTTCAGCGAAGGCAGGCAAAATTTGGCATGTATTTCCCATGTCAATGCGGGATTAAATGATCAATGTGAACTGGAAACGGATCCTCTAATGTTTCTTTCCAGTCCTGCGGAACCAGAGTTTATTACTGTACAGTTAAAAGACCAAAATGGCAGTATTTTACCTGCAGAAGTCATTGATGCTTCATATATAGGCCAAACTCTTCAATACATTCTCACGGACAGATGCTTTGGCCATTCCTGCTGGGGAGAAATAAGTATTGAGGACAAACTTGCTCCTATTATCATTGCGCCGGATACTACACTGATATGCGGAGATGATACAAGTGTTGAAGTGCTGAATAACATCACTGTTACAGATTGCTCTAATTTTAATATAATTATCCAGGATGTAGAAATTGGAGACTATTGCACAGGTGATCGGAGGATAGAAAGAACTATTTCAGCAGTTGATGAATATGGAAATGCTTCATCATTTGTACAAGTGATCCACATTGAACCAGTACTGCTCAGTAGCATCACTGCCCCTACTGTATTGGTAGAAACGGCTTGTGGTATCATTTCACCTGAAGAAATTTTTGCCTACACTGGAAATATAGAAGATGCTTACCCAACTATAGATGGTACACCCCTCATGCCCAATGCCTATTGTAACCTAATTTTTGCATACGAAGATCACATGGTTCCGGTTTGTGATGCAGCATGTAATACATACAGTGCAAAAGTAACCAGAAAGTGGACAATTTACGACTGGTGCAATGCCGGACAGGAACCCCTTATCTTTGAACAAATCATTTCTGCAAAAGACAATGAACCACCCATTGTAGATCCGGTCAGTCCGGATCCTGTAACACTATATACTGATCCATGGAATTGTACAGCCACGCATACTTTTACCCCTCCGGATGCGACGGATATTTGCACAGATGATGATCAGCTAACCTATACATTGATGGGGCCTGAAGGAGTATGGATTTCGGGGTTTGTCGCTACCCATATTCCTCCGGGACTCCATGAGTTTAAATGGATGGTAGAGGATTGTTGTGGCAATGTTAGCGAATCTATACCATTTTTAATTCATGTTTATGATCACACTCCTCCAGTAGCCCTGGTTAAGGAATTTATTGTTATTTCTCTTGATTATGACGAGATCGTAATGGATGGAGTCGCCAGACTATATGCCGAAAGTGTTGACAATGGCAGCTATGACCAGTGCGGATCGGTTACTTTGAGAATCAGGCGATTGACAGATCCATGCCGCATGCGTTCCAACCTCTTTGGGGAATCGGTCACTTTTTGCTGTCGGGATATTAATCGGAATCATGAAGTAGAAGTGGAAGTCACGGATGCCAGTGGAAATACCAGTATAACCTGGGCAAGGGTTAAAGTGGAATCCAAGGCAAATGATATTGTTCTTACATGCAACGACATTGTGGTTGATTGCCATGAAGATGTAGAACCTGCCATTGCTGGCAACCGGCCATTTGCATTCTTTCAAACCTGTTTTATCAATGCTCCGGTTATCGAAGTAGCCAGGGACAACTCTCACTATAATGAAGCTTGTAATAGCGGATTCATTGAAATCATTTACGCTGTTCAGTCTCATCCTGAGATTCGATGCACTCAAAGAGTAGACATTGTTTACAAAGGAGAATTTTCATGTGGCAGCATACACTGGCCGGAAGAAAGCCTGTTTGTTACCGAATGCAATGACATTCCTTCTACAGATCTTACCTGGGATTTTGGTCCCTGTGACATTATAGGTTGGTCACTGCAGACGGATACCTTTTATTTTGCAACGGATGCGTGTGCTAAGATCGTAAACACGTATACCGTTATAGACTGGTGTGCATTTGATGACTTTGCAAAAAGGAATCATTATGACGGAAGTCCTGAATATGTTGCATTGAATTGCAATTCAATGATCAATAATGACATCAGATCAGAATCCGGCGTGTACAGTTTTGTCGAAGTCATTAAATTAATAGACACCATACCACCGGAGCTCCTGGTATGTGAAAACCCAAGATTTCCTATCAGGGATGATTGCAGCAGAGCGGTAGTACTTCAAAATTTTACCGATGATCACACCGATTGTCCAAACTTGATTGTAAGATATGAACTTACCGTAATTACTGAAGATGGTCAGGTATTTGTATATCAGACTACCAAAAAACCTGGAGAAATAGCTTCTATTAGCCTAACGGGTGAATTCGGAGTGCCGATTCTATTTAAAGGAAATACCAAGCATACGGCTATTTGGAAAGTTTGGGATGGATGTGGAAACATCAACTCCTGTGTGACAGAGTTTTCGATAATTGACGATAAAGCGCCTACGCCATATTGTGTTAGCGTATCCTCTGCCTTGATGCAAGATGGTTCAGTCGAACTTTGGGCTAAGGATTTTGACAGGGGAAGTTTTGATAATTGTGATAATTCCATTCTTCATTTCACATTCGAAAACATAAGTCCTGATCGTGAATTTTTAGATACAGTGCATTATTTCAATTCGGAGGGAATAATACATGATGAGTCAACTGCCAGGTCATTATACTCACAGGGTCTGGCTCAAAAATGGCTACCAGAAAAATTATCCTCAGGAAAAATTTTCACCTGCGAAGACTTCCATAATAGCCCTGTATTCATTCGTGTTACCGTATGGGACAGTGCTTTTAATTCCGATTTCTGTACAGTTGAACTCACTTTAGCGGATAACAACAATGCCTGTGAAAGTCACTCCACGGCAACTATAGCGGGAACGATCACAACAGAAGATGGGCGTTCCATTCAGGAAGTAGAGGTAGAACTACAGAATATCGATGAAGGAGTTATGGGTTTGGTTTCAACTGATCATACTGGTATTTATGCCTTTCCATCGATGGCACTCTACGGTACCTACAGTATTTTACCGGGCAAAGAAGATCATTATTTGAATGGTGTAAGTACGTTGGATCTACTTCTCATCCAAAGGCATATACTAGGCATCCATCCCATTACAAGTCCATACAGACTTATTGCAGCTGATGTGAATAATGACAAAGCGATTTCGGTTCAGGATATAACTCTTTTACAAAGGTTGATATTGGGTATTGATCAATCTTTACCTTCTGGAGTCTGGAAATTTATCGATGCCTCTCAAAACTTAAATGTTGAAAATGCATTAAGCGATTATCAAGAATCCCGTGAAATAATTGAATTGGGAAGTGACAGTATGAAGGAAGACTTTATCGGTGTTAAAATGGGTGATGTAAATAATAATGTGGTCGTATCACTCCGGGAGAATCAGGTGGCATACCGAGGTGGGATGGTCAATTTACTGGCTGAGGATATATTACTTTCAAAAGGAGAGGAGAAAGAAGTCACATTTGTCGCTGATGCAGATGATATATATGGTTTTCAACTGCATATGGTTATTGATGGAGCAGAAGTATTAGATGTTTACTCGGCAGAAGGAAAAGCTGCACTGGTGACAGTGCATCCAACTTCAGGAGGTTTTAAAATGAGTTTTGCTGATGCTAATGACGGGTTAGACAGCAAAGAAATGATTAAAGTAGTGCTTAGAGTCCTTAAGTCAGGATTTTTATCAGAAATGATTTCGTTGAGTAAGTCATTTCATTCTGAATTGTATATTGGCCAGGATCTGGATGTATTTGCCTTACAATTGACATTTTACGAAAAATACGGAGACAACGAAGGAGTTTTGACTGTTGGCCAAAACAGACCTAATCCGTTTGATCAGACCACAATTATCCCATTTCAACTACCAGAAGAGGGCGAGGTAAATGTTAGGATTATAGATATACATGGCAGGGAATTACTTAATGATCACAGGCGTTATCCTTCAGGATATAATGAGTATATTGTGGATAAAAGCATTGCGCACATGCCTTCTGGATTGTATTACTATACTATTTCTCACAACGGTAAAACCAAAGGCAGAAAGATGATTGTGATAGACTAAAATTTTAGTGGGACTATTTGACTATAGTGGGAAGACCGGTGATCTTTGAGAGCCGGTTTTCTTATTTTGTTACTACTTAACTATCCGGTTTAAATGAGTTGTTTTGTCATGATTTTTGTCCCCAAAGCTTTGGGGAGTGCTATTCATATTTAACCCCCAAAGCTTTGGGGGTTATAGCTGAGTAGTTACCATATTTTTAATGTTAGGCAGCATTGGTTTAAATTAGTGTAAACATTTCAGATAATTAACAATACGTAGTTAAATCCGAGAGGGTAATATGGCGGATATAAAAAACATTATTTTTGATTTGGGAGGTGTATTATTCAACATTCATTTTAATGAAACTTTCGAAAGACTTTCATCTATTATGGGAGAAGATCTGACTTCGGGAAATTGGTCTCCTGAATTCTACGACATGTATGTATTATATGAAACAGGAAAAATAGATTCGAACCAGTTCATCCAATTTCTACAGAAAAAAAGCCATTTAAAAAATCCAAGAAGTGACGAATTCATAACAGCCTGGAATTCCATGCTGAAGGGATGGTTCCACGATACTTTCTCCGTACTTGAAAGTATTCATAGCAAGTATGAGTTGTATTTATTGAGCAATATCAATGATATGCATTTTAATTATCTCAAAAATTCATTGCTCCATCATGGAGGTATTGACTATTTTAACTCATATTTTAAGGAAACCTATTATTCTCATTTGTGCGGGTACAGGAAACCCGATCCTATGGCATGGCTTCAAATCCTTGAAGAAAATGGCCTGGAACCTGCTCATACTTTATTCATCGATGATACTGCAGAGCACGTCGAAGCGGCTAACAGCTGCGGTATATGGGCATACCAATACAATAGAGAGGATGATCTTCATCATTTTTTATTGAAAATTATTTCTTAAATTTGATTGTTAAAACAAAAATAATTATATTTGTTATTACTTAAGAAAAGGTAATTCCTAAGTATTTTCGGTTTAACACCCTTTTTGGCGAGGATTCCTCTCAAGTTTCCTCGCCTTTTTTATTATAAATGCACCATGAATACTCAAAGGGAAGCCATAGTTGAAAAATTGCGAAAATTTTGTCTTTACCGGGACAGGTCTCATTGGGAAGTTAGAAATAAATTATTGGATATCAAAGTCTATGGGCTTGAGCTGGAAACTGTAATGGCTCAATTGATTTCAGAAGACTTTCTCAATGAAGGGAGATTTGCAAAAAATTATTCCTCAGGAAAGTTTAAAATGAACGGATGGGGCAAAATAAAAATTAAGACCCAGCTAAAAATGAAGGGAGTGAGTGAATACAATATTCGTAAGGGACTGGAAAGCATTGACGATCATGAGTATACCATGCAGCTTGAAAAAATTCTCGATAAAAAATGGAAGGAATTGGGTGGAGCAAAGGATTTCACTACTATTCAAAAACTAATTCTTTTTGGCAGACAGCGGGGTTTTGAATACGAATTGATCAGGGAAGTCATCAATGACTGGAAAGTACCTGAGTGAAACTGGTCTTCCTTATACTCTGTTTAACATTGAACACTGGAATTAGCGTCGCACACATTTTTAACAGGCTTCTATTCTACACCTGAACCAATGTACCCACACTTTCACCCTGAATAATCCTGAGTAAGTTATTTTCCCGGTTGATATCGAAAACGATAATGGGAAGATTATTTTCTTTACACAGCGTAAAGGCAGTCATATCCATTACATTAAGGCCGAGACTGATGACCTTTGTAAAGGAGATCTTATCAAATTTAGTTGCATAGGGATCTTTCTCCGGATCTGAAGAATAAATCCCATCGACTCTTGTTCCTTTTAAAATCACATCGGCATTGATCTCATTGGCACGGAGAGCTGCAGCGGAATCTGTGGTGAAATATGGGCTTCCTGTGCCGGCAGAAAAAATCACAACACGCCCTTTCTCTAAATGCCTGATGGCCCGGCGCCGGATGTAAGGTTCAGCTATTTGCCTCATTTCAATAGCTGAGATTAACCGGGTAAAAACACCGAGGCTTTCTAGAGCACTTTGCAATGCCATTCCATTGATACACGTGGCCAGCATACCCATGTAATCACCCTGAACCCTTTCAATTCCCGCTTTCTCAGCCTGTAAACCCCTGAAGATATTTCCACCGCCAATAACTATAGCCACTTCAACACCTAACTGCACAATGGACTTAATTTGACCTGCATAATGAAAAAGAATTTCCGGAGAAATCCCAAAATTTTTTTCATCCATGAGGGATTCTCCACTCAATTTTAGCATGACCCTTTTGTATCTGATTGCTGTCATAATAACGATTAGATGGTTGCGCAAAAATAGGACAAAAAAAAAGAGCGACTGAAAAAGCCGCTCTTTTTTTTACCCCAACATAACATGTTTGAAATCCGTCACAGTGAGATCTTTATTAATACTTTTAAGGTATTGATCTACAGACTGTTTACTATCTTTTACGAAAGCTTGCTCCAGCAATGTGCTCTCCTTGAAAAATTTGTTTAGTTTTCCAACTGCGATTTTTTCCAACATAGCTTCTGGTTTGCCTTCTTGTCTTGCTACTTCTTTTCCAATTTCTATTTCCTTGTCGATGACTTCCTGAGATACCCCATCTTTATTAACAGCTACGGGTTTCATAGCAGCTATTTGCATGGCGATGTCTTTTCCTGCATCTATGAATTCATCATTGGATTGGTTAAGTCCAACGATAACACCTGCCTTATTGCCCATGTGTATATAAAAACAAACTAAAGGAGCTTCAATTTTTTCAAATTCAGCCAATTCAATTTTTTCACCAATTACACCTACCTGCTCAGTTATCTTTTCTGCGAGACTGATATCTCCGAATTTTTTGTCCAATAAATCGTTTTTGTCTTTTGCCCATGATGTAAGGGCAAGGGAAGCTATCTTTTCCGTCATAGCAACAAATTCTTCATTTTTTGCTACAAAATCCGTTTCACAACTCAATCTGACCACTACACCTTTGGTATTGTTTTCATTTACTTTAGCAATGACCACACCTTCTTTAGCATCGCGATCTGCCCTCTTTAACGATAGCTTTTGACCTTGTTTCCTTAGTATTTCAATGGCTTTTTCAAAGTCTCCTTCTGCTTCAGACAAAGCTTTTTTACAGTCCATCATTCCGGCACCAGTCTGATCCCTTAATGATTTTACGTCCTTTGCTGAGATTATTACTTCACTCATTATATATATTGGTTTATGATTATTTAATTATTATGCTTCTGCAGTTGCTTCTTTTGTTTGTTTTCTTTCTTCCAACCCATCTTTTATTGCATCGGTAACATATTGTGTAATTAATGCTATAGACTTGGATGCATCATCATTGGCGGGAATCGGAAAGTCCACTTTATTGGGATCGCTATTGGTATCCACTATGGCAAATGTTTTAAGGCCTAACTTTTTTGCTTCAGCCAATGCTATATGCTCATGATGAATATCAACGATGAAAACAGCTGAGGGAATTCTGTTAAGATTGGAAATACCTCCCAAAACTTTTTCCAGTTTCGCTTTTTCCCTTGTAAGGGTAAGTCTTTCCTTTTTGGTGATACTGGTTATATTTTCATCATTCAACATCCTTTCAATGTTGTGCATTTTTTTGACAGACCTTCTTATGGTAGCAAAGTTGGTCATCATTCCACCCAGCCATCTTTCAGTGACAAAGGGCATGTTTACACTGTTGGCTGCCTCCGATACGATGTCACGAGCTTGTTTTTTAGTGGCTACGAAAAGAATTTTCCTACCAGATTTTGCAATTTGTCTCATGGCTCTGGCCGCTCTTTCCATGCAATCCGCAGTCCTGTTAAGGTCTATAATATGGATTCCTTTTCTCTCCATAAAAATATATGGGAGCATTTTGGGATTCCACTTTCTTTTCATGTGACCATAATGAACACCTGCGTCCAGTAATTCTTTATAAGTGGGTTTATTCATATTCATATTTTACACAGAGTTTGAAATAGTTTAAAAATAGATTGATTAACGCTTGGAGAACTGGAAGCTCTTTCTGGCCTTTGGTTTGCCATACTTTTTCCTTTCGACAACTCTCGCATCTCTGGTTAAAAACTTTCTTTCCTTCAAAGGTTTTCTGAAATCTTCATTGATTTTTACCAAAGCTCTGGCGATGCCCATTCTTATGGCTTCAGCCTGACCTTTGAATCCACCGCCATCCACGTTTACATTGATATCATACTGCCCTGAAACTTCTACAGTTTCCAATGGGTCAGTTACATTCATCTGGATGTTAGGCATAGGAAAATATTCCTTTAACTCTTTGCCATTAATGGTAATGGTACCTTGTCCTTTTTTTAGATAAACCCTCGCTACAGAGGCTTTTCTTCTTCCTATGGTGTTTATTATCTCCATTCTTTTTTTTAAAATTTAAAAGGTTGTGGTTGTTGTGCAAAATGTGGATGTTCGGCACCTTCATATAAAAACATTTTCTTAATCATGGCTCTGCCCAATTTATTTTTAGGCAGCATACCTTTAACCGCATTTTCCAGGATTGCCAAAGGCTTTTTATCCCACATTTCATTAGCGGTTTTTCTTTTCTGTCCTCCCGGATACCCGGAATAGGTTATGTATTCTTTATTATCCCATTTACTTCCTGTAAACCGTATTTTTTCAGCATTAATGACGATAATATTGTCACCTGTATCAACATGAGGCGTAAAATCAGGTCTGTGTTTGCCTCTTAAAACGGAGGCAATCCTTGAAGCCAGACGCCCTACCACCTCGCCTTCAGCGTCGATGATGTACCATTGCCGGTTAACCTCTTCTTTTTTTGCCGATACTGTCTTATAACTTTTTGTATCCACTTTATTCAATTTTAATATATGATAAATCAACGCTTTTCTAAGCGGCTGCAAATGTAAGTGTCTTTATTCGATAATGAAAATATTTTTCGAGTTTTTTTTAACTGTAGTCGTATAATTTATTGATAAACAGTATAATTTTCGCTTAAATTTTATTTATCTCTTTTTATTATAACATGATAGACCCAAAATTAGGTATCAGATAATACCCCGCGTACCAAATTTGTATGGAGGGCCGATATCATGAATTTTATCCTCACTTCGTTCTTCTGCCTATTCAAGGTTTAAAATAGATTTTAATTCTAACAAAATGTAGAGTCCTCTTTACGTTGGATGGTGCAATGCCAGCCAGTAAATACCAATCGGATTAAACGAAATAACAGGACTCCAGGTTATACTTCAAAAATATTGTTATGAAGCTCAAATGGAAACAAATTATTTTCCCGGTATTTTTATTTGGAATACTACTCATATATCTAACGTCATGTAAAAGTGGTGATACAACAACTGTTCAGGATATTTATGCTTCTGCAGAAGGATTTGATCCGGAAGGCTCAGATTCACTGGCTGTAGAACTGGCGAATAAAGTATTATTGGCTGTGGGTGGAAGAACTGCCTGGGACAATACCGAATATATCAAATGGAATTTTTTTGGATCCAGAAGACACGTTTGGAACAAAACGACGAACGATGTAGTCATTGAAGGTTTGAGAGATAGCTTTATAATTAAAATGAATCTGGACCGGATGGATGGATATGTAAACCTTAATGGAACAGAGCTTTCCAAATCGGACAGTCTGGACAAATACCTCCAAAGAGGTAAAGAAATGTGGATCAATGATTCGTATTGGCTATTGATGCCATTTAAGTTGAAAGATCCGGGAGTGAGCTTACAATATCTGGGAAGCGATACCACCCGTAATGGTAACCTTGCGGAAAAAATTGAGTTGACATTTGATAATGTCGGAGTCACTCCTGATAATAAATATCACATATACATCGATCCTATTAAAAATCTGGTACTTCAATGGGATTATTTTACCAACAATCAGGATACCTTACCCCGATTTTCCTCGCCATGGGAACAATATCGTATATATGGTAATTTACTTCTTTCCGAAAGCAGAGGACCAAACAGGCTCATTTCTGAAATTTCGGTTAGTGACTCTTTAGCGGCTTATTTTACCAGCAATGAATAAAAGCTAAACCCCCTGAACATTTTGGTGTTACAATAATGTAACAATGTTGTAACTTATAATATTCAATATTTTGAAAAAACCTGAAATACTTGCCATGTGGGGCAGCAACAGTTCAAAATCCATCAATGGAAAATTGATTGCATTTGCCTCCACATTATACACAAAAGCAGAAGTAAATATAATCGACTTAAAAGAATACAATATGCCTTTATTCGGAGTAGACCTGGAAAGGGAGAAAGGTCATCCCAAAGAAGCAAAAGAACTAAAAAAGTTGATTGAGAATTGCGATGGTATTATGTTGTCCCTTGCGGAACACAATGGAGCCTACTCTGCTTTTTTTAAAAATATTTTTGATTGGCTATCCAGACTGGACGGTAAAGCATGGGATAATAAACCCATTTTTTTAATGGGAGCTTCTACAGGAAAAAGAGGTGCAAAATCGGTTATTTCTATTGCGGAGAACCGGTTTCCTTTCAATGGAGGAAAAGTGATCCAAACGTATTCTTTTCCCAATTTTAAAGATCATTTTGAAGATGACCGGGGCATTATTGATGATGACCTACTATCGGAATTGCAGGCTCTTATTCAAAAATTTGAAGCTTATATTCTGGAAGAAACGGGTGTATTGTCTTGAATTAAAAGGAGAATGGATTCATTTTGCTTTGTTCAGAAATGAATATGTACAAAACATCCATACAAAAGCCAACCTTAATCATAAGTATTCCACTCCTAACATTGAAGTTTCTATCATTTTTTGTAATTTCAACTAAATTATGAATTATCCAATGTATCCAAAAAAAATAATTGCCGCTGTTTTTTTCTTTCAATGCAGCATTTTCTTTTCCTTTCTGAGTGCACAATCTTTATTTCTTGAAAAAAGAATAGACTCCTTACTTCAGCTGATGACACTGGAAGAGAAGATCGGCCAGATGAATCAATACAATGGTTTTTTTGATGTAACCGGACCAGTACCACAGGAAGGCACATCTCAAGTAAAATACGAACATTTGAAAAATGGACTGGTTGGCTCCATGCTTAATGTTGTCGGTACAAATGAAGTGTACGCTATGCAGCGATTGGTGGTTGAAGAATCCCGGCTTGGTATTCCATTGATTTTTGGATACGATGTAATACATGGATACAAAACCCTAGCTCCTATTCCATTGGCAGAAGCTGCGAGTTGGGATCTAGCTGCCATAGAAAAATCTGCCCGAATAGCGGCTGAGGAAGCAACGGCTGTTGGAATTAACTGGACATTTGCTCCTATGGTAGATATCTCCCGCGATGCGCGTTGGGGAAGGGTAATGGAAGGAGCAGGAGAAGATCCTTATCTTGGGTCTCAGATCGCCAAAGCACGTATCAAAGGCTTTCAGGGCAGTGATCTATCCCTACCCAATACGATGGTTGCAACGGCAAAACATTTCGCTGGTTATGGTTTTTCAGAGGCAGGTCGCGATTACAATACAGTAGATATAGGCATTTATACGCTTTATAATCAGGTGTTGCCTCCATTTGAAGCAGCGATTGAGGCCAATGTAAGAACTGTGATGAACTCATTTAATACATTAAATGGAATTCCTGCTACTGGCGATTTCTTTTTACAGCGAACCTTATTAAAATGCAAATGGGATTTTAACGGGTTTGTTATATCTGATTGGGGATCCATAAGGGAAATGATCCCACATGGTTTTGCTGAAGATCTAAAACACGCAACGGTTTTGGCTGCCAATGCAGGTTCTGACATGGATATGGAATCTATGGCTTACCTCTCCTTTCTGAAAGAAGCTATAGACGAGGGGCTTGTAAATGAAAGTGTTATAGATGATGCTGTCAGGCGCATTTTGCGGGTAAAGTTTGAATTGGGGCTTTTCGAAGACCCCTACAGATATTGCGACCCTATCCGTGAGCAGGAGACTCTTTACCATCCGGATCATCATGCGGGAGTACTGGGCATCGCACAAAAATCCATAGTCTTGCTTAAAAACGAAAATAATTTATTGCCCTTAAAAAAAGATCAAAAAAATATTGCCCTTATAGGCGCATTGGCCAATGACAAGAAAAGTCCATTGGGAAACTGGCGAGGAAATACCGATGTGAATTCAGCGGTTTCAGTTTTGGAGGGATTGAACTCCATTAATCAAAATATAACATTTGCAAAAGGACCCAAGATATTTAATGAAGAAGTGAGCTTTTTACAAGAGGTCATTGTCAATGAAAATGATACGACAGGGATGGCTGAGGCTGTAGCATTAGCCAGGTCATCAGAACTTGTAATCATGGTTTTAGGAGAAAATGGCTTTCAAAGTGGAGAAGGCCGGAGTAGGACAAAGCTGGATCTACCTGGCTTGCAAAACGACTTGTTGAAGGCTGTTTACGCTGTGAATCCAAATGTAGTACTCGTATTGATGAATGGCCGCCCCCTGGCGATAGAATGGGAAGCTGAGAACATTCCAGCAATTGTAGTGGCATGGCAGCTGGGAAGTCAAACCGGTAATGCCGTTGCCAGCGTACTTTTTGGTGATTACAATCCGAGTGGCAAACTTCCTATGACATTTCCGCGAAGTGTTGGACAGGTTCCTATTTACTACAATCACTTTTCGACAGGTAGGCCAGGCCCTTCGCCTCTTGTTGTTTGGTCGCATTATATAGATTCTCCTAACAGTCCTCTATATCCGTTTGGTTACGGATTGAGTTATACTCATTTTAATTACAGTGATTTGCAAATAGATACTGCAGATCCCAACTCAATAAAATTGAGTGCACGAATCACCAATACTGGCAACTTCCATGGTGAAGAAGTGGTTCAATTATATATTCAGGATCCTGTAGCAAGTATTGTACGCCCTGTACAAGAGTTGAAAGGCTTCGAAAAGATTGCCCTGTTACCAGGTGAGAGCAAAACAGTTGAGTTTACACTTCAAAACAAAGATTTGGGATTTTATGACCATCATTTTAACTGGATAGTTGAACCGGGTGCATTTAATGTCATGATTGGTACAAATTCTCAGGACGGATTGAAAGGTAGTTTTGTGTTAGAATAATAGGTGTGTGACCCTTAAAATGTAAATTGATCTTATCTGGTTAAAATGATGATAAATGGTGATCCATTTGACGTAAGGGTCAAGTCATCATCAAAAAAATCATACTGACTGAATAATTACTCTATTTAATATTGGTTTAGTAAATAACCAATGATATCCGTACTTGTCACAATTCCAGTAATTTTTCCATCATCTACAACGGGTAATGAGTGGAAGTCTTCTTTAACCAGTATCTCGGCCACTTCTTTTATAGGTGTATCTGAAGTAACACTTTTAGGATTATGGGTCATGACCTGATCAATGGTCAACATATCAAAAATGGCCTCATCGGCATCACTTTGATTATCAAAAATACTTCCAAAACTCAATCGCATAATATCATTTTTACTGATCATTCCGATGAGTTTGTCACCAGCGGTCACAGGTAAATGCCGGATATGTTCGCGTCGAAAAATATCCTTTACATTATGTAATGTATGATGAGCCGTATTGACTGTGATCAATGATTTGGTCATAATTTGTGAAACGGGTTCTCTCTTCTTCATTTTATATTATTTTTTAAAATTCATTTTACATTGCGAATGTCGATTGATTATTCTGGTTTAAAACTGATCAAGATCAGCGTGAAAATTGATTTACATTGGCGTAAAATGATGGAATGAAAGAAGGAGGTTGAGGTTGAGGATTTTGCCTTCGGCAGGCCTGAAGGTCTGAAAGTCGAAGGTCAGAAGGTCAAGGTTTAGGTTAAGGTTAAGGTTGAGGTTGAGGTTGAGGTTGAGGTTGAGGAGGTGAGACGTCATTTGGCTACGCTGTCATTTGCGCTGCGTGCGTTATTTTATTATGAAGGGATCGTTTGCCAACTGCTTACTGCCAACTGCCTACTACTACCAGCTACGAATTAATCCCTACGAGCTACGAGCTATTCTAGGTCTGAAAGTCGAAAGTCTGAATGTCAGAAGGTCAGAAGGTCGAAAGTGTTAAGATCTGAACGGTGAATTGTAAACTGTCAATACCATCTGCCAAAAACTAACTGCATATTGCGAAAAGCAAAAAAAGCTAACAGCTAAAAGCCAACTTCTAAAAGCTATTTGGCTACGAGCTACCAGCTACGAGCTATTATAAGTCTGAAAGTCGAAAGTCTGAATGTCAGAAGGTCTGAAAGTCAAGAGTTAAGGTAAGGAAGTGAGAAGGTGATAAGTCAAAAGATTAAAGTGAAAAGTGAAAAGTTAAAAGTAGAAAGTGGAAAGCACCGTCATTGATCACCGATAAATCAAAACTCATAACCCAATAACACAATAACACAATAACTTAAGATCACGGCTTTGTGATTTTTTCTACTTTGAAAATAAACAAAAGGTTATATTGCCATTTCATGAAGATATTATTAACAGGAGCTACGGGTTACATAGGTAAGCGGCTATTGCCGTTACTGGTCAGTAGTGGATATACAGTCGTATGTGGGGTTAGGGAGCCTTCCCGATTTAATCCGCCGCAATCACTCAAATCCCATATTAAAATTATCCAACTTGATCTTCTCGATAAAGAATCATTTGAAAATATTCCGCTTGACATTGATGGTGCATATTATCTCGTTCACTCCATGTCCGCTTCAGATGATTATGAGTTACTCGAAAAGATTTCAGCCGCAAACTTTAGAGAGGCAATGACTAAAACACAAGTTCGCCAGGTCATTTATCTGAGCGGCATCATAAACGAAGAAGTGCTTTCAAAGCACCTGGCTTCGAGAAAAAATGTGGAAATGGAATTAGGGAAAGGCACATACCATCTAACTACTTTAAGGGCTGGGATAATCATAGGTTCAGGAAGTGCATCTTTTGAAATCATAAGAGACCTGGTAGAAAAATTACCTCTTATGATTGCACCCAAATGGCTCAATACACGATGCCAGCCTATCGGTATATCGGATGTATTGTTATTTTTATCAAAGGTTCTATTCCGCAAAGAAACCTACAGCCAGAGTTTCGATATAGGTGGCCCTGATATACTGACGTATAAAGAAATGCTGTATGGTTTTGCCAGAGTGCGTGGATTAAAACGGAGGATATACACCATTCCGGTTATGACTCCCAGATTATCATCTTACTGGCTGTATTTTGTTACTTCAGTATCCTATAATTTAGCCGTTGCCTTAGTCAACAGTATGAAAATTGAGGTAATCTGCAGGGATAGTAGTTTAAATGAAATATTACAAATACATCCTGTAACATATGAAGAGACACTTAATAAGGCATTGGATAAAATTGAGAATAATGCCATTGTTTCGAGTTGGAAAGATTCAATGATCAGTGGCAGACTACATTTCCAGATTTCTGAATTCCTTAAGGTGCCGGTAAACGGTTGTTTTATAGATGAAAGAAGGAAAAAAATTGTGAACAGAGAAGAATGTATAGATAAGATATGGAGTATAGGAGGAGAGAACGGATGGTATTATGCCAATTTTTTGTGGAGGATAAGGGGATTTATCGACAAACTTTTCGGAGGGGTAGGGTTACGAAGAGGCAGGACCAGTACTTCTTTTATAAATACGGGAGATTCACTGGATTTTTGGAGAGTGTTATACGCAAATAAAGAGGAGGGAAGGTTGTTGCTTTTTGCGGAGATGAAATTGCCTGGAGAGGCATGGCTTGAATTCAAGATTCAGGAAGATAATATCATTCAGACGGCCACATTCAGGCCTAAAGGTCTTCTGGGAAGATTGTATTGGTATGCTGTCTACCCCTTTCACGGTTTTGTGTTTAAAGGGATGCTAAGAGGTATAACTCAAAACCAATCCTGATAAGATAATTTTTTCCGGTATTAAATGTATTATTTTGTACATCATTACAAAGAACCCAATATCGAAAATGGAATACCATGCCGGGATTTGATCGGGTTATCATTGGAATTGGTAGATTGATTCTTTAAATATCTATATTATATGGCATAGTCTCACTCCATTTAAAACAAGTTATGGAGATCTAAGGTTACAAATTAACTTACGATTGCGTTATTTTAATGAAAAAATAGTTCAAATTCATTACTCATCAAACTTTATTTCCTATGACAAAAAAAATGATTAAAACCCTGTTTCTGGTATGCATGTTTATGCCTATATTTTCACAGACAACAACCGAATTGCCAGATCCCATAAAAATTACCAGTGTTGAGGGCATTACAGAATATCAATTAGACAATGGTCTCAGGGTGTTGTTGTTTCCCGATCCGACTAAGCAAACCATTACCGTCAATATCACATATCTGGTTGGATCTAAACATGAAAATTACGGGGAGACAGGGATGGCTCATTTACTGGAACATCTGGTCTTTAAAGGAACTCCCCGACACCCTAATATTCCACAGGAATTGACGGAAAGAGGAGCCAGGCCGAATGGAACTACCTGGACAGATCGTACAAATTACTTTGAAACTTTTTCTGCAACAGAAGATAATCTGAATTGGGCTCTCGACCTGGAGGCTGATCGTATGGTTAATTCTTACATTTCGAAAGAAGACCTTGATAGTGAAATGACCGTTGTACGAAATGAATTTGAATCAGGTGAAAATAGCCCTTTCAGGGTATTGTGGCAAAGGATAATGGCCGCTGCATTTGACTGGCATAATTACGGAAAATCTACCATTGGTGCCCGATCGGATATCGAGAATGTGCCCATTGAGCGTCTCCAGGCTTTTTATCGTAATTATTACCAGCCAGATAATGCTGTGCTGGTTGTAGCCGGGAAAATTGATGAGGAAAAGACCCTCAAGTTGGTCAATGAATATTTTGGTCCCATTCCCAGACCTGAGCGCACCATATTGACGACTTATACCAGAGACCCGGAACAGGATGGAGAGAGAATGGTAACCGTAAGACGTGTTGGCGATACGCAGATGATTGGAGTCGGATTTAAAACATGTGCAGCATCTCACCCTGATGCCGCGGCTTTGGATGTACTCAATAACATCTTAGGAAATACACCTTCAGGAAGGCTGTATAAAGCACTCATCGATACAAAAAAGGCGGCCAATGTTTTCACATTTAATTTTCAATGGAAGGAACCCGGTTTTATGCTGGCTATGACAGAAGTTCCTAAAGACAAATCAATTGATGAAGCCAAAGCTATTATGATAGAAACCCTTGATAATATAAGGACTGAGGCACCTACACAAGAGGAAGTAGAGAGGGCAAAAAACACACTGATTAAACAAATTGAGCTGGCATTTAATTCTTCAGAGAGAATTGGACTACAACTCAGTGAATCCATTGGGGCTGGAGACTGGCGTCTGCTTTTTATCAATCGCGACAGATTAAAGGATGTTACAGTCGATGATGTGATCCGGGTCGCAAATAATTATTTGAAACCCGACAACAGAACTGTAGGCCAATTTATTCCTATCGATAAGCCCGACAGAACCGAGATTCCTGAAGATGTGGATATTGCTGCTCTTGTAAAAGACTATAAGGGAACACAAAATATAGTAATGGGAGAAGAATTTGATCCAACACCGTCTAATATTGATGCCAGGACATCGAGAACGGTACTTGATAATGGATTGAAAGTAGGCATGTTACCTAAGAAGACCAGGGGCGAGTCTGTGCAGGTGAGAATGACTCTTCGATTTGGCGATATCGAAAATCTATGGGGTAAGGCTAAGGCTGGCCAGATGGCGGCAACACTACTCAACAGAGGCACCAGTAAAATGACCAGGGAAGAGATCAAAGATGCATTTGATAAATTAAAGGCCAATGTAAATATTTTCGGAAGTGCTACTGTATTAGGAATAAACATAGAAACCAATAGGGAAAATATTGCAGATGTAATGAACTTATTAAATGAAGTGCTCAAGGATCCCTCTTTTCCTGAAGATGAATTTGAAAAAGCGGTGCTCCAGCAAATTACCAGTATAGAGTCCAATATGAGCGAACCCACAGCAATAGGCTCCAATAAGCTTGCAAAATATGTTAATCCATATGAAGAAGGCGATCCAAGGTATGCGGAGACTTTTGAAGAAAGTATATCCAATTGGAAAAAACTGACATTGGACGAGGTAAAGCAATTTTACAAAGATTTTTATGGAGCTAACCATGGCACAATAGGAATTGTAGGTGATTTTGATGAAGGTGAAATGAAGAAAATGATTTCTGATATGTTTGGAGAATGGAATTCCCCTGCTTCTTATACTCGTCTGGAGTCAAAAATCAAAGAAATTGAAACACTCAATTTAAATGTGGAAACCCCTGATAAAGCCAATGCTTTTTTCCTGGCACTTCAGCAATTTGAAATGAGAGATGACCATATGGATTACCCCGCTATGCTTCTGGGGAATTTTATGTTAGGAGGTGGATTCCTCAATTCCAGGCTGGCTACCCGTATCCGGCAAAATGAGGGCATTAGTTATGGAGTGGGATCGTTTTTTAACGCCGGATCTATAGACAATGTAGCATCACTGAATGGTTATGCCATCTACGCACCCGAGAATGTAGAGAGACTCGAAGCCGCTTTTAGAGAAGAAATTGAAAAAATAATCAATGAAGGCTTTACAGAAGAAGAGGTTACCGCTGCCAAAAGCGGGTGGTTACAATCCAGATCAGTTAATCGTGCGCAGGATGCGAGCCTGGCAATGACACTCAACAATTATGAGTTTTTAAATCGCACTCTGGCATGGGATCAGGATTTGGAAGACAAAGTGGCAGCACTTACCACCGATCAGATCAATGCCGTTATGAAAAAATACATCAAGCCAGAAAAAATACATATGGTTAAGGCAGGTGATTTTGCCAAGGCCGATCAGCAAGATTAAAAACGGAATATCAATAAGGAATCAGAGGATATCATCACCTCTGATTCCTTATCTTTTAAGTATGAGGGATGTTTTTAATTATTGAACATAAGGGCAATACTTTAGAGCCTTCATTTTAATAAAAATAAAGTGTGGAATGAAACATTCAACCAATACATACAATACATTCATTCAGGTGGCTGAAGATTGTCCTGTCCAAAACGGCGAAATTCCCTTACCCAGGAACGGAAAGGAAACGGAGGGTAGCCGGCAGTACAATATGATCTCCGCAAATCCCTACAAATACACATCTGATGACATTGTGTTTGGTGTTTTTGCAATAAAAAACCATGTAGATGAAGTAGACCGGCAAGCTGTAAGAGATGACTTTTTTTCCAAAGGAAGGGCTTGTTTGCGGGCATCACCTCTAACCAAACGATACGGCTGGGGTATCCACAGCGATGCTGAAGGCAAAGTGGCTTTGTATGGAATGGAAACGGATGAATACAGAAGTTTATCTGAAGATGGAACCATTGCAAAAGTCAAGGCTATGCGATCCAGCCGTAAATAAGAAGTTAGGTAAAACTTTATTAGTGCTATCTCCATGGGCTAAGCTACATATTTATTCAGGGTTATCTCAGTAAATTTATAATTTGAAGGATTATTTTAAACTCAAACTATGAGAAGAGTAACAGGAATTGGTGGCATATTTTTTAAATGTAAAGATCCTGAGAAAGTGAAGGAGTGGTATAGCAAGCATCTCGGAATTGAAACAGATCAATGGGGTACCAATTTCGAATGGAGACAGGCAGATCATCCTTCTAAAATGGGTTTTACACAATGGAGCCCTATGAAAGAGGATTCTAAGCATATAGAACCCTCGAGTGTGGAATTTATGATCAATTACCGGGTTCACAACCTGGATGGTTTGTTAGAGGAACTACGACATGAGAATGTGACTATTGTAGGAGAGGTGGAAGAATACGATTATGGAAAATTCGCTCATATTCTGGACGGAGAGGGAAACAAAGTGGAGCTATGGGAACCCAATGACGAAGTGTACCATACGATTGTAGAAGGAAGAACAAAGTAATAGTCATCTCCTCATACGTTAATTCTCGGTTTACCTTATATTTACGGGAAAAGCGATATGAAAGATCGAAAGTATGATATTGTCCTGTTAGGAGCTACGGGATTTACCGGAAATTATGTAGCCAGATACCTGGCAACTTACGCTATTCAGGAAAACATAAATTGGGCAATAGCAGGAAGGAATGTAGAAAAACTGAAGACCCTTGCTGAAGAAATGGGTGCGAATGAATTGCCTATTATCTATGCGGATATAAACGATCCGGAATCTTTGGATAAAATGGCTTCTTCCACAAAAGTGGTATGTACAACTGTAGGGCCTTTTGCCAAATTTGGGACTCCTGTAGTAGATGCCTGCGTCAAAGCCCGAACCCATTACTGCGATATTACCGGTGAAACACATTGGATCAAAAAGATCATTGACCTGTATCATAATAAAGCTGTTGAGTCTGGGGTCAAAATTGTGCATTGCTGTGGTTTTGACTCCATACCCTCCGACCTGGGAGTGAGTTTTGTGCAAAAACATGCAAAAGAAAAGTTTGGAGAATATTGTCATTCTGTAAAAATGAGAGTGCGTGTATTAAAAGGTAAGTTTAGTGGAGGCACGTATACCAGCATGTCAAATATCCTGGAAGAAGCTGCCAAAGATAAGGAGATCCGAAAAACCTTGCGTGATCCCTATAGCCTCAATCCTACTGATGCTCCACGAGGACCGGAACAAAGAGATCTTCACAAAGTCGTTTACGAAAAGGAATCAAAATCCTGGATTGCTCCATTCATTATGGAAGCCATTAATACCCGAATAGTACGCCGCAGTCATGCCCTGAAGGGTCACCCTTATGGAGTTGATTTTGTGTATAATGAAGGTGTGATGACAGGTGATGGATGGAAAGGAAGAATAAAAGGCATTATGATGACATTACCACTGGCTCTGATGATGGCTGCCAAACCTGGAGGCATGTTAAAAAAGGTGCTCAACAGATACCTTCCAAAACCCGGAGAAGGCCCAACAGAGAAAGAAGTCCGGGAGGGTTTTTACATATTGTTGTTTTTTGGTCGCACACCCAATGGTCATACCATAAAGGCCAAATGGAAAGGCGACCAGGATCCCGGTTATGGATCTACCTCAAAAATGCTGGCGCATAGTGCCATCTGTCTGGCCAGGGATACAACTAAACTGCCTGAGATATTTGGTGTGCTTACACCTTCTACAGCTATGGGAGAAGTTTTACTAAATAGGCTGGTGACCCATGCGGGAATTCAGATGGAAGTGGTGGAATAACGAATTTGGCGGTCATTGAAAAAAGAGAAACAGGCACCTATAAATATGACTAAAAAGCACGAAAAACAGTATCAAATTACATAATTAAATTATGGATATATTATTCTTGCTCGGTGCAACACAGGCATTCTTCTTTGGGATTTTATTAATGGGTAAAAGAAAAGACAGATTTTCCTCAAAACTGCTCCTCTTATTTTTTAGTTTAATGGGCTTTGTACTCATTGAACACTTCTTATTCCAAAAAGGTATCATCTTTGATTTTCCTCATTTGATTGGACTTACTTATACTTTACCCATAATATTAGGTCCCATTATTTTTTTTTATACCAAATCTTTAACAACCGAAAATAATATAAATGTATTCAGAGATTTTTTACCTCACGCCATACCGTTTTTATTTATTACCTGTTTTTTAATTTTTGACTTCTATTTTTTAAGTCCGCAGGAGAAGTTGATTTATTACCAAAGGGAAACCCAAGGCGAGACATCCCTTTTCATTTACATTGCTGAATTCTTTATTAATTTTTCAATTCCAGTTTATTCAATCGTTTCACTGCTTTTACTAAAAAGGCATCATAAACATATCAAAGAAAGCTTCTCGAACACCAAAAACATAGACTTTCATTGGTTGAAAATAGTTTTGGGCTGTATGGTACTGGTTTCATTTGTTTCCGTATTGATGGGGTTTTTAAGTGACTATTTCAATTATATCTCTTATCAGGATGGAGACAATTTTATGTACATTACCCTAACTGTAATCATTTATTTTTTAGGCTATTATGGTATTAGGCAAAAACCGGTTTTTTCAAATGTGTTGTATATTTCAGAAACTGATGCTGCAAAAACTCTAAAACCAAAATATGCAAACTCTTCTTTAAAAGAGCGAGAAAAAGAAAAACTATCAAAGCATCTTATCCAATATATGGAATCCCAAAAACCATTCTTAAATGAGAACTTGACTTTGAAAGAATTGGCAACTAACCTTGAAATCACCCCAAATAATCTTTCCCAACTGATCAATGAAAGTTTTAATAAAAATTTCTATGAGTTTGTTAATGGATACAGAGTTAATGAAGTGAAGAGTATGTTATCTGACCCAAAATATTCTTATTATTCATTGCTTGGAATCGCATATGAGTGCGGGTTTAGTTCCAAATCAACCTTTAACAGTGTTTTCAAACAAAATACAGGCAAAACACCATCAGAATATAAAAACACTGATTCTTGATTTTACTTTCTTATCTTCCAGTCCTACCAGAATGGACATGCCAATAATTAAAGTTGAATAAATAGTAGTCCGGACTTACACTTTCGGTCATTTTTCCTTACACAGGGTTATAATTTTATCCGAATCTTTAAAAAGGAAATCGGATGAATGCCCGACTTTACTATATTGACTGGTTAAGGGTTATTGCCTTCGGCCTTTTGTTTGTTTTTCACACCTTGCGATTGTTCGATACTTATCCCTGGCATCTGAAAAACAATGAAACCAGCATCTTTTTCAATTATATAATTGAATTTATGCACAGTTGGCGAATGTATATCATTTTTTTTGTCTCTGGGGCGGGTACTTATTTTGCTATTAAGTCAAAGAGGGAGAACTTTTTGAATGGAAGATTAAAACGTTTGATCATTCCTTATATTTTTGGGATTGTCATTTTAATCCCACCCCAAAAATTCTTTGAAGCTGTACAGCAATCCGGTTATGAAGAGAACTTTTTTTCGTTCCTGATGCTATTGCCTCAAAGTATGTTAAATGTAAATTTTGATTGGAATTTAATATGGACAGGATATTTTGGTTACCATCTATGGTATTTGTTATACCTTTTCATTCAAACTCTTCTTTTCCTGCCATTATTCAGCTATATGTTAAAAAATGAAATCAAAGTGTGTGAATTATCAAATAAATTCTTGTGGTCATTTTTTAAATTCTGGTATATTATTATTCCTTTTATCATACTTGAGTTTCTTTTACGTCCTGTATTTCCTGAATACCTGAACTGGGCGGATTTTGCTATATTTTCGCTTTACTTCTTTCTGGGATTTCTTTCACAGATCAATCGAAAAGTCATTTCATTCATTGAAAGACATGCATATAGGTTTCTATTGTTAGCCATAAGCTGTTGGAGTTTTTATTTGCTTAATAAAAATGTTCTTGATAATATTTCAGTCCCGGAATATACATTGAATTTCTTTTTATCAATCATTTTGAAAAATCTGAACAGTTTAAGTTGGGTACTTGCTTTTATAGGGCTCGGAAAGAAATTTCTGGATTTTAATCATCGTTATTTGACCGACCTCAATCAAGGTATTTTACCGTTTTATATTTTGCACCAAACCATAATCATCTTTGTTGGATTCTACATAGTTCCTCTTAATCTTACTATGGCTGAAAAGTTTATTTTTGTATTTTTAGCTTCATTGATTGTGACAATTGGTTTATATCAAGTTATATGGCGAAATAGTTTTTTAAGATTCTTTTTTGGTATGAAATCGAATAAGAAAAACTAATAATCAAAGAGAAAGGCACAATGTCCTTACACCTTAAGGAAGTAAAGAATCGTCGCTTTAATAACTTTACTTCAAAGAGAAAATTAACAAGAAAATATTCAATACTATGAATGGATAATATTTAATGCACCGCCAATATTATGTATTTAATCACCAACTCAGTGGGAACGGGTGAAGTGGTAAATTGAAGGTTTGTGCTACTAAGAAACTTTGTGGTAAACGGAAAAGATCCTCAAAGTTTTAGGGACTATTCAGCTACTGCCCACACACGAAAACCGATATTTTGATAGGATTCTTAGAATAATTATAGCTTACCCGTTTACAAACGTATAATAAACGTTTACAAACGTATGTAATCGTAAAAGATACGAGTAACGTTTTTCCTCTCCTACATCTTTGCATCGACAATGATCGCAAGTGGATAATCACTTACATTCGATCGGTTTTTCGTTTCATCCGTCTCGTCATGAGTAAAGCAAAAAAATCTAACAACTCATGATGAGATACAAAAACTTTAAGTTATGAATACTTTAAAAAATCATGTGCAGCTCATAGGTAACTTGGGCAGAGATGTGGAGATCACTACTTTTGACTCCGGTAGTAAAGTGGCCAAAATAACTCTGGCTACTTCTGATTATTACAAAAACAACAATGGTGAAAAGGTGCAGGACACCCAATGGCACAATGTTGTTGCCTGGGGAAAGCTCGCTGACATTATGGCTCAAACCCTCAGTAAAGGCAATGAAGTGGCCATTCAGGGAAAGCTGGTGCATCGCTCTTATGAAGGAAAAGATGGCATCACCCGTTACGTATCAGAAGTAGTGGCCAATGAATTTTTGAAAATCACGAAAAAGGAAGCCATCGTATGAGGTGTTGAGGTTGAGGGAAAGGCCTGCCTGCTGTGACCCGGCGCGGGCAGGTTTTTACCTTCGGGAGTTCGAAAAGTCAAAAGGTCTGAAGGTCTAAAAGTCTGAAAGTCGGAAAGTCGGAAGGTCTCAAGGTCGGAAAGTCTGAAGGTCGGAAAGTCTGAAGGTCTCAATGTAGTAAGGGCGGCAGGTTGAGGCCAAGGTTGAGGCTAAGGTTTTCGCCTTCAGCAGGTTGAGATCCTTCGGTAGGTCAATAGTCGGAAAGTCTCAAGGTCGGAAAGTCGAAGGTCAGAAAGGTGAATAGTGAAAAGTTTAAAGTCAATAGCGAATAGCGAACTGCGAATACTAATGGCTACGAAGAAAATACTTGCAACGTAACCGACACAGTCCACCAATTTCTCAGGAAGTCTGCAACATTATCCTGGGATAATAAAAACGGGAGTAGCCCTCCCGTTTTTATTCCCTTTATTCAAATGTCACTACTCAACTATGAACAAAGCCACATGAATTCGATTCACTCGAGTTAAGTGAAATCCAGCTTGGTTCTATAATTGAGCTGAAATGGTCATTATGTATTGGTACTTCTGGTACTTCAGTTGATTTATTTATAGATGGAACTTTTATTATATCAAAAATGAATCTTGACAAACCAAATGTGACTTGAGCTTTCATCCACGCTTTAATATTGCGACAGGTTACATTCAACTTTGTCATCATTAACTTAGCTATATCCAAACAATCATTCTGAAGTATTTTCCCTGTGTAGCAAAGCCCAAACACCCAATACCGGGCCAATTGCCAGTAAAATATACACAGCGTACCAGGTGATATAAGCTGAAGCCAATTGAATGGCTTGAATGCTGACAATCGTTATAGAAAATCCTATGCAGTTTACTATAGTCAGGGACGTACCTCTGGATTCCTCTTCAGCATTTCTGGCCACTAGTGTAGAAAATAACGGCGAATCAGCAATTACAACCCATCCCCAAAAAAATAAGAATAAAAGCAATAGCCATACATAGGGCTGATTTAAAAATATGGGTGAAAGGAGGCAACATAGCCCCGATAACACCAAAGCGCCTGTTGCTACTTTTTTCTCACCTAAATGCTGGGAAATCCACCCTCCTGTTATGCAGGAAATACTACCTGTCCCGATGATAATAAAAGACCATAGAGAGGTATTGACCTCAGATCCGACCTGGAATTCCTGGTACCGATCCAGGATTACAGGTACAAATGCCCAAAAGGCATACAACTCCCACATGTGTCCGAAATATCCAAAAGAGGCAGCCCGGAAGGCAGGGTTTTTAAAACCGGAAAGAAATGACTTCCATTTCAGTGTGGATGCTTTTCTTCGAAAGGGGCCATCCGGAACAAGTATAAACATGACTAAACCTCCCAGTACACAAAGTGTTGATGAAGTCCAGATCACCGCTTTCCAGGGAAGCCCAAATGACATGCTCTTAACCCAATGTGGAAACGCTGTTCCCAGCACCAAAGCTCCAACCAAAAACCCAAGAGAAAGTCCTAACCCTTTCTGGTAATGATCGGAAGCTATCTTCATACCTACCGGATAAATTCCCGCCAGAAAAAATCCAGTGCCAAAGCGAAAAAGCAACAATGACATTTCATTCAATCCCTCCAGAGAAGTTCCTAAATTGAACAATGAGGATAGTAGGCTACTGCACAAAAACACCAAAGTCGGTGAAAAACGGTCAGAAATAGTAAGAATAGCAAAAACCAAAGTACCCGTGATAAATCCAAATTGCACAGAACTCGTAAGATGTGCAAGAAATCCAGGGTCTAAACCGATAGTGTTTATTAAATCTGCCATCACCGCATTTCCAGCAAACCAAACGGAAGTGCAGAAAAACTGAGATACAACTATTACCGGTAATACTCTCTTCATCTATTTGGGTTTCCAACCATTGACCAGACGAAATTACTGAATGGATTTATGTATGCATCAAGTATTATTTGATTTATTCGTATTTTCTTTTTTCTGAAAAAATTCAGGCATATATTCTTCCATTTTCAATTTAAAAGTTCAATGCAGATCAATACAAAGGGAAACAACTACATTAAGTAATGATGAATGCTGGCGGTTTATATTGGTTCTAATTATTAAAGCTGTATATCAAAGTATAAACGTTTCAAAATGAAAAAGCCGGAGGTTGATCCGGCTTTCATCACTCAAATGTAATCTAAGAATTACTACTACTTCTTTTTCAACAAAACCTATTTAGGCATAATAACCGTGTCAATAACATGGATCACACCGTTTGATCCTTTAAGATCAGTGGCTACAACAGTGGCTTTATTACCCTGAGCGTCTTTTATGACCACTTTTCCCTCCCATAACTTTACTGTAATTTTTCCACCATTCACGGTTTCTACATCGATGGATCCACCACCATCATTAATAGCTTTGATAACGGCAGCTGCATTGAGGTTTCCTTTTACTACATGATACGTTAGTAAACCGGCGAGTTTATCTTTATTTTCCGGTTGCAACAGAGTGGAAACAGTACCTTGAGGTAATTTTGCAAAAGCGGCATTAGTCGGGGCAAATACTGTAAATGGGCCTTCACTCTTTAATACTTCTACTAATCCTGCAGCTTGTACAGCAGCTACCAGTGTTGTGTGGTCATCTGAACTGATCGCAATGTCAATAATATCGTTATCGTAAGATATTTGCTTGACCTGGGTAAAACCCATTGTAATTGTGAACATAAGTAGTGCACTTAATAAAACATTTCCTGACAATTTTTTCATGACAATTATTTTTTTGTTTAAATCAATATAGTATATAACTGAGTTGTATAAATATTGTTTAACGTTAATGACGAAACTTTTAAACAAAATAGAATATATTTTTTAAAAAGATTTTTTTTATAGTATTGCAGGGAGTGTATAATTATTGAAACCAAATAAAGACTTTGACTATATTTTTCTTTTAAGATATCATAAGTTGCTTAATTTTGCGGAAAATTAACTTTAGAAACCAATCAATTTATCTTCATATCTGAATTATGGGACGAGCGTTTGAATACAGAAGAGCGGCGAAGGAGAAAAGATGGGCCCAAATGTCAAGGGTTTTTCCAAAAATAGCGAAAGCCATTACCATTGCTGCAAAGGAAGGAGGGAGTGACGCAGACATGAATCCAAAGCTAAGATTGGCCATTCAAAATGCCAAGGCAGCCAATATGCCAAAAGATAACATTGAAAAAGCCATAGAACGTGCTTTGGGAAAAGATGCCGAAAACTTTTCCGAAATAAATTATGAAGGTAAAGGTCCCCATGGCGTGTTGGTTTTTGTTGAATGTGCTACGGACAATCCTAACAGAACCGTTGCTAATGTAAAATCTTATTTTAATAAAGCAGGAGGTGGCATAGTTCCTACAGGAAGTCTTGAATTTCTATTTGACAGGAAAGCAGTCATCGAGTTTCAAAAACCTGAGGAATTGGATTTGGAAGAGCTTGAATTCGAATTGATAGATCATGGTCTTGAGTATTTTGAAATCGACGGAAATACAGTATATGCATATGGTGATTATAAAGACTTTGGCAACCTTACCCACGCTTTTGAACAAAAAGGAATTCCCATGTCAGAATCCACCCTGGAAAGAATTCCCAATTCACCTGTAGAGTTTTCCGACGAACAAATTCCCGATATTGAAAAACTGCTCGATAAACTGGAAGATGACGAAGATATACAGGCAGTATATACAAACATGGCCTGATATTAAAAGGTATGGGTTTATGGTTCTTGTCACACCCATTCATTTTTGAATTGGAGTACCCATGTGGATTTAGAAAAATATAGTTGAATGATGAGATCTACCATTCATTCCAATATTAAATCTCGCTAAAGGATATCCTACCTTTGCGAAGATACCAATCCAGGCTTAATCCACCATAAACAAAGCATTGGCGAAGATGTGTAATCCACTATGCCAGAATCCTCTGTATAAAGGATTGTCAATCATATACACAATACTACCTCTACCTTTATTTTCGACTGCAAAAGTTGTGGTATTGGCTAATTTTGGCTTCAGTTCAGAACCTATAAACCCAAAATGGCTAACATTATCGGGAATATATACCGGATTTGATGCATTTTTTAGCAGGCTGAACTTCCGTGGAGACGTTTTTAATGAATAATAATATGGGAGTTCCAGGCCATATGTAAGTGGGTGACTCTGGTCAATTTCATTTTTAATGATGGCTCCGGGTATCATGTTAGAAATACTCCTTCTTTCACTGCCTTCAAAGTGTTCAAACCTTTCCATCAGGGCTTTTTCTTCTGCTAATTTTTCGTCATTTTTCTTTTCCTCATCTGTGGCAAACTCTTTCAACAAATACCCTTCTTTATCGGCAAACAATCTCAATGCACCTGCAATAGCAACGACTTTTCCGCCACCACTGATCCACGAATCCATTTTATCTGTAAAGGATTTTGGTAAAGTGTAAAATCCGTCAGGTAATACAAGGATATCAAAATCGCTCAGATCGATCCGGTTTACATTGTTTATGTCTACTATGCTAATAGGGTAGTCCAGGTGATTTTCGAAAAAGTGCCAAACTTGTCCGAAGCCATTGCTACTTACACCATCACCTGATATAGTAAACACCCTCGGAGCTTTTAGTAGTGTAAAATTTCTCCCACCAAGATCTCTGCCTGTATTGGTAAAACCTGTACTGACACAACCTCGTTCAGCATAGTGTTCCTCAAAGAGGGCCATGATAAGCGAATCAAAATTCTTAACGTGTTTATTGTCCGCGCGAAGAGCAAATACATAATTTCCTTTCATTTCCTTATCCTCCAGTTGGAGTTCTTTTTTCGAAACGCGTACATGTATTTCTTTCTTCAGCAAACCGGATAAGATACTTTGTCCAGAGTGACCTTCCCATTTGAAATAGTAGGCATAGGGTTTTTCCACACAGCTCCAGTCTTTTTCCTTCGTTTTTGATTCTGTCTTAATTACGGGAAGTACATCCATGCCAAAAGTGGTGACCCCATAAGCATAAGGGAGGCTCCAGGCTGTAATGTCGTACGTTACGGAATCTTCCAGGCTGTGCTCCGGCTCCATCAATATTTGAAGAAAGGTGGATTTGGGTTGATGGCCAGAAATGATCATATCCCCTGGTTCTATTGTGTAAGCTTCTTTTTTAGATTCGGTGTAATTGTAGCCGGTAGAATTGATTTTTTCAGTGCTGTAACCATACTGAATGCGATTTTTATCGAAAAGCTTTGCGAGAGACTTTTGGTTCTCTGAAGATTTGATCACATAGCCTTTAAATAAACCTTTAGGAGATGCAACTGCATCAGCAAAGTATGTTTTAAACTGGTCAATGACGGCATCGGCGTTATTGGAGCTCACTTCTATGGTGGATAAGGATGCAATGGTATGTTGCTCAATCCGATCCCTGAGGGTTAGAATGTCATCATTATTCATTTTTACAGCTCTTCCGGCACCTATTCCCCCTTTTTCATACGTCATACCGATGGAACCGTGATAGGTGGGATAAGTGTCTCCATAGCTTGGATAAAAAAGGTCAAAAGACTCTCTCGTGAAATATATCCAGCCTTCCTGATCAAAATACCGGGTGTGATTCTTTCCAATCTCGACCTGAAAGTCGCGTTGCCATTGTGTGATATAATTGTGGTAAGGAGCGGCTGCCGGAGCAAAGTAATAATGCGAATTGTACCCCATTTCATGAATATCAGCATGCACATGGGGAAGCCAATCGTTGTATTTAACCATTCTTTGCTCGGATTCAATTTGAGTTTGCCACGCCCAGTCTCTGTTCAGATCGAAAAGATAGTGATTTACCCGTCCCCCCGGCCAGGGTTCCATATGTTCCCGGTCATCGGTTTCCGGATGAATATGCTTGCCGCTCTCTCTGAGCATCCAATGAGAATACCTGGAATAACCATCGGGATTGAGGGAGGGATCGATGATCACGACCGTATTTTCCAACCACTTTTGTACTTTTTCATCAGGTGCAGCTAGTGTATGCATCACTGTCATACTGGCTTCAGAGCCTGCAGCTTCATTGCCATGCACGCTGTAGCTCAGCCATACAATGGCTTTTTCGATGGAGTTGTCTGGCTCGGGATGTAATCCAGCATTATACAAATTGGTTGTTCGTATTTTTTCTAATTGGTTAAGGTTTTCCGGACTGGTAATAAAAACCAATGCCAATGGCCTTTTCTCATAGGTATATCCGTATACCTCCATTTTCACATAGGGGGAGTTATCAGCCAAATATTGGGTGTAAGCCAGCAACTGGTGATGGGGTGTAAATTGCTTACCGTATTCTGTTATGAGAAATTCTTCCGGTGTTTGTAATTGACCCAATAATACGCCTGCATTAAAAACCATTAACAAGATCAAACTAAAAAATCCTTTTTTTGAAAATACACTATTACCCATTCCCTTTTAATTAATTGTTTACAAATCAAAACACAAATCCAACTGATGAGAAAGATTTTTTGAAGGATACAAATATAGATGATTTGCCCAAGCATTGTAAGTGAAATTTTGAGAAAAAATAAAAAGCAGATACAGCAAGACGTTTTAAGGCATAATTTTTGACATATTAAAGATATTATTAATTTATAAATACTTATTAATGAAATATATTTTACTAATTTTTGCCATAATGATTGCCTTTATGATTTCTTCTTGCAGCACCAGCAGTAAAACGTATTCTCATTACACTTCAAAAAAGAAAACAAGGTCAAATAAGGTAGAAAAGGAATTATCCAGGGAATATGATATACGCAATGAGATCATTGTGACAGCCCTTCAATATGTAGGCAGATCATATCGGTATGGTGGCAAGACGCCTCAAAGTGGTTTTGATTGTTCTGGTTTTATATCTTACGTATACACTGAGGCGGGAATTCCCTTATCCGGAGCATCTCATGACCAGGCTCAGTTAGGTATTCTTAAATCCTATGAAAACCTTCAACCTGGTGATCTTGTATTTTTTGGGAATAAGGACAAGGTGAGTCATGTGTCATTGGTATTAAAAAATGAAAAAGACCAATTGGAAGTGATTCACTGCACCACTTCTATGGGAGTGAAAATTGATAAAATATCCAATAGCTCATATTGGAAAGGAAAATTTCTTTTTGCCAGGGACATATTGCATTCCATTGAATGGGTCTCAAAATAGTAATCAGGGATTTTTACTGGAATAATAAAAACAAATCATTATTATCCAACATTTACTAGAATATCCGCTCAGAATCAATATTTTTGGCACCTTAAAGAAAATAGTACTGAACGAATGATCAATATAATTTTATTTGGCCCTCCTGGTTCGGGTAAAGGGACACAGGCAAAAAAGCTGGCAGAAAAATATAACCTGGTTCATATCTCAACAGGGGACTTGTTTAGGTATGAAATGGGCAATAACACCCCATTGGGGCAAAAAGCAAAGGAATATATAGCTAAGGGTAAATTGGTTCCGGATGAAGTGACCATTGGTATGCTTGAAAATAAGGTGAAAGAAACAGTAGACACGGGAGGTTTTATTTTCGATGGCTATCCCCGAAATATTGTCCAATCCGAAGCATTGGATAGAATTTTATCTGAGAATGGCCACAAATTATCTTCCTTAATAGCATTGGAAGTATCTGAAGAAGAAATTATCGATAGAATAGTACATCGCGGAAAAACTTCCGGAAGATTGGATGATAATAATGTTGAAATCATTCGCAAAAGAATAGAAGTATACAAAAATGAAACTACGCCTGTATTTGAATACTATAGTGAAAAGAATAAATCCCATTTAGTTTATGGTATGGGAACCATCGATGAAATCTTTGGAAGGATATGTGATGTAATCGATGCTATTTAAGCGTAGGGATACTACCTTACAGTAATTTAAACCCCTTACCCTATTCACACTCCTGGTAAGTTCAATAATATAGATATATCTGCACATAGGTAACCCATTTTAATTTCTAAAGCGCAAATGCTGGAATGACTACAAACTTAAACAGAATCAACTTGGTTCTCATCAATGTATTATGACATATAGATACTTTGAGATAACATTATAATTCTAATACTCTTATGGCTGAACAAAACTTTGTGGACTATGTAAAGATTCATTTCCGCTCCGGCCATGGTGGTCCAGGATCTGTCCATTTTTTCAGAGACAACAAAAATCCAAGGGGAGGTCCTGATGGGGGAGACGGTGGACGTGGAGGAAACATAATTTTAAAGGGAAACTCTCAAATGTGGACACTTTTGCCACTTAGGTACAGAAAACACATCATTGCCGGAAATGGAGAGCCTGGAAGAGGCAGCCATTCATCCGGAGCTTCCGGTAAAGACATCATCATTGATGTTCCTGTAGGTACGGTTTTGAAAGACGGAGAGACCGGTGAATTTGAGCTGGAGATAACCAAGCACGGAGAAACTAAAATCGCTGTTGCAGGTGGCCGGGGAGGTTTGGGCAACAGTCATTTTAAATCATCGACTCACCAGGCTCCAAAGTATGCCCAACCGGGTGAAGCGGGATATGAGGGGTGGAAGATTTTAGAATTAAAAATCATTGCTGATGTGGGGCTGGTAGGATTTCCCAATGCCGGTAAATCTACGTTATTGTCTGTACTCTCGGCTGCCACACCTAAAATTGATAATTATCCGTTTACCACTCTGACCCCTAATTTGGGAATGGTGTATTACCGGGATGACCATTCATTCGTCATGGCAGACATACCCGGGATTATTGAAAAAGCCAGTGAAGGAAAAGGATTGGGACTTAGGTTTCTGAGGCATATTGAGAGGAATGCTGTTCTATTGTTCATGGTGGCTGCTGATGCGGATGATATTAAAAAGCAATACGAAATACTACTGGGAGAGTTGGAGAATTACAATCCTGAACTCATTCATAAACCCAGGCTTTTGGCTATCTCAAAATCCGACATGCTTGATAGTGAGATGAAAGGGTGGATCAAAAACGAACTGGTTCTGGATATACCTTATTTGTTTATTTCTTCCGTTGCCGAGCAGGGATTAACAGAACTAAAGGATAAACTGTGGGAAATGTTAAATGAAGAAGTGTAATTTGATTTCAATTTGTGAGTTATTAAGTTACTAGGTTATTGAGTTATGGTTAATATAGGAACCCTTAGTTTTGGTTTTGGTTTTTGTTATGGTTAATATAAGAACCCTCACAATTAAAATAAACTAATATTATCTCATTTTAGGTCGGCGTCTTTTGCCTCCCTGATTCATCATTTGCTGACCGGCTTTTCCCATACCACGCACAGCATTCACCTGACCTCGATTTATGAGTGCTTTTTCAAATTGATTCATCTGCTCTTTAAGTTGACCCTCAGTGATTTTTAACTTTTTAGCTTGATTAAAATAGTTTTTAGCGGCGTTCCACTTGTTTTTAGCTCCATTTATATTGGCTAGCTGCAGCAAAACCATGGCTTTTTCATTCTCAGAAGGGAGTTTGAGGTTCAGGGCTTTATTGAATTCATCTTCTGCGGCATTATGATCACCCTTATGCATCCTGATTGACCCTTTCATAATGAAATAAAAAGCTCTGTTTGTAACGTACAGCCATCGGGGAGAAAGAGTCATGCCTAATCGTTTTTCAGCTCCGTCAAAATCCATTTTTTGTACAAAATTGGCTGCTGATGCTACCGTACCCAATAGTATGTAACTAACCAATAATAATATTCCAATGAGAAGTAGTGGCCAGGAATAAATAAACCCTTCCATGATGGTCAATACAATGCCTCCGACAAATAATAAGGCAATCAGGGCAAGTTTAATGTATATGTTGATGATAAACATAATATGTCATATTTAGAAGTCCAAAGATAATAATTAATGCGGATAAAAGTCATGAAAAGCGATAGGAGGTGTATGACAAATTGCAGATCTATGCTGCACATTTTATTCATTTGTGTTTAGAGGGTTTAGGGAGTTTAGAGGGTTTAGACTGTTGAATTTTTGAATCACAAGTGAAAAGTGAAAAGTTGGGAAGTTTAAAGAGTTGAGTCGTTTAGGGTTAATATGAATAGCCTCGGGCTTTAGCCCGGGGTTGGAATTAGAAATACGTATATGGGCTTTAGCCCAACATTCCAGCACTATCTTAGCATACTATGTGAGGGTTCGTGCCCACATGTAAATAATCGGAATTAGCCATTTAATCTGCTTAGCGATTCTTGGATCGTGATTTCGTGGTTGGATAACTAATAATCAGAAACACATAGTAATATCAGGGTAAAATAGCCACTAAGGCAAAAAGGCACCAAGACCTCACAAAGGGGTAGTTATATATAATGTAAGCTGCCTGCTAATAGCTGCTATTTTTTTCAATTTTCAATTTTTAATTCTTCTTACTATTGCCATTTTCTTCATTTTGTCATATCGCGCCCGCGATAGGTCTCAAAGGGTGTAATTATTTTTTAACCACCCATCGTGACTAATCAGCATGAAGTTTCCCTTTATAAGGTAGTATTTCGCCATAGGAAATGATTTTATAAAAATTTCATCAAAATATTTTTGAGATTGAATAGTGTCTTCTTCTGTAAATGCAAGTCTATTGTACAATACGACACCTCTTTTTTTCAATAAAAGTTTTAATCGTTCCAAAAAGTCAACCGTTTGAAAAACATCTGGAATGATGTCACTATCAAATATATCTACGGTGATCAGGTCAAATTTTCGGGATTCTACCTCAATAAAATGTGCAACATCAGCATGAATGATTTGGCAGGGAGAACGCAGACTTCCAATGGTGTATTTACTGGCCAGATATATGACTTCTTCGTCGATTTCTACACAGGTGAAGCTAAAGTCATTAAAGCTGCAATTTTCAAGCAATACAGGAATACTTCCAAGCCCAAGTCCAAGTACTAAAACATCTTTGACGCTTCCCAGATCCATTGCTTTGAATAGGTCACCGAAATTATCGTATTTTTCTCCATAAGAATAGATAGCCGTATCGGTAGAGAGTTTTACACTTCCTCTATCCAGACTGACCACCAGTACCGGGTTATGTTTTGAAGAGGTAGATTCTAAAGTGATTTCTATGATATGGGAAAGCCATTTTTTCCAAACTGAGATTTTAGTGATCATGGTGGGAATTTATCTTATCTGGAAAAAACAATGGTTTAATTAATGATTATGCCCACTTTCTCCACTTTCCACTAAATTGGAATATATATTCCATAATCTCTTTTTCCTGATCATTGTACGTTATCATTTTTCTGGCCATGACTTTTTCTGCAGTATGAATGGCTTTGGTGAGATTATACGTGGTAGGTTTTCCCGGTTCTCCCCAGGTAAAAGAAGGTATAAAGTTTTTGTGATATCCGGCTCCAAAGAGATTACAGGAAACGCCTACAGTGGTTCCTGTATTGAACATAGTATTGATGCCGCATTTGGTGTGATCGCCCATAATCAGTCCACAAAATTGCAATCCTGTTTTTTCAAACTTCTCAGTACTATAATTCCACAATTTAACTTCCTCGTAGTTGTTCTTTAGGTTGGAAGTATTGGTGTCGGCTCCCAAATTGCACCATTCGCCGATGACAGAATCCCCTAAATACCCATCGTGTGATTTATTGGAATAGCCCATTATGACACTTTCTTTAATTTCACCTCCCACTTTGCTATGAGGTCCCACTGATGTGCCTCCATATATTTTAGCTCCCATTTTTATCACTCCATGGTCTCCAAGGGAAAAAGGACCCTTTATTACAGAGCCTTCGAGAACAATGGCGTTGTGTCCGATATATACCGGACCTTCGGTGGCGTTAATAATACAGAAATGTAACTGAGCTCCTTCTTCTATAAAAACTTTTTCTGGGTGGAGTACCCTGTTGCTTTCGTGAAGAGGTTGGGATATTTTGCCTGCCGTAATACATTGAAAGTCTTTTAAGATCTCTTTACTGTTATACCTGAATATATCGTAAGGCCTGATGATCTGCCTGCATAAATCCGATTGATCCGATATGTCTCTACCTTGTAATTCGCTTGTATCCTGGCTGCTTACCATCTTATGGAAATATTCACCGGGGATTCTGGCAGCAAGTAGTTCATCGCCGGCAATGATGGCCTCATTTGGAGGTAGATCATTTATAATTGATGCCAATTCATCAGTTGGAAGTATGGAGCTATTGATGATGATATTGTCCTCAGTAATATGGATAGGAAATTTTTTAGACAAATACTCCTGGGTAATATAACTTATCCTTCCCTCTAATCTTTTTTCCCATTTTTCTCTTATAGACAATATGCCAATCCTAAGTTCACAAATGGGTTTTGTGTAAGTTAACGGGAGCAATCCCTGCCAATTATCATCGTCAAATAATATAATGCTTCGCATAAGCAGTAAAAATAGGGAATAAAAAAAGCCCTGCGAAGAGGGCTTTCATATTTTTTTAAAAATCTTGTGAATTAAGACTTTTTGGCAAATTTTGAAAACTTCTTATTGAACTTGTCAATCCGTCCTGCGGTATCGACAAATTTCATCTTTCCGGTAAAGAATGGATGCGATGCTGATGATATTTCCAGTTTGATCAACGGATACTCCTTGCCGTCTTCCCATACTATAGTCTCACGAGTATTGGCACATGACTTTGACAAAAAAGCATAGTCACAAGAAAAGTCTTTAAATACAACTGGTCTGTAATTCGAAGGATGAATATCTTTTTTCATGTGTATATATTTATAAAATTCAAATCGTAAAATGATCCTGATCACCAATGCATATTCCTCATCAAATCCCTCAATAAGAGTAAATAGACCAGGACAATAAAGGGATCTTCAATTAAGGAGTGCAAAAGTAATGTTTTTTCATGAATAAAAAAATGCTTTTATTCACTTTTCTCATCAGATTTAGAATGACACAATAGAATATGGAAAAGATTTTGGAAAAAAAATCAAAAGAATAACCTAAGTTCTTCCTTTCTTTGCCTTTTGAAAATATAATTGGATCATTAATATAAAAATCATGGCTGATAATAAAGTAATTTTTTCTATGGAGGGTGTGACAAAGACCTATCCTCCCAATAAGCAGGTTCTAAAGAACATATGGCTTTCTTTTTATTACGGAGCGAAAATAGGTGTACTTGGTCTTAATGGTTCCGGAAAGTCAAGTCTGCTTAAAATAATAGCCGGTATTGACACAAATTTCCAGGGTAAGGTGTCCTTTGATAAAGAGTATAAGATTGGATTTTTGGCCCAGGAACCCGAGTTGGATGAAACCAAAACGGTAAAAGAGATCGTGCAGGAGGGAGTGAAAGAAATTGTAGACCTGGTCAATGAATATGAAGCAGTCTCTGCCAAACTGGGAGAGGTGATGGATGATGATGAAATGATGAAACTGGTAGAAATACAGGGTGAGCTGCTGGAAAAAATGGATCACTTTAATGCGTGGGATCTAGATCATACATTGGAAGTTGCCATGGAAGCGTTGAGGTGCCCTCCTGATGAAGCCAAAGTATCTGTGCTATCCGGTGGTGAACGGAGACGAGTTGCCCTATGCCGCCTCCTTCTCAGCAAACCGGATATACTCCTGCTTGATGAGCCTACGAACCACCTCGATGCAGAAAGTGTGCATTGGCTTGAGCAATTTTTAAAAAGTTTTCCTGGAACCGTAATTGCCGTGACTCACGACAGATACTTTCTGGACAATGTTGCTGGCTGGATACTCGAATTGGATCGGGGGGAGGGTATTCCATGGGAGGGTAATTACTCCTCATGGTTAGACCAAAAAGCCAAACGACTGGCTGCGGAAGAAAAGGCGGAGTCAAAAAGACAAAAAACCCTGAAACGCGAACTCGAATGGGTGCGTATGAACCCTAAAGCCCGGCAGGCAAAAGGAAAAGCCAGGTTGAATGCTTACGAAAGTATGACCAATGCTGAGGTGAGGGAAAAGGAGGCCAAATTGGAATTATACATTCCCTCCGGGCCGAGATTGGGAGATAAAGTTATTGACCTTAATAAAGTTTCCAAAGGATTTGATAATCGGGTGTTGATTGATGATTTATCTCTTTCTATACCTAAAAATGCCATCGTGGGTATCATAGGGCCTAACGGGGTTGGAAAGTCTACTCTTTTCAGAATGATTATGGGAGAGGAAAAGCCCGATAGCGGTACCATTTCGTTAGGAGATACCGTAAAACTCGCTTATGTGGATCAATCGCATAAAGACTTACTTCCCGATAAGACCGTATATGAAGTGGTAGGACAGGGAGAGGATATCATCAAAGTAGGAAATACAGAAGTTAATGTCAGAGCGTACATTAGCCGCTTCAATTTTACAGGAGCAGACCAGCAAAAAAAGGTAGGTATACTATCAGGTGGTGAGCGAAACCGATTACATCTGGCCATTACCCTTAAGGAAGGTGGTAATGTAGTACTATTGGATGAACCCACCAATGACATCGACGTCAATACACTAAGGGCATTGGAAGAAGGTATCGAAAACTTTGCAGGATGCGTACTGGTCATTTCCCACGACCGTTGGTTTATTGACCGATTGGCAACTCACATTTTGTCTTTTGAAGACGAAGGGGAGATAATATTTTTTGAAGGCAATTACAGTGGGTACGAATCAGCCAAAAAGGAGAGATTGGGAGATATCGCCCCTAAAAGACCGAGGTTCAAAAGCTTACTGTAAACCTTATTTTTTAGAAATAAACCGCTGATATCCATAAATTTGCAGAAATATCTTTGCAGGAATTACATCCTAATCAGATGTCTATCTGAAAATGGCATTTGAACAAACCCAGGGCAAGGCAATGAAATCAAAGTTTGGGTCCGGCATTTAATATCTCTATGTTTATTTTATCTTCAAATTTTTTGAAATTATTGATAAATAAGGTGATGAGTTTATTTTTGACTTCCTGAAACTTTGCCTTATCGTTCCATGTATTTTTGGGAATTAGAATTTCATTGGGTAGATCAGGGCATTCAGTTGGAATATCAAAGCCAAACTGTTCGTCCTTTATGAATCGAGCGTTTTCAAAAGCTCCCTGGTGGATGGCATCGATGATCGCTCGGGTGTACTTTAGTTTGATTCTGGAACCGACTCCGTAAGCACCTCCTGTCCAACCTGTATTGACAAGCCATGCTTTGGTATTGTGCTTTATCATTTTCTTAGCCAGTAATTCTGCATATTTATTGGGGTGCCACATCATAAATGCAGCGCCAAAACAAGCTGAAAAGGTAGCCTGGGGTTCAGTCACTCCCATTTCTGTACCGGCTACTTTTGCTGTATACCCTGAAATAAAATGATAGCTGGCCTGATCCGGAGTTAATCTGCTTACAGGGGGAAGTACTCCAAAAGCATCACAGGTAAGGAAAATGATATGTTTTGCATGACCCGCCAGACATGGCATTTGAATATTGTCAATGTATTCAATGGGGTATGAAGCACGGGTATTTTCAGTAATGGATATATCAGTATAATCCACTTTACGCGTGACGGGATTATATACTACGTTTTCCAAAACAGTGCCAAAGCGGATGGCTTTAAATATATCCGGCTCTTTTTCTTCTGACAAGTCTATCACTTTCGCATAACAACCACCTTCAATATTGAAAATACCATCAGAGGTCCAGCAATGCTCATCATCACCGATCAGCTTTCTCATTGGATCAGCGCTTAATGTGGTTTTCCCGGTACCTGACAGACCAAATAACACTGACACATCACCGTCATGCCCTACAGTAGCAGAACAATGCATAGGCATAACATCCATAAGAGGCATGAGATAATTCATGATAGAAAACACTCCTTTTTTCATCTCTCCGGCATATTCTGTTCCGAGTATGACCACTTCCTGTTTTTCCAGGTTAATCCCGATGCTCGTTTTCGATGTCATTTTGGAAGTATATCGATTGGCTGGAAATACACCTGCATTAAAGATCACATAATCCGGTTCTCCAAAGTTAGCTAGTTGTTCTTCCGAAGGTCGGATAAGCATATTTTGCATAAACAATGCGTGGTAAGCACGGGTACAAATAATCCTGATTTTGATTTGGTATTTTGGATCCCAACCAGCAAATGCATCTACCACAAATATCTTGTCACGGGTATTCAGATAATCTATGGATCTCTCCCGGTTGATATTAAATACATGGGGATCGAGTTCGATGTTTACGGAACCCCAATCGATGTTATTTTCAGACTCTGGATTTCTTACGATACGCTTGTCTTTTGGACTTCTTCCTGTTTTTTCTCCCGAGTAGGCAATCAACGCTCCAACATCGGAAAAAGAGGTTCCCTTTTCGGTGCGAAGTGCTATTTCATACAGGATGGGAACACTACTGTTTCGATAAATGGTTTCTACATCAATACCGTATTGTTTGAGGTTAAATGACATGGTCAGAGTTTTTGTGAGATGATTCAATAAGTGACAGATGGGACAAAAGTACAATTTTTCTGTGTGTTCAGATCGTATTTTGCTTCTCTTTAGCAGATTTTTTATTGATTACTGTAAAAGGCAGCATGGAGAATCTTATCAGTCAAAACCTTCCCGTTTTCCGAATGTTAAGGATGGGTTATAATTCATAATACATTTATAATGATGCATATTAAGCTCAACACGCCGGTTAAAGTTAATTACCTTGAAGTGTATTCCCGTTTTGATGCAGACCTCTTTAAAGCTTTACAACCTCCATGGGGAGGATTGAAGATATTAGAGTTTACCGGTTCGAAGAAGGGAGACAGGGTTCATCTGGAAATGAGCATTCCCTTTAAGACAAAATGGATTGGTATTATTACCGAGGACGGAATGGATCATGAAAAGGCCTGGTTTGTCGATGAGGGAGAAGTCCTGCCTCTTGGTTTGAAGAAATGGAAGCACTGGCATATCATTCAAAAAATCGATGAAAATCATAGCCTTATTGTAGATGACATTGAATATAAAACTTCATATAAGTTGTGGTCATGGATGTTGTATATTCCACTATATGGGATGTTTTGGATGAGGAAGAGTGTATACAAGTCTTATTTTTCAAAAGGTAGAAATGGAAATTCATAGTAGTTTTTTAATACTGTCTCACTGCCTGCCTTTTACCACTCAAAGTCCCAAAAACACCCAAAGTTTTTGGAGGGAGCAAAAATGATGACAAAATTTAACTGAGTCCTTTAGTGCCCGGGTGGTTACAAGGTGTATTAAAAGTATATTTAAAAATTGCGATACATTTCTCAGGTATAGCAATCCATTGGATGATTCATTCGCAAAGTTTTAACAGATCTTCAACTGGATATAAATCCAGAGCATTAGAACTGAGAATTTTTTGAGCTTTTTCTTTATTCCCCAGGGAGAGTTCTGTTATTCCGAGATAAAAGTACGAAAGGGTATCCTTTCTTTCCTGCCAAAGTGTAGTTAACATGGGTTTGGCTTTTTTAAAGTCCTTGATGACAAATAAATTGTAGGCCATAGTTTTTTGAGTATCGATATCCATTTCTGTACTACGTTCAGTTCTGTGTAATACATAGCGGTAAAACTCATCATCATTGAGGGCGAAGGAAACATCTTTACTTGTATCGTTCTGTAAAAGGAATTTAGATATGGTCAGCAATAATGCTATGACAATAACCACAAGAAATACCATTTTGAGAAATGAGTCATTTTTTTTTATGGTAGTGGTATTATCTAACCCATCTTCCAGCCTTTTGAGCTGCTTATACTTCTCATCAAGGGTATGGGCACGGATACCCTGAATCATGACCTTTAGATCCTTATAATCCTCAAACAGATCAGGCTCAGCGGCCAGTCGCTTTTCTAACTCTGTGTGTGTTTCTTTGTCCAGAGCACCTTTTATATAGGCTTCCAGAAGTTCTATATCTTGTTGACTGCTTCTCAATTCCCGTGTATTTTAATCTTTATGTCGATAATACAACAATTGTAACCTCTTCAGACACTTATATTTTTTATTTTTTGCTGTATCGGCATTTTTATATCCCATTAACTCAGAAATTTCTTCCATATTTTTATTCTGGTAAAAATAGTATTGTAGAAGAGATTTACAGGGGTCGCCGATCCGGGATAAAGCTTTGGATGCAGCGAGTAATTGCTCTTCCAGTATAGCTTCTTCCTGGTCTTCATTTACATAATCCACCCAGGAGTTCAAAGGTTTCAAATAGGTACTCTTTTTTTTAGTTCTGATCATCTCCAAAGCTTTGTTTTTTGCTATTCCCATTAGGTATGATTTCATGTCTGATGTGAGTTTGGTTAACTTTTCCCTTTTTACATTATCGTATAATATCACGAGAGTTGACTGGAAAATATCAAGAGCCTCATCTCTGGTACAACTATAAGATTTTTGGAGCCAATATATACAATCGTCCCTATACATCTTGTAAATGGATGTAAGGGCTTCCTCCTCATTATTTTTTATCTCATCTATCCAGTCCACAGGGTTCATTGGAATTTACCTGTCCAAATGTAAAAAAAAATATTTATCAGGGGTTACCTTATAGCATATTCTGCATTAATAATATAATGAACGATGATAATGAATATGAAAACCAGGTTTTTATCCTGATTGTAAATGTTTTTTGTGTCGTGCTTGCTGATCAGAGCACATGCAAACAAAAGTGTAGTTATGACTTTTCATTATTTTATTATCTGGAAGTTTCAATTTTTCGAATGTACTTCGGGATCATTTTTGCGCACTTGCCAGAAAGGATATTTTACCGGTAAAGAAGGGATTCGACAGGCACAATTACTGAATATGCCCGGATGTGGTCTTTCTATTGAAAGATCATATCCAGACATATTTTAATGTATTGTTACCGTCCCCAGTAACAAACAGCCCGGATTATAATGTTAATTCGGGTTGTTTTTTATAAAATCCAAATGTATCAACTTTGTTTAGGAGGTTAATTCCGAATGAGTTGTGAAAAAATGTTATAAATATTCTTTTTTCTCCAATAGGTATAAGACCAGAAACCAGAGAAATAACTAATTTTTTCTTTTTGGTTTGCTTTGATATAATTTTATACAACAAAAACATTAAAACAATAAAAAGCGAGGCTATCAAAAATTCCATTTTATTAAGTTTTCATGTTAACAAATTGCTTTTGGTGTTGCGAGCTGTTGTTACTAAACGTGTTCCAAATGTTTGCATTTTAAATTTGTAAACTTTGTGATCGGAGAAAAAGAGCTGACCACTTGCTGTCAGCTCTTTTCATTTCATTCTGAAATTCCTTCAACTTTATGAATCAATCCACCGGATCATTGTGCATCGAAAAGTATTTCGGATACAGTTGGTTGTATTTTCTAAACACTTCAGTTTCTTCATCTGGACTGAGCCCTTCCACTTCTTTAGAATATTCTTGAACAAGTTTATGTCCAAACTCTACTTCTTTTAATGTTTTCTTTTCATTCTCAAGCCACATTACACAATTGTCGATGTATAGTTTCCAACCGTTAAAATCCTCTTCTGTAACATTTTCCCATTCAATATCCGTATAAAAGTCATGACCATCATACATGAATGCACGATCCCAAACACCGGCGTCCACTGCGTATTGTTTGAATTTTTCCGCGGTCAAAGAGGCCTCATCTACTTGGCCTTTGCAACTTATAAAAAAAACAATTGAAAGGGAAAGTAAATATTTTGTGAATTTTATTATTGTATTCATTCGAAAAAGTTTTGAGCTTGTCAAATTCACGCTTAATTTATAATGTGACGACTTGATTACATTCTTTCAACTTGCTTCCCACAATTGTATACTTTGTGACCGGAGAAAAAGAGCTGACCACTCGCTGTCAGTTCTTTTCATTTCATTCTGAAATTCCATCAACTTTATGAATCAATCCACCGGATCATCATACATTAAAAAGTATTTCGGGTACAGTTGGTTGTATTTTCTATATACTTCTATTTGCTGATCTATACTGAGTCCTTCTACTTCTTTAGAAAATTCTTGAACAAGTTTATGTCCAAACTCCACTTCTTTTAATGTTTTCTTTTCATTCTCAAGCCACATTACACAATTGTCGATGTATATTTTCCAACGGTTATAATCTTCTTCTGTAATTTTTTCCCATTCAATATCCGTATAAAAGTCATGACCATCATACATGAATGCCCGATCCCAAACACCGGCTTCCACTGCGTATTGTTTGAATTTTTCAGCGCTTATAGAAACCTCATCTACATGGCCTTTGCAGGACACAAAGCAAAGGGCGAACCAGACAATGAAAAAATAGGGGGTCATCGAAATTGTATTCCACTTTGATGGATTCTCTAATTTTATAAATTTCAAATATTTCATTTTTATGATAACATGTATATTCTATATTAAAAAAAATATGAGAAACTTTTTCGAAAATGCCTTCATACACCAATGCCATTTCTTTAATCTTTTATTAAATTCCAATATAACATAAGACCTCGTTGTGTAACTTAATAATTCCTGGCTTTTATAATTTTTTCAAATAAAATATGATCCATTTTAAAGTTTTCAACGAGACATTTTTCTCTTAATATTACTCTTTGCTCATTTCATTACTTAATTTCTTGAATGAGTATCTTTCATTTAAGTTAACAATCATAAAAATCATCTCCGGCTTCTTCAAGTGCAATACTATAAATTGACTCTGCCTCCTTACGACACAAACTGCCAAATAGAGCTTTATCACACCTTTTCAAATTTCGATTATATTCATTTGTAGATTCATAATAAGCCGCGATCCAAACTTCATAGCAAGTCCCAGAAAACCCTGTTGATACCCACAAAGTTGCGGTTAATATTAAACTCATTAAATACTTCATTATTCTTTTATTTTTTTTCTACTATCAAATAATGTTTTTGCTTCAGTTCCACTTACAGGTAAGCCATACATTTTTCTATATAATTCACCCATTTCTTCAAAATATTCCTTGTTTGGGTCGTTTAAAAATGGATATTTGGCTTTTAATTGATCTAAAAGCTGTTCCCTTTTACAATCAATTTCAAAATATGCAACAACACCTTCATCATTTATAAACTCTCCTAAATCCCAATTACAAGTACTTGAATAGACATTGTTCTTTTCAAAAACTTTATCTATTTTTTTAAAATCGTAAATTCCTTTTAAATGATTCCTAATAGCAAATTTATCTTGTTCATTTAACTCAATATAAATAGGGTCATGTATGATTTTTTCTAATGAAACATTTTGTTGGACTTCTTGTCCCGTACACGACATTATCAAGAAGAAAGGATAAAATAATATTAGTTTTTTCATTTTTAATTGTGTTTAATTGTATTAGTAAATAATTCAACATCCGCAGCATTCTTCAAATGCCTCTAATATGACATCAATTGTATAGGCATACACAGCAGAGCAAGCAAATGCACCCAAAGATCCCCAGCCTACTACAATACATCCTGCAAAAGCTGCTGTTACAATTTTATAATCTTTTTCAAAGGAATTATAACATGGGGTTCTAAGTCTTGATCTTTTATATAAACTGATTTTTGGATTCATATTCAGATATGTTTCCTGCATAAACGCGATATACTCCGATTCACCGAATCGGTTAACAAACTCTGTTGCTAAAGACGTCTGCTCAAGCAATAGAGTTTCAGTGTTTTTATTTAAACTTTCCCTCTTTATAAATAAGCTTGGATCTAGAGTTTCACTTTCTTGAATTTTTTCGAAATCTAGTTTGTCAATTTTTTTAAACTTTATTTCATTTGTAACTTTCTCAAGATTAGCTCTGATAAGAGTTTCAAGTGAGTCTTTTGAAAGTTCTTCTTTCTCATTTTTAACACACGATGTGAGTGTAAAAATTAAAACTAAAAATGTTACTATAGGAATCTTTAGCATTTTACAATTCATTTTAATAAAATTATAAGTTTTATACCTACTCTCTCTCAGGTTTTCGGCAATCCCTGTTCGAACTTGAGTAAGATATATGGAAGTTCATTACAGATCTTATAAAGACTCTATGCGCACTTGAGACCCTTAATGGAAATAAAATTGTACCACCACATTTTCACTCAAGATGTAATGCAAATATAATGGTTTAACCAATACAAAAACGGATAAAAACGACCCAAAACGGATCAAAACGGATCAAAACGGATCAAAACGGATCAAAAAATATATTATTAGTTGGTTAATGACCATTAAATCAGTATATAAAATGGATATGGATTTCTAAAGTTTGATATGGTGACAACTTTAATTTTCTACTTTTGGCAAGAGAAAAAGAGCTATTGAAAGATTACATTTTTTTTACCTTTAGGTGTATAACTACATTCATTTTATAATCAATACCAAGTCCTCCCATGAGTGATCTTTACATCCAAATCGACAACAAATCAGAAAATGAAATGACATACGATGCCATCGTAATAGGTTCGGGTATTTCCGGAGGATGGGCTGCCAAAGAATTGACGGAAAAGGACTCAAAGTTCTTATGCTGGAAAGGGGAGGAGATTACCGGCATATAAGAGACTATGATGACCGGAGTGTTTTTGAATACCCTCATAGAGGACTCCCCACTATATCTTCCGGAGGAATGCGATCGGATATCACAGGGTGGATGTTTAACGAAACTGTGATGGAGTCATGGGTCGATGAAACGAAAGAGGGAAAATACACTGAGTCAAAACCCTTCAGATGGGTGAGAGCTTACCGGCTCGGAGGCAGGTCTACCATGTGGGGACGGCAATCTTACAGACTATGTGAAATGGATTTTGAAGCCAATGCCAAAGAGAATGTAGGAGTGGATTGGCCTGTGCGTTATAAGGATATTGCCCCATGGTACGATCATGTGGAGAGGTTTTCTGGAATCAGTGGCTCAAAAGAAGAGCTTGATATATTACCGGATGGGGAATTTCAACCTCCATTTGAACTCAACATCGCAGAAAAGAAGGCTGCGGAACAACTCCGGAAAGCATTTGCAGATCGCAGGCTCATCATTGGCAGGGTGGCCAATCTCACCACTCCTCTGACAGGACGCGTCAATTGCCAATTCAGAAACCGGTGTTGGCATGGATGTCAGTTTGGTGCCTATTTTTCAACCCAGTCGTCTACACTTCCCGCCGCTGCGGCGACTGGAAACCTCTCAGTAGCGGTGAATGCCCTGGTTACACGTATATTGTACAATAAAGACACACAAAGAGCGACCGGCGTAGAAGTATTGGATACCTCTACCAATAAAACCTATGAATACAAAAGCAAGATCGTGTTTATATGTGCTTCCGCCCTCAATTCTGCATGGATCCTGATGAATAGCGCTACCGATATATGGCCGGATGGGCTTGGAAGCAGTAGTGGCGAATTGGGACACAACATTATGGATCACCATTACAACATTGGTGCATATGGAGAATTTCCAGGATTTGAAATTTACAAAGAATACGGAAGAAGGCCAACCGGATTTTACATTCCGAGATTTGCCAATGTAGGAAAGGATCAAAGAAATTACCTCAGAGGATTTGGCTATCAGGGAGGAGCTTCCCGTCAATCCTGGAATAGAGGAGCGAACATGGCAGGAATGGGAAAATCGTTCATAGAAGAAATTTCCAGGGAAGGTAGTTGGACGATAGGCATGGGAGCATTTGGAGAAGTGCTTCCGGATCACAGAAATAAAATCAGCCTGCATCCCACAGAAAGAGACGCCTGGGGATTACCTGTGTTGAATATGGATGCTGAGATAAGGGAAAATGAATTAGCCATGCGTAAAGATATGCTCGAAGAAGCGAAAGCCATGCTAGAATACATGGGTGCCAAAAATATAGGCGGCAATGATGGAGGTCATGAGATGGGACACGGTATCCACGAAATGGGTTCGGCAAGAATGGGTCGCGATCCTAAAACATCGGTTTTGAATGGTTACAATCAGGTATGGGATGCACCCAATGTTTTCGTAACAGACGGAGCTTTTATGACATCTTCCTCCTGTGTGAATCCGTCATTGACCTATATGGCTTTTACTGCCAGAGCTACCCATTACGCTGTAGATCAATTGAATAAACAAAACCTGTAGAGCATGAAACGAAGAAAAGCCTTAGTCTGGATGGCAACAGCCATGGGTACGTCACTGGTTGCAACTGATCTGCTACTTTTGTCTTGTACGCCGGCAAAAGAGCAAATACCTTCCCTATTTGAACCCTATAGATCTTTGCTTAACCGGATTGGGCATGCCATCCTTCCAGCTGCTAAACAACATCCCGGATTTTTAGCTATTGGAGAAACAGATGTACTGATAAATATTCTAAGCAACTGCCTGAACTCAGAAGTTCAAAAGCAAATTCTGCAAGGACTTGAGGATTTACAGGTAAAAACAAATTCCCCATCCGACAACCAATTGGATTCAATAAAAGACGAAGATTTTCTCAACGTCCTGAAACCGATCGATCAGAAATGCTATGGAGACCTTCCTGAAGAGGAAAAAGAAGATGTTCAATATTTTAGATTTTTGAAAGACGCTATACTTCTCGTGTACTTTACCAATGAAAAGATTATGACTGAAACATTCACCTATGTCAAAGTTCCTGGCAAATACAAAGGTGATATGGAAGTCATTGAAGACGAATACGAAACGCGTTTTGGGTTTGGGTGACAGTCAAATGAAATGGCTGAAATAATCAAAAGGAAATAGCCCTCTTCCCAAGGGAATATTTTTTATTGATTATCCAAGAGGTATATATTGTCTCTAAAATCCCGTAAATTCTGTTTTATTTTATTAGTGTTACAGCAATATAACATCAATCTCTTGATTAAAACTTAACATTATAGATTCTCTTCCTTTTAAGATCTTTTATTAGTATTGTTTGCATTTCAAAATATTAAATAAAATCATGACGAAAAATTCACTTCACACCATACTCGGATCCACAGGAAATATTGGAAAAGGATTGGCTACTGAATTAAGAAAATATACGGACAAAATACGTCTGGTAAGCAGAAACCCGGTTAAAATTCACAATACAGATGAACTGATGCCTGTCAATTTGCTGGAATTTGAAGGCACCCGCAATGCCATTTCTGGATCAGATACGGTATATCTGGTAACAGGGATTGAGTATAAAACCAGGATTTGGGAGGAGCAGTGGCCTGTCATTATGAAAAATGTCATAAAGGCCTGTCAGGAGCACGAGGCAAAATTGGTTTTCTTTGATAATATGTATTGTTATGACCCAGATCATATAGGTCACCTTACGGAAGACACGCCTATACGTCCTCTGAGTCGGAAAGGAAAAGTGCGCGCTTCTATTGCTTCAATGATAATGGACGAGGTAGAATCCGGTAATTTGCAAGCCATGATAGTAAGGGCGGCTGATTTTTACGGTCCCGGCTGCAGGCTCAGTTTTCTTCACGAATCGGTAATTCATCGAATGCAAGCCGGAAAAACACCTCAATGGTTATACAATGCCAGCAAAAAACATTCATTTACCTACGTACCAGATGCAGTGCATGCCACAGCTTTTCTCGCCCAGAAGGATGAAGCCTGGGGACAGGTTTGGCACCTTCCTACTTCTAAAGAATACCCAAGTGGTGATGAAATTGTAAAGATTTTAGCTGACGAACTGGGAATCAAACCAAAACTACAGGTTTTGCCTCCTATTGGCGTCAATCTGGTTTCAATCTTTATTCCTGTTTTAAAAGAGATAAAAGAATTGAAGTATCAACTCGCTGAGGATTATTGTTTTGATTCTACAAAAATAGAAAAAGCGTACGGGTTACAACCTATCAGGATAAAAGAAGGCCTCAAAGCTTGTTTGGAATGGAAAGGCTGAATACAAATGCTTCCAACTTTTTATTTACATTGTATTAACATCGCTTTGGAACTGGTTAATACAAGTAGAGCATGGCTTAGATACAGTGTTTATTAAGCGTTGATACGGTGATATAATTTTTAAGTTTTCCCAGTATTGACCGATCCGGAAGATGCGTTAACACCTCCCGAACCAGTCAGAACCAGGCTCGAATCAAAACGGCAGTTCTCTTTTGGAGATCTTCAGGAAATCCCTTGCTATGATTTCTGAAATGTGCTTTGTATTGCCGTCTTTACCTTCAAAAGAGCGGTGTCGGAGTTGACCGTTAATGGCTACTTCAGTGCCTTTTTTGAGAAGTGTAGCCATGGTATCGGCAAGTTTTCCCCAGGCAACGACATTGTGCCATTGGGTGTCCTGGACCTGTTCCCCTTTGTTGTTTTTGTAATAATCAGACGTAGCCAGGGTGATGCGTGCCATTTTAGTACCTGAATCAAAAGTGGTTAATTCCACATCTCTTCCAAGGTTACCGATAAGCTGAACGTTGTTTCTTAAAGCTTTCATTTTTAAACTGTTTTGTATCCTTCCTGAAATTTTTATTGTTTTTTTATGTATCCGGAAGGACGGGTGAAACAAAAAAGTGATCGTTGTGATCGTTATCGATGCAAAGATGTAGGAGGTGTGGGAGGTTAATCGTATCTTTTACGTGTACATACGATTGTATGCGTTTGTAAGCATTTAATATACGTTTGTAAACGGATAGAGATGAAAATGGGATGGTGATTATCCCTTAAATAGGGTGGTTTGCTGTTTGCTTCGGATCAAAAAAAATAATATCTAGTGTGTAGAACTTTTTCTATGAGTATTCTTCTGAAGGTATAAATAAGGATTTCCCGTGATCGAATTAATGGATGCAATCCTTTAGCATAAAAGCCATCTGTGGAATAATTCTTTTAACATCCATTTTTACCACCTCCTCATCTTCCAATTTAACACTATTTCATAAACAGAATTTCTATCAGTATGCATAAGCGCGATCTGCTGGCATAATAAATAAATTACCTTATTAACCTTTTCAAAAAAAGATTACATATACCATTGAAATCGAATATTAAACAATATGGTTATGAAATTTTTTACCTTTTGCCTCCTTATATCAGGTTTCCAAACTTTGCAAAGTCAGTCTTTAGTCCAAAATGTACGGGGAAGGATAATAGATGCTGAAACCAAAGATCCTCTAATAGGTGCTGAAATCTACCTGGTTGGTTCCAATCCATTAATAGGCACCATTTCGGACCTCGATGGAAATTTCATTTTAGAAAAAATCCCGGTGGGTCGACAAATCATCCAGGGTAATTATCTGGGCTATCAATCTATTATTCGCGATAATATCCTTATTAATTCGGCTCATGAATATTACCTGGAATTAGAACTCTTACCTGGGATTGAATTAACTGAAGTTGTGATACAGGCATATAGCAGAAAACAACCGGTCAATGAGCAAATCATTTCCAGCCACAGACGATTGGATCCTGAAGAATTGCAGTTTCATGCTGCAACGGCTAACGATCCGGGAAGATTGGTGATGGGATTTCCCGGAGTTCAACCTTCCAGAGACAGTCGGAGTGACATTATAATCAGGGGCAATTCATCGGCCGGTATTTTGTGGAGGCTGGAAGGTCTGGACATTCCCAATCCCAATCATTTTGCACGACGAGGTTCATCAGGTGGAGGAATTACTATTTTCAGTGCATCGCTTTTAGGTAGCTCAGATTTTATGACAGGTGCTTTTCCTTCAGAGTACGGAAATGCCTATGCAGGAGTTTTTGATATGAAATTCCGGCATGGAAATCTTTTTAAAAATGCACAAACAATTAGAGCGGGAATTCTTGGATTGGATATTGCATCTGAAGGGCCGATCACAAAAGGGAAGACTTCGTATCTTGCCAATTTCAGGTATTCCACCCTTGGAATATTAAATGCTGCTGGCATTCATTTGGTAGGACCCAGAACCGACAATAATTTCCAGGATCTCTCCTTTAAAATTTTTCACAAGGGTAATAAAAGCTACTTCAGTTTGTGGGGGATGGGAGGAAACAGCAGGGAAGATTTTCGACCAAATGATTTGCCATGGTCGACATATAGTGACTATACATCGCATAAGTTCACTACCCTAACGGGTGTGGTAGGAGCCACCTATAATCAAATTATTGATGATAATTCATATATCCAGGTAAACGCAGGATTTATGGGTCAGGATATTCTTTTCAGGAATGATACTCTTAACTCCTTAGAAGAAAGAACAGTAATCAACGATGAAAACTACTATTCATCCCGATTGACTTCACATGCTTTTTACAAAAGAAATTTTAACTCAAAACTAAATGCAAAATTTGGAATCATCGCCACGAAATTATTTTACCAAATGTCCCATAGTAAATGGAACAGATCAACTGGAAATTTTGAGACTTTGATCCAATCCGATTCTGATAATAATGCAACGCTTCAGGATTCTTTTGGAATTCCTCATCAGTTTCAATCTTACTTTCAATTTTCATACAAGCCGGCTTTAAAATGGACCATTCATGGTGGAATACATTTTTTAAGTGCAACAATCACACAAAACAATAATTCCGTTGACCCGCGAATGGGTATTCAATATACTTTATCAGATAAAAGTTCTTTGAACTTTTCATTGGGAATATTCAGTAGTTTGCCTCCTCCCGGATCTTATTATTATCTGGAACAAGGCAGGTATGTCAATAGTTATCTTTCTTTCATCAAATCCAGGCAAATCGTTTTGGGCTTTCAGCAAGGGCTGGGTAAGACTTTAAACCTCCAGATAGAGGCATATGCCCAATACTTGTGGGATGTCCCTGTGGGAAATAATCCCAATGAAATCTATTGGTCTCTCAATGATGTACAGGGATTTGCAAACCAACCCTTGCTTTCAACAGGTACTGGTCTGAACAGAGGCATCGAGATTACATTGGAAAAATTTTTTTCAAAAGGAGTATTCTTTGTTTTCGGAACTTCCATATTCAATTCAACTTTCAAAATTCCCTCAAATACTATGTCTTTCAATACACAATACAACAGTCAAATTGCCACAAATTTTACGGGCGGCAAAACATGGGCTATTAGTGAAAATACATTCATTGAAGCCGGATTAAGGCTAATTTATAATTCCGGCCATCCTATAACTCCTGTTTTGTCGGCCTACAAAGAATTAGATGGGGATAAGCCTGTATTGGATGGAAATAATCCATTTTCTGAAAGAGTCAGTTATTACTTCCGTCCCGATTTGCGTCTTGCATTAAGAAAAAATTTAAATAAGTCCGCTTATTGGCTCGCACTGGATGTTCAAAACTTTATCAACAGAAGAAATGAGGATTTTATAGATTATGAGTTTAATGCAGTACAAAGAAATTGGGAACACCGGCTTCAGTCACCTCTTACACCTTTACTCACTTTCCAAATTGATTTTTGATGAATAATAAATCCACTCTACTGGTCTGGTCAAAATACATATTGGGCATTTTTATTTTGGGGTTACTGGTGGACTTAAAATCATTCTTTCAATACAAAGTAAAATAGTCTAGGAACGATTGTTTATTATGACACATAACAACTTAAAATCAAAAGAAAAAAAATTTATTCTATTGACACTTTTAGTGGTTCACATTATCTTTATGTCTTCAGTATTCAGAACTTTAAACTCTCCGGAAATCTATGAGAAGGAACCGGATTATATAGGCCATAATGTTGCAGAATTTTTTCAAAATGTAAACAACTCTGTTACCATGCAATTTGAAATTACGGGTTTTATGGTGGAGGAAACCCTTCCATTTAATGAGGTTGCCCGTCATGAGAAGCCGGATTCAACAGGAAATCTACGCTTTAACGATAACTAAACATGGTTTTTAAACGCAACCATAACGTAAAATCCTCAGTTTTTTCAATACCTGACATCTTTTGGATTTTAATGAATTTACTGTTGTGAATGTAGACATTTTATATAGAACTACTTCTTCATCACTATATCCTTCCAAATAATGCAGACGCAGGATTTCCGAGGCTGGTTTATTTAAATTTTGAAGATAAAATTGAATTTCATTTTTTATTTCAAAACTTCTGGCTATATCGCCAGCATCCTCATGTTCATATAGATGTTCCTGATTCAAAATGCATCGTTGGTAAGTTGTCTTTCTGATTTGATTTTTGATCAGGTTCCTTAATATGAGAATTCCGTAAATCTTAGGATCAGTTCCATTATAATGGTAGAGACCACCTTTAATCTTTTCTAAAAAAAGTAAAATGGCATCATGGATTAATTCTTCCATTTCTTCGCGAGAAATTTTTAGAGATGGGAGTAGTTTTCTGGAAGTATCCATTAATACCTTTCTTAATTCTAATACGGAATCACTATGCCCCAACTTCAGGCCCTCATAAAGTTTTTTTTCTTCCATATTTTAATGATATTTTACCAATGCGTGAATCCCTAAATCATAAATAAAAACTTGTCGAAATTTCTTGGGGTTTATATTGCTTAAATTTACATATTTGCAAAACTTTAACAGCATCCATTGTTTATATCAGGTATATTTATGTGTCAACATGCCATATAGCCATATAAACATGTTGATGGATTGTCTTCAAGACTTATCTTTAAAGTTGGATGTTTGAGATTGTGGCTTTATCCTCTTTCAATCATAGAATAAAAATGATAAAATTAGCATGAATAGGAATGCGGCTTTAGCCATTCTACATGATAATTAACACATAATGAGGTCTTTAGCCCAATTAATTAAAAGCTGATTCGACGGTTTTGAAACCTTTCATGAGCTTGGTGTGATTTAAATCTCATAGCTCTGTCAGTACAATCATTTAAAAGAAAACGCCCTTTTAAAGACATCCACCCAAGGTTTTCAGCCTGATAAGTGAACTCCTCATCCAATGCTCTCCTAAAATTTTGTTTCCATACGTATTAACCTGTCAACATCACAGTAACATATACCAGTATATTATATGTTAACAATTAAAATCTTAACCTTTATGAAGAATCTATACCTATTGAGTGCCTTTTTACTTTGGACTTTTCCTTTAAGCCTGATATCGCAGGTTTGGGAAGCAACGGATCCAGGCTTTCCTAATCCTGTTCAGACCTGGCGAATAACCGTTGTGGATGAAAATGTTGCATGGACATATGGTTTTACCCTCGATCCTGAAGTTCCCGATGGTGCCGAGTGGACATTTTCAGATTATTTTATTAGTAAAACTGTGGATGGAGGCAACTCATGGCAAACATATTCATTTCCACAGGGAGCTGCCGGATTTTTATCCAATATTGCATCCATTAGTGCTGATGTCGCCTGGGTAGCTTATTTTGATTTTGATGAAGGCAGTAAATTGCTAAAGACTACGGATGGCGGTGCATCCTGGGAGACTCTCAATATTGATTTGGAGAGCTTTATAGGGAGTGTACATTTTTATAATGAGAGTGACGGAATTGTCCTGGCAGATCCTTTTGAAGGCGAATTTCAAGTGTTTTTAACTGATGACGGAGGCGATACGTGGACACAAATACATCAACCTGATATCCCGGCAGCTTTAGATGACGATGAATGGATGTGGCCGGGTATGTTTACCACCCATGGCGATTGGATTTGGTCAAATACTGAGTATGGAAGAGTGCTGTATTCCCAAGACCGGGGTAATACCTGGAGCATTTTTGAAAGCCCGGAGGGCTCTGAAGGGCAATATTCCCACCATTTGGCTTCTGATGATGAGGGTAATCTGTATTTCAATTTTATCCTGATAGATCCTGATACGGACGAGGAATTGGGCGTTCTACTGTTCAGGCGTGGGTTGGATGATGATGAATGGACAGATATTACACCAGAGAATAATGAAAATTGGATAGCAGGGTTATCAGGTGTTCCCGGAACAGGAACTATGATAATGCATATTGGAAATGTGGATGAAACCTGGGTGAGCTACGACAAAGGAAATTCATGGACAACAATTGACGATTCTCATCGTGTTGGTTTTGTATCTTTCTTCAATGAAAGCTCAGGGTTTACCTGTGAAATGCCATTAAGCTATAATGAACCCTCAAGGTTTGTATACAGATATGTTGGATCACCTCTAACCGGATTATTACTCCAGAAGCCATTGAATGTCTCACTTTCTGTCTTTCCCAATCCGGTAGTCAATCATTTGAATGTTCATTTTGAAAGTGAAAATCCTGGCAAATTCTGCATTCTCATAAATGATCTCAAAGGTAAACTGATGCATAAACTGGATATAAGCGAAACCCAATCTTTTACCCGTTTGATGGATTTGAGTGATTATCCCAATGGAGTTTATATTCTAACCCTTTGCAACGATGCCGGAATGAAGAGTACAAAATTTTTGAAATTTTAAATATTACATCGATTTTCATGACTTAAACATCTCATTACTATGAATGGCTTTGTAAAAATGTACCAATCATGTGTTTTGATTCTCATTTTATCAGGAATAGGATGTACATATTCAATAGAGCCCTTTTTTGAGGAGGAAGATGCTATATTTCTTCCGCAACTTTTGGGTGAATGGGCATCGGAAGATGGAAGTGGTATCATAATAGATAGCCTGGATTCCAAAACATACCAAATTACTGTTTTTGATTCATTGAGTATAAAAAATTGGATAGGAATGACCACCATGATTGATTCCAGATACTTTATCGATTTAACAGAAAATGAAATACCGCTCGGATTGGACGATTTTAAGTTACTGATCCCCATTCATATAGTTAAGCGGCTTATTATTACAAAAGATACCGTATACTTTAATAGTATGTGCATTTCATGCGCTTGTGAACTGATAAGCAGCGAGAGTAATATACATTATGTCAGTGATTGCAACTCGGAATTTCCCGATATTTATTTTAGAGATACTTCAAAAAGGTTGTCACAATTCATTGCTGATCATCCGGTATTATTTGATGATATAGAACCTTCACAATACTTTGTTAGGGTCAATGTGAATCCAAAAGAGTAATTGTTTTTCTCTGGGGTAAATCGGTGACTTCAAAAAAACAATTCTGATATACATCGCGTGTATTTAAGATTTAATGCTATAAATTGGATTATCTGGAATCGAAATACAAATAAAAATAGGTAAATATCAATCCTGTTGCATTTGATTAATTCACCAAAGAAAACAAAATGAAAAACATTATTTACACTTTACAACTCGCAATGTTAATTTGTGCTACTGGTAATCTTTATGGCCAATTAAAAGCTATTGACGAGCCGGTTGACTCAGCTAAGATGTACAAAATTGAACTGAAAAACGGAGCAGTGGTGATCGGCAACATATTACAAAAAGATTCAATGTATGTGTTAATGAAAACATCATCAACACCTGAAATTGAAATCCCAGTTTTAAAAATCAAAAGCATACTCGAAGTTGACAAATCAAAATTAAAAAAAAGTGATTACTGGTTCCTAAACCCTTCTGCGAAAAGGTATTTTTTTGGACTATCTGCTTTTCCTTTACAAAAAGGTGAAGGGTACTACCAGAATACTTATATTATAGTAAACTCTTTCAATGTCGGTATAACCAATAATATTACTGTTGGTGGGGGACTTTCTGTTTTCAATTTTATTGGAGATAGTTTTGAATCAATTCTTTTTATAACACCAAAAGTTGGATTTGAAGTAGCAAAAGAGTTTCATGCTGGTTTTGGAGTTTCATATGCAACTACTCCAGGCGTCAGCTCTGGCAGAAGTAATTTAGGGATTATATATGGAATGGGAACGTATGGCAATTTAAATCATAATCTAACCGGTGGTTTGGGATGGGGATTTCTTGAAGGAGAATTTTCAGGGGAACCCATTGTTACTTTTTCAGGCATGACACGAATGTCTAAAAATGTTGCATTGGTAACTGAAAATTGGTTCTTTACGACCACTAATGGCGATATAGTTTACTCATACGGAATAAGATTTTTTGGAAAGAAAATTACATTCGATTTAGCAATCATCAGGAATTATATTCCATATGTAGACTTTGTACTGAAATTTTGAAAAATCAACTTGAGTTTTATCGACTTGAATCAAGATTTATAATTTCAAAATATTTTTTAGTTCTTCTTTTTTTTCCGGACTGATCGGCAGTATGGCTTGATCTTCCATTACAAGTTTATTAACTCTACCTCTTATATACTTAGAAATAAAATTTAAATTGATGGTATGACTACGATGGATCCTGTAAAAAGGAAAACCTTCTAATTGCCTTTCAACCTCTTTTAAAGGTTTTGAGATGACATATTTTTCTTTAGCCGTAAAAATGGTTGTATAATTGGCATCGGATTCAAGCCTGATTATTGTGCATATAGGTATAAATTCAATGCCTTCTCTGACAGATACTGGTAGCTTTTCGAAACGTTCATCCTGTTGAAAGCTTTCAGAGAGTATATCAATTTTATTGTTTAAAAGATTATTTTTTCTATATAAAATATGTTTATTTAAGGCTTTTAGGAGCCTGTCACCATGTACAGGTTTTAATAAATAATCAATGACATCGAGATTGTATGCATTTAAAGCGTATTGATCATATGCTGTAACAAAGATTACATCAAAGTGTATTCTTTTCAAATTTTTTAGCAATTCGAGGCCATTTAATTTGGGCATTTCGATATCCAGAAATAATATATCGAAACTTAAGTAATCCAAATCAAATATGGCATCCAGTGCGGAAGTGTAAGTGGCCACGACCTCTACAGGAATGGTAATATTTTCAAGTTCCCATAGAAGGGCATTAATTCCGGTTTGTTCGTCATCTATGATTACACATCTGATGGTCTTCATTTCTGCAGTTCATTTAAATAATTCTGATTAAAATTCTTTAGTTTAAAGTTAATTATAACTTCGGTTCCCTGATCCTCGGGAATATCAATGATCACAATACCGGCCTGTTCGCCATACATAAGACGTAATCTGGCTATAGCCAATTCAATACCAGCAGATCTGTTATTTTTCTTCTTTTTCAAATTTTTTATACCCGAAAGTCTTCTTCCTATACCATTATCAATGATTTGGATCTTTACTTCATCCCTGGTTTGCCTGATGTCAATTTCGAGGTGACATTGGACGGATTTATGGGAAATTCCATGCCATACTGCATTTTCAACAAAGGGCTGTAATAAAAGTGAAGGAATATATATCGAGTCTAATGGAATTTCTGGATCTACCTTTACATTGAAAACAAAAGGTTTGGAAAATCTCTGTTGTTCCAGTTTTATATACGTTTTTACAATATCCAATTCATTCTCGAGTGGAATATAGAGTGAGTTGGAATAATGTAAAATATCTCTTAACAATTGGGCGAAATCATTGATGTAATCGGTTGCTAATTTTTTCTCGTTCTTAACAATATAACTTTTTATGGAATTCAGGCTGTTAAACAAAAAATGAGGGTTCATTCTGGACTGTAAAGTTTCCATCTCAAGTCGTTCAATCCTCCGGATCACCTCAATTTGTTTTTTATTTTTATTTTTTATTTTTCTGTTCTTTATCCATAATAATATACCACCAAATATTGTGAATGAGATAAACATGATCACGGTTGTCCATGTTAGTTCCCACCATTTTTTCTGTTTATTGATATAATAAACCATCTCGCTGGAATCCTGGCCATTCATTCGCAATCTGAAGGATAGTTTGTGAAACCCTCCTTTTAAATTTTTTAATGATAACGAAGGGTTTTTCGATATTCTCCATTTTTTGTCATTGAGTGCATAATGCAGCTCTCCATAGTTTGGATCAAAAAAAAATGGCATAGAAATTTGGATGTCAATATGATTTTCATCTTTATCGATTTCAATTTGATCCGGCAATGAAGTAAATCCGTCATTGAAATAGATATTTCTTTTATTGGTTGTTATAGCACATATTCTCGCTTCGGAAATTTCTATTGGAGATTGGCCAGGAATTCTATATGTTGAAATTCCAGTAAAACTCCCCACTATCAATTGATCTCCATGATGATATATAGAGGATGAAGGCTCTGGGACGGGTTCGACATTAAAGTATTCATTAAATGGAATAAATTCTTTTCTTTTGTAATTAAATACAATGGGCATTGAAACTTTTAAGGCTGCGGCTACAAATATGGAATCATTTATAACACTCATTTCCAATGCGACATTTTCATCTAGAGGAGCAGAATCATCATATATTTGGAACATAAAGTGATCCCATTTTTCATTTTCAAGGTTGAATACTGTGACACCACCGCCCCAGCTAATTTTAAATACTTCATGGTCTGTGACAAACATATCTTGTATGGAATAATTGTATTCGGGATAAAGATCTGATTGGGGTGCCAGGCCCTGTAATATATTGCGAGGCATGGGATGATGTTTGTATGTTTTAGTGATTAAATCAAATGTGCACAGACCCATAGAACCGCCTACAACCCAAAGATTGTTGTCTTTTTTATGTTCCTTAATGACTTTGACTAAATTTAAAGAATGGGGTCCATATTGTAAGTGGGGATATTGGCTTCTGAACTTATAACTCTCTTTTATTTCCAAATTGTAATCTACTTTTAATATCCCAATGGAAGATGCTATATACATATGATCGTTTGACTCGAAAAATGCAGAAACAATGCAATTTCGATAAGGATCGGCTAAATCAGTTTTTCCTTTGGGTATTACTACTTCCCCATTAGTTTTTAATAGAACAAAACCTGATTTTTCGAACCCTATCCATAAATTGTTATTCTTATCAAAATAAATTTCTCTTAACAACAGACTTGGTAATTTTACAGGAACCTGATGCCATGCACATCCATTATAGCGGAATAGTCCTTTAAAAGTAGCCACCCACACATTTCCGTATTTATCAATAGCAACATCCATTCTCTCTGAACTTATTTCAACTCCTGTCCATGTTATCCTGCTTTGTTCAGTAATTTTTTCAGTTATTATGGCCGGGGTCAATATTGAAAGAAAAAGTATTTTGAGAAAACACCACATTACTGATGATTAAATCTAAATAATTATAATTGAATGTACATAACTTACATTGTAATCGTAATCTAACAAAATTATTGTAAAATTTTGAAACAAATACTCAAAAATGTATGAGTGTTAAAATTGGGTGTATGATTACGGTGAAATGATTGATATATCTAAACTTCAATTATTGATATTGGATGGTTTTTAAAATTATGCTTTTGCATTTTTATAACACCAAATTACACATTTGTACATTAATATTTACGGTTTATATGATTTCAAAATAATAAGTTTTGAATATATATATTTTTGCAATATAGAATATTATTAATAAATTTCAAACGGATATTATTATGAAAAATATTTTATGCTTTTTATTTCTTATTTTGGGAACTACTATATATTCATCAGATGTCAGTGTATCGTCGATTGCTGTACCGGGCGGCAATCATTACCAGGGAGCTGCAAATATACTGGCCTATATGATTCAGATGGATGTCAGCGGCACATCAGTGACATTAAACCAACTGAGCATGGTTACATCGGGAACGTATGATTTGGACGATGTGAGCATATTCCGGTTGTACAGGAATACTTTACCGACACTTGCTGGAGCTACACAGATAAGTTTTGACAATACATTAACGGGAG
>JBGTBR010000005.1:0-105147 GCA_041749255.1 Saprospiraceae bacterium
AATTTAATACCTCCAACAATCCTACAGTTTCAAAGCGACCACAGGCACCTGTTTGATCGGTGTCCCATTTGACTGTTTCACCGTAAATATGAAAATGATTGATTTCCTCAAAATCATGATCTTCACCTCCGATAACAAAAACAGGCACAAAATGGTATGGGTGATCTTCGAGTTGATTGAGTTTTGAGGCAAGAACAATAGCCGACAATATTTTATAAATAATAAATAATGGACCACCCATTAAGACCGGTTGATGAGCAGTTGTAATTGCAAATGTCGTTGGCTTTTCTAAAGATTTAATATTCTCCCTTACACGATCGCAATCTCGCATTTCTTTATATTGATCCAGCAAATTTTCTACAAGAAGACTTCTATCTACAGGAAAATGCTTAAATCTATCATTGGTCGCTTGTATAATCCCATTCAAATCAGGTTTATACTTAAATAATTCCTTAAATAAATCAATATCTGTAGCATACTTCACATCTAATTCGCTGAATTTAAACTCAGGACTAAATGGAATTGTAAAATGAGTCATACGTTTTACCTTAATTAGAAAACAAATGAAATGGAGGCTATTAACCGCTTAGGTCTATCATTAAATGAATAAGAAATTCCTTCATATTCTATGTGATTGGCAAATCTATTTAAATTGCCTTCGTACCGAATATCCAAGAGTATTTTCCAAAAATCCAACCCTAAGCCGGCTTGAAACCCAAAATTAGGATATGAAAAATCATGTGCGTACCCTGGTTCGACGAGTAAATCAGAGCTACTATTTAAAACCCAATAGGCGACAGGTCCTAAATTTAATCTTAATGGTCCAGCCTTAGTTCCCAGCATAATAGGCACAAAAAGTGATTGGAATCTCTCTTGAATCAACCTCTCATCAAATTGACCTCCATGTATTGTCATTTCTACTAAATTGTATTGATAACACACTTCAGGTTGGATCACAAAACCCTTCAAATTGATTTGTGAGACGATTCCGGCAAAATACCCTATTCGAGCTTCCTCTAATTTCAAAATATAATCTTCAGATTGGTTTGCTCGCTTCAATACCATGGAATCCGATAATACATCGTAATTTCCAGCGCCTATTTTCAATCCAAATTTGAACTGAGCACTAGAAAAAATGGGAACCAACATTATAAATATAAAGAAAAATTGCCTAAACATAAGTATACATAAAGAGTGCAAAACTAAGCTCTTAATGACTTCAAAGCTCGTTTTATAGCGATTATATTTAAAGTCTTTCAATAAAACTCTATCTTCACCGCTTTGTTTTGAATATGATTAAGGAAATTGTTTTTATAGGTAGTTTTGTACAAGAATCTCAATGTCCGGAAAATGGATTGCCAGAATTTGCATTTATTGGCAGATCTAATGTGGGAAAGTCCAGCCTGATCAATGCATTGTGTGAGAAAAAAGATTTGGCAAAAACCTCTTCAACACCCGGTAAAACACAGTTGATGAACTATTTTATGGTAAATCAATTCTTTTATCTGGTCGATTTGCCGGGATATGGATATGCTAAAGTAAGTCGTACAAAACGACAGTCATGGCATAAACAAACTATAAAATATCTAGCTACTCGAAAAGTCCTATCCACACTGTTGGTATTAATAGATTCTAATATTGAACCACAAAAAATAGATTTGGAGTTTATACGAATGTTAGGAGAAAAAGGAGTACCATTTGTAATAGTTTTTACAAAAACGGATAAAGAAAAAATGAAAGTGATCGAACATAATATTAAATTATTTAAAGTAGAATTGCTAAAAGAATGGCAGGAATTACCCAAAATATTCAAAACTTCCGCAATTCGAAAACACGGTAAAGAACCTTTGCTTAAATTTATGTTTGAAACTGCTCAAGCAGCCACATTATGAAACAGTTATTTCCGGATCTTAAGGATTGGCCTATACATAAGCTCAGTGAGAAGCGGGCGGAACTAATTAATGAAATCAATGAGGTAACATATAATATTTTTGTATCTTATGAATACCAGAATTTACATGAAGTCGTCTCTAAAACCATATTTCAAGAAAAAAATAGGGTTAAAAATACACCCTGGCCGGTAGATCCACCAAATGAAATCCTATTTTGGAATAAACTACAAAAAAGACTAGCAGAAGAAACAGATACAAGTCAGAGCGAAAATAATAGGTTAATTCTGGAAGAATTGCTCCGTATCATCATCAATCGATACACTCAAGAAATCGTTGGTTCCTTCAAAATAAATACGTTTCTATTTGCTAGAATATTTCTCACCATCTTTTTCAATGCCATATTCAATCCTTTCAGAGGTAAACACGCGCTTACTTTTTGGACATCCGCTGAATTAATGACTAAAAAATTACGAGTAGAGGGTCCAATAGAAGAAATTAGAACATTATGTAAAGACCATATTCCCGTTGTAGTTCCAACACATTCATCAAATTTGGATTCAATTCTTATCGGTTATGTGCTGTATTTTAATTTAGGACTTCCCGGATTTGCTTATGGAGCAGGACTAAATTTATATAATTTTGGATTAGCGGCTTATTTTATGAATAGGCTAGGGGCTTACCGAGTTGATCGAAGAAAGAAAAACTTGATCTATCTGGAGTGCCTTAAAACGATGTCACAAATCATCATATCGAAAGGGACGAATAGTATCTTTTTTCCCGGAGGAACCCGTTCTAGATCGAATCATTTGGAACAAAAATTAAAATTGGGCTTACTCAGCACTACCATTCATGCGCAGCGCAACTTATGTGAATCCGGTTCAAATAAACGAGTTGTGATCATACCATTAGTTGTAAACAACCATTTTGTTTTAGAAGCGCCCACTTTGATCAATGAACATATGAGATCTGTTGGAAAGGAACAATTCCGAAAAGATCGCCGAAAACTGGGTTTCTATAAAAGATATATTAAATATTATTTTCAGTTTTTGAAACGCGACACGGAAGTCGTATTTAAGTTTGGACACCCGATAGATGTATTCGGAAATCAAATGGATATACATGGCAATAGTCAACATAAATCCGGCAAAACAGTTAATCTGGAAGATTATTTCAAAATAGGTGATCAGATAATTCAAGACGATCAAAGAGAATCTGAATACACTAGAATTTTAGCTGATTCAATTAGTCAGTCATATCGCAATAATACGCTAGCATTGGATAGTCAACTGGTAGCTTATGCATGTTATCATCTTTTTTTAAGAAAATACAAAGAGCAGGATGTTTTTAATCTATTAAAATATAAACCGGACGAACTGGATTTACCCAGACAATTAGTTGAAGACGCTTTAGACCATTTAAAAATAGTTGTTTTAGAAAGTAGTAATGGAGATAAATTTGGCTTGGATCAAAGGTTAATCCATAAAACCGGGACAGAAATATTGGAAAGCGGTCTAAAGAATCTTAATGTATTTCATTTAGATAAAGTATTATATCTGGCAGGAGACGAACTCAAAACTGAAAATCTTCGGTTATTATATTTTTATCATAATCGACTAGATGGGTTCGGATTGGAGGATCATCCATTTTGGAAAGAATTAGTTTTATAATATCTTATATACCGACCATTGGAGTATAATTTTGTGATATTTGATTTAGAGGCTACCTGCTGGAGAGGTCCGGCACCAAATGGCCAAAACGAAATTATAGAAATCGGTGCGGTGCGCATGGATATTGGTGGTGAATATTTGGGGGAATTTAAGCAATTTGTCAAACCTGTATTAAATCCACTTCTTTCCCCTTTTTGTAAGACATTGACAGGGATTAGTCAAGATCAAGTTAACGCTGCACAGACCTATAAATATGTGATTCGCGATTTTATTGATTGGGGTAGGGTAGAAGATGAACATACATTTTTGATTTCTTGGGGAGAAAATGATAAACTTTACCTACATAATGATTGTAAATTGCATAAAATAGATAGCATTTGGTTGAAAAATCATATCGATCTTAAAAAACATTTTAGGCATCTGAAACGTCTAAACAATTATGTTTCACTAAAACGTGCAATACAATTAGAGGGAATGGAATTTGAAGGGGATAGGCACCGTGCTTTTGATGATGCATATAATCTAAGTAGAGTCTTTGGAAAACATATTGATGAATGGTCTTTTTATTAACATCTTATAAATAAATTAAATATGAAAAATTGGTATCTTTTTATTGCTGTAATGTTAGTTTTTTCTTCGGTTCAAGCTCAAGGCAAAATCAAAGAAGGATTAATCCAAATGGAATTGACTGAAGTTGAATCAGATGACCCCAATACTGCAGGATTTCTCGAAGGTATGAGAGGAAGTACTCAAGATATTTACTTTAGTGAAAAAAAGCAAAAAACGGTAATGAACATGATGGGAGGATTAGTGAGTACGACTGTATTCACTGACTCTGAAAATAAGGAAGTGCGCACTTATATGGATATGATGGGACAAAAATTGTTGATCAAAAGTGCAATTACGGGGGATGAAAGTTCTGATGATGTCCAGATCATCGTTGATCCAAGTAAAACTAAGACTATAAATGGGTACAAATGTAAATTAGCGACCATTATCCCAAAAGATGATAGCGGTCAAGATGTAAAAATGGAAATTTATTTTACAGAGGAAATCTCCTTGATCGGTTCTATATCAAATCAAATCAATACAAAAGGAATAAATGGCGCTCCATTGGAAATGTCAATTAATGCTCAAGGTTTCAAAATGAAGTATGAAACTAAAAAGGTAGTCACCAGTTTGAATAAGGATGCATTTGCCGAGCCAAAAGGATACAAAGAAATAAGCCAAGAGGAATTTGAAAAAATGATGGGCGGATTTAGTTTCTAAGCATACCTAATAAATATAAAATCCCTATCTGATTAATTTCGGATGGGGATTTTTTATTGGGGGGAAATAATGTAGAATTTCATTCCCTTATTGAAGTAGCTTTGTCCAAAGCCAGGAAAGAAAAGATTAGACCTGCCAACCATATCAAAGACCTAACCCAGTTCATTCTTCCCCATTCAGATGCAGCTTTTTTAAGTATTTCAGTATCGGGAAGCTTTTCAGAAATAAACATAATCTCATTTCTGGGATAAAAATAACTAAAGGTTAATATCATTGAAGATATATAGCAAAGTAAAGCTATCCCCAGATACAATCGAATGGAGGTTGATGTTTTCCAAAATAAAACTAAAGCTAACAAAATCAAGATAAGATTTGTAGGATCGATCAGCTGAAAAAAAGTACCGGGATTGGCAACGACAAAAAAATCTCTGGTAGCTGTTATGGAATTTGGGACATTGCTTTCCCAGTTGGCTGCATTGACTATAGAATTATAAATATTGGTAAAAAACAACCCGCTTGAAAATGCAACGCATGCATAAAGTACTAACTTTTTCATATTTAGTCATCTTTGTTTTTGCAAAAATATAACTGGAAAGAAAATGGGGATAGTAAAAAAACGACAAAGTCAAATTTTGCCCCAATCAAGCTGAAATTGCATATGTTCTCCCGTTAATTCTTTGTAAACAAGGGTGGGCGTGAGTTTAGAAAACTCCTTAAAATCCCTGATAAAGTGCATTTGGTCGTAATATCCTGCTTCATATGCCAAATTTGTCCAGGATATTGCCGGTCTATTTTCAAGAATTTTATATGCCTTATGAAATCTGGCTATACGTGCGTACATCTTGGCAGGCATACCTAATCGTTCTTTACATTTCCGCTCAAAATTACGGATACTCATACAAGCCATGCCTGCAATCAGATCTATATTTGTGTTATGGTTTGCCAACAAGTATTGCAGGGCAAAATCAATGGGTAAAGGTTCTTTTACCTGAGATAGTTTTCTAAGAAAATATGACTGTACAATACTATTTAATTCTTCTAAAGTAATGGTGTCGTGAGATTTGTCTAAAAGTTCTTCTACCTCCCTGCCTATAACTTCTCTGCCACTGTAACCATTGTCAAATATTTCAGTCATCGGAATATTCAAAAACCGGTTTAGCCCACCTGGCTGAAAAATAATGGATACGGTTTTATGGCTTTCTTCTACCAATAGTTTGAAGGGTGTAATTTGTGCTCCTATCAATGTACAGGATGTTGCGGTGTTGAAATTTTTTTCTCCTGATTTTTTAGACTTTAGTCGGGTATAAAGATTGATGAACATTGCCTGGTCGGGCGAGGGCATGAAATTACCTTCAATACTAACAGGCATATTTCCAAAATCATCTTCTATAATAACGATATGCCTTATCAGCGAACGTAATGCAGGATGAATATTGCATTGTTCTTTACGGATATTTGGCATCAGGTTTTTCATCTGCTACTGACAGGATCAATGGTTAGTATTTTATTCTTTTCCATGTTTTATCGGGGATTCCAAGATGTCGATAATGTTAAGCATATGGCTTAGTGGCGGTTTTCGAAGTGCTTTCTTGTCTGCCACCGCCAAACTTACTTAAAAGTACAAAATATTCCTTTACCCACTTACCCGCTTACCCGCCATTGAGCCAAACACCTTTTGTAGGCAGTGCTTTTTTTAGTTTTCATCATTCCTTTTCAAATCGCCAATGATTGACTTTGCTTGAACATAACCTTGCTCAATCGGCTTTCCAAGAATTAATCTCTTTATCTCATTTGGCTGAGTTGAGAAGTCTTTGTTTGCCTCCAAAAGCTCATCTACCAATTTTCGCCATTCCGCGTATGCACTGTCTTTCTTTTGGATTAAAACATCTTGATAGATTGAAGCCCACGTTCCTCTCATTCTTTCATTCCATTTATTTTTCACTGTCGTAAAGAACGTGGTATTCACATTATTGATATTCATTTGTTCTTGGGTTTCGTGTAGCTCCTTTCTCGCACCTCTTGCACACATTTCCGCTACATCAAATAATAATTGATAAACTACTAACTCACCAGAATCCTCAGCAAGGATGCAGGAACAATTCTTACAGAATACAGGTGCCAAATAAGCCTTATCGTACCCTGTTCTTTTTTTTATCTTTCTTGATAGATGTGATTTTGGAATATCTACAATGCCTTTGAGGTGGATGTTTGCAGACATTTTTAAACCATACTTTATATTGTTCTTGGTACAATCTTCATCTGATTCTGATTGAAAATGTGAATAGTTGATTTTAACATCTGATTGCCAATATAAATTGTCCTCATCTTCTGTCTGAAGATGACTTTGTCCATTCACCGTAGATACGATGATACTAAAAAGGATAAAAATGAAAGTGTGGAATTTCATAGTTCTCAACTTTTATTTCTGTTTCTTTATGTTTTACATTGATTATAACGTTTCGCAGCTAAGAAACGTGGGGCACTCTAATACCGTATCGCTCTCGGCTGTGAAAAAGTTTGAACCAAAGTACAAAATGTCTCGCTACCTGTACGCGCCCCATGTTTTCTTAGGTGCTGTTGTGTGTAGTGTTTATCTCCTTCTTTTAATTCTTAACTCCCTGATTGATTCAGAACTGTAAATTTCATTTGATTGAATATTTATCTTTAATAGTCCATTAAAGTCAATCTCATCGCAAAATTCATCGGTTGCCCAATTAAAAATTACAGGTACTTCTCCAAGAGGTCTCATTTGAAATTCACCTTCTCTGATTTCAATCTTCTTTCTATCAAATACTAGATTGGGTGTGGTTGTGCTGGCTCCAGATATCAGATCTCGTCCATTGTCCAGGATTAGGGAATCTTCCTTTATTTCTAAATCATAGATTTCCGATTTGATCAAACATATTCCTGAACCAAGTATTTGTTTAATGGCCTTAAATTTTCCACTTTCTGCTTGAAAGAATACATATTGGTGTCCAGCAATCCCACTTTCGCTAAACCATGTTTTATTGAGAATAGTATCAACGTTTGCAATGGTGAATGTTGATATCAAAAAAAGAGTTGCAACTAGTAAAATTTTGGTCATGGCTCGTCATTTTACATTACACACAACGTTTTGCGTGAATGAGAAGTAGCGGATTTAAAAGCACTTCACTTTAAGTTTGGAACTGACTTTTATGAAAAACACTGACCTTTGATTTAGTACTAAACCCGCTATTTCTAATACACGTTGTTGTGCTTTCGTTATTTTATTCTTTTTGTTCATCTTCTAATAATATTAAGCTCGTCTTCAATTTCACGTTTTAATTTTTCGGCTTGTTTTTTAGATTCATCCATTGCTTCTATGGTGCTATACTTACTCTCAAATACTTGCGGCAATATTGAATGAAATTCCTTTTTTGATAAAAACCTTTGGTAAATATCATCCAATTCTTTTTTTGATATGTTTGATATTGAATCAGGAAAATAATAAGTGGTTAATACCCAATTTAACTGCTCTTGATTCAAAATCCCTCTAGAGTACTCATTATATTTAAGTTGAACATCTTCTCTGATAAAATCAAACTGACTATAACTGAATTCAAGGTCGTAATATTCTGCAATTGCAACCCTTAAATCCTCATTTTTGATTAATGCAAGTCTGCCACTTGATTTTAATTCCTCAAAGCTATGATTTGAAATAGCGGGTCTGTAAGTGTAATTTGCTTGAACAATAGATTTAACAAAATAATCAGAAGATTCATTGACCAATTGTGAGTCCTTAATGGCTGATTCTAAAAACAGCACTCTCTTATTCCTTTCCAGAGCTAAATCCGTCGTTCTTTCAAATTGTAATAAATCATTGTCTAAATCCTTACAAATTCTTTTCAAATAACTAGTTTCCAGCTTTTTGTTTTTTAAATTTTCATTCCAATTGTTGATTGATAAGGCAATTAAAATTCCAATAACCACAAGAATAATCTCTCCTATTGCATAAAGTAAATATTTACCGAATTTATTTTCAGTCAGCACTTTTTGGCGGATTTTTCTAAAGAATTTTATCATTGGTTATTGGTTGGTCATAATTTCTATTCCGAAGCTTTAGCGTAGGGATAATGAAGCAAAACGGTTAGTATATGAAAAGTTGCCGATTTCGAAGCACTTATTTTCCAATTTACCACAAAGTTTAATCCGGCTACAAGGTGTAATATCACTATTCTTTAGGCAATTTTTTATATACATTGTGTGTGCCTTGAATGGCTACTGAATCAAATCTAACTAAAAGTAGTGAGATTGAATAATACTAATCAGGTGAAAGTCCTGATCATGCAGGATTCTAACGGGATCAGTTACGTCAATGCTCAGACCATATGACGTCAAAGTTAGGCATGTAGCAAGTGGCAAGGGTTTCGAAGATGACTTCGAGTCTGAGTCCTACGCCATAGGCTTCGGCCCCCGGAGAAAGTTAGCTGGACTGTAAATATCTGTACCGAAGAACATGAATTGCATATGAGATGACTGACCGATGCGTAGCAATTTTGATGGAATCAAAATAGAGAAGGAACCGATTGCAAACCAATCGGATGGTTGGCTAGGTCTGTCGAGGTAAGTACTATCTGTCCCGCCATGCGGGATCGTACCAAAGGCTAGAATCCAACCAAAGATGTAGATGCAGCGGAGATAGATAGAAAGTTAGTAGACCTTATCAAGATGAATGAACGAACCCAACGGGTATCGACAAAGTCGATAAGAGAATGAACCGTGAAACGGGTGGGTAGATAAGATGAGATCTAAGCTGAACTGTCAACTTATCGAGCGAGATGCGAAAGAAGAGGAGTTTAAGAAAAGCTTACCAGAAGTCAGCCGACGCCATATTAGGCAGTGGTATGAAAAGACCACAGCTGAAGGGCTGAACGTAAGACCGCCTAATTGAGGTCTCTCCAACAGTTTTCAAATCTGGTCTCTATGAAGATAGATGATGAGACTGTTTCGGACGATCAGATGAAGCAAGGCGTCATTCGTGTAAAGAGGGATGATGTTGATGTTTTGGGAACCGCCGTATACAGCCTGTCCCGACATTTATCGTCGGGAAGGTCCGTATGTACTGGTGGTGTGAGAGGGCTGAGGTAGTTAACTTTGACTACCTCACTCTACTCGATTAGCCTGCGTTATTTTAATTGATGGTTAAATTATTTTGAATTTCATTAATTAATTCAATGGCTATCTTTTTCATATTCTCATAAACCTCTAAAACTCTTTGTTTTCTTTCGTAATCGGACAAGAGATAATTTCTCCCTTTCGGTTCAGAAATAAGTTTTATTAAATTTCGTCGATTTTCATTTTTATCTTGAAATTGTGGAAACTCATTAATGGGCTTTATTTCATATTCGTTTTGGCTATACAACCAATAGTTAGCTTCGATAGTTGTAGACTCAATCTCCCAGTTAATAATTGTATTGAAATACTTTATCCTAGTTGTATAATAATTATATATATTTTTGGAAAGACTATCATTTTTCGATGGTTCAGATATTCCTAAATTAGTAATTTTAGTAAATGTCGTTGTATTTAAATCATATTTTCCATAATTAGGTGTGATTAAGTTAGAAAGACTATCTGTTGAAATATTTTCAAATTGAGAAAGAGACAATAAACTTTTTTTATAATCTAGTGTCATGTCAAGTTAAAATTGTCGGATAAAGTTTTTTAAGTTTTATTCTCGCCACATCATTTGTAAACTGCCAATTGATTGTCGCTTTTTTATTATTTCGTTTCCTGCCATGCTTGTACTTCTTGTTTCATTAATTCCATGTTGTCAATCCTTCTGTTTAAGCATTGTCCTATTAATACATTGAGCTCTATTTCTGCCATATTTAACCAACTTCCGTGCTTTGGTGTATAAACAAATTCAAATCTATCCCAGATTTTCTTTGCCTCCTCAGGTGAAAATGTTTCATACAATGCTGCCGGTTTGTGGGTTCCCAGATTATCCATCACCAGTACTATTTTTTCAGCCAACGGATAATGACCGGATATTTCCTTAATTAACTTTGCCCAATCTGTTTTGGTTTTCCTTTCCGTAACACTTACAAATATTTTCCCTGATAATGGCTCATTAACCATAAAAATATTGGCTATACCACATCTCGTATATTCATAATCTTCCTTGGCTTCACTACCCGGTTTTCCAACAATTGGAAGACGAGTTTGCTTTATCAATTGCTTTGGCGACTCATCCATACACACAACCGGAATATCTTTATTGTACGGCCTTTTGTATACATCCAATACCATTTCCATATGTGCCACAAAATCACTGCTTTCTAAAGGAGGTATTACCCAGCCCTTTACTTTCCACGGTTTAAGTTCGTTTTTTTTAATACCTGGCGTACAGTTTCATGTGATACACTTTCTGCATATTTTAGTTCAACCATTTTATCTGCCAACATTCGCAATGACCAACGGGAAAAGCCACTGGGGGCTTCACTGCAACTAATCGCGATTAAATGCGCTTCAAAATCTCCATCGGCTTTAATTTTCTGCTTGGCCGGATAAGGCTTTCGATCCATGCAGGCCTCAAAACCTTCTTCTACAAAACGCTGCTTTAGCCTTTCTACCGTTTTGATGTTGATCTGAAGAACCTGAGCTATTTGCTCATTAGAAATCTTTTGGCCCCATTCTCCCTCATCTGTGTTGAGCAGTATGCAGGCATTCCGATATTGCAGAGAACTATGTTTGCCTTTTTTGACTATCGTTTTCAATTGTTCACGCTCGGAATTAGTCAAAGTTACCTTATAGTAGTGTGCCATCGTTTTTTAATGGCTAAAATACAAAAATATATTTAACAGACATTATTTAGTTGACATGACACTAGTGCATTTTTACATAGTCAATGTTGTGTTTCTGATTTAATCTGGCACCCTCTTGTACTTTTGCTTAATAGACAAGTTTGCTATTGTAAGGAAAAACAATGACATAACCTTTACCTGCCCACGAAACCTGGGTTTTGCCTTATCCCTGGAGGTTGCTCTGTTTTCGCAAAAAAACCTGCAACCGTTTCAAAAGAAAGGCACTTAAAAAAATATTTTTTTACCCAGTCTGAGGCCTTGGACTAGCTTGGTCAAAAACCGCCTTCTCACAAAAATTAATTGAAAATGAATGAATTATGTAAGTTATTTATAGAATTATGCAACACTTTAATGATGAATAAAATCAAACTATTACATCGAACTATTGCATCGAACTATTGCATCGAATTCTAAGTTCGATTATTTATAAGACACTAAAAAATGAATAAAATAATGACGAAATCAATGAATTTAGGGATTGCATTGGGTTTTTTGCTTTTCTCTTCTACCTTTTTGTTAGCCCAAAACGTCGGCATAAATAACAGTGGTACTTTGCCCGATTCCAATGCGATTTTGGATATTTCTTCGACTACCAAGGGTTTGCTGATCCCTCGGATGACTACTGTACAACGCGATGCCATTGCTACACCGCCAATTGGCTTGCAGGTATTCAATCTTACGACCAATACAATTGATATTTACAAAAGTACTGGATGGGCGTCGGCGGCATTTACCCAACCCGCGGCTACTAATTTGGTCTATGTTTCTGCGCTCGCAGACCTACCTGCACCCAGTGGAACTGCCATCTTGTTAGATGCTACGAAAATGTACGTTTTTTCAGGATTTGTAGATATTTCGCCCAATTATTTAAATTTGAACGGGGCAGGCTTGCGGGGCAACGATCCGGGGAAAGATGGGGTAATGTCAACGGTTGCCGGAGGAGTTCTACGGAGTACGGCTGTCAACGTATATATTGAAAACCTGGCAGTTATTCCCGCCAGCGGGACCACAAAAGCCTATGATTTTGCGGATGCGACCGGTACTAAATACTGCAACCTGTTTTCTGGTTGCTCCGTGGTGGAAATCGGTATTCCAAGTCTTGGGGTAGGCCAGATAAGTGGCTTTAAAGCCACTACCATTAATAAAAATTATTGGAATTGTAAAGATGGCATTAAGGTGACCGGAACCATGGGAAAATTTGTTACGTCTCTTACTTTAATCACCGGCATCACTGCTGGTAGTGGGATAGAATTCCTTGCAGGAGCAACCATTAATGATGTGGACCTTTCCAATAACTATTTCATTTATACAGGCCAAATAGGCGTCAAGTCAAATGTAGGTACTGATGTCGGCAATGGTAGAATGACCACCAATATGTTTCAAGATGTAACTACTTTATTAAGTGGTTTTAACTCATATACCTTCGGATGGGAAATGCAACAAAATACGGGAATCCCCAATACAATATCGTTTGCGTATTGCTACCAGAGTGGCAATGCTACAGCTACTACATTTCCCTCAGCTGGTACTTTTGTAAAAGTAGTGGGAACCACGACGGCGCTTACCTCGCAGAAATTTGCTGTAACTAACAACCGATTCACATATACCGGCAAGCGGAATATTGAAACAAAGGTGGTTGCGATATTAGGTGCCCCAGCGCCAGCTACTGGTTCAAACTATACCATTGCTATTGCTAAAAATGGTACAGTCATTCCTGCGCCGACTTCCTCATTAGGCCCTATTAGCAATAATCAAGGTTTCCAAATTGTACTTTCAATAGAAGTAAGCCTAGTTACCAATGATTTTATAGAGGTGTTTGTTAGGAGCAATGCTGGGACCAACCCATTAACTGTTACTGAATTGCAATTCAGTGTGGATCAATAATGCCATGCGACTTGAGTGCTTCGATGGAAATTAAGATTTAGCAATGTGGTAACAAAGTACAATTGCAGTAGATACCGGTCCTGTGTATCAAATATCAAAGCTGACACCATAGTCCAATTCTTCTCATAGAAGGCAGACTTATTTATTTTTAAGCGACTTAAATAACACAATTTTCACAGCAGGTTATTGCCAAAGAAAATATTTATTGAATTATATAATATTTCAATTGAATTATATAACATTTTTATTGAATTGTGTAAGAGATGATGCCTAAAAACAGCTTACTTTTAGAAGAACCTATCTATGTCTCCATTCTGTAGAGGGCGTTCACTAATTCTTAATCTTATTATGTAAGCTACCCAATACAAAAAGCGTAGTTTGATATTAGATGAATATAATCAATATTTATTACCATTAAATCTTTATAAAATGAAAAGATTTTTATGTACAACTTTAATTTCAGGTTTCTTGATGGCGGTAACTGGTGTTATTGCACAGGTAGGTATAGGTACAGCCACTCCTGACTCTTCTGCTGTATTGGATTTGTCTTCTACAGACAGGGGTTTTCTCTTGCCGAGGTTAAGTACTGAACAAAGAGATCTCAACATTGAATCTGCAACTGCATTGATGATTTATCATAATTCAATCGACGAATTACAAATTAATAGTGGAAGCCTTGAAACACCTGTTTGGACAAATTTAAATGGAGGTTCTAACGCGACCATTCTTTCAATTTCGGATGCAAGTGACATTTCCTGTAAGCAGCAAACAAAAGTGCAGAGTTTTTGGCAAATAGAAATGCAGAGAAAATGGCAACAATATTGCAGAGTTTCTCTGGGACGAAAATAAAGAATTTAATCATTAGAGAAAATTGTTTTTCTATTTTTTAATCTATAGCTGGATCCTGTCAGATTTACAACTTCGCATCTGTAAAGTAATCTATCCAGCATTGCTGTAGCCAGTACTTCATCATCTAACAAAAGAGCCCACTCGGAAGGTGATTTGTTGGTAGTGATGATAAAAGAAGTTTTTTCAAAAAGTTGGTTGATAAAATTGAATAGATTAACAGCAGTCATTTTATCAATAGGAAAGAGCATAATATCATCAATAACGATGAGGTTTGCTTTACCCAGCCTTTTGTATTCACTCAGAGCAGTTCTGGTGATGTTTTTCATTTTAAGTGTTTGTATAATACTTTCCATTGTTCTAAAATAAGCTTTATAACCTTTTAGAATAGCGTGATAACATAACCCAGCTGATAAGTAAGATTTGCCTGTTCCGGAAGGACCCATGAGGATGATGTTGTAGATCTGATCCAACCATGAGAGTTCTTTGAGTTCGTTTAATTGCGACTTCTTGATTCCATTTTCAAAAGAAAAGTCGTATTGATCCAGGTTGTGCATAAGCGGCAATCCTGCTACTTTGAGGTTTCGTTCAAAACTTTTCTTTTCCCTGTACTTGGCTTCTGAGTGAAGAATCATTAAACAAAGATCTAAATAGCTGCACTGCTTAGAATTTGCTGTTGCTATAATACTCTCAGCTTCCATGGCTACACCGCCGAGGTTGAATTGTTTGCAATAATTTTTAATTGAATTAATTTTTTCCATAATTTCTATTGTTTATTAATAATTGAATCGTATTGCTTGATTTGACTTCTTAATGGCTTGAGGTCTTTTATCTTTTCAGAATCTCCACCGGGTAGTAAATTGATGTGAACATTTTCAGAGTGGTCACTTATTTGTTCGCCAGTTTCTTTGTAGATAGAATTGGCTACAGCGCTAAAGTCAGAGGCACTGAAGATCTTATGGTCAAAACATTGGATCAGGCATTTATTTAAAGTTTCAACAGGAAATTGGTCAAAGCACTTATCTATAATGGCTAATTGGTCTCTGATATACCTTGGTTTTACTCTTTTAATGTTTTGAAAGTACAAAGTGGCTAAAGAACGGTCTTCAAATTTGGGAGCAAGCTCAATGATGAGTTGGTCAATTTTGAGGGATTTATCTCTTTTGTGGTTATTGTTTATGATCGTTTGGCCTTTGGATTGTGAAACTTCATAAGTACAAAGACAAGAGCCGTCTATCTTATTAATAATGAGTGTTTGACCTGACAGACAAACGAGTACCTGCGAGCCTTTTCCCTGCCATGTTCCAAGAGGTAAGCTGTATAAATTTCCTTTGTAACTGATAGAATTATCTTTTCTTACAGTATAAAGAGTAGATGGATTAATATTGATATGTAAAGGTTCCCATGTCTTAAGGTATTCCTTTTCTTTCATCCACTGCTCCCTAGGGCTGAGTTTAGTTTTGCCATGTTCCAAATGATTAGCGGTTCTATACAGCCAAGCCATGGCTTCATCATTAAGAGTATTCAAATCGAGGAAAGTACGATTATATAAAAAGTTTTGTTTTACATACCTGACGATATTTTCAACTTTACCCTTAGATTGTGGGTCAGCTTTCCTACAAAAATGACTGGCAAACCCTCGCAAGGTAACATAGTTTTTAAAAGCATGAGTAAGAATCAAATCACCTGAGTTTTCACTTTTAATAAAGACGGTATCCTGATCGTATACCATTGTTTTTGGAACGCCATTAAACATCTCAAATGCTTTTTCATGAGCATCAATAGCCAACAAAGCAGTAAAAGGGGTGTCAGAAAAGTAAATATGTTTATACCTTGAACGACTAAGCACAGTGATCATAAAATGTACTTTCTTGGTCTTACCAGTACTTGTGCGCATATTATATTGTCCGAAATCTACTTGAGCTTGTTGTCCGAAAGGTAGTTCCTCAACAGGATGAAAATCTCTGGTATGCTTATTCTTTGGGATAAGATAATTCTGCCGAATATACATGACAAAGTTGTAAACAGTTTTAGGATGAACTTCAGGAAAAGTGTCATCATATTCCTTAAGCCAGTCATGAATCTGAGCAGCAGAAGTTTCCGGGTACTTGTCAAGCTTAGATTTAACAAAATGTTCATAAGGAGCCAGGATCTTAAATCGATTCAACTGAGAGGCTAAAAACAGCTCATACTCCCTTTCATTTAATGAGAGATACCTTTTGACAGTCCTCCAATTAATTCCTAAATAATCAGCGATGTAGGAAATACTACATCCTTCACGGCTTAATTTATTGGTTTCATGATACATCATCAACTTGTTTAAATATCTATTCATAATAGCCAGATTTTTATAAATCCGGCAAAGTTGATCCTTTTGAGAAAGAAGGCCGACCGCGGTCGGCCTTCTTTCTCAAAAACTCTGTATCATTGTTGCCATTTTCTCTGCATTCTTATTTGCTAAAAACTCTGTATTCTTATTTGCTGTTTACAATTTCCACAACTTCCACAAGCTTTGCGCTGATACCCGGTATTGAATTTACCCCTCCAGCAGGTACATATTTGGCATTGTTTAATGGTCAGTTCGGATTAATGGAAAGTGTGCCTATAAGTACCGCACAAGGAGTCATTGTAATAGAAGAAGTTATGTCACTATCAAATACAATCAAGTAATCAGCTTTTTAGGTTAGTTGAATGTGGTAATCACCAATTACATAATTAAGAAACTTCAAGTCTTTTTCCAGCTTATTCTCTGTAATTAAATCTGTCAACCATTGCCATTGTCCAAATATCGGAGTCCAGCCTCCAAAAAAATCCATCCTTTTCGATAAATGTGCAAATTGTTTTTCTCCTTCTTTATCAACTACCCTGAAATCAATTACATCATTGAAGGCATTCATTGTTATTCTATATGGTAAAAATCCCGTCTTTGACTTCAGGGGCAAAGAAGTGTTTTCCAAATCAAAAAACAGGACATCCATTGTTCTTATCGAACCATAAGAATTGAAATAATAGTTGAATTGTCTCAGGTGAGGTTCTGGATAAAGATGAATAGCTCGACCAAATAAATGATTACCTACAATAGTAAACGTCTCGATACTTGCTGTGTCTCCAGCCCACTCAGCAATAAAACTAGATGTATATGATTTCCGAATCCATATTGATGAAATTTGGTTCCATAAATTGAGCCTTTGCCTGAGTAAGAGCTATCAATATGATTGCCATGAATTGAAGTGCATTTTTCATTTAGTTATTGTTTTTAATTCCGCACAACAATTATATACCCGCCACTCAAAACACCTATTGCGTGTATTTTCCTTATGTCTGCTCTAATCATTGGACAAGTAGTTATAACTATAAACTGTCCAAATCTAATCATTTTATGCCTAAAATCAAATGGTGTTGATAAATCACAGGCATTTGAAGTGTAAGAAAACGCCCTTATTACTGAGAATACCTACCCTATTATGCACACGTTCAACATGTCCCTTCATTACCATAACCTTTTTATCAATTCTTTTTCTATCACATCAAATGCGCTTTTATTGTTACCTGTATTTTCCCAGGTACGGATACCTAAAGTTCGAATGTATTCGATAAAACGTTTGTTGCCAGGTACTCCATAAGTTATTGCTGTAGCCTGGGCAGAGGATGAGGAAACATCATTGAGCCGAAGAATACTTACGTGGATAATTTGGTCTTTATGGCCATCCCATGCATTAAAAAAATGACAGAAAAATTCTGCCTGCTTTGCCTCATTGCTGTTCAAAGCGGAAGATGTAGGGTACCCGATTTCCTGTATGAATAACTTTTTGTCTGTAAATTTTGTGGCAAGTTCATTAAAATCGGTAAGTACTATTTCGGGGGATTTTACCGTAAAGTCGGCATTGATGGGGTAATATGTAACAGATACCTTGTCTACCACATCCGCTAATTCTTTCCAGACATTTCCAGGTTGAGTCAGGCCATAAAGAGTACCGGTAAAATGCAAAGGAATTCCGTAAGAATTGACTTTGGGTTTAATGGCTTGAAGAAATTCATGGTATTCAGATATTTGGTCATTTTTTGTCGTCCAATTGTAGTGGTCAATTTCGTTTCCAACGGAAAGAGCTATCACCTTTTCGGGATTTACAATGCCATTTACGGAATTAAACAATCGATCAATCAGATTCTTAAAACTTTCAATCACCAGGGGGTCGTTAAATTTTTTATCCGAGATGTAATCTGGCAGGAATCGACCTGGAATATCAATAGGCGTAATAATGAGGGACAGCTGTGTTCCTGTTGAACCCGCAAAATGATTGAGCGTTTCATATAATTGAGTGGCTTCACCATCATAAACTCCTGCTTGTTGGTTTTCAAATGAATTCCAGGGTTGCAGCAATTGAATAAAATCACTTTTTAATTTTCCAGACGCCAGGTTGTAGTTCAAATTAAAATCACCTGTTTCGGTTACATCGAGAATATCAAATGCCAGAATGCGGTCTCCTCTATCCTCTGCAGAAAGAGTACACTCTGAAAAGGTATTCATTATTTCTTCCTTTTTACAACCTAAAAAAGCCAAAACCAATAAGAAGAATATACTTGTAGATATGGAGGTTGTTAGAGGCTTCATATGTATAAACATTATCGTTTTTTCGATTCAAATTATTATTCTCCTTTTACTCTTTTAAATGTGATATTCATTTTCTTTTATTTCAGAAATGTGAAAAATCTGCCGCTTCCAGAACGGAATCAAAGTTTGATAGAACATGAAAAATTCGTGGTTCATTACCTACGTTATTATCTATCACCTCATATGCTTCTGATAATAGACCTGACGGAACCTCAGAACTTGATATTTTAAAATGATACTTTTATTCCATATATCAGTAATGAGAAAACCATAACTTTCTTCTTGAGTACTATGGATTATTGGATTATTCCATTCATTGGGTCATTTTTATAACTATAAACTAGAACCTAATTTCCATCCTGAGAAAGGTTTTACAGTAGCGCAATTAGGACCGCCGTCTTTTCCCGTTCCTGGAACTTTGGTTTCAAGAACAAGTGAAGAATTATTTAAAATTTGTTCGATTGTTTCTGAGGAAATGTCTCTTAAAGGAATTTTAAGGCGACGAGTCCATTCCGAATTTTTCTGACCCGCTGCGGTTCCAATGTCAATATAAATGAAGCGTTCGATAGATGGTCCCTGAACGATTGGACCTGAAAAATTATACAAAGAAGTTTTCGTTTCTTTCAATAAGATTTTGAAATCAAAATGAAGATCACTCGAGTTCGATTTCTGCAGAAGTATTGTCTCATATTGACGTCCGGATCCTTTTTGAATTCCAAAGACAACTCCATTTGGAGGACTTTCTAAAATAATTCTTAGGGATAATTCTCGACTCATTTAAAAATAGTTTAGATTTCTCGACAAAAAAGTATGTCCACTTGTCAGATATTACCAAAAATTGGGTTAAAAATGGGAATTTTGTATGATATTTTGCTTTTTGCTGTTCCGGAGATTCAAATTGTTTCAATTCATCTCTTGTCATATCTTTCAGAGCGTGCCACTTGAATACAAATCAAGTAGTGCGTCAGCTACCAATGTGTGAGCAGTGGTTATTCTTTCCGAATTGCTTTCAGTTTTTTTCTTAATCTAAAAGCAATGATAGTTGGAATGAGTGCAATCACCAACCCGATTATAAGACCCTTAAAGACAAATTTTAGAGTTTGATTGGTTTCAATATCGTGTCTATGATTCCAGATTTCAACTATTTTTCCATCTTTTATTCTAAAAACGTTTATAATTGCAAGTTTTTCCATACCAAAAATTCTCCCAATTAAAGTTTTTGGTTTAAAGGATGCATGCCATCTGGTCGCAACTAAATCTCCTTCTGCAATTTGATAATCGATTATTCCACTCAACTCTCCATTTTCCCAAAATCTATCTGCAATATATTTTTGTTCAATTGCTGGTTCAGTTAGATTTTTTCTTTCAAAAATGTCATGAACTATATATTCCTTTGCAACATAATCTTCGTATTTCTCTGTGTTATTATCAAACCAAAGGTCTTGGTAAAAGTTACGTGCAATTTCTTTGTTTTTCTCAATTTGACTTTTCGACGGTAGACTATCTTGCTGGCAGTAAACATCAAACTGTGATGCTAGAATTAATAAAAGCAGTAAAGTACATTTCATAATAATTGATTTTATATTGGCTAATTATGTTGGTTTATATTAATCACAACGTTTTGTCGCTTTACGCAGGCCTGGATTTCAACCACTGAACTTCCTGCGAACCACTGAACTTTAAATTATTCTAAAACTACTTCTGGTTTATTCAACATTTAAAGAATTAATTCCTAGTTCTTTAAGTTTTTCAACTTCCAACTTCCAACCACCAATTGTGAGTATATCGTATATGGCTGCTTAATCATTACAGTGGTGTTTTATTATAACACAGCCTAAATCTAATAATTTTATGTTTAAATTCAAATGGCAAGACCTGTATTGCGGGAGTAAAAAGTAAAATCTAACACCACCAATAAATTAAGGACTACGAGTTGAGGACAATGAACGTTAGGAACAACGAAAAGATAGGGTGCAACGAAGCCCTTAATGATGTGTGCTTCTTTTCTTTCTCTTTATTTCAAAAGTGTGATCAATACATAAGTCAATAAATATGCAAAAACCGGAGCCAATGCCCAAACCGTAAAGAATCGTTTTACAGTCTTGTTACTAAAGGTGCTTTTAATTCCATTCTTGCTAATACCCAGAGCGATAAAAGCTGCTCCATTGAGTTGAACCAATGAAGTGGGAATTCCTTTTGTAACCGAAGCCAATAAAAGCAAACTGGCTGTAATCATGGCTATGATTGTCGCATAGAAAGGGGATACTTCTACAATTTCCTTTCCTGTTTTATTTGTCACTTTATGCCCTAAAAGAGAACTACCGATGGCAAAACAGGGAGCCACAATCAATACGGATAAAATGATTATGGGTAGAAAGTTTTGAATGGATTCTTGCCCGATTTCATTTGCCGTCAGAGAAGCAATGGGAGCGGCTGCATTGGCTACATTGTTTGCTCCAATTGAAAAAGCAACGTAAAGTGAAGACAATATCAAAACGGCTTTCAGACCTTTATGCTGTCTCAGATGAGAATAGTCGTCTGTAAAAACTTTATTTTTCATAAACGGAAAAACCCACTTTGAAATGCTCAACATCACTAAAAAAGCGAAGATGGGCAGGATAATCCATGTTGGAATAATTTCATAAAACAGTTTACGAGTGTTCAGTCCGTCCAAAGCTGTTGCTGCTCCAGCTATCGAAAGCACAGTGGCCTGGCTTGTGGACTGGGGAACACCCAATAAATTCGCAATAAGCAGGGATAAACCAATAGAAAACAAAATAATTGAAGTGGTAAGTGGAGTGAAGTATGTCTGATCCAGTAGGCCCTGTCCGAGTGTTAATGAAACTTCTGTGCCCGCGATCAATGCTCCTGCAAGAACCATTATTCCAAAAAGACCTGGAATAAGTGTTCGTTTTATGACATTGGCACCATACGCTGCTGAAAATGCAGGGGCAGTTCCACTTCCTCCCATATTTATGGCTAGAAACATGGCCAAAAGAAATGGTATGGTTAAAGCACCAAATAGTTCAGACATATTTAATAGATTAATGCGAAATGGTATATATTGCCACGAATGCACGAATTCTGTATACATTCATGTATTTGTGGCTGATTTACAGTACAACTCTTCTATAATTCAATTTTAATTCTCCAAAATTAACTATTAGTACCAATTTGTTACCTGACACTTTCAGGTAGTTTATGGCTTGGGCTACATCTTCTTCAGCTATACCTGATTTTCCTTTTACCTCTAAAATGATTTTATCAAGCACTACAAAGTCGGCATAAAATCTGTGAGGAAGTATGATGCCTTTATAATTGACTAAATATTTCTTTTCTCTTTCGTAATAAATTTCGGCACACTTAAATTCATATTCTAAGGCATCTTTATAAACTATTTCCAAAAACCCGGCTCCAAGGTTGTTATGTACTTCCATACAAATACCTATGATTTGGTATGCTTCTTCTTTGTAAATTAAATTCATTGTTAATTTTTTGCCACGAATGCACCATTCACGGATTCATTCGTGCATTCGTGGCTTTTCTTACACTGAGAGGTCTTTGTAATTCTTACAACTTATGCCATTGAGTGCAAACCAAAGGTATTTCCTTCCGTATCCATACAGATGGAACAGTACCCGTGTTCACCAATGGAAAATTTAGGTTTCACCACTTTGCCGCCAGCACCATCTACTCGGCTTTCTTCAATACTGCAATCATCGCAGGAAAAGTAAACCAATACACTGTTTCCGCCTGGATCCATGCCCACAGTTTTTACCAATGCACCACTGGCGTTGGGTTCGTCAGGCACAAATGGGAATGAAAGCATTTGAAATGCATCATCATCCATTTCAGAGGGAACCACCAATTCATTTAATTGTACTTCGAGCATGGCCTCATAAAATTTTTTAGCCCTGCTCATGTCATTCACGTAAATTTCAAACCAGCCTACCGGATTTTTCATATTCATCTTTTTTAGGTTGAAGTTAAATAGTTAAAATGTTTGCTTTGCGTTTTGGAGATTACTTATATGTTAATAATTATTTAGAAACTTCTTTGGGAGTCCATGTTATGATAAGATATACTATAAACAATATAACCATAATCAAATCAATGATAATTGCCGTCCTCACACCATAAGCCATATATTGGATTCCCATCGAAACCATGAGAGTAATGAAAACTATTTTACTTACTCCGGTAATGATCAGACAAAATCGCCTCACACCTGGGGTGAATGCCCCGTAAAGTAACATGATCCCCATTAGACCAATAAGTGCTGCCCAATTTCGCACTATGATATCGGTTAAAGGTCCATCCAGTTGAATGCCAAAATTTAATTTTAACAAATCTTGTGGGAAAAATAATCCAAAAAGCATAGTGCAGGTTAAAAGACCCGAAACGAACATAACCCACTTGAAATTTGATATAAAGAAAGGCATAGATAGGATTTATAATTTAACTTATTTTAAGAAGTAAAACTATAAAAATATCTTATTCATACCCATTATAAACCCATGCTGATTCCAAAAAATTTTCAACTTAAAAGATAGATTCATTGTCCCCTGACATTGGAGATCGCACCTCTTTGGGAGGGTTGAAAATCAGGTGGAAAATTTAGTGCACCCATAATGTGAGTTATGGTTAAATTTTAATCGTACAACAATCATCCAACTCCACCCTTCTTTTAAACTGGCTGGAGCCACTGTTATCGTAATCCACATGGTCACCAATGAAACATATAAATATCTTATGCTTTTCGAAGTTTCTGAGCACTTTTCTTTTCGCTTGAGACGAAATTTTATCAGAGTAGAAAACATTATTTTCAAAATTCCTTTTCATCCCTCTTACAAAACCAATTCGGATCACAGTCGCTTATCACGCACCCGCCAAGTCGTACTTTTCCTTTTAAGGAATCTTTAAATAGTCTTTTTCTGGGTTCGCCGTAAATAATAGGGATTACCTCGTCGTGCTTTTGGCATACCGGGCATGTCTTTTCATTCTTATCGTCAATGTTCATCTCTTCTATTGTGTCGTGTGTAATATTTTGAGAAGTTAGAGTTGTGTCCTGATAACCTACAAACAGTATTCTCAAATAATTTGTCCCAATTTGATTTCTTGCCCTGTTTTCTGTGGATGGGGCAACTCCTGCCATTATGTGTTTAGTGAGACGTTAAGATAGTAATATCTCCCGAGATGGTTCGGGTTTTGCCGTCTTTTGCACTAAGGTAGCGATAAATCCACACTACAACGGATGAATTGAGCGGTTTACCTTTAAAATATCCATCCCAACTTATGGAAGCTATTGCATTATCGTTTTCTGCCTTAAACAGCATATTTCCCCAACGATCAAAAATGTAGAGTTCGCCTGAAAAATCAAAATCTGACTCAAAGAATATCGCAAACTCATCATTGATCCCGTCTCCATTTGGACTAAAGGCATTGGGAACATGATAGATGATGGCACAATCCCTATCTTCCACATGATATTCCCGGAAGAGATTTCCACAAGTCGATAGCAATTGAGCTATGTAATGACCAGGGCGGTTAACAACCAAAACTGTGCTGGTATCACCATTTTCCCAAATGGCCTGAATCGGTGCTTCCAAAATTAATTCTTCTCCTTCACAAATACTTAGCTCAGCAGTTACCATTTCGTCAAGAATAATAATTACTACCATTGAATCGGCCAACCAGCAGTTTTCGACTTCTCCAAAAACTGTATATGTACCTTCCTCTACAATAGCTCGTTGGCCACCATTCCAACCATCACTCCAGCTAATCGGAACATCAAAAAAAATAACATCCATATTAAGCACTTCGTCTTCACAAAGGAATACAGTGTCAGGAACGACATCAAAAGGTGATACTACCACCTCATCCACGAAGAAGTAAGTATAATTAGCGGGATTAATATAGTCACAATCCTGTAAGGTTTGTGTGGCAGTCTTATAATTTCCTAGTAGAATAAGAACTTCAGTGCCATCAGCTGTATAACAAGTTTCCATCTTTGTCCATTCCTCAGCGGCATAAATAATCGTATCTGATTCTAAAACAACACGACGCGACTGGAACTGAAAATCTGAAAATACCAAAGACTGGGTATTTGAGTAACAGGCATACTCAAAAGGTACATCACATTTTTTTCTAGGCCTGACAGAATAAGCAACGTAGATATCGATACCCTGAGGAAGTTCATCGGTTAGGCGGGTATAAATTCGTTCTTCTGCCATTCCATGATTGGTGACCAAACCTGCCATACCCTCTCCGGATTTAGGATAAACAGGGTCACAAGCACCAGCGGGTAGATTAAAAAATACAATGTTGGAACAACTGTGGTATAAATCAGGAGTAGCTATAGGAGCATTGATAATCTTCCAGGGTTGGGCCTTGTCGATTTCCCCAAATTCAATATCACAATCAGAGACCTCCTCAAAACCGGGATTGGGGACATAATTAACCTGGGCTGAGAGAGACATAGCCAGGATCGTCAATAAAATAGAAATCGTGCAAAAGCTCATCAATCGATTATGATAAGACGATTTTAAAATGGAGCCTTGCTGCTGCATATCCTTAATTTATATATATCAAAAATACACTTTTTTAAATTGCGCATGGCAAAAGGAAAAAGTCAGTCATTTGTATATAAGTGTAATAAGCTGCATAGGAGCGTTTTAGGTTGGCTTCAGAGAATCTCTTTTATCATTTTCTGTCATTTATGATGCGGTAGGCTCTACCTTTGGGTAGTTTAATGAGACGTTAAGATAGTAATATCTCCTGATATGGTTCGGGTTTTACCGTCTTTTGCACTTACATAGCGATATACCCACACCACAACGGATGAATTAAGCGGTTTACCTTTAAAATATCCATCCCAACTAATGGAGGAAACGGCATTATCGTTTTCTGCCTTGAACAGCATATTTCCCCAACGATCAAAAATGTAAAGTTCGCCTGAAAAATCAAAATCTGACTCAAAGTAAATTGCAAACTCATCATTGATCCCGTCTCCATTTGGACTAAAGACATTGGGAACATGATAGATGATGGCACAATCCCTATCTACCACGCTATATTCCCTGAAGAGGTTTCCACAAGTGGATTGCAATTCAGCGATATAAAGACCAGGACGGGTGACAACCAAAACAGCACTGGTATCACCATTTTCCCAAACGGCCGGAAGTGGTGCTCTTAAAGCCAATTCCTCTCCTTCACAAATACTTAGCTCAGCCGTTTCTATTTCGTCAAAAATGATAATGACCACCATAGAATCGGCCAACAAGCAATTTTCGGCTTCTCCAAAAACTGTATAAGTACCTTCCTCTACAATAGCTCTTTGGCCTCCAATCCAACCATCATTCCAGCTAATCGGAACATCAAAAAAGGTAACATCCATATTAAGCACTTCGTCTTCACAAAGGAATACAGTGTCAGGAACGACATCAAAAGGGGATACTACCACCTCATCCACAAAGAAGTAGGCAAAATTGGCCGAAGGATGTATGTAATCACAATCTTGTAAGGTTTGTGTGACAGTCTTATAATTTCCTAATAAAATAAGATCCTCTGTACCATCAGCAGTATAACAGGTTTCCATTTTAGTCCACTCCTCAGCTAAATAAATAATCTCATCTGTTTGCAAAACGACCCGCTGCGACTGGAATTGAAAATCTGAAAATGCCAAACACTGGGTATTCGAATAGCAAAAAATTTCAAAGTTAACATCGCATTTTTTCCGGGGTCTGATAGAATAGGCTACATAGATATCGATACCCTGAGGCAGGTCATCGATGAGGCGGGCATAAATTCGTTCTTCCTGGACGGTTGTCAAATTATTGACCAAACCCACCATGCCTTCCCCTGATTTAGGATAAACAGGGTCACAAGCACCCCCAGGTAGGTTAAAAAAATCATTGGTGGCACAACTATGATATAAGTCTGGCGTGGCAAGAGGAGCATTGATCTTCTGCCAGGGTTGGGCTTTATCGGCATCCCCGGCATCAAGATCACAATCTGAAACCTCCTCAAAACCGGGATTGGGGACATAATTAACCTGGGCTGAGAGGGGTAATGTTAGTAACTTCAATGATATAAATATTGTAATAATGCCCAACAGCCTATACTGATAAATCGATTTTAATGTGACATCTCCCTGAGGCATAATACTAAAGGATATATATTGTCAAAAATACACTTTTTCTATAATTGGCCGTTGCAAAAGACAAAGTCACTTATTTGTCTTAGTAGATGAGATTCTTGTCATCCATTCCTTACCCTTCTACATTATAATTTCGAGTATTTTCTATGATGGTTTTTGTTGGTGCTGGTATCCCTCCAAAGTCATCCAATTTAAAAAAAGATTCCCATGATCAATAGTAAAGGTACATTCCTAATCAAATGTAATTTTAGATTTCTTGCAGTTAATCTTTTAATATTTATTCAATTCGCTATTAATTTTTCAATTAGGATGCGTCATTACAGTTCGGATTTCAATTGATACCAAACCTACAACGAGTATCATTTCTACTACAAAATAAGTTATTCCAAGAGGTGTGAGGCTTTTTAAGTGGTAAATGACAAGCGAGAGTGTTAGCAATGTGTACAACAAATTTACACTGATTATAATGCTCAGAAATATTTTCCAATTTTGCTTTAAAAAATAATAGCATGTAAATGAATACAGGAAAAAAGCAAAGGCAATCGCTGCTAAATAGTTTAAAACATCCTTCGGCATTCCAAAGTATTCTTCAAATCCTTTCAAAACAACGAATAAAAAAAACGTAGATAGTAAAGCGCCTAAGCAATCTATTAAAAAAAGCTTTTTGGGGGTTATAGCAAATCGTTCCTTCATTTGGGGATCTTTTTTTCTACTCAGTACTTATATTGTCACAATTCATTCATTTCTTTAAGCCTTCGATTTGTCCATAACTGTGTAATAATTAATATTATCGGCACTATAATTTCCGAAGACAAATATCCTAACCACAAAGTAGCTGGTTCAGGAAGACCAACTATGTACATGGAAAAAAGTCGTCCAGCCGCCCCCAGAAAACCACCTATTGCAATCAGAAATACAAGAGTGTTTTGTTTTCTGATGGTTAAGGCAGTCCAGATGACAATCATTCCAGATCCCAAATATATACCCGCTAAAAACCGGTGTATGTTGTCCAGCCGTGGAGTTGAGTCCGGTTGTCCAAGATACATTTGAAGCGTCCCTCCAAAAAAGGCTATAAAAGCAAATAAAAACAAGAAAATTTGGGTGAGGCGTTGACTGGACAATAATGTTTTATCAGGATTTTCAATTTCTTTTTTCATTCAAAGGGTTTGTTTGCATAATATAACCTGTGGCGTTTATGAAAACTATTCTGATCGCGACCAAACTTAATAGCGAATATAAAAACTTTATGCTTTCTTATCACCTGACAGTTTCCGTTTTTGTTAGCTACTCTAAGTTTTTCATACACCAAACTGCCTTAAATGATGGTCTGAATGTTTATAAGCAAAGATACCGATTTGCTCTTTTGACATTTTCCCAAAAAAGTCATGAATAAATTCCTTATTTGAAAAGTATTCGAAATCGGCAATCAGGTTTGCCCAAAGTTCTTTTTGCTCGTTTACATCACCTTCTGTTTCTTTTACAGTAAAAGCTATGCCCGTCGGTAAATTTTTGCCAATTGGTTTATCGTCTTTGGTCGTGTTTTTCAAGGCCATCTTACCAAATATTTTCCCAAGAAATTCCTGCTTATAAACAAAGTCACCTTTTCCTAAGACCCAACTATTCCAATAAGTGTTGTGTTTTGTCATTTGATACACATTCATTTTTCCCCAAAGCGGTGTACTCTTTTCACTCAGCAAATGGATGCGCTGTATCAATTCCTTTCTTGCCGACAGGTCAAATAAGGTTTTCAATCTATTGTGTTTTAATTTGATTTTTCTGTATAGAAGGACATAATCCTTAGCCTGGATTTTCTCATTATCCAATAATTTCCCCTCGTCACTGAAAACACCCACATAACGCTTTAAAAAACAGTGTACTTTCAGCCAGAGCCTCCACTCCCATCTATCGAACTCATTTGGAATACACGAAAAACTTCCCTTTTTTACTGCCATTCCTATATTTAAATCAGTCGTTTTACCTCATTTTGGATTTGCTATCTGCAGCAGGCTTAAACGCCAGCCCATGGTCTTCAAGTGATTTTCTAAAAGTAGGCAATGAAGCTTTTCCTATGCCGTGAATTTTTAATATTTCTTTCTCCGTATAGGTAGATAATTTTTGGATGGTGTCTATTCCTTGATGAAGTAAGGCATTTCTTGCAGGATTACTCAATAATGCTAAAAAGCCTGAAGCAGGTTCTTTTAGCTTTTCACATGTGGGGCAGGTGGGACAGTCACTACTTTTATAAAATGTGTGTCCAAACTTACAGGTCTTTTTTATTTTTTCAGCCATCTAACTTATAATTTAGCTTCATTTTTTGCCATTTATTTCTGCTCATGGAATAGACATCACATTTGTCATCCGAAAACACTCTTTTCTCTTTAAATTCAAATCCTATCCTCGTATAAAATCTTATTGCTTTTTTATTTGATTCAATAGGGTCTATCAAAACTTCATCCACTTCACCATTTGCAAAACAAATTTCCGGTGCTTCTTTCATCATCTCTGTTCCATAACCTTTACCCAATTCTTCCTTTTCCCCTATCCAAATATCAATTGCTCTTTTGTTCTCTGCAATTTCCCCCCAATATTTTGATTCTTCCTGTGCCGGATCTATTATTTGAATGAATCCTATTGGCCTCCCAAATATTTCCGCAATGAACTGCTCGCGCCATTCCGGGTCTCTGGTTAATTCAAACTCCCAATTCCAATCATCATTTGGGTCTGATTCAATTACATGTTCTTGTTGATCCCAGTATTCCAGGGTCTTTAAGTCTCCAATATTAGCCTTTCGTAATTGTACCATTCTCTATTGTTTTTTATCTGGAACTGCCTGCCAATATTTTCTGTGTCGCCAAATTTATTGAAGCTGTATTTTGTATATATTGCTATAAATCTCAAGCCATCGTAGCCTGTACAATTTTTTCAATATCCAATTTTCTCATGGCCATAAATGCCTGGGAAGCTTTTCCTGCTTTGTTAGGATCACTCATCAAATTTCTTAAAATATTTGGGATTATTTGCCATGACACACCAAATTTATCCTTAAGCCAGCCACACACGCTTTCTTCTCCGCCGGAGCTAAGTTTTTCCCAGTAGTAGTCTATTTCATTTTGTGTTTCGCAATGAATGATCAGTGAAACACCTTCGCTAAAATTTAACTCATGGTCTTGAGCATTGTCCATAAACATAAATTTTTGTCCTTTTAAGGCAATCTGGGCGTGTTTTACTTTGCCTTCCACCTCCGGAGATTCGCTGTTTCCGTATCGAAGAATTCCGTCTGTTTTGGTTTTTGTGAATATGGAGGTGTAATGTTGAATAGCTTCTTCAGCTCGACCGTATTGATGGCCGGTAAACATTAAGCAAGGTGTGATCTTTTGGCCAACTTTTTCAATTTCACCAACTGCCAGTTGCCAGGAAACACCATATTTGTCATTGATCCAGCCGTATTTTTCACTCCATTCGTATTGACTCACAGGCATTAATACCATGCCTTCCTTTGAAAATGCATTCCAAATCTTGTTGATTTCTTCTTCTGTTTCACAAATATAAAACAAGGAAATGGAAGCATTAGGTTGGTGCATGGGTCCTCCATCGAGTAATGTGATATTCTGCCCTGAAATTTCAATTTCTGTAACAAATGGTGATTGGGTCACAATTTTAGCTTTATTAAAATGTGAGCAATAAAAATCACCAGCTTCTTTGGCTTGTGAATTAAACCATAGGCAAGGTGTAATTAATTCATTCATCTTTTTTGCATTGTTTTATAAATTAAATTAAATGATAATACTTGTCTCTATTTTTAAAGATTATCCAAACTAAAATCACCCAAATAATGATTGCAATTGGGAGTCCACCGGGAGCAACAAAAATACGAGTAATTAAAACCCCAACCATTACCGGAAAAACCACCAGTGCTCCTAATGCTCTTGTTTTAGGTAAAAGTATAAGTAACCCACCAAGTGTTTCAGCAAAACCAACCAATGGCAATAACCATACAATTTCTAATATAGCTGCATTGTCATTAATCAATGCTTCCGGAAAATCCTCAGGAATCGGCATGTAATTAAAGAATTTGTTTAAGCCTCCATTGATAAGTAAAAGTCCGAAAAGAATAGAAAATCCGTTAAAAATTTTATTAGCCATATACTTTTAACTTTTATTTTGATAGTGAATCATCCAGTTAATTCCATATTTATCCTGGAAACCACCATAGTAAGCTCCCCAAAACATATCTTGCATGGGCATTTCTATCGTGCCACCAACCGAAAGTTCATTAAAAAGCCGGGTTGCCTCTTCCCTTGAATCGGGTTCAAGATTGATGTGCATATTATTTCCTGAATTTACTGTAAAACCCATCTCTTTGGGTGCATCTGTTCCCATAAGTATATGGCCGCCAAGGAGTGGAAGTTCGACATGCAATACCAGATTTTTTAATGCCTCAGCAACAGGTGGATGATCCTGGTCTGCCGGAATGTCGCCAAATCGTTTAATGCCATTAATAAATTCTGTTTTAAAAACGGATTTGTAAAAATTGAATACTTCTTCTGTATTTCCCGGAAAGTTTAGGTAAGTTGATACTCTTGCTTCATTGTTGGGTTTATTCTGTTTTCTTAAATAAAATTGTGCCTCGATATACTGATCCAAATTTTCAAGCCCGGCTGTGAAGCCCTCTTTGAATCCCATTTTTATGATGGTTTCTAAATCTTCCATCGTTTCAAATTGAAGTTGAATATTTACCACCGTTTCGTCTTCCCTGGAAGCAAAATCATTATTCCATTTAACCCTCGGTTTGGTGTTGTTCGATAGGGCATTTTCATCACAAAAGGCATCAATTCCCGAAAAATGTTTTAAAGGTTTTATGACTTCAAAGTCAAATAAACACCAATGTTTTTCTCCTTCCGGACTCAGCATATAATAATGCCATCTTCCACCTGTGGAAAAATTCATAGATTTTGTAACGGCTCTGTATGGTTTTGGTGCCCACCACTGATCCAAAATTTCGGCTTCCGTCCAGGCTGCCCAGACGAGATCTATTGGTGCGTTGAACGACCTGTCTACTTTAATTTGATTTTTATCCTTGTCAACAAGGAAATTGAATAAAATTGCTTTGTTCATTTTCAAATTGATTTTAATGGTTACAAAATATCAAATGGGTCAAATTTGTCATAGCCTATACTCTTAACAGCAAAATTATTGGACTAGTAGGGGTAGCTGGGGTTTGAAAAGCATCTCGTCTCGTTTCTACTGTTTAAATACGTGCTACTAAATGGTTGCAAATATATATGCAATTATTTAGTTGCGCAAATATTTTTACAATTTATTTTTACCTGAGTTGAATCGATGGAATTGTTTTCTTGCAACAAACGGATTTTTACAATTCGCCATGTGCCGAAGCTAAGAAATGTACAGCTTTGGCGGAGTTATTATTTACCCACCCGTAACAATTATAGCAACAAAGAACGAAACTTGCGGAAACCACTATCCGCCCCCAGTTTTCTTAAGATTTGTTGGGTATAGTTTATTAATGTAGTCCGATCCTGCCTTTTACCGAGTCAAATATTTTTTTAGAATCGTATCCCACTCCATTTTTGAAAACAAGCTCCATTTCTCTGATGTTAGAAACATCTTTCGTTAAGTCGCCATGGATTAACACCAAATCAGCTTTTTTTCCAACTTCGATTGAGCCGGTTTCTTTTTCAATACGCAGATCTTCTGCTCCGTTTAATGTAGACAATTTTATTGATTCTTCAATACTAAAACCAGTCTCTATAAGTAGTTCAATTAATCTTTGATTAGCATAACCAGCGATAGTCTTCCCATTTCCAGTCGGATCAGTACCAACTATAACTTTACCCCCCATAGAATGAAATTTCATAACTCGTTTCATTTCTTTCTTAAATCCTATCAAAATCATAGAGTCTCTCTCTGTATTAACATGCTGATTATAAACAATTTGCATTTGTTCAAGTAGATGAGGGGCTAATGCAACGTCTCCACCTCCCGGAATAACCTCTCTATTGGTATAGGGCTCAAAAACATTTGGTGTATAAGTTAAAGTTACATTTTGTTCGACCAGTAATTTCATTAATTGGATTAGTTTGGGATCATTATCGTCAAGCTCTCTTAATGACTGAAAAGCATTCACACATACATTTTCCGGTTTGTCTGATACAAAATCTGTAGCAGCCATAAAGCTATGTTCCAAATTATCAATGCCCATTTCAGCAGCTTCCCGATAGGTTACAGAACACAAATGCCCGGTTACTTTTATATTTCTCGCGTGAGAGACTTTAATGATTTCACGCAAATCATCTTTTGTGAAATTATTATACACTTTAACTGAAGTAATGCCTTTGTCAAACCAGTAATTCAACCAGTTTTCAATACTTTCATTCCCATAAAGTGATTGGAGTTGTGGAATATATTCACCAACTAATCCTTCTCGTTCAATATGTGGTGTTGAAACGTCTATTGTAGGTCCAAGTCGTTTGCCCTGTTCAATTAAACTCTTAATATTTAAGTCGGCACCGGCCTCTATACCTCCTGCGGTTCGCATGTTAGTTACACCCCCTGCCAGATATAGTTGGGGGAAAGTATGGGTCATATGTACTGCTTTTTACGTCCCGAAATATGGTTTTGCGTGAAATAGATGCTCGTGCATCATAATTAATCCAGGAATAACCGTTTTTCCTGTAGCATTAATGATCCGTACATTTTCGGGAAGTTTTATATCTCCGACATTTCCAATTGCAGCAATTCTTTTATTACGAAGCAAAATATCCTGATTGTACTTTACAGCACCACCTGTTCCATCAATTAAAGTAACATTTTTGATTACCACAATCGAATCATGTACTTCTATAAAATCAGTTACTTGTTTTGATAATTCCTGCCCAAAACTTATTTGATGAACATACAAAAGCAATGCAGTCAATAGAATTAGTTTTATTTGTTTCATTCTGATATTTTTAGTTTTGTTGCTTTTATTTTTGTCTTCTCAAATGATGACTCATTGATACCCCAACAATTTACACGCCCATCTTTCATATATTGCGGAACACGCGAAGTTGACTTTTCTACATTTTGCCAATGATCAAATATATGAAAAGTAGTGGGGTTTTACAACGTCAGTTAGTCTTAAAACCTCCATTTACAATGTAGAACTAAATCCAGCCTGGCCGGGATAGTTTTTCGAAATTACCCGTTTCTTCCTATAATTCGGAATTTAATCACCTTAAAAGTTCAGAATATGAGAAGAAATCGGGTTTTCCCACATAATTCATGAGGGGTTCGTGGTGAAAGGTTGGAGGCCAATAGAAAAGGGTGCTCGTGAAGATTTTTTTCCGCAGGCATAGCCCCTCAAAGCTTTGGGGGTTGAGGACAGAAAATCGAACATGTGCCCATTTATGAAGGCATTCAGCCTTGTAATAGAAGCCTTCATGAATTATGTGGGTTTACTATTGTAGAGCAGGCCATAGTGCTTGTTTCGGGGTTTGAAAATGTTGACCGGAAATTGGAACAATAGGTTACATTGCGGGGACAGAGCAATAACACGCTGCAGAATTACATCCGCCGCATTGCCTTATATGTGGTTCATTTTGACCGGATGTTTTGACAATGAACCTCCATTAAATTTTATCCTGGAATCCACCCAAAACCGTCGATAAGTACATAGCTTTTCAGGGGTAATACCATGGGATGTAGGTCAACATGGACTCATCGCCGGGTCTTGCAGACCGGTCAGAGACCTGTGTATTATAGCCAGAGCTTTTAGTTCATAATTGATGCATATAGTTCATTTTCAAAATTTTCTTGTTGTATCTTTTGAGCAATTTCTCTCGCTCTTAACTTATACGATCTGTTTTCAAATAAATCTATAATTAGTGGTTTTAGGTTTTGTTCAGTGATTTTATTAATAGCTACTCCTTTAGGACCTAAGCCTTTTTTATCTATTAAATTATTCCAACCAAATTGGTCAAAAATATGCGGTAAAATCATTGAAACACAACCATACTTTATACTGCTGTGAGTTGTCCCCGAACCACCGTGATGTATAATTCCATAGCACTTTTCTAATACCCAATCGTATGGAATTTGATTTGTGAAATAAAATAAGTCATTTTCTTTATACTTTTCTAGTTGGACAAGACCACCCGCAGCAAGGTTTATTATAGTAGGAACTTTCAGTTGGTCAAGGACATTTAAGATAGTTTGAGTGGTCTTTTCAGGATTTGAATTAATCATACTACCAAATGTCAAAAACAGTATTTTCGTGTGATTTTTTGTAAACTGAATAATGTTTTCATCAGGTAGCCAATCCATTTTTTTATCTCTCTCGTGGTATCCTAAAACGTGAACATTTGTACTCCAATTCGTAGGTTTGGCAAATAATGAAGGTGATATGGCATATATTAATTTTTCAGAATACAACTCCTTTTTTATGATATTTTTAGATACTTTATTAATTGTAGAGGGTAGTATTTTTTGTGCGTCATAAATGGTTTTGACGAGACCAAAGTTTGCGATTTTGTATGTTAATTTGTTAATGAACTCTCCATAATAAAAACTAAACCCTGTATGTCCGAAACCTTTTACATAGTGAATGAAATAAGGAATAGGACTTATCAAAACTATTTTTTTACCTGTTGATAAATGCCACAACAATGGATAGTTGCATTTACCATTATGTATGATTAAATCAGGCTCTTCGATTTTTACAATATTGAATTGTTCCCTTACCAATATTTTATTGACAGTCATTCCTTTTTGTAAAGCCTTACGATAGCTTTCAATTTATTCAATCCCATAGAACCACCCATTACAAGCTTTCCATCTTCTCCTTCAATAAGGTCTAAAAATCTGGAAGTAAAAGTATAGGTTTTACAATTGTCTGGTATCAAATGGCTGTATTGTTCCGGGAAAGCATAAATAGTAGTATGCTCTTTTTTGGCTAGAATTTCTCCAATTGCCAAAAAAGGTTCAATGTCTCCACGTGTTCCAATTGACATTAATAGTATTTTCATTCTTTGGTGTCCTTTTTTAGCATTGGCTATAACGTCAGTTTTTATTAAAACCTCGTTTTTTTCTAAAAATAGCCAAATTTTTAATTTGAAGGGATTTTAAACTGGTTGTCTGGATAGCTCAACAGTGCAAAATTTTATCACAAAATGGGTTTTAAAGAGCTTACAATGGCTCCTGAGAGTTGAAAGAAGGGAGATAAGACTTCTCAATTAATAGGACGTAAACCAATAACTTGATGCGATTTTTATATATTTGGTATTAGCTACGGGCAGTATATCAATCATTTTTGATCCAATGTAAATATACTTTGGCCACTGAGGGATGAACTTCTGTTTTCAGCATGTTGACAAATTCTTCATCTGTCATTTCTTCCTGATGCTTTTTTAATGCCTGCCATAACTTTTTTAATACCATTATACCCCCGGCATTGTAAATATCTTTGGCGGCTGAATGAAATTTGCTTTGATACCAACCGTAATTTTTTGGACCCATACCCAGCGTTGGATACAATTTTTCAAAGTCTTCCAGACTGGTAAATTTATACTCTGCTGTCCCGCCTGCCACCACCATGTTTGGGAAAGTTTCTAAAGCCGGTAAAAGTTCGGGTTGCTTTTCTGCTACGTAAGTATGCAACATAATGTTTACAAACAATTCGCCCATCCAGTAGCGGTGCATTATAAGCCCTGCCTGTGCCGTATATGCATGTCCCAATTCGTGAAGGGAGAGCAAATCAAAAAATGGCATCATGCTGAATGAACCATCTGGTCGTCCATAGGCTTTTGCAACCTGTGCTGCTACTAGTGGAGGAAGTTTGTTAACAGGTGGCAAAAAGCTTCGCCAAAAATCGTTGTCTTCTGCTGCAATGACGAGGCGAATTTCGTCAATATAATGAGGAAAACCATAGACATCATGCAAGGGTTTGGCAGCCACATCTTTCCAGTGTTGCGGGGCAAGTATGTACAATTTTGCTTTGGGTGTAAACCCTAGCTCTATCTGGAAATAATTGCCTGCATTCTCCATAAGTATAGCAATTATTTTTGCTCTTGATTCATGACCGGGGCTATAGTAAAACGTATGAGTGAAACCCCTTAATTCGTCGAGAGGTAAGGGACTTATTGTTACCTTCGTAGAATTCTGTGTTATGGAAAAATGGCAAAGAAACAGCATGGCAAAAGTGAAGAGGCATGTCCTTTTCCTTATGCTTTTTTGTGATTTTGTCTTCATAATTTTTTCTCACAAAATTAAATTGATACACACGGTCTGCATAGGAAAAAATCGACATTCAATAGAGCAAATTTTTTTGCATTCGCAGAGGTGTGGAAAGGAGTTGCTCTTCAATAACAGTAGGATTAACACCGGCAAAAGATTTAAAATCTCTAATCATGTGCATTTGGTCATAGTATCCTGCTTCGTATGCAATTTGCGTCCAACTGAACTGCGGTAAAGCTTCGTGTAACCTGTAAGCTTTTGAAAATTTTAAAATACGGGCATACATTTTGGGGTTCATTCCAATTCTTTCTTTGCATTTTCTTTCAAATTGTTTTAAGCTCAGGCACGAAAACTGAGCAGTTTTGCGGATAGAAATATTGCCGTCATGGTTCAATAAAATGCGCAAAGCGTTATCAAAAGGTAAAATTCCCTTGAGGCTTTTTACCTGATTTAATAAGAATTTTTCTACAATGTTTTTTCCCTCTTCCATATTGGTTATGTGCTGTAATTGTTCTTTGATACTCTTCATTTCAGAGCCAAAGAAATCAAGTGCATCGAATCCAGCATCGAACAATTCATGCATGGGAATGCCCAGCATGCGATACATGCCACCAGGGAGAAAGTCAACACGTATGGCGCTAAGCTGGTGGTGTACTTGTATATTCACACGTGAAAATTGTGGCCCTATCAATACTGTCAGCGGTTGTTTTTCAAAATCTCCCGTCTCTATTCGCCGCATGGAAACAGGGTTATTACAGTAAAAAATCAATGATTGAAATGGAGTAGGAGGATAAGGTGTAACTACATCATCATTTCCTTTCGGAAATATGACGTTCACTGTTGATATGTTCAAGATAATATCCTGCAGTGCCGGATGTGGTATGTATGTTTTTACCTCCAATATAAGTAAAACTTAGTGATAAAAAATGACTTTAAATATTTTGCGTTATACTCTAAGCGGTCATTACTGCTTTTTACCATTGGTCAAATATATGAAAAATAGCAGGTTTTTACGCACTTACTTTTTGGTTTACCACTGACTTTTAGTTTCTGTTTTTCATTTCGCTTTAGCCCTTAATCCGCTGTTATTCATATACTTTATTGGTAACTGGCTCTTTCCAGTTATATCATACATTAGTTTACCTTCATTACGACTGAAGAAGTTAAATAGGCATTTTCAAAATCGACCATATCCCCGACATTTTTTTGAGGAATTGGAAATAACCTTGCCGATAAAGCTTTATTGAAGTATTTTATGGACAATGAAGCTATGTCTCTGTAAATACCTTCAATTGTTTCTTTTGAAATATTTCCTGGAAGAGGAATAACATCCAATCCTGTTCCTGAAACGGAAGAGTACAATAACAACTCCTCAACCGTATAATGACCTTCCATTGCCCTTTTCGCTAAAACTTTATCCTCAATTACAGGAAGCATAAGTCCCGAATAACCACAAGTTTTTACATCTAAATTTTTTATGACGTTGGTTATTATAGCACAAGCACTCAAAGTAGTTGCACTTCCAAAAGGTTGGCCTGTTAAAGTTTCTATAGCTTGTCCAATACTTGCTTCCAATCCAGGAGCTGGAGAAGTATCAATTCCGTCATAGTGCCAATCCGAAGATTGTATCGTTTTTGCTAAAACTTCAATCGGTTTAAATTGTTTGTCCAATTCGCTTTTTAGGTTACTTTCTGCATTCTCCCAATCTGATTTTTCAAATACCTTAGTAATGAGATTGGGATATTCTAATCCGATGGCAAAACTGTTTTTTCCTTTATGAAATGCTGCCGGGAAAAAAGGGATTCCGGCCGGACAATTTGCTGAAGCTGAAAATCTGAAATTTGCTTCACCGCCTTTACTATTTTTTGAAAGTGCGATACAAATTTCAGATGCCGTTTTAATTGAATTATGATGCACTCCAATACTTTCTGAAGAAATGGGAACGCTGAAGCTTATGTTAGAGGTTTCTTTAATCAATTCTAGAGTCCATTCAGCAAGTTTATCATCATATTGATTGCCAGAGATCAGCTCGCCAATGGCTAAATTGATATTATTTTTAATCAATATTTTATCAATCTGATTCAGTTTGTGCAAGGTTTGTTTTGTGGGACTACCCGAAACCAACTCATGCAAATTTTGCGTTGAAATTCTTATTGTTTGAACTTCATAACCATTATCTGAAAATAACTTTTTGGATTTTTCTAAAAAAGTAATTGCATCATTGATTGTAGCGATATCATCCAGACTTTCTAGTGTTACTCCTGTCGTAATTGTACGAATTCTAAAGTCTAAATTTTGATTTGGCCTATTAGCACTCACAAAGGAAAGCGAGATAAAGGCAAGGACTATTATTTTTGATATCTTCATAATATTGTTTTCTTTACTTGTTTTGAACTTCAGTTCCCCCCAACGTAAAGCCGCAACAAGTTATCTATGAACCTATTTTTATCATGTATTGAAGCTTATATTTTTGTTCCAATATTTCCTCCAATCCAAGCCATGGGTATATATGCAAAAACAAGATCTACAACTACATACCAAGCCGGTGCCGGTAACATAAAACTGGCAAGAATTCCGCCTATTAGGAATATAATTCCAACACCAAGGGCAAATTTCATTTTGTGTTTTGTTGCAATAAGACCTGCTACGGTCGCTCCAATGAGCGTACCTAATGCGTGTGCCAAGAAGGGAAATATAAAGTGTTTAAAACCCAATGTCGGCATCACTTCCGCTAAAGCCTCCATATTATTGGGGTTTATGCCCTCAATTGGAATGACATTAAAACCAATTTTGATTAAGCTCATATTGATAATGCTTCCGATAAGCCAACCTGCTATTACTGCCAGAATATTTCTTATAATTGGATTCATCTTCTTGTCATTAGTTAAGTAATATAATTTGATTTCTGAATATTTTTACAAGTTGTGATTAACTTTAAATTTATAGATTCTAAATTATTTCTTTGAAAAGATTGCCTTTAGAATTCATAATTATTTTAATAATTCGATTATTCTATATTTCACCAGATTTATTCACTCTTCAAATTTTGAGTAGTGCAAGTTCCCACAGCCTAAAGTCGGAGCAAATTATCTGAAAATCTTTCTATTTATACTTTTTCACATTAAAAATAGCAGGATTTTTTGAAAGAGGGTCAAAATGTCGGAACCATAGGTGGGATACATTGGGATTAAGGGAGCCAATTTCACAGTTCGTAGGGTTCAATTTCAGATACAAAAACTAGTTTCAGAAATTTTTCAAAATGAGTTTTGTATTATTTTCCTACGCCTTCGATCCAAAACAGTAAAAGAAGCTAACCATCTCCTGTCTTCGTTTCCTGTTATTGTAAAATGGAAAAGTGCATCAAACTATGTTTGCTGCACTTTAAAAAAAATTCAATTTTATAAGCTACATGGTTCAGCCATATTTACTGCTTTTCCATTTAATGCATATACTGCACTTTTGTCCATTTTTCGAATGCGCATAAGATTTTTACTTGCACTAAGAATTTTTCAAGCTAAATACTTATTTCATTTTATCACATTCCTTTTTACACGCTTCAGCATGCTTAAGATGGGTTCTTAAAGGTGCAAGATTAGCAGAAGCCCAGGCTCTGATTTCCGGATCTTCGGATTCTGTAGAAGCTCTTTCAAATAAATCGATTGCATCCTCGTGGTTTTCAACCACCATAGCACTGTAAGTTTTGCCAAAATCATTTCCGGTTTTATCCGCAAGTTTTGCGTAAGCATCCCTGGAGTCATCCGTCTGTGAGGTGGGTATGTAAACTGATTTGGATTGCGCCAGTGCCTTGAGTTCATTATGAGTTTTAGTATGATCTGACTCCATCATTTTTCCCAATTCTTTGACATGGGCAGCATTGCCTTTTTGTTGAGCCAATTTTCCCAGGCTGATTTCTTCCATTTGCATTTCAGCTACCTCCATTAAAAACTCTGCGTCATTGTCATTTTTTACAACCGTAATAATTCTATCATCGGTAGTCAGTTTATCAATGTTTTCTTGTTCAGCTATCTTTTTTGAATCAGTAGTTTTATTGTCGAAACAAGATGATACTAAGATTAATGTCCCGGCTATCCATATTGAATGCACCAGGATTGTTTTAAAATTGATTAGATTCTTCATTGCTATAGTTTGGTTTAGTTTAATAAAATATGCAAGGGATTAGCTAAATCCCTTGCACACGGAATTGTTGGAATATTACCAGTAAATTTCTTCACCTTTGTTTGACTTCCAATTATTTTCCAGGTATTTAGCATCTTCATTATTTCTTGGAGTAACCGAAATGACTACATTGCCTTCTTTTATCCCAGATTCATATAATTTTGCCCTTGCCTCAGGAATCCCGGAACCAACCAAAGCACCAATTACACCTCCTGTAATTCCACCTGCACCTGCACCTACCAATCCTGCAGCCAGGGGTCCGGCTATCAGAATTCCTAATCCCGGAATTGCAACACTGGTACCGATAGCAGCTATTACACCTGCAACTGCTCCTATAGTACCTCCAATAGCAGATCCTTTGCCAGCATGTTCTGCTGCTTTGGTTCCTATTTCTGTATGTTCTGCACCTTCTTCGCTGTATTGGTTTTTCCTGGTATCATCAGACATAACCAGGTTGATGTCATCCTTTGTATAACCTCTTTCTTGTAGGCTATTGTAGGCATTTTCTGTGCTTTCACGGTCACGAAACATACCTGTCAGTAACCTATTTTCGGAATTCCTATCGTTTCGTCCATCTCTGTCATTTCGTCCATCTCTGTCATTTCGGAATTCATTTTCATTTCGTCCAGCATTCTCAATTCGACCTGGGTTATCATGTCGACTTTGATTTTCATATCGTTCATCATTTAAGCCTACATTTTCATGTCGACCATCATTTTCATTTCGATTTTCGTTTTTTTTACGAAAATCTTTTTCATCTCTTGAATTTAACATTTTAATTTTTTTTTAGATTAATTAATTATGATTCTGCTTATCTCAGACTATAAGACCGAGGTTAAATATTTAACCCATCGGTCTACCTGAGATAATATTGTTATGCACTTCAATGTGCATTGTTCACTTGAAAAGGAATGGACTTGATACCTTTCGTCCCCGTTCAGAGAAATTTGTACTTACGGCTCAAAATCCTAAATTGGATTCGCTCTTAACATTGACCCAACAGGAAGTATATGACTACAAAGACTACTATGGTGCCTAAGCATCCACCCCCAAATTTTTTTGCACCAAATCCTGCTATCAGTGCTTTGAATATACTGTTCATTTCATTATGTATTATACTGTTTCTTCAGCGGCTTCTACGTTGATGGCTTTCATTGCAACATCAGATAATTTTAGATCCGCTTCTTTTTCTTCTTGTAGAGTTGTTTCCAATAATTCAACCACCTTCTTTAATTTCAATGTTTCTGCAAACTGTCTTAGTGTTCCATAGGATGCAATTTCGTAGTGCTCTATTTTTTGAGCTGCGAAGATAATTCCGGCATCACACATAGAACCATCCTCACAAGATTCCATTATATCAGAAGCCTCTTTGATCAGTCCTTCCATTGCTGCACATTTTTTTCCTACAGCCTTTACATCAATTAATGAGAAAACTTTTTCCAATCGACTAACATGTTTTTTGGTCTCTTCAAGGTGAGCAGTTAAAATGGTATTCAAATCTTTTGAAGTCGTGTTTTTGATCATTTTTGATATTGCTTTTAACAAAGCATTTTCTGCCCAATAAATATCTTTGAGCTGATCTTCAAATAATTTCATGAGTTGTGAAGATTGCATTTTGTTTTTGCTATGACTCCCTTTTTTTTGTTCAGCTTGGGTATCATTGGAATTTGACTTGTCGCTGCCATTAAAATTTTTCTTTGAAGTATTCATTTATTATTAGTTATATTGTTAAACATCCGTTGAGATTGCCAATCTGTTCGATTAATAATTTGGCAAAATGCTCATTGGAATTAAAGACCCTTGCATTAATCTGTAATTCTTTTACGTGATAAAACATTGGCTTTAATTTTTCAATTTATACATTACTGTAAAGATGGAGTCGAATGGTGCTTCGACTATTATATATGTTCTGAAATAAGTTACATCATTCATACATTGATGGAGGTAGCTGGACTTAACCGGCCCCCAAATCTTGGTCTACTTGTTAAGGTTAAGGTTAAGGGTGAGGGTGAGCTTTTTGCCTTTGGCAGTTGGCAGTTAGCATTATCCTAATGCTTAAATAAACAAGCTAAGAGCTAAGAGCAATTTAGGTCGGAAATAAGTTGAAAGCTAGAAGGTTGAGGCTCAGGAAGTGAGACATCAATTGCGACGCGTCATTTGGCTGTGCGCGTACTTTTTTTTGAGGGCACAGTTTGCCTGTTGCCGACTGCCCACTAATTGGGCCAAAAGCTAATAGCAAACGGCTAAAAGCTTTTTTGCTACCAGCTTTGAGCTACGAGCTACGAGCTATTATAGAGGCTGAGGTTGAGGTTTTCGCTTCGGCATGTTGAGAGCCTTCGGTAGTTGAGGAGTTTAGAAAGTTGAGGAGTTGAGGGTTGGTTATCCGCTATTGTTAATGTCAATTCCTGAAATACATTGACCGTTTTTGCCTAACTGAGATGAAAAAACTAACTTCTAATTGTGAAATGCTAACTGCTAAAATGAGGTTGAGGATCGATCGTAGGGTCTTGTAGCTTTTAGGAGGGTACTAATTCATATTCAATTTTGGTGAATGCGTCACCTTTCTTTGATGTGTCTAATATAATAGTACTGGATTTCAATTCCATTCTGGTGCGATTAAAAGAAAAAAACATGAAAAATTAGACATATTAAAAGAAAATTTCAATTCCATTCTGGTGCGATTAAAAGTATCCGAAGACGCAATCCAGCAACAAATATTCATCATTTCAATTCCATTCTGGTGCGATTAAAAGAGGTTTCTTTTTCCTAAGAACTTTTAAGCCTGTGTCATTTCAATTCCATTCTGGTGCGATTAAAAGGGTGAGACCGCTGCTAACACAGAGGTTAACCCTACAAATTTCAATTCCATTCTGGTGCGATTAAAAGGATCTGGAAAGCGTTAGGGTGTACGGTTTTCACCTTCATTTCAATTCCATTCTGGTGCGATTAAAAGGATTATTACACTGCACAAAAACCAATGCCACAAGCATTTCAATTCCATTCTGGTGCGATTACCCGGTGAAATAAGATTTCAGGTGCTTTTTAGATACATGCGACCATAGTGCGTTTTTAAATACTTTTCTCTTTTCTTAGCATCAGATTTATCAAGACATGCTTCATAATAGATCAGCTGTAATGGCAACCGGTGCCGGGTTGAGTCTACCTGTCCCCTCATGTGAGCCTGAAATCTTTTTTCTACATTTGATGAATATCCTATGTAAAATTTCCCGTCAGCTTCGCTAATTAATACATACGTATAGTAATAGTCTCCTGTCATCATCAAATGTATAAAAATTTCACCGGGCAATTCCATTCTGGTGCGATTAAAAGCTGATCTGCTTTTCTGTGGTCTGTATCTCATTGTCAAATTTCAATTCCATTCTGGTGCGATTAAAATTTGATTTTCAGGGGGTTAGGCACTATTGGGAAGTGTATTTCAATTCCATTCTGGTGCGATTAAAAGAAACTGACCCACTCCCGCCACATGCAGCTGACTCGAATTTCAATTCCATTCTGGTGCGATTAAAAGTATAAATAATGCATCGCTCGACCGCCTCATACGCATATTTCAATTCCATTCTGGTGCGATTAAAAGACAGGAGCAGGCTGCCGCAAAACGCAGAGTGAGATAAATTTCAATTCCATTCTGGTGCGATTAAAAGACATCTAACACACTAAGTGCAACAGGTGGACTATCATTTCAATTCCATTCTGGTGCGATTAAAAGAAGTTAGCTTTAAGCAAGTTTCCATTTTTGAATCAATTTCTCCATTATTGTATTTTACATACAACAATAATACGCAAAAAATGCTGTTTTGAAAAAACGTTTTAAGTTTTTTGAAATGGAAGTAGTTTTAGCATGATTTTGGAGCTTGCCATGACGGGCGTGTAGGTAAGCGATATGGGTACCAGTGATCCTCTAATCCCATGAATGGTGTATAATCCTTCCTTTCAATTCAATATTCCGGGCACTTACAATAATTCTCGGAAGTATTCATCTAATCCCGCTTGCTTAGATTCCGAATTGGCTCCTATCTGTCTATAATGGGCGTTTGAGATGTCAGTGATGATAAAGGGAAAGTTATATGGTATTTGATGTTTTATTCCCAAATTAAAAAGTGATATGCTGTTCTACAGATATTTCAAATAAAGAAGAACTGACTTTTTAGACTATTTCTTAATCAATCCGGCTTTTCTTAATTCGTCCCTGAGTGCCGGTAATCTTGAGTATAGGGAGCAGATTTTAATAGCCAGCTTTTCAGCATCCGGCCTAATGGCAGATTGATCGGCCGCAATCTTCAACACACGGGCAATCCTCTCGTAAAAATTCCTGCCGCGTTCTTCTACGAGAAGTTCTTTGATTTTCCTTTCAAGGATCTCCAAAGCTAAATCCGGTTGAAACTGTAGACAGGGCGTCATGATATCAACTATATTCCATCTGTCGGTATGTTGACCGGCAAATTTTAGTGCCTCAGTATATTTTTCCTCCATGCACAAAGCATTGACATAGGCAGGTTTATTCCATTTGAATGTTTCAATATAGTTTATTCGCTCTTCCTTTTCCATCAGCTCCAGAAGAACATGGTAATATCTTTCTGAAAAATTCCGATCGTTCAGATAAACGGTCACTGTCCGGTATAAGTTCGGATCATCCGCGGGATCCAAATCTTCAAAATAGATTTTGGCAAATTCAGACTGAAATAATCCATCTTGCCACAATTCCCGGGCAATCCTTACAAATTCCAGCTTATTGTCAGTCTTGTAAAATTCCAGCAGGGAACGGGCGACACTCATGTTATTTTTATACACCTCCCGTGCTGACTGCTCCCAGGCTGCTGTACCACCTGATTTTTTGTGCAACTCAGTAAGGAGCCAGGGTACATGATGCCCTACTTTTTTCTTTTCTATCACATCAAGGACAATACTTGCCTCTGACCCCGAGTGAATAACGGCATTGAGAAATGAGTCGAAAAACGTCAAAAACTTGGGGTCATTACTATAGTTTTTCTGAAATTGGTCAAACAAAACGGAGGCGATGGTGAAAAGCTGATCCTTGGAAAGTTGAATAGCCTGGAACAAGGGCATGCAAGTGTGTAGCTGGTCTTCCAATAGATTGATTAGGGTAAGGTTGGCATCGGGCAGGGTCTCATATTCATCATCCAGCTCTGCTTCCATGCAGGCCTGATACAGACTGATCATGTAAAGGAAAGCCAGGTCAAAATGTTTTTCCGCACAGTATCTTTCCACATCGTTTACATTCAATGCAAAGATTTCATTGATCTGATCTTCTGCCATATGTTCCATGGCTTCATATTCCGGTATATAACCACTGTGCCGGGGCACATAATCCTCCCAGTCAGTTTCATTAAGATCAATGGATTGCAGTTCCTCTATGATGGCATCTTTACTGGCCAGTATAAAATCATCCGGATCACTCACAGTCATTTTCAGTGGAGTGCCCGAAGGTTTCAGGTAAAAGGCCAGGAAGTCTTCTTTAAGAACGGGGTATTTACGGAAGGCTTCCTCAAGAAAAGCCAGCTTAAGCTGATCACTGGATTGTTGGTAGAATTGGTCGAACATGGGGTAGATTTTGAAAATGTTTTGTTTAAGTCGGTTTTAAGAGATTAAATGGAATAAATTTCTATCAGCTGAAATAGGCAGTGATGTAGGTATTGTGTTTATTAGTTAAATGATTCCTTCAGGAATATTCAAATCAACACCTTTTGCAATTGAATAAAAACTATCCCTAATTACATGTAATTGTTCTTCATCTTCTTTGAGTTTGTTTGTGGGTATGTGGGTACTTGTGCTGCGAAGGTTTGCCTAATCCGTGAAATCCACTATTTCTAAAATGTACATTGTGGTCTGCAATGTGAAGGGTGATTGGTGGGAAGCATACAGTCATTTTTTTTAAAAGGCTTTGTGATTCATTCACTTTCAAATTTTCTTAAATATTCAGGATCTCTTCTCATATCAAATATTCCGATAACTGACAATGTTACTTCATCATATGTGTAATACAAGTAATAGTCTTTTATTATTTTTTTACTCAATCTTGAGTTATCGGTTCTTTTGCCTGATTCAGGATATAAGGCTAATATTCTCAATGAGGTTTGTATCCTGTCATATAATTTTAAAGAATACGTTTTTGAACCATTTCTCATTTCCCATAAAAAAGAATTTCTTCTAAATGAAGAAGAGCTCTTTCAGTCCATACTAACTTAAGAGCCATTTGGCAACTCCTTTATTTACAAGGGCATTTGAAATAATTTGCCCTTTTTCCATTTGAATAAGGCTTTTTTCTAACTCCTGTTTATGTGATTCAGGTATTATAAATACATCTTCTGGTACGGTCTCTATTTCAATCAATTGCAAAATTTCTTCGAGTAGGTAAGATTGCTCTATTGAATCTACTTTTTCCTTAACCTTTGCTTTTAATTCTGTATTTAACATATCTATTCAGTTTAGATAATATAAAACGAATCATTGGATTAATAAGTGCCAAATATCCCTTCAAAACCTCATGACTCTGAATTTCTATCACAAAAATATGGATTCATGTTGGAAATTCTGAGTTTTATCTCGTATTGATATTTTGTTTACTTTAGGTAAAAATACAAAAAAACTCAAAATGCTTATTCATGTAAATGCTGAATTACCCAGCTATTCATTACATGTGTTTTGGTTTGTTTAGGGGTATGTGGGTACTGGATTTTGCATAATGACGTCCATTTTATAAAGACGCAAAATATTGCGTCTTTACGATTTGAAAAATTCATCGTCTCTTTAATACCATCCGGAAACACCTCCCTATATTTGTTTGTCAATTTCCTAAATTGAGAAATGGTCATTGTTGTACATTTTTTTTAAACAAGACATGGATGCAACAGGTTCGTGTTTCTGTTGGTCTTATTACATTTTTTCTCCGGGGAGGTAAACCGTCTGTTCGATAGGATTATTGACCGGTTCAAGCGTTCGTAAATACTGATAAATGGCACTGATTTCAATTGAGTCCATCCGGGAAAATGCACCCCAGGCCATGGGACTGGTCTGATGGATGCGACCAGCTCTGAACCGGTCGATGAAAGTTTCTTCTGTCCAACTTGCCATGATGCCTGTATTCGGGTCAGTTGTCAGATTGGGTGATACAAACCCGAATCCCTGCTGAAATTCATCAGGCTCAAATACAAATCCCCCTGCAAAAGGCGGTACTGTAAACTGGCCGGACATCAAGTCGGTAGCTGTATGACATCCCATGCAATTGGCTACGGCTTTTGCCAAATACTCACCATATAGAACCGGATGATCCCGGCTCACTGATTTGGGTGGTGTATTGACATTTTCAGTTGGTTTTAGAATACCAAAAGTCAGAAGTGCTTTTCCGAGAAATTTATAGGAGGATGGCTTGATTTCATTTTCGACTGCCGGTTGTGAACGTAAATAGGATATGATCGCCCTAAGGTCTTCGTCACTCATCTGTCCGTATGGCATGACCGGGGGCAGAAAACGACCGTCATGCGTAATGCGGTGTCGTATTGTCCGGGCGAGCTCTCCGTCCGTCCGGTTGCCGATTCCGGTTTTTTGATCGGATGTCAGGTTTCCGGCACGCAAAGTAACAGGAGGAATATCCACTTCCCAGCCGCCAATCAAGGGCATTTTTAAACCATTTTCTACTTCAAGGATTTTGTCCATGGGCACATGACAGGTAGCGCAATGAGAGGGCCCAAAGACCAAATATTCTCCCCGTGCTATGATTTCAGGGTCTGTGCTTGCAACAATGTCGGGATAAGGCGCATCGAATTTTTTTCTACCTGCAATATGAATGAAAATGATAAGCAGTAATAATACGCCAAGGATGATAGTGAGAATTTTATATATCTTTTTCATTTGTTTATAATTGTTTCGGTTGTAGGTTTTGTCATGATATTTGCCCCCAAAGGCCTTCAAAGCCGCTAATGTTTTGGGGGGAAGGCAAATATCACGCCAAAACAAAGATTGATTGTTCATTTTGCCCCGGGTTTAAACACGGGGCAATTTATGTTTCATTCTTATTGATATAAGTTAATTATCTTTTCAAAATTTTGATTTAAATAGGTCATGTTCGTTTTATTATGATACAATGGATTTACTTTTCTTGATAAGAACAATACCAGCTGCAATCATCCATCCTAATCCGAAAGGAATAATAATAAAGCCAAGTGGAACAATGCCGGTCAACAAGCCGATCACTCCAAGGAGACCGGTGAAGCCTGCCAGAAACCCCCAAATGCCAAGCCAACGGGGAACCCAATCGCGTCTACCCGCAATAGATATACACAAAGGGCCGAAACCAACAATTAGCATGGTGGCAATATCGTCCAGTCTTGCCCCCAACCATCCTGTAATGGTGGCAACTTCAACCGCATTGGAATAAAAAGCAATTGATAGCATAGCGAGGAATGAAACGATGGCAACGGAAGCAGCCGTTCTCATGAAAACCATACCCATTTGTGCCAGTCCGCGGTTAGAAATGCAAAATCCTGACATGAGTGTTCCGGCAGTGGCTAAAAGCAATACGCCCAATACCCAAAAACAAGTATTGATGACCAATAGAGTTCTGACAGGATTTAATTGAGATAAGTACGCTTCCATTTGATTATCGGCAAGTGCCATCCATAGATCAGTTCCGGATGCGCCCCAGAAAGCAGCGCCTATGAACATGGAGACGGCTCCCGCAATAGATACATACCCTGCAAAAACATAGGTTCTTTTGTCGTGTGTAAGTGTTTCCATTTCGTAATTGTTTTTAGTTGTATAAATTGGTTTATAGTACTTTAAAAAATTATGTAAAAAGCTTCATCTGTTTAAAATTAATTCGGTGGATGGTTTTGTCACGATTTTTGCGTCCCCATAGCCCGCAAAGCTTTGGGGGGGACAAAAATCCCGTCAAAGCAAAGACTTTTTCATATCCTAACCCTGGGCTTCAGCCCAGGGCTATTTATATTTCGCTCTTTCAGAGCTTTTTTTTAATCATCCTCATTAGTGTCTGACTTTTGTCATGGACGTTTTATCAATTTATATGGGGTTGGCGGATGGCTCTTGCCAATGCCGGGATCCCCTCGCGCCAGGTTGGGTATTGCAGTTTTATGCCGAGTTGTTCCACCATCTTTCTGTTGCTGGCTATTTTGTCATTCAGGAGCAGTTCTGCCACCAAAGAACCTGCAACCATTTTAAAAAGGAATGATGGAATGTTAAAAGGGGACGGCACCTCCATTTCCCGGGCAAGTGCTTTAATCACTTCTCCCAGCGGCGCTGATTCATTGTCAACGACATTAAATATTTCACCGGGTGTGGGATTTTCAACGCATTGTACATATGCCTGGACACAGTCGTCAATATGTACAAATGAAAACAGTTGCTTCCCGTTTCCCGGAATTCCGGCACGTTTGCCAGCCTGCATGGGACCTGCCCAGAATTTCCCAAAGACACCTCCATGTCCATACACGCCACCGAGGCGCAATACCATCCCTGAAATTCCTTTTTCTGCATTGGCTTCCATTACCAGCCGTTCGCCCAGTGCAAATGGTTGTGCAATGAGGTAAGGATTTATAGGTGTATCCTCTTTTTTCTCATCAGAACCAGAACCATAAACGGATACCGCACTGGTGCAGATAAAAGTCTTACATGATCCGGAAAGCGAATCCAGCATACTACTGAGGGTTTTTTCCTGCGATTGCAAAAGATTCTGCACATATCGCCTGCCCGGACGGGAAGGAATGGGTAGAGTGGCCAAATGGATTACAGCATCTGCATTTCGCACAGCATCGATCCATTCGTGGGGATGATGCATGTCCCCCAACACAGGCTTGATCCCTGCCGTTTTGAGGGTGTTGATTTTTGCTTTTGTACTGGTGAGTCCTGAGACCTCATGCCCTCGGGCAAGAAGTTGTTTTGCTGTAGCGAAGCCTATGAATCCGCTTACTCCCGTAATAAAACAATGCAAGATGATAAATTTTTCAGGCAAAAATAAGAAGAGTTAGAAAGGAAAAATTGTATGAATGTTCCATCTCACCATTGGGAGTGTATTATCCAAAAAGAAGTCCGGGTAATTGGGGCAATTGTTTGCGGTATTCTCCCGGGGTCATGTCTGCAAACTCGTGAAAGGTGCGAATGAAATGAGACTGGTCGTAGAACCCGTTTATCAAACCCGCATCTGAAAGCTTAAGAGAAGTGTCGTGCAGTGATTCTGTACTCCTGATAAATTGAAGCAATTTTTGGTATGAATGCACCGAAATGCCAAACCATTCATTGAACAGGCGATAGGTGTGCGTCCGGGAATATCCCATCATGTCCTGGATAGTTTTACCTTGATTATAATGCCTTTGATCCATGTATTTTTTTATGGAGCGATCCAGATGGATAGCCAAATGAAGGTCGGGGGTTTCATCGATTTTTGAAAGAAGAAAGTTTTCAAACCATTTAGCCCTTTCCATAAAGTTTTCGCAGGAATGTAGCATGTCTTGCATCAAATTTATGGTTTTAAACACCACAGTGCCTTCAACGAAATAATTCCTGATTTCGCAGAGAGGTATGCCGAAAAGCGCTTTCACGGCAATGGGTTTCATCTGTATGCCAAAGGTATGAAACCGCTCAAAAGTCATTTGTAATGGATTGGTATGCAATCCCGAAAGGAAGCAGAAGTGCTTATTTACAGGATTTTCGTCAGGTTTGATTTTTATGGCTTTGAGTTGCTTTACAGGACGAATCGGAAAGATGATCTCTACTTTCCCCGACGGCAAAATCGTATAGCTTCCGCATAAATGCATCTCGTGTTCCCAAATCTGATCAACTAACCCGTAGAGTTTGGTCGGTATGTAAGAGTTTATATTCAATGATGACTTGATGGTTTGTTTTTGGTAAAAATTTGTGGATTGTCAGCACGTCTGCCCAAAGTCAGATAACCTGACTAAAGGTAGATAATTGTTAAAACCTGCCTTACACCTTTCAAAAATAAGCAAAATGGATTATATGGACACGCCAAAAGGCATTTTTATGGTAAGTCAACACGATGGGGTATCCGGGAATTTGGAAATAAGGTCATAAACCTTAACCTAAACCTCAACCTTATCCTTATTTTACCAACCTCCCACACCACCACCACCACCACCACCGCCGGAGAATCCACCGCCACCGCTACCACTGCCGCTACTGGAGGGTTTAGTAGCTGCTCCACTGACGCTCCTCTCAAAACTGTTGCCGAAGTGACTCGAAAAATAGATGGCATTGGCACTGTTGTGCCACTTGGGTTGATACTGCATCTGATCGAGAATGGTTTTGAATTTTTCTGACCATGTATGCTCTACACCCAAAGCAAAAGCATAGGGAAGTATAGCTTCAAAATGCTCTGGTGTCAGGTCAGGTGGATTCAATAGGCGAAGCCGGTCTTTTTCAGCCATTTCCAGATACATTTGGAAGCCTCTTATCCGGGAGCGAAGTTCCAGCTTTTTCATTGTAGGCTTGCGTATAAGATAGGCGTACAGGATAAGGGAGACGATAGACAGAGGTACAAAGGCTAGCAATGCGATAAAATTGATATTTTCCGCGTAGGCACCGTTAGCATAAATCACAATGCCAAAGATAATCACTGCCAAAGTAACAAGAATTGGCACCACGAGAAATTTAGCATTATGACCTTTCCAGATAAAAGCACTGTGCTGTGCATTTAAGCTGGATTTATGTTTTGAAAACGCACCTTCAATAGTAGGATCGTATTTTCCATCGATTTCTACTTCATTTCTTGACTGGAAGAGCCTGTTGAAAAGATATTTTTCTTCCTGAGGCATTTCATCAGTCATTTCCTTCATCTTGATCAGTGTAAATATCTTTCTGCTTATGAAAAAAGTTTTGCTTTCACCTTCTTCAATTCTAAGAAAACCCTTGATCGCCAGATCAATCACTGAAGCAGTAAAGCTTTTATTTTGATAACTGCCATTTTTAATGTAATTGATCGAGCCTGCAGAAAATCCATCGGGCGAATTCCATAAAGGATAAGATGCGGGAGTAGGTGGATCTATCCCGTAAAGCATCCAGGTGTAGATGTAATATGGGATTAAAAACAGGCTTGCCAGCAAGATCAGAATAAGACTTCCCTTACGATCAAATAATCCGGGTGATTCCATATGACCTTTGTCGAAACCAACCGCTACAGTAAAGCCTTCACCGGGATTTAGTGAACGGGTAGCACGGTACTGCAGTGTATTGTTTCGTTCTGAAAACTCATAAGACGGATCGCGTTCTCCTCCATAACCCAAGTAAGCTGCTTGCTGAACAAGGTTGGCTCCCGGCGGTAAGATGACCTGGCAGGAGGCATTGTCGACCATAAAACGCACTTCATTTCCAATGGCATTCCAATAGATCTCATCGTAGTCTTCAAAAAACCCTATCTGATCGGCTACCCGATATTTGATCTTATAGGTATAGACCCCGGGAGACAGCAGTACGTCTTTAGACCCCAAATACATCATCATCCCTCCATTGGCAGATTCAGTGCGGTAGGGCTCCTTTTGATCGTTTTTCTGTACTTCCTCGATGTCGTACTTCATGTTTACCGTTCGGTGGTTAAGGCTCCTTCGTCCCGGCAGATATCGCGTGATACCCCTTTTGATGATATCTCCGGTGACCTGCACCTGTATTACTTCTGTTACAGTAATAGAACGGTCAGGATGAACTTCAATACTGGTATCGTAATTCAGGATGCGCTCGCTTTGTGTCAAAGCACTTTTCGGGAGCAGCATTGCAACGAGCAGCAACATGAAAGCTGGAAAACAGAAAGCTTTCAACGTCAATAAATGACAACTTTTAAAGATTGTATGGGTAACCCATTTCATTCGAAGGATTTTTTTTCGATCCGTTGTTGCAAATTTTGCGATGTTAACAATCCAATCATAGAGCTGAAACTTACATATTTCACAGGTAGTCTCATGATCCAGTCATAGTCCTTTTGCTGTAAATATGGCAAGTAAGAATTCTAAAATTTGACTGTTGGTGCTGCCCGTTGTGCTTTATCCTCAATTTCAAAATACTCTGCCAATTGAAAACCAAAGGATTTGCCGACTAAATTGCTCGGGAAGGACTCTACCATGATATTGAGTTCCCTTACAGTGGCATTGTAGTATCTCCGTGATTTTTCGATATCATTTTCTACCACGGAAAGCTCTTGCTGGAGTTGTAGGAAATTGGTATTGGCTTTGAGATCGGGATAAGCTTCACTGAGAGCAAATACATTTGCCAGGGCTGTATTTAATTGATTTTCAGCCTTAGTTTGCTCTTTTACTCCATCTGCATTCAAAGCCTTATTTCTGGCAGTAATGACAGCGTCGAGTGTCTCCTTTTCGTGTTTGGCATAGCCTTTTACCGTTTCTATCAAATTGGGAATCAGGTCGTATCGTTTCTTGAGCTGAACGTCTATGCCGCTCCAGCCTTCTTCTACCATTGCGCGTTTACTGACAAATTTGTTGTAAATGCCAATAAAGAAGAATACGATTAATACACCCAATCCGATTAAAATCAAAAGCATCATCATTGTTTATGGTTTTTATTTAGAAGAAAGATACACATTTTTGACGTAACTTTTTGATTGCACGCCAAATTATAGACGATTGACGCATAGGTAACGATCAATGAGGCTACAAATTCATTTTTTTTCTTTTCGGAGATAAAGATGTCTATCTTAGGAAAAGTGAGCTTGGAAGGCAAAACTAAGTTGTAATTTTTACAGATTTACTTTCTTTGTACAGGATCATTATCATTCTTATGATATTCCTTCAGACATTTATCAATAGCCTGGCCATCGATGTGGATACAGTGGCAAAACTTATAGCAAGCGATGGCTTTATCACTTCCCTTGCAAGACCTTTTACATGCTGATTCTGTGTTGTAGGGTTTGATTTCGTATACGTTACTCACCAATAGTCCGACCAGAAAAACGGTTGTGATGACCCCCGAAAAGAAAATTATTGGAAATGCATGACTAAGGCTTTTTTGCTTTTGTAATGAATCTAAAGTTGCAAAGTGATATAATGGAAGGATGAATTTTATTTTGTGATAGTCCCAACAGAGGAGATACAAATTAGCTAATACCATTAAAGGTGAAGAAAGCAGTGATCCATCAAAACGAACTGCAAAGGTAAGGATACATATATTTAGGATGATCGGAAAATAAATGATGGCTCCAAGTGTTACAGTGCGGGGAATGAGCAATAGTATTGCTGCTGTCACTTGCAGGATTCCTATAAAAGTATAATAATATCCGGTCTGGTGCAAGGCCTCTAAATATTGACCCATTGGGTGATTATTGGAAAGATCAGTGAATCGTTCACCCATAATTTTTACTATTCCGGAAGGTAAAAATCCTGCTGCCAGTGCAATGCGATTAAACACAGCAAAATATCGGAACCATCTGTTTTCCCTTATCCTCAAATGAAATGTGTCCATTTTAGAAAGTATATTCATGTTGGAGGGGATTATTCACTTTTGATATTCAGGTTGTACCAGTTTATATTTCTGGTAAAAAACATGGTCAAACCTAATATTATAGTTAATCCTATACTACCAATTATAAGTGCATAATCTGTTAATTGAAGTGTAACAAACATAAATCCATAGATTCCGAAAAGAGTTGTTGTCAAAATCAAGGACAGTTTTATTTTCTTAAACACACTTAAGGAATAAAGTGAAATCATTGCAACGATTATTGCGGTTGAGATCCAATAAGCAAAATTGAAATCTGTATGTTCAGAGATAGAAACCAGGAGCGTATAAAACAGGCATAAAGCCAGACCTACCATTGCATATTGAAATGGATGAATTTTTCTTTTATTGAGAATTTCAACGAGGAAAAAAATTAAAAATGTTAACGCAATGGTCATGACCGCATATTTTGTTGATCTATACGATTTTTGATAATCCTCTAGAGGTATTATGAAGTTAACACCGAAGGAGGATTCCTGCATTTGTTGTTTGTTTTCATTGCCAATCCAGTCTTGAGGAAAGTTCCTGTTTAGTTGCAATATGGACCATGTAGCTTTAAATCCATGGTCATTGACTTCTCTGGTTTCGGGCAGGAAGTTGCCATCAAAGGAAGGGTTTGCCCACGATGAAGTCAAATTCACTTTGGTCGTAGCTCCAATGGGTACGAAAGAAAGATTTTTGCTTCCAAGAAGATGTATTGAAAAGTCGAATTGCATTTTCTGAGCCAACTGCTTCGATAGATCTGGAAGGTTGAAGGTAATACCTGAGTAGATGATGTTTGGTATTTTTGATCCGGGTTCAACATTTAAGTTATCATCATTCCATTTTATATTAATTTGATTTTTAATACCCCGAAGGTCTGATATGCCCATAGTGAGGAATGCTTTGTCGTAATGAATGACCTGCAGATTTTGAGGGTCAGGCTGGTGATCAATTTGAAAATCACCGGATATGTTGAGGGTTGATTTGTAAACTACGACGTCATACATACCTCTTTTCAGTATTTCCGACATGATATTGCCTTCCATGTTGAGTTCGTCAGGTAATATGTGCCAATACTTTGTGGTAGTTGTGGTTTTGTTCTCCATTTCGAATTCATAGGTCAGGGGAATGGTAAGAATAGGACCATTCAATTGTTGGTCACCAGACCACTTTAGGCTTACCTCCCTGGTGACTTCAGCATTCAGATGTTCCCTTTCCTGAATAAGGGATTGGATCATGGTTGCAGGTATCAATAAAAGCAACATCAGGATGGTAATGATCACCAATTTTAGTGTGACAGAATTTTTGACCAGATGGTTAATTTTTTCAAAGATTGAAACTTCAGTGTTCGTATTCATTTTTAAAAAGTACTTTTAAAATCAAAGTGATTTGATAAAAAAATTTTATGATAGTAATTGTTCAATGGCATTTATATGTTTTCTAAAGGCCTTTTTTCCAGCCGGGGTAGCAAAGTATTTTGTATTCGGTTTTCTATCCAGAAATTCCTTTCTGTACTCGATGTATTTCGATTTTTCAAGAGATTTTAAATGACTGGCAAGATTTCCATCTGTTACATCAAGCAAATCTTTTAATGTATTGAAATCCATAAAATCGTTGACCATCAGCGCAGACATTATGCCCAGGCGAATTTTATTTTCAAAAGCCTTGTCCAGGTTTTTAAGAAGTTCTTTCACGACTTGTATTTCAATTCCATAATAATTCCATACACAATATGCATGACGCCAAATCCCAATGCCCAGATAAGTAATCCCAGACCGATAAATTGTATTGCCACCATTCCTAAGAAGATTTCTATAAGACCTAAGCTCCTTATTTCATCTAAAGTGTATTTGCTGGCATTCACCAATGCGAGACCGTAAAAAATTAATGTCAATGGTGCAACAATGCCTACGTAACCTTTCACGAGGAGCAAAAGGCACAGAACCCCTCCGGTGATTAAGGGTATCGCCAGATTTATGAGAAGTCGTTTGGTTTGATGATCCCAAATCTTTTTGTTTTGCATTTTTGTTTTGCGGGTGGTAAAGTAGATGCCCGTTCCTATGGCAAGAATAAGAGTTGCCAGGGCAATAATCAGTAATTGTGTCAGACTTTCACCTGTAAGATGAATCCTGTTATGGCTAAGATAATCATGATCATTAAACACCATTTGGTAAGCAAAATAGGCTCCAATCAATGCGGATATCCCGGCGGAAACTCCCGAAAGACCACTAAGCGATATAAATCTTGAGGATCTGTTCATTATATCCTTAATTTCCTTCAGGTCGTTAATATATTTTTCTTTCATCTAAAAGTACTTTGAAGTGCAAAGTAAATGAATAAATTTGAACCTTGCAAGTTTTATATGAATTTTTATGTATAGTAAAAATATTAATTTCATTCCACCATGAAATCCATTCATGCTAATTCCCAATAACTTTAAACCTTATTTTCATATTCAATTCGGTACGTCATAATTTGTAATCCATTTTCGTAATCTGCGGTGTCAATGAGTTGGAGTTTGTATTGTTTTGAAGATGTACCAAATAACTTTACTCCTTCACCTAAAATCAAAGGATTTAGTTTTAGTTTTAGGATGTCAATTTTTTGATGGTCTAAAAGCCAACCTGCAAATTGACCACCACCACAAAGATATATGTCAGTCCCTTCCTGGTTTTGTATTTGCTCTATCTCATTAAGATCCATTGCCTTTACTTGAACTTTGGGGTCGGTATTTTTGAACTGCAAGTTGTCAGAGAAAATATAATGTTTCATGTGGGGATAGGCAGGTTGTCCTGGTTGTAATCCATATTTATAGCCAAATTCATACGTTTTCCTTCCCATAATGACGGTATCAAAATGGGTTAAGTCATTCAAATACTTATCAACTCCATTTCCTTTTCCGGCAAATCCACTTACTTCGCCATTCAGACCTGAAATAAATCCGTCTAATGAACTTGCTACGTAGTACACTATTTTTCTCATTCTTCTTTTTACTTTTATCTCTTCCTGTTGTGGGTTTCCATTTTTTAAGCGAGTATAGAAATTGTCCATACGATATAAAACCATATGAACCCCATCCAGCTGATTTTATGTATTTTATTCAATGTAAGCCAGTCATACACAAACAGTGAAATAAATAGTCCGTTCCAAACAATGGCAATAAAAGCACCCACATTTTCAATAAACAAATTTCCTGCAACCCGACTTAAAATGGGTTCGAGAATCAGCAGAGTAGACATATAAATAAGCCGTTTGTGTTTAGCTCCGTTTTTTCTGTTTACATAAGCAAGCACAACCAAAATGGCAAAGCTAAGCATAAAAATACGGTTAGCCTTTGCGAAAAACGGCATTGTATCCCAACCTTTATATATTGCCAGAAACACGTATACGGTACTTAAGAAAACTCCGATTGCGGTAACCATTCCAACAATGCCCCATTTGATGTGGGCTGTGTAATTTCCTTTCCTTATAAAGTTGGTTTGAATAACCAATAAAATAAACCAGGCAAACATGAATAGTCCGTGTATAATAAACTTTGGGTCGCTGTTGCTCTCTTGCCCTACATCGGTAATTAAATTATCAGAAAAGGCAATTAAAGATAGAATGAGTAAAAATATGCTGGTGGCTTGAAAATAATACTTTCTCATTCCAAATTTTGTCTGGATACCATTTGAATAAATTTTTAATGATAATCAATTATTTTTATTTCAACTGCATTTCATTTGGGCAACTAATTCAGGGACTATGAGTTTCATCAGTTTAAAATTAATTCGGTGGGTAGGTTTTGTCACGATTTTTGCACCTATCGGGCAAAAATCCCGCCAAAACGAGGTCTGTTTCATATCATAACCCTGGGCTGAAGCCCAGGGCTATTGATATTAAGCTCTTTCAGAGCTTTTTTTAATCATACTACTTTGTGTACAAGCCTGGACATGGACGTTTCATAAGTTTAAAATTAATTCGGTGCGTAGGTTTTGTCACGATTTTTACGACCCCAAAGCTTTGGGGACAAAAATCTCGCCAAAACTAAGACTTTTTCATATCCTAACCCTGAGCTGAAGCCCAGGGCTATTGATATTTCCCTCCTTCGGAGCTTCTTTTTTATCATTCTACTTTGTGTCCAAGCCCGGTCATGGGGGTTTTAGCTAAATATTTACGTTTCGATTACTACACATTTTTCGATTTCAAATAATCATTTAATCTTTGCACAATGAAATAATTCCATCCGGCGATACAGCTTTCTCTGGTAAATTCGGGAATGTTGGGTGGAAAGTCTTTCTTAATAGTGTGAACCAGCTTCAACTTTGATTTTTTTCCTTGTTCAAATAGCTCAAATGTGACAAAAGAATCACCTGCATAGCCTTCATACTTCCAATTGTAGGATATTTTTTTATAGGGCTCTACTTCGGTTATTTTCCAAAGGTGAGGAAATGTTCTGCCTTCGTTTTCTACAACAAATCTTGTCTCAAACCCCACTTTCGGCTCAAATGCTTCAATGTTTTCAAAAAACCATTGTGTCATTTGATTCAATTCAGTAATGACACTCCACAGTTCACCTGTTAAAACATCAAAAGTTTGTTCAACAACAATGGGCTTATCTGTTTTTTTCATTACTATGATTTATATACCGAGATTAGGTGGGTATCGATGACCATCTGTGAAATCACATCATCGGAAACCGAATCTTATGCACGCAACAACCATTCCTGGTGACAATGTCACGCATATTATCCCGATAAGGCTGCCAGAAAATCATCTCCAACTTAACCGAAAGAATACACTTGACACGACACTAGAAATTATTTTAAAATAATAAAATGAGTTGTTTTGTCATGATTTTTGACCCCAAAGCTTTCTAAACCTTTGGGGGCTATTCATATTAAACGCCCAAAACTTTGGGGATTAGCTGAGTAGTTACTTGTAAACAGCCTTTCAAACTATTTTACATCAAATCTGTCCGCATTCATCACTTTTACCCAGGCTTTTACAAAGTCTTTTACAAATTTTTCTTTAGCATCGTCCTGTGCATATACTTCTGCATATGAGCGCAAAATAGAATTGAAACCAAATACTAAATCAACTCTGGTAGCAGTCCATTTTACATTACCCGTTTTACGATCGATAATGTGGAATAAATTTTCGCCAGCCGGTTTCCATGTGTAATTCATATCGGTAAGATGTACGAAAAAATCATTGGTTAAAGCACCTGGTCTGTACGTAAATACTCCATGGTGAGAACCACCGTAATTGGTCTCTAATACACGCATACCTCCGACTAAGACGGTCATTTCCGGAGCTGTTAATCCCATAAGTTGCGTTCTATCCAACAACAATTCTTCAGGATTGACGGCGTAGTCTTTTTTTAACCAGTTTCTATATCCATCATGTATAGGTTCTAAATCTGCAAAGGATTCAGCATCTGTCATTTGATCAGTAGCATCTCCGCGTCCCGGAGTAAATGGAACTGTTATATTGATACCGGCCTCTTGAGCTGCCTTCTCAACAGCAGCACTTCCACCCAGGACTATCAGGTCTGCAATACTCACTTTTTTATCTAACTCTGATTGAATTTCAGTTAGTTTGCTCAATACTTTGTGCAGGCGTTCCGGCTCATTTCCTATCCAGTCTTTTTGAGGAGCTAATCGAATTCTTGCTCCGTTTGCTCCACCCCTGTAATCTGAACCGCGGAAGGTTCTGGCACTATCCCAGGCTGTATTAATTAATTCGGTTCTGGTCAACCCACTTCTTAATAATTTTTCCTTTAACCCGGCAATTTCCAAATCGTTTAAAGTGTAGTCTACCGTAGGTATTGGATCTTGCCAAATCAAGTCCTCTTGTGGAACGTCAGGTCCCAGATAACGGCTTTTAGGACCCAGATCGCGGTGAGTTAATTTGAACCAGGCTCTCGCAAACACTTCAGAAAGGTATTCCGGATCTCTGTAAAAGCGCTCTGATATTTTGCGATAGATCGGATCTTTGATCATGGCCATATCTGCATCTGTCATGATCGGGTTATTCCGTTTATTTGGATTATGAGCGTCTACAGGCTTGTCTTCTTCTTTAATGTTAATGGGTTCCCATTGCCATGCTCCTGCAGGGCTTTTCTTCAATTCCCAGTTATAAGTAAACAATAAATAAAAATAACCATTATCCCATTTTGTAGGATGGGTTGTCCAGGCACCTTCTAAACCACTACTCACTGTATCTTCTGCATTCCCCTTTCCTTGAGGATTCATCCAACCAAATCCCTGGTCGAATATATCTGAATCTTCCGGACTGCCTCCTAGAATGGATGCATCTCCGTTTCCGTGGCATTTTCCTACTGTGTGCCCCCCAGCTGTAAGGGCAACGGTTTCTTCATCATTCATGGCCATACGCTTGAAGGTGGTTCGTACGTCAATGGCTGTTTTTAATGGATCAGGCCTGGCGTCGACCCCTTGAGGATTGACATAAATCAATCCCATTTGTACGGCGGCTAGAGGGTTTTCAAGCGATTCCCGGTTTTGATCATCATCGTATCTGTTTTTAGTTGGGGCAAGCCATTCTTTTTCCGCACCCCAATATATATCCTTTTCAGGATGCCAGATATCCGTGCGTCCTCCTGCAAACCCAAAGGTCTTTAATCCCATGGATTCGTAAGCCATATTACCTGCCAGTATCATCAAATCAGCCCAGGAAAGTTTGTTTCCATATTTTTTCTTGATGGGCCATAATAAACGTCTTGCCTTGTCTAAGTTTACATTGTCTGGCCAACTGTTAAGGGGAGCAAAACGCTGATTTCCGGTATTACTTCCACCACGACCATCTGAAATCCTGTAAGTTCCGGCGGAATGCCATGCCATGCGAATCATTAAACCACCATAGTGTCCCCAGTCTGCAGGCCACCAATCCTGGCTCTCCGTCATCAGTGCTTTTAAATCATTTTTAACGGCTTCCAGATCGAGTTTTTTAAATTCCTCTGCATAGATAAAATCCTCTCCCAATGGATTCGTCTTCGTATCGTGCTGATGCAGAATGTCTAGATTTAGTGATTTTGGCCACCATGCCGTTACAGAATTATCCGTATTCGAGTTTGCACCATGCATGACCGGACATTTTCCATTTTTTGAACTATTCATCATTTTACTTTTAAAAATTAACTAAATACTGGTGTTATTAGAAGTTTAATTTTTTGAAATGTAAGCTTCATTTTTTAATCCCAACATTTTGCAAAATGGGAAGGATGAAATATTCAAAGAAATAGTTTATAAATAGAACTTCTCTTACTTTAACTTTCACAAACCTATGAACTGCCGAACTCATCCAGTCTCGCATGACTTTAATGAGCTGGAGAAAAACCGCCTTTTGCAATTATGTTGTTGAACTAATTCTCCTAACAATCGGAAGCCTGTGAAGTTTTAAGATAAATTAAAATTTCATTCATTAGATTAGAAGTTTAAACAGATGCACCAATAGGTACATATTTATTGATGAAATAGCTATGGTTAAGGATTCTCCTGAACCGGCGGAAATGATTAATCATCTTTTACAACATCTGACAGTAAATCACAATCGATATCATAAAGAATTTCAAGTTTCATGTTGAAATTAAAGTGAAGTCGACCAATTTATCTATACCGGCTTCTGTTCCTTCTTTGTTTAAGCCTATTATTTTCTGTAGATCTGGGAGCGGAAGTTTGTACCGGCCTTGCGGATCTAGGCTGTTGTCCTTTCCTTGGAGTCCTTTTTGAAATGCCTTCAAAAACTTCATGGAATGGGTGGTCTTTTTCAACGGGTATTTCTTTTCCTATAAGCTTTACGATATCCCTCCAATTGCTGGTTTCTTCTTCTTCACAAAAGGTAAAGGAAATTCCGCTTAGCCCAGCTCTGCCAGTTCTTCCAATTCGGTGGACATAGGTTTCGGAAATTTCGGGTATTTCATAGTTGATGACATGGGTCAATTCATCTACATCAAGCCCTCTTGCTGCGATATCAGTAGCTACGAGGATACGGGTCTTTCGACTTTTGAAGTTAGCCAGTGCATTTTGTCTGGCATTTTGCGATTTATTACCGTGAATTGCCTGGGCGGATATGTGGTTTTTCGTCAGATGTTTCACCAATTTATCCGCACCGTATTTGGTACGTGTAAAAACCAATGCCGTTTCTATGGATTTATCTGCCAATACATGGATCAATAAGTCCTTTTTATTATTTTTAGAAACATAAAATAAAGATTGTTGTATGGTTTCGGCAGTAGATGCGGAAGGAGTAACCTCTACTTTGACAGGTTGATATAAAATACTGTCTGCCAGTGATTTGATCTCATCGGGCATAGTGGCTGAAAAGAATAGTGTTTGCCTATTCTCCGGGATTTTGGCAATAATTCGCTTTACATCATGAACAAATCCCATATCGAGCATACGATCTGCTTCATCAAGCACCAGGATTTCGATCTGGTTCAAACGAATTTCTCCCTGATTCATCAAATCGAGTAAACGACCTGGAGTAGCCACCAGAATGTCAATACCTCTCCGGATCGAATCGGTTTGAGGATTTTGGGAAACCCCACCAAAAATGACAAGGTTTTTGAGCCTAAGATATTTACCATACGCATTGAAGCTTTCCTCTATCTGGATAGCCAATTCACGGGTAGGCGTCAGGATCAAAGCCCTGATATGCCGTTTTTCCCGGCTTTCTCGTACGGATTTATCCAGTAATTGTAGCATGGGAATGGCAAAAGCTGCTGTTTTTCCTGTACCGGTTTGTGCACAGCCCAATACATCTTTCCCCAATAATATGTGAGGAATGGCTCGTTGCTGAATAGGTGTTGGTGTAGTGTATCCTTCATCTGAAAGAGCACTTAAAATCGGCTTGATAAGGCCTAAATCTGTAAATTGCAATAGGATAAAATTTTAACCCAAAATATTCATGAAATATCCCCTTTTGGCAGAGTTATACTGCTGTATATATTTCGATATAAAATGCCTCTAATTTCAATAAAAAAGGTTTTACTTGATTTGTCAGCATAGTTTTTACTAGACCTTCTCATCAAAATCCACACTATATTGGACTATCGAATCTCATACTTGTCCGCCTCGAAGGAAGGAATTTCGAATGAATTTTTAGGTTGGATTAATAATGTATGCGGAAATAATGCCTTAGACTTTATCATTATAGGCGAGAGAATATAAAACACAGAAAAAACAAGTGAGTTATAAAAAATGGCCGGAATGCCGCTGTTAATTTCAGTGCAAAGGTATGCATTATTTATCAGACTTGTCTTTCTTTTATTTTTTTTGCCAAATCAAGGTTGAGGAGGGTGGATGAGGTCAAGGATAAGGATAAGGTTGAGGTTAAGGTTATCGCCTTTGGAAAGTCTATAGGTTAAAAGTCTGAAAGTCGAAGGTCTCAATGTCTGAAAGTCAGAAGGTTCAATGGTGAACAGTGAGCAGTGAACGGAAAACAGTGAAAAGTGAAAATTGAAAAGTTTAAAGTTTAAAGTTGATAGATGATTAGCGGTGGAATTTAAAGTTTCGACATAGATCATTGAAGGTAATAATTGGCAAAATGTACATGCTGTATTTTTATCTTACCTTTCTGATTGACCAGTAAAAAAGTGACAGGACCAAACTGTTTGTCTACCTTAGGAGTTCTCTGGAAATACCATATACCTGTAACTAAGGCGACCTGACCGATCGGTTGAATTTGGATATTTTCCAGCCATAACCTCGCTTCTGTACGTTTACCCCCTTTCACAAAACCGAATCCAACATGGTGATCCCGAACAGCATAAATTCCCTGCACAATGCCCATCTTCTCAGAAGAGAAATAAGTGATGGTTTCGTCGGTGACAAATAGGTGTTCCACTTCGGAAAGATCATATGAATTCCACATTCTTTCCCAGCGTTGTATGATCTCCATATCTTCATCAGAGTTAGCTTCCTGAGTATAAGCAACGGATGAAATTACAATAAAAAATAACGAATATATCCATGGGAATGATGTTTTGATGAGGGCCTGCATTTTTACAAAAGGTAAACTGATCATGATGCTTAGTATTTTTTTAAAAGGATTTTGCAACATTGTGAAGGTAATCATTTCAGATAAACCTCTGTATTTAATTCCTAATGCCTTGTTTTATCTAAATATTATCTAAATATACATTAATTGGCACAAAAAAAATCTATGCGATACATACAAAAGAAGGGCAGGAAGGAGTATATTGGCAGTAGGTTCAGTTCTGATTTACCAGAGTGGTCATATAATCTTCATTATCATCTAAAAATCAAATGATAGATAGTGTATTAAATGCAAGCTCAGAAGTATAATTCAGCTCACTTATTTTCTAAAATCATATAAAATGAAAAACATTGTAAAAATTGCTTTGATTGCCGGGGTGGCTATATTCCTAACCAGTTTTGGTATTTTGCATATAGCAGTTAGACTCTTCCCTTCTTTTTTTACGGATTATTTCAGTCCGGTATTTCATTCGGACGGTTCCAGGGATCTTTTCTTTTATTTTCACCCTTTTGTTTTGAGTTTGGCGTTGGCTATTTTTTGGGAACGATTTAAAAGTATGTTTTCAGGTAATATCTGGATAAGGGGACTGGAATTTGGTGCCATTTATGCTGGTGTAGCACTGATACCCGTCATGTGGATCACCTATAGTGCTGTAGATGTGTCGCTATCGATGGTCTTCAGTTGGTTGCTATACGGTTTATTCCAATCCATACTGGCTGGAATTATATTCGCCAGGTTTAATCCATGATGGTCAGACTTTGGCGAGCTGCATTCTGAACTCCACTTCCAATTCATTGTCGACTTTGATGATTCCCCCGAGTTTGCTGGGAGGTTTTAGTCCAAAATCAGAAAAAAGTACTGGCCTGTAACCGATTAATATCAGTTGATTATTGCCAATGTTTACTATCTGATACATCACTTCATAGGTCTTTACTTTCCCCGCAAGCTCTATTTCTACGATTCCTGTCACTTCATCCTGATGGGAAGCATGATCCAATCTTTGTGTAAAGGATTTAAATTTAATATGCATGTGTGGATACATATCACTTTTCAAAGTCTTTTGCAAATCCCTGGTCATAACACGGTGTTTACAGTCAAACTCATCTACTTCAATAACAAGATTTCCTTTAACTTTTATCCCATTTTCATAGCTTATACTGGTTTCGTACACCAAAGTATCCTCACCGCTGTACGAATCTATGGCACAGGTAAAGCTATTTACATTGGTTTTTCCTACTACCTGAAGGGTACTGGTATTTTTTATTTGCCATGCTTCCAAACCAGTTGGATCTGTTGGTGGCAATGAGGATATGGCAAAGGCCATCAAAATAAACACAAAAGAGATAATGGTTTGCATAGTATTTTAAATTAAAAATGTCTTTTCAAGATACAAAAAAATGTCAATTTAACCCGGATTCCATATCAACAATTTCCAACTCCATAACCCGTTTTCATAAAAGTTGAATCCACCACAAGGATGGATTCAACTAAAATTAAAATCATGCATAAGATTCTTTCAATTAAAAGCCGACCACAGCTTCTATGACCAGACCATTAAATTTACCTTCGTTGAAAATGGAATTACTTGGGAAACCATCATACGTTTGATTTACCAACTCTCCCTTCAGCAATAAATTTTTTGTAGGAAACCAACCAGCAGCCAGAGCAAAACGATTGATAGTAACATCAGATGTTTGTCCGGCCAAACGGCTCGTAATGGTATTGTACCTGCTGCCTATATAAACCTGCTCATCTGAAAGGAATCTATATAGTATTTCTCCTGATAATTGTGTGGTTTTTCTGTCCTTTCCATCATAGGATTCCGGTGCTTCATTTACCGTTTTCCCTACTGCAGTTTCATATGTACCAAAAAGTTCAAGACCTTTATATTTAATAAATGGATTGATCATAATGGCACTCAAAGAATTATTAAGTCCGGGATTAAATCTACCACTGGCAAAAGCGGCAGTACTGTTGGCCCAGGCGCTGTTTTCCATGACACCAAAATATCCTGAACCGGTTCTGTCGCCACCGTAAAGAGAAATCCTGGGGGAAGAAGCATTGTGATAAAGAGAAGCACTTAGCCTGAATCTCATATTTTCCGTTGACTTATCATAAGCACCTTTTAATAGCAAGGTAGGATGCTTAGCAGTGATGGAATCTACTCCACCTGTACCGATCATGGGAAAAGCTCCGTAATCTCTCACATCCTGCTTGATCAAACCATTGGTCAGACCCACCATAAACATAAGTTCATTGGTAGGAAAAATGTACAACTCACCTCCGATTTCTGTGGTAAATTGATCCATAATGTTGTTTTCCACAAATGGATTATAAATGGCATTTCCTCCATCGGATCTCCGGAAATGGGTATCTCCATAGTTGATTTCCATATGTCCTATTTTCATACGTACATATTTGGTAAACCAATCAGGGTTGTCAAACATAGGAAGCTTATCGATTTGAATATATCCTCCTTTGACCCAAAATTCATTGTGATGCCGTGATGCCATGTAATTTTCCAATAATATCTGTATACCGTCGTCTAATTGCACATGTATATTAAGATTGGCAGCAGCCAGATTAAAACCATTGCCCAATGCATATAGATCTTGACTTGCACTTTCGTGTCGTAGCATTTGATAGGATTGCCTGAACCCGGCTCCTATCTGTAGTTTAAATCCTTCGTATTCCTTGTGTTCCACTTTGGAAGGCTCAAAAACATTGATACCCTCCTGATTAAAAGACCTGGCGTATTGAATTTTTTGAGCATCCGATGTGTCAGCAAACACAAAGACCAGACCCAAAACGAATAGAAATTTAAATGTTTTCATAATTAAAAATGATTTGATGAATAATTTACCGAAAAACGAAAATTGGTTATCAGGATGATTTTAGTTTTATGTTGAAATTGAGTACAACATCATTTCCTGTTTTTACTGCACCGAGCATAAAAGAGGGGGGAGAAACATCATAATCCCGCATGCTAATCTCTTTTTTGCCTGTTACTGAAATGGATTTATCCGCATTGATCACAGCCGTCGTTACAAGATTGGTTTCGAGGGTCTTTCCGGCAATGGTAAGCATAATGACACTCTCGATTGAATATGAATTTTCACTGATCACTTTTACATTAGCGCTCTTAAGAGTAGCCGTGATGTTGGAGTGTTCATCTGTATTTAATGCCTTGTATGCATTTTTATCCATGCCTCCTTTTCCACTTTTGAGAGAAGTAACCGGAGTGCTAAATTTCATGGATTGCAGTGATGACAACCCTCCATTATTATCCATTGTAAATGATGCGTCACAAGTCCCGGATGTGGATTTCATATCCCAATCGTGGAGTGTAGAAGTGCCTGATAAAATCAACACAACCTGATCTTTGGAAGAATATTTTACTTGCCCCTGCATTGTAAATGCCGGGAATAGGAAAACAGCCATCATTAATAGCGAATGCAATTTGGTATTCCGCTGCATATTTGATTTAATTTTCATGATTAATATATTTTATATTGCAAGATTGAGGAATTTGGATCATTATATCTATGATCTAAGTCAGACCAATGTGTGATATTGATTTTATATCGTCGTTTTAACAATAGCATTCAGCAGATTGCACTTCGCAATACAAAAGTCATTCACCGTTTATTTTAATAAGTATTAAAAAAAGCTTTAATTTACTACTCATCAAAAAATCAATGATTCAATGAGAATATTTTCGTGGAACGTAAATGGGTTGAGAGCAGCAGTAAAAAGGAATTTCTACACAGAAGTTCATAACAGCAACGCTGATATTTTCTGTATACAAGAAACCAAAGCTCAGGATGATCAGGTTGCTGAGGCTTTGAAAGAATTGAAAGGGTATCATTTATTTTCCAATTCTGCTGAAAGAAAAGGTTACTCAGGAGTAGCTGTCCTTTCAAAAGAATTGCCATTGAATGTTTTACCTGGTATGGGGTTGGACGAACACGATCAGGAGGGTAGGGTACTTGCATTGGAATACAATGACCTGGTACTCGTCAATGTTTATGTACCAAATGCAGGCAATGGCCTGAAAAGATTGGATTACAGGGCAGAATGGGATCGGTCTTTTGCAAATTATCTTTCACGTCTCAAAACTTCAAAACCTGTGGTGGTAACCGGTGATTTTAATGTGGCACATAAGGAGATCGATCTGGCTCGCCCTAAAGATAATTATAACAAAACTGCGGGATATACGCAAGTTGAAATCGATGGAATGGACGGAATTCTCAGTAGAGGTTTTATCGATACATTTAGAAAATTGAACCCCGGTAAGGTACAATATTCATTCTGGAGTATGCGAATGGGTGCCAGGGAAAAGAATATCGGTTGGAGATTGGATTATTTTCTGGCTGATGAAGCTTTGATGGCTAAAGTAAAAAATTCTGAAATTCACGATCAGATTATGGGATCGGATCATTGTCCCTTATCTCTGACCCTGGGCTGATGTTTTAATGGATCTTTTTTAAGAAACGATTTTTCCCTACCATATAACCTCTCTTTGATATGGCTGAGGTTATTGCTTTATAAATTTGTAAGATTTTTCTTTCGGAGCATGCAGTACTAAAACATATACACCAGAGGATAAACGCGAAATATCTATTTTGCTGGTACCGGGATGTTTTGAATCTGAAATGTGCAATTGTCCAAATAAATCATAAATTGAAAACCTAAAAGTAATGTTTTCATCTACTGTTCTGAGCAAAATGTAATTATTGCCTGGGTTGGGATAAATATACGGTAGGTCGACATTGCTTTTAAAGTGGTGAATGCTTGTAGTCATATTATTGCACAACACATCATTTAATTCACCTTTTTCATACCTCGACTTTGCGGGAATATTTCCTGTATTGAAGGAATTAGGAGAGCCAATTTTAGCCCATTGATCTGCAGGCACAAAATCTGGCCTGGAGGAATACGCATAGCTCAGGTCTGAAATCAATCCTGAGCCGGCAGGATGTATGGTACCTTTATTATTATTGCCATAAAGAAAGTGTCCGGATCCAAGAATAGTATAATTTACCAAACTGTATGGCAAATTTGAGTTGGTAATTTCATTGCCCAATATATTCTGATAGGGTGAATTGGAAGCACTGAAGAAAATTCCAAAGCCTTCTGCCCTGTTTCTGAAGAAGGTATTAAAAGGGCCATTAGACCCATGAGAGTTGTCGATAACGATATTCTGGCAAATATTTTGTTCAAAAAGATTAGCATAAGGATAGTTGCCATGCAAAACCATATCTCCGGCGGCATCTTCAGGCAGAAATGAACCTTGATTTGTCCAGAATGGATCTATAGAATAGTTGTAGGAAAATACATTCCCATTGACTCCGCCCTGCAAAATCATAGCATGCCTGAGCCTTTCAAAAATATTATTTTCTACTTTACATTCATTGGTAGTAAAGTGCAAGATCACTCCATAAGCTCTGCCACCACTACCGTAGTCAAAACTATGGTGGAGGTATGAAGATGTCAAAGAAAAATTGGATGAATACCTAATATCGACGTGACTATATGTACAATTAAATGATTCAACGGATGAAATCCAGCAGTTTTCGGAATATGATATTCGTATATTCGAACTTTGTTGCGGCCATGTATCGTCCGATCTGGAAATTTTTAAGCACTCAATACCGATATTTCTTTCCATATTCAATTTGGTCATTCGGGGACTTCTTTCTATTTCAAAAGACATTCTTAAAGGAGATTCCAGAAATATTTGATCATTTATAACATTGCGAATTTTTACAATTTGACCCACAGTTCCAAGCGCCCAATCGGATGTAATCCAATCTTCATCATCCTGAATAATTTGAATCCAATCACCGTCTTGAAATTCTTCAGTAATATCATTTACGCGGATCACTTCATCATCTTTAGCACTACCTTCAGCAAAATAAAGGGTGTTCGTTGTCCTGGATCCATTGATTACTATGGCATGACCTTTTCCTCCAAGGTCAAAAATAAGATGTGTTTGATCAATTCCCATTCCTTTGAGTATCATGTTAGATTTCAATCGTATCGATTGACGGAACAAGTATTCTCCCTTGGAAAACAAAAATATTACCCCGTGTTCATAATGGCTTTCCAATAAATTCTTCATCAAATCATCATTGGCCGTTACCCCATCTGATTTTAATCCATATGACTCCAGATCTATGATGTCAAATTGTAAAGTGGAAGTATCTCTCAGTCCTGCCAGCGTCCAGTCAACAGTTCTTTCTGTGGGTAAGGTCTGATACGGGAGATCAGGGTTGCATGTCAGAAACCAGAGAAGAAGGGAGAATGAAGAAATGACATACATACCATTGTGTATTTAAAATACAATTGAAAATTTTTGTTATTTCAGTTTTATTGCCCGGATCTCTTCAAAGAATATATCATCGTTTGGCACGTCAAATTCCAGTGATTTTGCTTCTCCCTGATTATCCATTATAAATTGAACGGTTCCAAAGTCAAACCAGGCGTGTTCTTCTTTCCACTTGATTTCCCAGGTATCGAAATGCCAATGTTCAAGAGTAGCATCCAGCAATGGAGCCTCCTGAAAAGAAATTTTCATGGTGTCGTTTTCTCTTGTTATGAAAATGTCTCCGTATAAAGGACATCGATATGTTCCCAGCATATTTTCTACTGACAAGTTGGGTTGCGTACCTGATTTCCTTTTTTCTTTTCTGGAAGTGATCCTATTCGCAATTCTATCCTCATTTTTCTTTTGATTTACTAATCCTTCTCCCAACCAGTCTTTCCCTTTCTCATTGCGAAAATGGTCAATGATGGTGTAGCTTAATGGATTACCTACACCTTTCATGGAATTGGTCAATATGACCATACCCAAATCGAGATCTGGCACAATACATACTTTCGAATACATACCATCATATCCTCCACCGTGCTGTACTACCCAATGACCATTGTAATCCATAAGACTCCATCCCAATCCATAACCAGCCGTATTTCTTCCTGGTAATGCTTTTCTGGCCTGCTCGGATAATCGGAAACTATTATAGGGTTGCCACATTTCCGTTTGCAGCCCGGTAGGATAAATGGTTTTATTATTCCATTTTCCTCCGTTTAGGTGAAGAGCAATCCAATTCAGCATATCGCTGGCCGAAGAAATGATGCCTCCAGCTGATCCCATATTGTCCCAATTTGTCCATGCAATAGGTTTATCGGCCTGCTTTGTGAGATACTTATGAGGAGTGGCGGCATTCCCCAGTTTTGGCAGATCATTTACGGTCCATGTGGTTCGCTGCATGTGCAAAGGATCCCAAATATTTTCTTTGGCATACTCGTGCCAAGTCTTACCGGTTACGGCTTGTATTACTTCTCCGGCTGCAATAAACATAAGGTTGGAATATCCATATCCATCCCTAAAAGGATATGCGGGTTCCAAAGCAGGTAGGTTTTGCAAAACTTCAGCTGCGGTTCTCTCAGATTTATACCACAGCACGTCTCCGCTAAAAGTACCCAATCCGGCTCTGTGGCTCAGGAGATCCCTTATATTGAGTTGCTGTGAAGCCATAGGATCATAAAGCTCCAGCCAGGGGAGATACTTTTTCACCGGATCGCTCCATTGAATTTTCTTTTCGTCAACCAGGGTACCCAGGATGGTGGAGATAAACGCTTTTGTATTTGAAGCTATGGCAAATAAGGTATGCTCATCCACAACATCGGGTTTACCCAGTTCTTTCACACCATAACCATTAACCAAAAATACCTCTCCTTTGTAATATATTCCTACTGACATACCCGGTATTTCCCATTGTTTCCTCGTTTCACTTATCAATTGATCAATGGTGATAACATCTGGCTGTGAATGCAAAATGCTCCCATTCAGGAAAAGCAAAATGAATATAGGTAGCAGGATTCGATTCATTTTATAGTATATTTGAATTAAAGTAAATATAAAAGTGATTAAGTGAAAGATACGATATATTGCTCATTCTAACGGTATTACAGGAATATAAATTCTATATTGATTTGAGTATAATACAGTTTTGAGGTAATCTGTTGGAACGGCTAATGTTTTAAAACACCGTTTCTGATATTTTCAATTTTTGTCTTTTCATCAAATAAAACCATCCCGGTTTTTTTGCCTTTGGAAATTAATTCTATGCCTTCCCAGCTATTGCCACAATCATTATGGATGTGGGCTCCTTTCAAAATCAGCTTTCCTCCGGGTAATACCGATATTTTGCTACCTTCAGCCATGGCAACACGACAATGTATGGTAAGATTTGCACCATCTTCTATAGCAATTGAATTGACTAGATCCAGGGATCCCTTCCATTCTTCTTCTCCAGTGATTCGAATCACAAAAGAGGTGTCAAGATCGCACCAGTTTTTTACAAGAAAAGACCTTTGTCTTGCACTTCTATCGCTCATTGTACGATGCATAATGCCCAACTGACAGGGAGTCATCGCTTTTTGGCTATTGTTATAGTCCATGAAGTTATTGGAAATGATCCCGTCACATGGAGGAATACCGGTATTTTCAAAACAGTTTGTATGAACAGGGGTATCTGCACACCCATCATTGGCAGTCCAGGAATGCCTTAGACCCAACACATGGCCTATCTCATGATTTAGCAAAGAGGCATACGACCAGGGTTGTCCTTTATTTTCATATATTCCGGCCACTTTTATGTTGTTTCCCAAAGCGATACCGGAGGCATGGGCAGCATAGGTTTGGGAAGAAATGCTGTCTGGATGATGCGGCATTACAAAAACATTCAGAATGCTGTCTCCTCCGATATTGTATTTTTGTATCACGTCTTGCCTGTGATTATTTCGGTGCAATCCTTTATTGATAAAATAATACAATTCATCGTCATAATGAAAGTAAAAGCCATTATTGTACTTCTCTCCGTCAACCCTCAAATAAGAAATGTTTGCAGGATATACAGGTGTTTGATTGTTTTCTGGCAAATTCATTTTCTCATTTTCTTTTAAATACCGAATGGCATCCTGCTCCATAAGCCAAAGAAATCCGGGGCCGTTATCTTCACTGAAATTCTGACTGCTGTCACTGCTGTTCATTATATGATACACAAGCTTGATGATACGGGGTCTTATAAGATATGGACGAGATGTATCGGGAACGTAAGAGGAAACATCGTAACATGGATTAAATCCCTGTACAGGAATATCCGTTAATTGTACCCCTCTGGTCGACAAAGTTGATGTATCTAAAATCCAGGCACTGGATGCCTTCCTGGTACAGGCAGTGAGGATAAAAACTAAGGATAATGCAAAAGCTGAAATGTATATCTTAATCATCAGGTATTTAATGCTCCACAGACACTTAATACCTGGCCAGTGATATATAATGACATGTCCGATCCTAAAAATACACAGGCATCAGCTACTTCTTTTCCTGTACCCAATCTTCTCAATGGAATGCTGTCGATATAAGCCTGCTTCGTTTTTTCATCCAAAACATCGGTCATTTCGGTTTCTATAAAACCCGGTGCAATCGTATTGCATCGTATGTTCCGGCTTCCCACTTCTTTGGCTATCGATTTTGAAAAGCCTATGATTCCGGCCTTGGAAGCGGCGTAATTGGCCTGACCTGCATTGCCAAAAATCCCTACGACCGATCCCATATTGATAATCGATCCTCCCCTGTTTTTGAGCATGGGTTTAAGCACGTGTTTGGTGAGGTTGAATACAGATTTTAAATTCACCTGAATGACCTGATCCCATTGTTCTTCTGTCATCCTTAACATCAGTGTATCTTTTGTGATACCTGCATTGTTGACCAGGATATCTATTTTGCCAAATTCTGCAAGTACTTCATTCACCAGAATTTCGGATTGCTGGTAATCACTGGCATCGGATTGAAAACCTTTTATTTTGACCCCGGTTTGTCTGAGGGTGTTTTCAATATCCCTGGCTTCTCCGGCTGATGATCGATATGTAAATGCAATATCTGCACCCTGACTGGCAAATTCTTCAACAATAGCTTTGCCAATACCTCTTGATCCTCCGGTGATCAGAGCAACCTTTCCCTTCAATAATCCCATGTCGTAATTTTTTTTATTTTTTGTAGAAAATCCTTCTTTAGAATGGTTAGAGGCGAAAAATAGGAAATTTTGATAAATAAACGAGCAATTTCATCTGATTAGGTATGACAGTGCCGAGAGAATTGAAATTCATCTATACTTCCTGCATGAAAGATTCAGTCCTAACTTAAATATATTACCAGTTACTCCAACAAACTGTGGATTTATGTCTCGTATTACTTGTGTTATGATACACAACATCCTTTAAATAATTATTGTTAACCAAATGAAGAATGTAGATCTTGTAAAGTAGCCCTTGATTTTTTGTAATTTATGTTATCTTAATGGTTTGACGCTTTTGTTTATTTAATCTGTATTAACTCCAGCATTATGTCTCCTACAAGTACGCACATCATTCCGCAAAGTCCGGGAGTACTGAGTCTGTTGCCCATGTTTTATATCGGATGGGCAGACAGTGTTTTATCCCCATCGGAAATAAAATTGATCCATAAAAAGATAGATGGACTGGACCATCTTTCAAAAGAGGAAAAGAAATACCTGATACGGTGGACGGATCCAAAAAATCCACCATCGGAAACCGTATTTAAAGAATGGGTTCACGCTTTGCAAAATTTTAGTAACACGTTGAATGATGAACAGCGAAAATCCATTTCTTCCTTTTGTTATCAGATATTGGCTTCTACAATGAAGAAAAAGGATTTTGAAAGCATTGAGCCTGGGGTGTTTTTGGCTATAAAGGAAATAGAAAGCGCTTTGGGTATCGACAATCCACTTTCTGCCAGGTTATTAATGGGTAGAATGTCAGGTAAAATAACTCTGAGTGAGGAGGCATCCTTTGATGTAAACCAGATGAGAAAAGAGTTGGATGGAAAGTATATGGATACAAAAGAAAGGATGAGAACCTTATTGCAGGATCCGTATTTCGAAAGGGTGCATTATACGGATAAAGAACAATATCGTTTGCATATACTTTCCCGGTTAAAAGCACTTGCCAAACAGGGTCTTGGAGCGTATGCATTTCCGGAAAAATATGGCGGAGCCGGAAAAACAGGTGACCACATAGCCGTTTTTGAAATGCTGGGTTTTGGCGATCTTAGTCTGGCTATTAAATTTGGAGTTCAATTTGGTTTGTTTGGAGGATCCATCTTTCAGCTTGGAACATTCTATCACCACAATCTTTATATAGAACCACTTTGCAAAGGGGATTTATTGGGTTGTTTTGCTATGACTGAAACCGGACATGGCTCGGATGTGAGAGGATTGAGAACTACAGCAACTTATAATGCTGGTCAAAAAACCATTGTGATTCACACTCCATACGAATCAGCCGGGAAGGAATATATTGGCAATGCCTTGCACGCATCCATGGCCGTTGTATTTGCACAACTTATAGTGGAGAAGCGTAGTCATGGTGTTCATGCCATATTGGTGCCTCTGAGGGATGGAAAGGGCAATCTCATGCCCGGAGTTCGGGTAGAAGATAACGGTTATAAAATGGGGCTCAATGGAGTGGATAATGGAAAGATTTGGTTTGACCATGTAGAAGTGCCAAAAGCCAATTTATTGAACGCTTTTGGAGATATTGATGATGAAGGAAAATACATTAGTAGAATTGAAAATCCCGGTAAACGGTTTTTTACTATGCTGGGAGCACTGGTAGGCGGGAGGATATCAGTAGGACTGGCAGCAGTCAGCGTGTCTAAATCCGCTCTGAATATAGCCGTCAACTATTCAATAAAAAGAAGGCAATTTGAAGGAAAGGAGGATGAAGATATGCTGATCATGGATTATCCGACTCATCAGCGGAGGTTGATCCCGCTTGTAGCAAAAACAGTTGCTTATCATGTGTCTTTATCCAGATTAGTAGACAACTTCATTAAACCGGAGTCAGATCGTCGTGATATAGAAACTCAGGCTGCTGCTTTAAAAGCATTAGCTACATGGCATAATACCAGAACGGTCCAGGATTGCAGGGAAGCATGTGGAGGGAAAGGATATCTGCATGAGAATCTATTTGCTGACCTGAAAGCTGATTCAGATGTATTTACCACTTTTGAAGGAGATAACATTGTTTTATTTCAATTGGTAGCCAGGAGTTTGCTCACTGAATTTAAGCAAAGTTTTCATGAGGAGGGCTTTAGAGCGGTTATAAGGTATTTAGGAAAACGTATTTCCCATACAGTGGCCGAATACAACCCGATATACTCAAGAATGACATCGTCTGAACACCTCCTGGATAAAAAATTTTACCAGCATGCTTTTAAATACAGAGAGAAAAAGCTGCTCATATCACTGTCTGCGCGAATGCGCGACTATTTAAAAAAGCGATTGCATCCGCACGACGCTTTTCTCAAATGTCAGGTCCACTTAGTAGATACGGCCAGGGCATATGGAGATAATCTGGTATTAAAAGATTTTATCTCCTTTGTAGATTCTGCCGAACCCTCTCTTCACCCGGTGTTAAACCGTCTATTAAGCCTTTATGCATTAACAGTGATTGAAGAGGAAAAAGGCTGGTTTTTAGAGACGGGTTATATGGAGGGAAGTAAAACCAAGGCCATCAGGAGAATGGTGACCAAGCTTTGCGCTGAATTGCGGCCTGATGTAAAAGGATTAGTGGATTCATTTGGAATTCCTCCCCAAATGGTTCATGCAGAAATTTTGAGGAGTGACATGAAATAAATGAGTCGAATGTGCATCATTCTAAAAAGTATCATTTTTCATACCCTTGAACATGTATCGTCTAAAACATAATTAATGTCTGAAATACGTTTTACTCACTATCTGCCAACCCTCTTCAAACAGGTACAGAGAAAGGTAATCCGTAAAGATCAGTTTGTCCTGTCGGTATAGCTCCAATTTTACAGTCGCTGCATTTCCAGTTACATCTATGTCAACAAATTTACCATCAATTCTTTCTCCTTGAGGAGGATTTTCTGACCTTCTTTTTTCAATGGAAGAAATCCAGTCTGCAATGGGAAGCGGTTCGATTTCATTTTCCATTAAACGAAGCATTGAAAAACTGGGATGAAAACCGGCTCGAATGTCTGCTATGGAACCATTATTGTGGATACCTTCCACGTAAGCTGATTTGACTACATTTTTAACAGCTTCTTCATTATTTTGAGCATAACCGGTTGTCACAAATAAAAATACAAATGCTAATAATATGAGATTTTTCATAGGTAATGTGTATGGTTTTAAATAAACGGTTTGAAAAACAAACTCATTATTAAATAATCCTTGAATAGAGGTTCAAAATAATGCTAATTCTATCATTACTAGTGTCAATCATCTTAATGAGTTGGTAGATAAGGCAAAGGATCCACAAGCTCCATTTTGGAGTCACATCGAACCAATTCTTTCAAGATATGGGCATGCCCGCTACCTATTATGACGATAATATGGTCTCCACTTTCGGCCATAGCCTGAAGGTTAGAAAAAATACGGATATTGCGATCATACCATTGGGACAGGAGATTGGATCCAACCTGGGTGTCTCCTGCCCCCACTCTGTTTATTTCCAGGTAAAATCCATGTGATTGTTTCAATTCATCGGTAGTGTTCATTTGCCTCAAAATTTCACCTATGGTCCATTCCCTTTGGCGACGATTGATTTCTTCTGATATTTCTCCCATCTTTTGCTGTATCATCCCTAAAAATCCGGGATCATTTTTCATTGCATAAGCCATAACTGCGTCGATAGGAAATGTTCCTCTATGATCAATGGGATATACCCGGGAATGATTGAATTCCCTGGCAAGGCGAAACGCCAATTGTTGGGTCTCACTTTTGCTCAATGTATGATTTCCATTGAGGTAAGACTTATATAAACTATCCAGGATTGGTGCATATTCTGGAACGCGTTCGACAGCTATTTTCGAGGGTTGAAATGATTTTAAAGACTCAACTACCCGCATTAATTGTTCCTGTTGATCAGGAAGAAGAATATCAGGAACTATAGACTTTATCATATCCAAACCTGGATTGTCAAAGTGGTAAGTGCCAAGAATGAGGACTTTGGTTTTCGGGGGTTCGGTATTATTAATAAATGCGGGATTAGGATAGGTTGGAATACTGCATTCAGCGACATTTACGGTAACGGGAAAAGTTTCACTATGAGCATATCCCGTCTTCATTACAGACATAATGAAAATAAACAGAATTAAGGTGTAGGTGTTCGACATAGAAGTTTTTATTAATGTTAGCAAATTTAATCAAAAAGGATAGTTGCGTTATTTTTTACATCTAAAAATTTAAGCAGTGTAATTGATCGTATGTGTATAGAATTGTTTTATATCAGGGTGTTTTTACATACAAAATGAACCTTTACAAAAATATTGCTACTATGGACGAAATGATATGAATCAGGTTGCATGGCTCACCATAAATTTCAATTGTATTCAAGAAATATTACTAATCAATAAAGTAAGTTGGTGAATACATTATTTGCATTAGAGCAACTTCAGGGAAAGTAGTTATCCTGAATTATATGGTTTTTTTATTCTTATGTGTACAATATTAACCTAAAATATTTAAAAAATTAACTTTAGAGTTAATAATGGTGCTATTGTGGTAAAAATAGTGGTAGCATAGGTGTGCTCACCTGTGGTATCTTTGTATCATCAATAAAACACAAATATTTTTTAATCACTAAAATTAATGTAAATGAAAAATGTGATTTTAATTTTTGCGATGATATTTACTACATATGTTGTAAATGCAGAGCAATATCCAATCATTCAGGTTGACAAAGAAAAGATTTTTGTCCTGGATCTCAACGACTGGGCAATGGATCAGCTACACATAACCATACGTGAACAACAGGGAAAGGAGATTTTTTCGGATTATTATGACGGGAAAGGAAATCCTATTATAAAATACGATGTCAGAAGTTTTCCAAATGGTATGTATTCAGTAAAGGTATCTGATGAATATAAATCTGTTTCTTTTGATTTATTTGTCAGTTATCAGACAGTTACGTTGGTCGGGGAAGAGAAGGTTATATTCAAGCCATTTGTGAAGTTCAGCAACAACATGCTGGACATCAACCTAATGTCTTTGAATAATGATGTTTCACTTTTGCTATACGATCCTAAAGGAAAACTGATATATGAAGATTCTGTCTACAATCTCCCTGTATATGCCAAGAGGCTAAACCTCGAGAATATGGGTAAAGGCACATATACTGTCTCCATCGAAGTTGATGGCGAATCCTTTACAGACCGAATTACAAAGTAAAATTTTGTTGGCTTTAATGATTTTGGTAAGGCTCTTGCAACGGCAAGGGCCTTTACTTTTTACTGACTATCCATTTTTTCTCTTACCCTGGATTTACACTTTTTTTGTTATCAAAGAACAAACGCTATAGATGTTGGGGTTCTGTTCATACTTTCTTATAAATATTAGGATTGGGAAAAGACTATTGCATAATGAGATTTCAATTCTTTCTGGCAAGCGATTATTTATTAATTTTGCACTTCAAACAATAGCAATACGTGGAGGGACTAAGGATTATCATTGAAAAGGCCTGGGAAGACAGGAAACTTCTGATTGAATCAACTACCCGCAATGCCATTCACAAGGTGGTATCAAAACTTGACGATGGGACTTGCCGGGTAGCTGAGCCAGGCAAAGATGGGAATTGGATAGTAAATGATTGGATCAAAAAAGCGGTTATTTTATATTTTCCCATCCTCGAAATGACTACCATCGAGGTTGGACCTTTTGAATTTCACGACAAGATACCTCTTAAGAAAAATTTTGCCAGTCAGGGTGTGAGAGTTGTACCACATGCTATAGCCCGTTATGGCTCCTATTTGGAGAAAGGAGTTATCATGATGCCTTCTTATGTTAATATTGGAGCATGGGTTGGCAGTGGAACTATGGTTGACACCTGGGCAACAGTGGGATCATGTGCTCAAATTGGAAGAAATGTACATCTTTCAGGCGGAGTAGGTATTGGCGGCGTACTCGAACCTCCACAGGCTTCCCCGACGATTATTGAAGACAATTGTTTTATAGGCTCCAGATGCATCGTTGTGGAAGGCGTCAGAGTAAGGAAAGAGGCTGTTTTAGGAGCAGGAGTGACCTTAACACAATCTACACACATCATCGATGTCTCAGGTAAAGAACCAAGGGTTTTTAAAGGAGAAATACCAGAACGCTCTGTAGTGATTCCGGGTAGTTATCCAAAAGAATTTCCCGCAGGAACTTTTCAGGTAACTTGTGCATTAATCATCGGTCAGCGAAAAGAATCTACCGATAAAAAAGTATCGCTTAATCAGGCATTAAGAGATTATGATGTTTCTGTCTAAGATGAAATTTTAACTCCTTTCATGTACATACTTGCTTTCAGAAGCTGGCGATTAGAACTGACAAGTTGGTTATGGACTTTTATTGAAACGGAAATGAAATATCAGCGACAGGTACAATTGAAATAGCATGTATACAATGTAGTTGATTTATTTATTAAAATTTAAAATTCAGGTTATGGGCCGGTTATATTATGTTCCTTTTTTCATGACACTTCTTTTACTTTATTCCTGCAGCGGAACCAAAACCATTGTGCAGGATTCTGAAGCAGTAGAATACGAAGAGGATTCTCTCGATACATTATACGTTACAGCGCCCAGAACTGTAGAAGAAGATGAAGAAGACGAAATCCCACAATTTCTGCCTTATTATAATCCAAGTCATGAGCGTCATATGGATCTATTGCACACTATACTGGATATTGGATTTAACTGGAAAGAACAGCTGGTGCTTGGCAAGGCAGATATAACCATGACGCCCTATTTCTATCCTCAGTCGTCAGTGGTTCTGGATGCAAAAGGATTCGAAATCCATGATGTAAAAATGGGAGAAAAAATACTTACTTTTGATTACGATGGAATGAAACTTGAAATATATCTTGATAGGGAATATACCCTATATGATACCCTGACCATACACATTGACTATACGGCACAACCAGAAGCCAGTGATGGAGGTGGAAGTTTTGCCATTTCATCGGATAAAGGATTATTTTTCATCAACCCTTTGGGTACCGACGTTGACAAACCCATGCAAATATGGACCCAGGGAGAGACGGAACACAATTCCAGGTGGTTTCCCACTTTTGATAAACCGAATGAGCGAATGTCTCAACAGATCAGTCTAACAGTAGAAGACAAATTTGTCACTTTATCGAATGGTTTACTTATTTCATCAGTGCATAATTCAGATGGAACCCGAACAGATACCTGGAAACAGGAACTTCCACATGCGCCTTATCTATTCATGGTGGCAATAGGGGAATACGCTGTAGTTTCAGAAATGTGGAATGATATCGAACTTTTGTACTATGTAGAACCCCAATATGAAGAATCAGCAAAAGAAATATTTAATCATACTGCAGAGATGTTGACTTTTTTTTCCAATATGCTCAATTACCCTTATCCGTGGGATAAATATGCCCAGGTAGTTACCCGGGATTATGTGTCAGGTGCTATGGAGAACACATCTGCAGTCATTTTTGGTGATTTTGTTCAGAAATCAAAGAGAGATCTGATCGATAATGACAATGACTACATAGTGGCGCACGAAATATTTCACCATTGGTTTGGAAATATTGTAACCTGTGAAAGTTGGTCAAATCTGACACTACAGGAGGGATTAGCCAATTATTCAGAATATTTATGGTTTGAATATAAATATGGAATGGACAGGGCAGAAGACCACAGACTTTCCCAGCTGGAAGGTTATCTCATGAGTGCCGAAAATGAAGGTACCAGACCTATTATCGATTTCGAATATTTGAGCAAAGAGGATATGTTTGATGCCCACAGCTACAATAAAGGTGGTCTGGTTCTGCATATGCTCCGGGAATATTTGGGAGAAGATGCCTTTTATGAAGGACTTAAAACCTATCTAAACGATAATGCCTTCACAGCGGTTGAAGTACATCATCTCAGGTTGGCTTTTGAAAAGGTATCTGGCAAAGATCTCAATTGGTTTTTTAATCAATGGTTTCTTTCAAAAGGTCATCCTGTCCTGGATGTAGAGTACTCTTACGATGAATCTACCAGAGAGTTAACGATATCCATAGATCAGGTTCAGGACACGGAAAGCCACCTTCCTATTTATAGATTGGAATTAGAAGTAGCATTATATTACAATGATGGTGTGGTAGTATGGTATCCTTTGAGTATGGTCAATCGCAGTAACGAGTACATAATAGATGATATAGATCAACCCGCAGTAGTGGTACTGGATGGAAGAAATACACAATTAGCTATCATAAATGAAGACAAATCTCCAGAGGAATATCTCGCTCAATTTAAGCTTTCTGATCAATACGCCGATAAATACGAGGCGTTGAGATTTTTACGTAATTCGCAATATTTTAATGAAATGATTGATCAACTTCTGGATGAGGATTATTTTTTATTCCGAAGGACAGGAGTTGATGGAATAAACTTCCGAACCCATCCGGAAAAAGTTGAACATATTAAAAAACTTATAACAGAAGATCCTCACTCTGCAGTGAGAAATGCGGCATTGCAAAAATCATCTAATTATGACTATGAAATGGCAAAACCTCATATCATTGAGGTATTAAAAGGCGATGATGCTTATTCATTGGTATCAACAGCACTTTCTGCTATTTATAATAATGAAAGACAGTTAGCTGTGGATTATGCCATTGAATTCAAAGATGAAAATTCGACGCAATTGATAAGTGTGCTGGCTAATATATTTGCCAATAGTGGAGATCCGGCATTTCTGGATTTTTTTGAATCTCAACTCAATGGTGTCTCATTATTTTCTATGTTTAATTTCTACAATAAGTACTATGACCTTGTCAGTAAACTGGATGTAGAAAAAAGAATGAATGCAGTAGAATTGATGTCCAATATAGCTTTACATGGCACTATATCATTCAGACGATTTGCTGCCATGAATTTTATTAATCGCATAAAGAATACATTGATCGAGGACGATGAAATGTCATTGGTTGAAAAAGTTCAAAATATAATGAATCACATCATTGAGAATGAAACCAATGAAGACGTAAAAATGAGGTATCAATCATTCTAAAAGGATCCAGGTCTGTTTACCCTTAGATCTCCTTAATTAGGTTAAGCTCCAGCGGTGCAGGCAGGATACACCTTCAGTTTTATGCCTTTTAATTTTATAAATGAAATTATAATTTCAATATTATCTTCCACAGGTACATTTAGACATTCCTTCACCATCGAGGTGTCCAAAAAGTGGATAACTATTACTACCTCCCTCTTTTTCAAAGAAAAAAGGCTTTCTTTTTAGAGCGTCACTGGTCAGCTCGTCCATCGTTTCACTATTGTAAAGTCTGCCATTCACCATAGTGTACAATACTTTTTCAGTATCCCGGATATTTACCAATGGATTTCCGTCAATAACAATCAAGTCTGCGAGTTTACCCTGTTTAATAGATCCTATCTGATGATCCATTCCCAGGTATCTGGCTCCATTGATGGTGGCAGCTCGAAGTGCCTGTATATTGGACATACCCCCTTGCTCAAACATCCATAATTCCCAGTGAGCACCCAAACCTTGTAACTGGCCATGAGATCCGAGGTTGATATTGACACCGACGTCCTGGAGTTTTTTACAGGATTGGGCTGTGAGTATATGTCCATTGATATACTCTTCTTCCGGTATCATGGTTCGATGCCTCGACCGACTATCGATGACAGGCCTGGGTGTAAATCGCATCAACCTTTCTTTAGTCCATACATCTGTTTGTTGATACCAATAATACTCACCCGACATTCCACCAAAGTTGACAATTAAAGTAGGCGTATTGTGAGTTTCTGTATTTTTCCACAGATTGATCACATCCCCGTACAATGGAGCAACCGGAATATTGTGCTCTATCCCTGTATGCCCATCTACCACCATGCTCATATTGTGAAAGAAAAAAGACCCTCCTTCTGGAACTACGATGACCCCCTCCTCTCTTGCTGCCTGCATCACTTGTTGTCTTTGTTCTCTTCGTGGTTGATTATAACTTTTAACAGAAAACGCTCCATAGGCCTTTGTTCTTCGAATAGCAGATCTTGCATCTTCAAGATTATTGATCACAGCTTTGAAGTCACCATCGGCACCGTAAAGAATGGTACCTGTTGAGAAAAGACGTGGACCTATCATATGCCCTGCCTTTATCATTTCAGATTGGGAGAATATCATTTCTGAATTGCTCGATGGGTCATGTGAAGTAGTCACTCCGTAGGCCAGGTTAGCATAGTATTCCCATTGCTTTTTAGGGGATAAACCGTATCTGAAGTTGCCAACATGGGCGTGGACATCAATGATGCCGGGCATGATGGTCTTACCCTTCAGATCAATGACCCTGGCGTTTCCTGGTATCCTGTACCCGGAACTTCTGCCGGCAAACGTAATAACATTACCCGTCACTTCCACGATACCATTCAAAACGACCTCATCTCCTTCCATGGTTATGATTCTCGCATTTCTAAAGACCACTATTCCTTCCGGTTTGTCTGAAGGCAGGGTAAGCCTTAGCGGCATACCTTCTTTTTTAGCAGGAGGAATAGTGTCTATTGTTCCAGCTAAAAACAAGAACCTGTTCGCCAGTGTATCAGAAAAGTATTGATCTCCAAGTGTCCAGTGCAAAACCTCGCTGTCAGCACTCCAATGAATGCTAATGCCGGCATCTGCCGCTACCTGAGCTACAGGTATAGCCTTGGTATCGTGAGAAAGGCCTACTGGCTTACCTGTAATGGTAAACGGTGCTACATATACCTTGTACAATTCGCTCCATGATATCCACCTGTTATCAGGGCTTATAGCAAAATCCTGTGCGTATTTGGCATCGACGTGTTTTTTCTTATCAGTTCCATCGGTTTTCATACTGTAAAGGCTTTTGGTGATGTTGCCAAATATGAAACCCCCCGTTTTATAAAAAATCCGTGAACCATCTGCATTAAAGACGGGGTTTTCGCCCTCCTCAGAGACTAAAACTGGATCTCCTCCATGCATGGAAATAAGATAAATACCCGGTTCTTTGCAATGCAAATAGCCCATATGCATGTTTCCTCTTTCCTTTTGATAGATAATCATTTCTCCATTGGGTGAGAAAGAGGGTGTCCGGTATATTCCTTTATGGGAGGTTACGGCTCTGTCAGACCCTGTTTCCATATCCCTGACACGGATAGAACCCATATCGTCATCATCCCATGTTACGTAAGTCAGTAGTTTTCCATCCTGAGAAAAAGAGGGTTCAAATTCAAAATGAACGGCTTCAGAATTGAGCCTCACCGGGAGACCAGCATTGTGTTTTGATTTTATCCAGAGAAATCCTGCTGCATTGAAAACGATGTATTTATCATCCGGGCTTGTTGTTGTATGTCTGATGGCTTTCACCTTAAACTCATCCTCAAAAGCCTGATTTTCAAATCTGAGTGTTTCGGCTACTTTTTGTTCCACAACCGCCTCAAAAGGAATCTCTGTGGCATTTCCAGTAATGGTATTTACTTTCCAAATTTTTCCCTTTCCCCAGATTACAATGTGCTGATCATCAGGAGTCCAGTTGAATCCGGTATATGTTCCAAAAATGGCCCACGCTTCCTGCTGATCTTTGCTCAATCCATCAAATAGCATTTTCTCCATTCCTGTTTCCAGGTCGTGGATAAATAATGCTGATTTTGTTCTCACTCTCCTGATGAAGGCCATTTTCTTACCGTCCCTGGAGAGTTGAGGCCTGCACGCACCACCTGCACCGGTTATGGTGTTTTTTACTTCTCCTTTTTCTCTGTCGTACCTGCGAATGATGTATATCTGGCTATTGGGATCTTTATTGTACTCAAAAATTCCTCCGGGATACATATCTTCACTGAAATACACATAGCGTCCATCTGGTGAAATCGTAGGTTCATTTACATCTTGCTGGTCATTCTTCCTTTCTGTGAGCGGAAAACCGGTTCCTCCGCTTACATGGTACATCCACATTTCACCAGCTCCCAAAGACCGACCGGAAGTAAAATGCTTTCTGGCAATGATAAACTGGCCGTCTGGCATCCATATGGCATTATTCAGAAGGCGGAAACTTTCTTTGGTTATTTGTTTTGCATTTGAACCATCTACGTCTGTATGCCAGATATTGTCTCCACCTCCAGCATCAGAAGTAAATAGTATTTTCTTACCATCGGGAGAAAACCTGGGCTGGCACTCCCATGCAATACCTTGTCTTATTGCGGTAGCTTTTCCCCCGGTAGAGGGCATGATGTATATGTCACCCAACAAATCAAAAACTATGGATTGGCCATCCGGACTGACATCGAGATTCATCCAGGTACCTTCCTGTGTATTGAATGATATTTCTTTCCAATTCCAATCTCCTTCAGGATTATTTACATCCCAGTTTTTTTTATCATTTTGAGCGATGATTACCAAAGACAAAAACAGAAATACAAAGTTAAAAGTTAAACGGGTCAACATAATGGTAGATTTTGAAAGTTTTTTGTATACATACTTCTCATCAAAGTTTGTATTCTATACTTGAATAAAATCAGGGCGAATGGCAAATGTACGGAAGAAGATGAAATATTTATTGCATTGGCGAAATATGTGTTTCATTAATTCGATAATAGAGCAAATTCAAATATAGAGTGGCAGTAATATTAATTTTATTTCCAAAAGTCGATATCATTGTAAAAATGTGTGCGAAGTATGAAGAGTGATTGTAAAGCCATCATCATTACGGGTGTATCTGGTAGCGGTAAATCCACTATTGGCAGAAGATTGAGTATTGAAACGGGATTTCCATTTTACGATGGTGATGAATTTCATCCAAAAACCAATATTGAAAAAATGAAATCGGGTCTTGCTCTAAATGATGAAGACAGATTACCCTGGCTGCAAACCATTAATGCTTTTATACATCAAACCTGTTTGACTACTGATGTCATCATAGCATGCAGCGCTTTAAAAGAAAGCTACCGGAAAATTCTCATGAAGAAAATGGAAGGACAGTGTGTATGGATTTTCCTTAATGGTAGCTTTGAATTGATCCGTAAAAGGATGGACAACAGACCGAAACATTTTATGCCACTTTCATTGCTCAAATCTCAATTTGACGATTTGGAAATTCCCGAATATGGATACCATTTTGATATTGATGATTCTATTGATAATATTGTATTTTGCATAAAAAAACATATCGATGAGTGAAATTGGACTAGCCGGTCTGGGAGTGATGGGCAAAAGCCTTTCTCGGAATCTCCATGGACAAAGATTTTCCCTTTCGGTTTACAACCGTCATTTACCCGGGGTCGAAGAAGATGTAGCTGTACAATTTATAGAGGAGTATCAACTTAAAAGAGCAGAAGGGTATGATGATATAAAAGCTTTTATCAACTCTTTAACCAGACCCAGAAAAATTATCCTAATGGTCGAAGCGGGCCAGGCAGTTGATTCTATGTTAAAGGTCATGCTCCCCCACCTGGAAAAAGACGATATAATTATCGATGGTGGAAATTCACATTATAAGGATACCGTCAGAAGAATGAATACATTATATGAACATGGAGTTCATTTTTTAGGAGCGGGGATTTCCGGTGGAGAAGAGGGTGCGTTAAAAGGACCCTCAATAATGATTGGTGGCGAAAGGAAGGCTTATAACCTGGTATCTCCTTACCTGGAAACCATAGCTGCCAGGGATTTTTCTGGGCAATCATGTTGTGCGCACGTAGGAAAAGAGGGAGCTGGTCACTTTGTCAAAATGGTACACAATGGTATCGAATATGCGGAGATGCAACTCTTAGCCGAGGTTTATGGACTCATGAAAAATGCATGGAAATGGAGTCCCCAACGAATTTCAGCTACATTGCATCAATGGAATGAAACAGAATTACAAAGTTATTTATTGGAAATCACTGCGGAAATTGTGGAATTTAAGAAAAATGGGGAATATGTCCTGGATACCATTTTAGATGTGGCCGGAAGCAAGGGAACCGGCGCGTGGACTACCATTGCCGCAAGTGAATTGGGAGTTCCTGTCCCCGTGATTTATGCCTCGTTGAACGCCAGATATCAGTCTTCGATGAAAAAGGAAAGGATGGAAGCAGCCGAAAAACATACATGGCCTGAATCATCTGCTATGATAGATATAAATGATCTTAAAATGGCCTATAGCATGGCCCGATGGATAAACCACCACCAGGGATTTCACCTGATTGAGTCGGCTTCACAACACTATAACTGGGATATAGATTCTTCCGTTTTAGCGCGTATCTGGACCAATGGATGTATCATCCGGTCAAAATGGATGGAAAATCTGGTATCTATTCTATCTTTTAAATCACCAGTTCTGATGCACCCTGATGTCATGGAACAATGCATCAAACATGCACCTGCTTATGCTCGCCTCATTTCAGGAACTGCATTCCATGCTCAGGCTGTCCCATGTCTTGAAAGTGCACTGACTTATTATAAATCTTATATTCAAAACGAGTCAGTAGCCCATCTCATTCAGGCACAGCGGGACTATTTTGGAGCACATACTTATAAAAGGAAAAATGATCCCAACGGAAAACCTATACATACCATATGGAAAAAACAAACTGAATAATGGATACCGGCATACTGGTCAGCGTAATTTCAGGAATTGGTCTTTTATTATGGATGATACTGCGGTGGAAGTGGCCTGCTTTTATAGCATTACTGATATCGAGTATTTGGGTAGGTTTACTATGTGGACTTGAAGCGACTACACTTTTCCAAACCATTCAGGAAGGTATGGGTTCGACCCTGGGATTTGTAGCTACAATAGTGGGACTTGGTGCAATGTTTGGTGCTATTCTAGAACATTCAGGAGGTGCATTGGCTATTGCAGGTTTTCTCACTTCTAAGTTAGGAGAAAAAAAAGCTCCTCTTGCATTGACATTAACCGGGTTTATGGTAGCCATACCCGTGTTTTTCGATGTAGCATTTATTATACTTATTCCTGTAATATACGCCTTGCAAAAGAAAACCGGACGATCTCTTTTATTATTTGCGATACCACTTTTAGCAGGTTTGGCTACCACGCATGCATTTATTCCACCCACTCCCGGCCCTGTGGCTGTCGCGGAAATTTTACAAGCCGAACTGGGATGGGTCATACTTTTAGGTTTCTTTACTGGTATACCTGTTGTACTGATCAGCGGTTTATGGTTTGGCCAATATATTGGTTCAAGAATACATATATCCATACCTGATTTTGTCAAACTTCAGGATGAGAATAAAGAGCCACTTCAACTTCCGCCGGTTTCATTGATTATCTCAATCATATTGCTACCCATAGTATTGATTGTGACAGCTTCTTTGGTCAAGTCTGGTTTGATTACCATAACCAACTCCATAGCACAACAATGTATAAGTATTGTCGGACATCCATTTACGGCTTTGATTATTGCCAATCTGGTTGTTTGGTATGTATTGGGAATAAAAAGAGGTGTGAATAAAGAAAAACTGCTTGACATAACTTCCCGTTCTATGGGGCCGGCAGGAACCATAATATTATTGACAGGAGCTGGTGGAGTATTTAAACAAATGCTGGTAGAAACCGGTGCAGGGGAAATGATGGCTTCATCCATGACGGGTATGGGACTTCCGGTCATTGTTTTTGCATTTGTAGCAGCGGTTTTGATCCGCGTGGCTCAAGGTTCTGCTACAGTGGCAATGATCACTGCAGCGGGACTTACAGCGCCATTATTGACGTTTGCAGAATTGTCAGAAATAAAATTGGCTGCTCTGACTCTGGCCATAGCAGCGGGTGCATCGGCCTTATCCCATGTCAACGATAGTGGATTTTGGCTCGTCAAGCAGTATTTAGGAATGGATGAAAAACAGACTTTTAAATCCTGGTCTGTTATGACTATACTTTTGGCGTTTACAGGTTTTACCATGTCAGTTATTGTGTATTATTTGTTCTGACTCAACTTTGAATCCTTTAGAACCTTCCAGGAAGGGGAAGGGATTTTTACTATCAAATCGATTTTATTCATCTGGCACGACACTAATCTTTCTTGTCATTCAATTCAATGATTAAATTGGCAACGAGAGCAGTCCATCCTGTTTGGTGTGAAGCTCCAAGCCCCTGACCTGTGTCCCCGTGAAAGTATTCGTAGAATAGATGGAGGTCTTTAAAATGAGGATTTTTTGAAAACAAATTATTTTTGTCATTCTGGTGATAAACAAACTTACCCAATTCATCCCGTTCAAAAAGTTTTAACAATCTTAGGGTAAGCTGGTCAGCAATTTGACTTAAATTCATTTTAGCACCGGATCCTGTAGGAAATTCGTACGTGTATTCCGGTCCATAATAGGTATAGTACTTCCTTAATGACTGGATGATGAGGTAATTGATAGGAAACCATACAGGTCCTCTCCAGTTTGAATTTCCACCAAACATATTGGATGTGCTTTCCCCGGGGTCATATCGGATTTCATGCCGCCCATTGTGTTCAAATATATAGGGGTGATCCAGGTGGTACTTTGATAAAGACCGTATCCCATATGGAGAAAGGAATTCATTTTCATCAAGTAGGCGTTTTAGTAAATGCTCAAGACGAAAGCCACGCATGATGGAAAACAAATAATTGCTTCCTTTACTCACCTCCTCTACTCTGGAAATCAGGGATGCAAGATCGGGTCTGGTTTTAATAATGTTTATGACACGGGATTTAAATTCATGCAGTCCATCGAATAGATTTTTACCTATCACTTCTACCGCAAAAAGGGGAATGATACCCACCAGTGAACGAACCCTGAGTCTTTCATTTAATCCGTTTTCCATTTGCACAACATCGTAGTAAAAATTGTCTTCGTCATCCCAAAGCGATATGTCTTTTTCTCCAATGTGATGCATGGCCCAGGCGATATTAAGAAAATGCCTGAAATACCTTGCGGCCAACTCTTCATATGCCCTATTCGTTGTGGCAAGTTCAATAGACATTCTGATCATGTGCAGGGTAAACATCGCCATCCAACTTGTCGCATCGGCTTGTTGCATATTCTTTATCCCTTTGGGCATATGGTTTCTGTCGAATACGCCAATATTATCAAGGCCTAAAAATCCTCCATCGTATAGATGTATGCCATTTACGTCTTTTTGATTGACCCACCAGGTAAAATTTATACTCAGTTTATGAAAAGCCCTTTCGAGAAATTGAACGTCCCCTTTACCGGTAATAGATTTATCTTTTTCATACACATACCAAACCGCCCAGGAATGTACGGGAGGATTTACATCGCTGAAGTTCCATTCATAGGCCGGAATCTGTCCATTGGGGTGCATGTAGTATTCCTGAAGCATGAGAAGAAGTTGTCCCTTGGCAAATTCCGGATCTACACTATAAAAGCTGGTAGCATGGAAGGCCAGATCCCATACTGCATACCAGGGGTATTCCCACTTATCCGGCATAGAAATCACATGACGGTTGGTTAGATGTTCCCAACCCTCGTTTCGCATCGAATCTCTTGAAGGTGGCTTTTCAGTTAGATCGCCATGTAACCAGCGATACATATTAAGATAGTAGAAAGATTTTGTCCATAATAAACCTCCAGTGGCTCTATTGAGAACTTCTCTGGTCTCTTCAGATTGTGATTCAGGATATAAAGAATTATAGTGATCTTGCGTTTCTTTTTCTCTTTTTCTAAATTCGGTTTCAAAATCTAACCAGGGATCATGCAGTACTTTACGCGTTAAGCGAATACGGATTATTGCTTTTTTTCCACCCTCAATCTCTTTGACATTATGTACCGCCATCTTTGAACCTTTTTCTTTTGGATTGACAGAATGGGTTTTGTGAATGATATGATTGTTGATTCCATCTTTTGTATACCGGGTATCACTTTTTGTGCCTTTTAGTTTGAATTTATTGGTTTCATTTTCACAAAAGAGAGGCTTTCCTTCTTCATAATACAGAAAGTATCTTCCACATCTTACAGATTGGGCACGGGCAACTCCATTACCTATCGACTCAATGGATGGTCTGCGATAACGTGGGTTATGGCGCCAGTAATTTCTAAACCAGAGATGGGAAAGAATGTGTATAGAGGCGCTTTCAGAACTCCGGTTGTGTATGGTCATTTTCATAAGAATGTCCTCTTCCTCTGCCTTGGCATATTCAATGTGGCAATCAAAGTATTTGTCCCTGTCAAATGCTGAGGTATCGGTTATTTCAAACTCAGGCAAATCCCTTCCCAATTTATTGCATTGAACCAAAGTATCATAGGGAAACTCTCCTTGTGGGTATTTGTATAAAAATGAACAATAACTGTGAGATGGACTGGAGTTTAAATGAAAATACAATTCTTTTACATCTTCTCCATGATTGCCCTGTGGATTATTCAGGCCGAACAATCTTTCTTTAAGTATGGGATCCTTCCCATTCCAAAAAGCGGGTGCAAGGCAAAGAATTTGCTGGTCATCACAAAACCCAGCCATTCCATCTTCACCCCATCTGTAAGCGTAGTAAGATGCCATTTCATAAGTGATGTGGTTCCATGCATCACCGTTGTGACTGTAGTCCTCCCTAACTGTGCCCCACTGTCTCTCAGAAATATAGGGCCCCCATTTTTTCCATTTATTAGACTGAGGAGGTATGAGTCTCTCCTGTTCAGATGACTTTTTCATAATACTGTATATAGAGGCGTTGGATTAATCCTTTAGCCAGTTTGGTTAAACAAATAAGTGGCTAAAATGATTTGGTCAGAACTGCAAAGGTAATATTCTAAAGGAAACTTCATAATATTGGTATTGCACCATGTATACAAAGTTGTTATTTCGCATTAACCCAAGAGTAAAGAATTTATAAAAACTTTCAATATCCTTTCCTAGTTATTCACCTCTGAATAAAGAGAGTGATCTAGAAGGTTTCTTTCCTCAATCAGTGTATGTAAGGGTAAGTATATCGTTAGCTATATCAATCGTTCATAAAATCCTCCAAACTTCTAAATCCCAATCGTCCAGTGTTTCCTGCTTTTTCTAAAGTTTTATTCAATTCTTCGGCCTTAGCTACGATGTTTGCAACGGCTGACAATGATGGGTCTAATTCTGAAGAGAGCTCATTCATTTTATTCAATTGGGCTAAGGAGGGCTTTCCCGGATAACCTACAACCTCACCGTACAATTCAGAAATTTTTTCTCTAAGCTGTGGTTCGGCAGAAGCCACATAGTTGTCGCCTGTTGTAATAACGAGTCGCCTTCTGAGGTTTTCGATGGAGGATATATAATCCTGAAGTTTAAGATTTCTCAACTTTCTTTTGTCATCTTGTAGCGATAAAAGTAGGCTTTCTGCACCTGATTGCAAATGATCCAATTGGTCGACAGCATATGCCAGATCTTCTGTCATTTTGTAAAGTTTCATAGTGGCCTTCTGTTTCGTTTCCCTCTCCTCAGCAGTATAAATTGAGGTAGGATCATAAAGAAGTTGAATTGTATCTTCATAAACCTTTTGACCCTTTGTAATTTTGACAGTATAAATTCCTTCCGAGAGCCTGGGTCCACTAAATCCTCCGAAGGTAAATGTCTTTCCTTTGGCTACTTTAGGTGGCCGAAGTGTGTAATTCCATTCTACTGTATTGATGCCTTTTGATTTCCCCGGGCTGATATCGGCTACTTTCATTCCGTTTGCATCAAAAATTTCCATTGTCATCTTACCAAATGTATGACGCTTCAGTAGAAAATAAGAGATCTGTGCAGCAGTAGAGGGATTAGGGCCTACAAATTCTCCCACTGCTGAATAGTTTCCAAAACTATTTTTCTCATAGATTACTGTCGGTTTTGAAGGAATAAACGCCAATTCTTTTTCCAGCAATGTCGGGGTTATATGTCTTAAAGGGGATACATCATCTATAATTATAATTCCCCTTCCATGTGTCGCCATTATAAGGGCATCTTCTTCCGGATTCAACGTGAGGTAAAAGACTGCAGCCGCCGGCATGTTATTTTCAAATTTTATCCAATTCATCCCTCCATCTACGGTTATATAAAGTCCAAACTCTGTACCCAGAAACAATAGGTTAGGATTGACAGGATCTTCGACCAGACTTCTAGTAAATCCATGAATATCACCATTGATTACAGAAGTCCATGATTCACCACCATCAGTGGTTTTTAATGCATACGGTTTGAAGTCATTTTGGGTATGCCCATCGAAAACCACATAAGCCGTTTTGGTGTCAAAATGACTGGGTTCTATGAAGTAAACCCATGTATTTTTTGGTACTCCGGTTATATTGCCGGTAACATTTTTCCATGACAGACCACCATCCATGGTTACTTGCACATTGCCGTCATCGGTTCCTACCCAAATGACATTTTTATCTATAGGGGATTCATTTATAGTAAATATGGTGCAATGATTTTCTGCACCTGAATTATCCACACTTAATCCACCTGATTCGCTCTGATTCTGTTTTGCGGGATCATTGGTGGTGAGATCAGGTGACATCTTTCTCCAGCTTTCACCCCTGTCATCAGAAACATGTACAAACTGACTACCTACATATAATCTGTCGGGATGGTGGTAACTGGTACTCAGAGGAGCATTCCAGTTGAACCTCAAATCAGGATCACCGGCTTCAGCATATGGTTTAATTGTTTTGATCTGATTTTTTGCTATGTCCACTCTCCAGATATTGGCTGCCCCCTGCATTTCAGAATATACTGTATTGGGATCTTCAGGATGGGGGTATACCCTGAACCCATCACCATATCCTACGCGGATCCAGTCGCGGTTTTCCACTCCTCCCGGCTTTTGTGAGGGGCCTACCCAGGATCCATTATCCTGAAGTCCGCCATATATATTATAAGGTTTTTGATTGTCATAAGAGACGTGATAATATTGAGAAACCGGCAAACCTTTAACCATTTCCCACACACTTCCACCATCCCAACTCCTGTACACTCCTCCATCTGTTCCGGCATAGATATGATCAGAATTAAGAGGATTAAACCAAAAATCATGAAGATCGGCATGCATACCCCCACCTATCGATCGAAAAGTTATGCCCCCATCGCGACTCATTGAACCACTCAATCCTGCCTTGAGCACGATATCGGGATTTTTCGGATCAACCACAATTCTGGAAAAATAAAATGGTCGTACAATGAGCTCAAAATCACTACTGGTTTTTCTCCAACTCTGGCCTCCATCATCAGAACGATATAGTCCTTTGTCAGAATCTCTTTCCGTTTCCAATACAGCATACAATCGATTGGGGTCTGAAGGAGCAACTGCCATAGCAATCCTGCCTAATTTACCCTCGGGAAAACCATTGTGAATCTTTGACCAGGTTGTTCCGCCATCCATTGATTTATATAAAGCGCTATGTACTCCTCCCGAATTAAAGGAATAGGCAGTTCTTCTAAATTCCCAAAATGCAGCGTACAAAACTTCTGGATTAGATGGATCCATTACCAACTCTGAACAACCAGTGGTTTCATTGATAAAAAATATTCGGTTCCATGTTATACCACCATCAGTCGTTTTGTATACACCTCGTTCATCATTATCACCCCATAATGCTCCCATAACTCCCACATATACTATATCTGAGTTGCCGGGCATTACTATAATATCGCTAATCCTTTCGGAATCAAAAAGTCCCATGTTATTCCAGGATTGACCACCATCCGTAGACTTGTATATCCCATCCCCCACGGATACACTATTCCGAGTCCAGGTTTCACCGCTTCCTACCCAAACGATCTTGTCTGGTTGATTTGGGTCAACTGTAACAGTTCCTATGGATTGGGCATGCTTATCAAAAATAGAGTTAAAAGTAACTCCGGAATTGGTTGACTTCCAGACTCCACCACCTGCTGTTCCGGCATATATGACTTTCGGGTCTGTAGGATGACCTTCCAAATCAGTGATTCTACCACTCATTATGGCTGGACCGATTTGCCGGGCTTTCATCGATCCGAAAATTTCATCACTCTTTAACTCTATGGCTTCCTGGGCGGTAAGCCATCCGGAAAATCCAAGAAAAAAAAGAATGATAATGGATGGTAAAGATTTCATGATGTTTAATTTTTATAAATAAAAGGTTTGTCAAAGCATTTGTAAAGACCTGGAATGATCACTTACCCGGATACAATATCTAGCAAAAATCATTTATGGTTGTAATGTATCACTACTTTATGATCCGGTAGATATAAATGTTTCAATGTCACTAATTCATTTTATTTATTGTAAAATAAATAAGTTTGATAGTGTAGAGTGGGTTTCACCTACAGTCATTTTACAAAATATTGGATATTAGTAGATCTATTTATCCTCAGGAAAGGCAAAAACCTGGTCATCGATCTCTGGATTGATTTCTATACTTTCCATCATAATTGTAGCCTGTGTTTGACCATTAAATTTTGACGCGATTGTAAATGGAAAGAAAAGTCCGTCCACTTCCTGATAGTCGGAGTAAACAACATCTTGAATCATTCCTTTTGCCTCACCTTTTGGAACTACAGAGCGTATTAATATAGGAACGTAATTTTCTTTCTCAAAAAAATAATGGATGATATTTTCTTGTTCAACACCATTTACCTTTATGGGCTTTTTGGTCATTTTAAGTTTAAAGCAATCTGTTCCTTCTATGGTCTCACTTCCTTCTAAAGTGAGAGTATATCCTCTTTCCTTGTATTTCATAAAGGCATCTGGAAAATCTTCCGATTGGATTTTCGCTATCTCATTATCTTCTGCTTCCATTTTTTCTGCGGCCATTGTCATAAAATTGGTTTGCCAGCCAGTCGTACCGTCAAAGGCTGGCTGAACAATTTCCATACCTTGAAAGAATATGGATAATTTTTGTTTATTTGGTGCTTTTTGTAACATAGTAGCGGGAAATTCCATTCCCTGAGCTGAAACTTTAGCGGTTGATTTGACAGATGTTATTTTTTTCCAAGCCTCTTTCCCACCAATATTTTCATAATACTTGTTGAGAATTTCGTCAACTGTTTGGGCTGCGAGGATACTTACAGTAAAAATACCTGCGATAGTGAAAAGCCATTTAAATACCTTCATGTTGTTTTTGTTTTTTAATGATGAACTTTGCAATGTTTGACATCTCTTTATTGAATAGAACAATTAATTTGTGTACCAATGAAAAGAATTAAAGGAAAAATCGGTAATATTTTAATACTGGCAACAATATTTCGATCAAAGGAAATAAAGATTAGATGAAAGTGTATTGGAATTGTTTTACATAGTTTTTTTCACCATTTTACCTCAGTAATTTTATTCTAACTATTTTAAACTAATTGTTTGGTTATTCGAACATTTATTGCTGGTGTTTGTGCTTACTTCTGCCTATTAAAAACCATTTTGTACTTTCATTCAGTGTTTGATAAAACCAAAGAAGTTGTCTAATTCTGCATTACTTATTACGACATGCCAACTTAGTCATGTATACCAATACAATGTTGAATCTATAGGAACTTATATAGAAATTATTTCTGGTTTAGAGTATATTCCACTACGATATTGGTATTTAGAAGTTTGGATATTGGGCATTGAGCTTTTGCATCATCCACCAACGATCCAAATTCTTCCTCTTTTATACCGCTTACTTTGGCATTTAAAACCAAAAGGGATTGAGTGATCGCTCCATTTTCCAGGGTTATGGTGCAGTTTGTAGTTAACTTATCCGGTTCATAACCTGCACTATTCAAATTAAAACTTAATTTCATAGTAAAACAACCTGCATGTGCAGCGGCTATTAATTCTTCCGGATTTGTTCCTGTTCCTTCCTCAAATCGGGAAGAAAAAGAGTACTGTGTTTTTTTTAGTATCTTACTCTGAGTAGTGAGGTGACCTTTTCCACTTTTTCCACCTCCTTTCCATACGGCTTTAGCCTTTCTTTCCATGAGTTTTACAATTTTATTATACTGCAATGATACAAATTTCTCAGTAAATGGTTGCAAAATAAATAACCCCGGATATTAAACCGGGGTTAAATTTACCAAACATCCATAGTTTGGTTTGGTTGTGATTAATTGAGTTAAAAAGTTGATCTATATATTTTAACCTTCCGGAAAGGTGGCTTTTTCTACGATATTTTCTACAGGAGTTACAGTTTTCAAGTAAGCGTAAATGGCCTCCAGATCCTCCACTTTCATATGGGCATACATCAGCCATGGCATTACGGTTTGAAAATCTTCAGGACCGATTTTTGGAGGAACATATGTACTGTCAGTGTGCATGGTAAACCGCTGAACAAATTGTTCTTTCGACCATGTGCCTAAACCCGTTTCGTGTGGTGTTATATTTGAGGATCGGATGATGGTTCCGTCTGGAAACAAAAATTCAAAGCCTCCTGCATAGGGTTCTCCAATAATTTTACCATCTTTTTGGTTGGTATGGCACTCTGCACATGCGGCAGCGGTGATAATATATTTGCCATAGGCAAGCTGATCTGAAGGATCGGGTCTTTTTGTCAAAGATGCTTTTTGCGGCATTGTATTGATAATGAAATTTATGGGAAAGTCTGGTTTAGATGGGATGTTAGCGGATTCAATAGGTTTTAATTGCCTTAGATATGCAATGACTGATTTTATGTCCTCTTCATCCAATTGGCCGTAGTTTATATAGGGCATAACGGGAAATAGAGCTGAACCATCCCTGGAAACACCTGTGGTGATAGCCCGGAATAATTCTCCATCAGTCCAGTCACCAACTCCTACAGGGGTAATGTTACGCGAATAAAATGCGCCGGGAAAACCCATGGTCTGGTCAAATGCCTCTCCACCTGCTCCTTCGGTTCCAGGTATAGGGGGTCCCGCATAAATGGAAAAATCCCTTCTGGCATGACAATCCATACATAGCATGACATGATTTGCCAGGTACTCGCCTCTGGCTACTCTTTCAGGAGTAATCTCCACTTGCATATCTGGAGCGGGTCCAACATTGGGAAGTAAAAACGATAAGTAGCCTAAAAAGGCTACAATTGCGATTAATAAAACCGCCATAGCATACAATACATACCTTTTCATAGTGCTTTGATTTAGTAGTTGTTTGTTTACATGTTGTGTTAAATAAAGAATAATAATGATACCATTATAGGCACATGGTAAATGCCATTTTTTTCTCCATAATATCTTTTGTCTCTTGACTATCCAGGGCGGTTATCAAGAACTACTTTAAATCGTTTTGCTCATGCAAGTTAAAATTAATTTTTTTATTTACAAATATTATATGGATATCCTAACCACTCAAACTAGCTCTTTCCGAATTTAATTCGCAAGTGCCAGGGGTATGTACATGCCATAACCAAATAGGTATGCGAATATTTAATATGGTAGATTGAGATTTATGTTACAACTGAAAAGTGAAACAAGATGGGGTGTATACTTTTTCATTTCATGATTCACAATTTCGCATAAAGGAAAAATTCTTATAATGTCAAAGAAATGCAAAAAAAAATCGGTTTTTGGAAAAAAGATTTACTTGATCTTGCCAAGTACCCAACCAATCACTCCACCTGTTAACGCGAACAAAACTGTGTATACCAAAGCATCCACCAACGCCCCTTGTAAAGTAGAAATATCGGAGACAGCATACATGGTCAGATCCCACATCAACGAGATCAATAAACCGATAATAGCTCCAGCTTCCAGTCCAGTGCGGAATGTACTGATGGCCGCCCATTTCATGTAAATGTAAACCAATAACATGGCAGCAAAAAGATTTCCAAGAGCTAAAAATAGCATGTCTGGTTCTTCCCTCATGACACCACTGGTCGTCTGACCTTGAAAGTAATCTTCAAGTAACATACCATAGAGCAAAAATCCCAGAACAAAAAAAGTGATTCCACCAGCAAGTGTGGCCAACAAAAATTTTTTAAGGTCCATCGCAATGTTTTTAAAAAGTGAGCAATAGATCAAATATCATAAAAAAATCTATATCTGGTATATTCTATTAAGATTTTTTACTCTAATAATATACCATTCTAAAAAATCGCTGATTTTCAACATATAAAAAAATAAAAATATGATGTTATCTCAGATTGGATTAAATGGTATTGATCAGGAAAGAATTCACCTTGTTTAGTCACAGCTATACCGTGATTTATGTTTATAATTCACTCTTATATGAATATCAACTTATTTTATAACTACCATCCGAAGGCTCTTCCAAATTGATCCATCAACCACGAGTGAATAGTAGTAAGTACCTGCTGATAGAAATCCTCCTTCAATTTTTACATCACCGTAACCGATCTGGTCTAGCGAGAAAGACCGAATTCTTCTACCATTTTGATCTGTAAGTAAGATCTCTGCTTTTTCAACTGTTTTAGGTAAATAGTACTGTATGGAAGTTTCTTGCCAGAAAGGATTGGGTACGTTTTGAGCCAGGTGGGGGCGATCCATCTGTAATTCATTTTTCAATTCATCTTGTTGATTAGACCAAATATTACCTTCACTTAGGCAGCAATTAGACAATTGATACTCTATTTGGTCCAGCCGGTCGGCCAGGCTGCTGAGTTGGTTTTGCATTTCCCTGTTTTCTGCTTTTAGTTTAGCGTTTTCCGTTTTTTCTTGGTTCAGCATTTCCTGAATAGCAGCAATAGCTATAACGCTGAATCCCGAATAATCGAGCATTAAGATCTCTTCCTGTGTATCGCCTATTTTACTCTGATTGACCAACTCCGGAAACAGCTGCTGAACTTCTTGCGCAATGAAACCCAGATTGGGTTTATCATCGGCTCCACTGCGGAAAGAGTAAGAAGTAGGTCTCAGTCTGGCTACCTTTTCGAGTACTCCATCCAGTGGTTGAATCTTCTGCTTCAGGCGACGGTCAGAAATCTGAACATAAGCTCCCGTACCCGAGACAAACTCTCCTCTTATGTCCCCTTGGTAATATAGTTCCAGATTTCCGTCGTGATTGGTAGAATACATGGTCCAGTAGGCATTATTTGACCCCGGGTTATGGATTGTGACACCATTTGATGTTCCACTGCCCACATTATGGGTCATTGTAATTTCGGACCGTCGGGTAGCCGTGCGGAATAACAGGTCGTTTTGGCTGTTAAAATTGAGATGCAAACCCCCGCTGGTGCAGTCGATCTCATTCCCATCCATAATCATCTTTTGAGATCCAGAAAGGATTTCCAATCCTGCTATTGTTCCATTATTTTCAAAGCCGTTGATCGTTAATTTGGAATCCATTACTGTTGTCCCGATACCGATATTCCCATTGTCTGCAATCGTCATACGGTTGATATTTGATGTCCTTAAATACAAACGTCCTGCTACCCGATTAGCCAGATATAAATCGCTACCGAAAGTTTGTATAAAGGCCAGATAGTCGTTGTTTGTGTTGCGAAATTCTACAAGTGGATTGAGTGCTTTTAAAGTTAGGGCTAGTGTGCTGGAGTTGTTGATAGTCAAATTTCCATCAATGGATGCGTTACCTTCTACTTCCAATCGTAACTGGCACCATATAGGCAAGACTAAAAAACTTAAAATAGAAACAAAAATTACACTTTTCATGATTATTATTATTGAGTTATTAAAAAATTATCAAATATTATTTCTAAAAGTGAGGGCACTATGTTTACCATATTTCTTTTATTAAATAAAAGATTTTTCTCAATTTAAAAATGAAGCTAATTGGGAAGTTTGATAAGTCAATACTTTGAGTATTGGATGAAAAATCCTGTATGTTCACCAGGAACAAAGTAGTGATGAGATTTCCATTAAACTAATTGGAATTTTCGATACTCTTTTATTTGGATTGACAGTATTAAGTTTATAGGTATATTACTGTTAATTGAAGGCTGAATTCAAATTATTATTTCATTTGAATTCGTTTCAACATTTTATAAAAAATAATATGATAAATGTAATAAAAAAAATCAAAATAAAAGTCAAATTGATCAATTTTTTTGTTAAATTAAATGTGTTGCTGATTTTTATTATCAGGTGTTTTTTACTGAAATAATTTTATAAAAAGCAAATTTTAATAAGGTCTTAAGAGAATTTTATTGCCTGTGTAAATTTTGGCTATCCCCACCCATTAATGTTTTAAATGCTGAAAAGTCATATATTATTAAAGTCAAAATTCTTTTGAAACTTCTTTTCTTATCCTGCTAAGTGAAGTATCGGTAATTCCAAGGTAGGTAGCTATATGTTTCAAGGGGGCATGGTGAAGGATACCCGGTTGTTCTTTCAGCAGTGATAAGTATCGCTCAGTAGCACTATCCGTAATCATAGAAAGTGATCTCTGTTTTGACATGAATAATATACCTGACATCCAACTGCGTCCCCACTCACTAAACCCTTTTTTGCTTTCAAATAATTGTTGAAAATCTTCCAATTTTATTTTCCAGCATGTGCAATCGGTTAATGCCTGAAAGTTTTCTTTTGTGGGAATTCGCAAAAAAATAGATGCCACCTCAATTACAATCTCTGAAGGACCGTAGAATCCTGTTGTAATATCATCACCTTCACTGCAGATGGCAAATGAACGCACGAATCCGCTTTCCATACAATAATACTCATTGGCCATATCTCCTTCTGACAACAATGAATCTCCTTTTGCAAATACTACTTTTGTATGTGTATCGATGATGTCTTGCAGTACTTTATGGCTTAATTCAGGATGGCGGTATATTTTTTCCAATACGGGGTTCATAAAAATGATATTTCGATATACGGTTCTTTTAGAATGAATGGAGATTGTAAAAAAATATCCGTCAGGGAGACACATTCAGTGCAAGGGACTTGCAAATAATTTTGGTGATGAGGTTTAGGTTAAGGTTTAGGTTGAGGTTGAGGTTTTCGCCTTCGGCAGGTCGAAAGAACGGTGAACAGTGAGCTGTGAACGGTGAACGGTCTGAAAGTCGAAAGTCGGAAGGTCGAAAGTCGAAAAATTGAAAATTGAAAATTAACCAAAACTAAAACTAAAACCATTTGCAACCAGCTACGAGCTTAATACATCGGAAGGTCGAATTTAAGGCATAATCCTACGAGCTCAAAAGGTCAGAAAGTCGAAGGTTAAAGGTTAAGGTGAGGAGGT
>JBGTBR010000006.1:0-38333 GCA_041749255.1 Saprospiraceae bacterium
CAAAGAATGAAACTCTCAGGTCAAAAATGGAGTATAAAAGGTGCCAATGCAATAGCAAATCTTAGATGCTACAGAAGTAGTAGTTCGTGGGGCATCGTAACTGATTTGATAAAAAAGATTGCGGCATAGTGCATTTTGTCATACACACATGAGAAAAATAGGCTGCGTTTGTGCAAAGTTGGAATCCGGGTCATTCCGAAAATTACCGAAAATTTCCGATTAATTCCGAAAATTTCCGATTAAGCGTTTATTGTATTTAACTGATAATGATTAAATTGCAAATAAGCTTTGTGTTTGTAATATACGTTTTGGTTTAGCGACTGGATGTACCCCAAATGTTTGAGGAGGATTTAAATAGGAAAAGCATACTTTTTTGTGTTGAAGGATTAAAGAGATCCATTTCCTGAAAACAAATTATTTTTCTATAAAATCATATAGTCATTATGGAAAATAAAATATCAAACTTTCTGTTTCACAGCGCCTGGTTATTATCTGGTTTTATGGTTTTTTGTATCGTTATTTTTATATCGTGCGAAGAACCAGATAAAATATCCGGTATTCACGCCCAATTTGCTAAAATGGAAGTCCTGAAACCCAGCGATTCTTTGGTGTTGAAAATCGATAATGAGTCGGTGCCTTATTTGGTTAATACCGATATTCAGACATTTGACGGGGTTACCTATTTGTTTACAATGCCAAGAAAGTTGAATCTTATCAAGAAGTATAACATGAAAGATGGACAAATTATTTCTACCATTGACCTAAACCTGGCAGAGCCGAATAAATTGAATGCACTGATGGGTTATCAGCATTTATCCCTAGATACCCTGCTTTGCTATGATCAGGAAGGAATCCTTTGGATCATCCCCTTAAACTCATTAGATGAGGAAATGCAAAAAATCAATGTCAATAAAATAGAACCGTATAACAAGTTGTTTTTTCATCCGACACAGATGCCTGCCATTCGTTTAAGCCAAAACACTTTTATTTTTGCTAATTACTATGCAGGGTATTTCAATGAAAAGATATTGGCAGTTGTCGACTTCGACAAACAGGAAGTCGAACTTCAATTAAATGTACCCAGTGAACACGTTGAAGGATATTTTGCACACAAAAGATTTGCATTTTGGAATTACGTTTATGATGATAAGGAGCAATTACTGTATTTTAGTTTTCCCAACCTGGATTCAATATATGTGTATTCTCTGGATTACAGTCTTCAGAAAAAACTTGAATTCAAATCGAAATTAAAAGAATTCCCAAATGCACCGCTTACTCCTGGCAGTGACCCAAAAATTCCTTTTCAGGAAGGGGTGAATTGGGATGAAGTGAAGAAGAAGGCCAGATTGCAATTTTTCTATGAGAGTATACTTTTCAACAAAGAGAAAGATCATTGGTATCGATTTACTGGCTTACCTATACAGGATTATAAAATAGAATTAAGGGATCCAGTAGAAAGTGAGATCAGGCACTACACCCTGATTGTAAGCAATTCGGATTTCGAATATTTGGAGGAGTATTCCATCCCTTTCAATCAATATGAGATGGAAAACAGGTCTTATTTTATCCATGATGGGAAATTGTACATTGAGCGAAAACTGGATACCGAAGATAAAATTGTTATAGATATTTTTGATATTTAGTAATACTTTTCTTCTGACGGAGGTATTACATGAAATAAAATATCCGGTGAAACCTACGGGTTCATTCAACTTCAAAGTACACATGTGTCGGGAACACAGTAAGGTGTCTTTATTTTATTTAGGGATCCGGAGGTATATGATATTTCTATTCCATCGTGACGCTATAGTATAAAAAATCTATCTTTGGTACAGGTCAATGGCAGATAAACATGGTTGAATACAGAGAACTCATTAATTCAAATAATATCATTGAAATCGATCAGATACTTTTGGCTCTAAATCAGCAGGGTGTAGATGCTAAAACGCAGGGTGTCAAAGGTCTGGAAATTGGCAATGTAGAGTTGTTGGGTATCCGGGGTGAATCAGTTTTTGTGCCGGAAGAGCAATGGGAGTTAGCTCTGGACGTCCTGGAAAAAATGGGTCTTTCTCTGGAAGATAAGGAAGAGGATAGAGATATTGTTAATTATATCTATTGGGTTTTGGCGGGATTACTGGTCGGAGCAGTCATTTATATGATCATCATCACGTATTTTATATAAAAAAAGGCGCTCTTTGGAGAGCACCTTTTCTATTGAATAATTCAATTCTATATTTAATCAATGGTTTTGGCTAATGCTGGATTTAAAAGATCGTAGAACTGATCAATTTTTGGCATGATGATGATTCTCGTTCTTCTGTTGATTGATCTACCTTCTGCATTCGCATTACTGGCGAGGGTATTGTATTCACCTCTTCCAGCGGCTATGAGACGGTTTGGATTTATTTTAAAGTCTTTTTGTAAAACCCTTACTACAGAAGATGATCTTTTAACACTTAGATCCCAATTGTCAACTATACAATCTGTTCTGATGGGTACATTATCGGTGTACCCTTCTACCATAACATCAAAATCAGGTCTTGATTCTATGATTTGAGCAATTTTGCCAAGTACTTCTTTTGCCCTGTTTGTCAGCGTAAAACTACCTGACCTGAAAAGCATTTTATCAGAAAGATTGATTAATACAACGGTTTTATCAATTTGAATATCAATATCCTTATCATCAATACCATCTTTCAATACACCTTTAAGATTAACTGCCAATGCAAGGTTTAGGGAGTCAGCTTTGGTTTTTGCTGCCTGGAGTAATTGAATATACTGATCTTTCTTTTCCAGTTGCTGCAAAGTTTCTTTTACATTTTCATTGGCTGACCTTGAAAGGACTGCGAGATTTCCGAGTTGTTCAATTTGTTTGTCTCTTTGAGATTTGATATCATCAACCTGCGATTTTAGATCATTGATCTGATCTTCTCTCAGCTTAAGAACATTTTGATTGGTTGACACATCCGTCATGAGCCTTGTTTTCTCTGTTTCTAATGCTTTTAACTGATTTTCAGCCATCTCTAATTTTTCATCGCATTCCTGCAACATTTGCTGAGACATAGCGTACTTATCTTCAAGCTCTGTAAACTTCTTTTTGCTAACACAGGATGTAAGGAACATTCCCACTGCGAGAAGCAAGATGAAGTATGTTGATTTTTTCATAGGTAAGAAATTAATATTGTTATTAAAAATTCGAAGAACTAAAAGTAAAAACAAATTTAAAATTTTAGTTTAATTCTTCATTATTATCATATATCATTCTGCATAAAAAAGATAAAAACTTAGTTTTTATGTTCTCTTGTATAGCAATTTTAAAGTGTTTTTAACATATTTTTATCCACACTAAATCTTTTTGTTTATTGCTCACTATGTATTTAAAGCCATATTGCGTTCAACATGTTCAGGTTTTACTTCAAATTAAATTCCAATCATAAAAAAAATTTATTTCTTCCATATAATTTGATTCCATGCCTTAATGCCATTCGGTATAAAAAAGAATTACTGCTAATAAGTCGTTTTATTTTTAATGTAAAATTTTCTCTTACTAAGATACTTAAAATAATTACATTCTGAGAAAAGAGGCACCATTCACATCAAGGATACCACCAGTCATAAAAGAAGATCGATCTCTGGCCAGAAACACGATGATATGAGCAACCTCTTCAGGTGAAGCAATTCGACCCATCGGGCTTTCATTTATAATTAAATCCCCTTTTTCTGAACCAAGTGCACTTTTTGCCATATCGGTTTCAACAAATCCTGGAGCCACGGCAGTGACAGAAATATTATACTTTCCAAGGGCTTTTGCCAATGACTGGGTAAGGGCATTTAATCCTCCTTTACTCGCCCCATATGCCGGACTCTCAGGCTCTCCTCTAAAGGCACCCCTGGAAGAAACGTTTATGATGCTACCTTTTTTTTGGTCTATCATGATCTGACCTGCCAGGTAACATAAATGAGCAGCTCCTTTTAAATTTACATTTAAAGTCGTATCCCATGCCTGTTTCCACTCTTCAAAATTGACTTTGTCCATAGAGTGATCGAAAAAAACACCAGCATTATTTACCAAAATATCCAATCGGCCATATTCTTGATATATTGAGTTGATCAATTTCTCACACTCATCAGCATCCGCTATATTGGCCAAAATGCTCTGATGACCATTTCCTGAAAGCGATTGCAATACGCTTGTAGCCGCCTCATGATTTTGAGTATAATTAATAACAACTACAGCTCCTTCATCGGCAAACTGCCGGGCTGTTGCTGCCCCAATTCCTCTTGATCCTCCTGTAATGAGGACAACCTTATCTTTAAATTCCATGGCTTATATTTTGAGTCTTTTGCCTAGCTTCACATATCATCAATTAAAGTGGCTTATCCTCCATATGTTTTCACTATTATATTTCAAATGCATTTTCTTAAAAATTACCTTTTTCTAAGAATAATACCTGTGCCGGATTCTTTGAATTTCTGATTTATCATCTCTATCCCACCGGTTTTAATGGCATTGAATTCTGCCATAAAACCCTCTAACACCAATCTAAGATCCTCATATCTTAAATACGCACCTTCATTCGGCCTATTATCTGTTTCATTTACAACAGAGTATAGATATGCCAGCTGATCGTCAATCCGGGGAGGGTAGTTGATGGGATCCTGAGGAGATTCACTTTTGGTTTGTATGAGTTTTTCTTCAAGATTTACCAGTTTTTTCAATAAATCATCACACATATTTTTTAATTCTATTTGATCCGGAAAGTTTTTTAACATGGATAACCAGTAATTGAGTTGCTGTTTGTAAAACCTGATTTCTCCAATGGTTTTGTGACTTTGGTTGAAGGAGTCTTTGACTTTGGAAGCGAGATCAAATTGTGCTTTAAAATCTTCTTTGGTCTGTTTCCATCCCGAAGGAATTTTTATTTCAAATTCCTTGGAAAGTCCTGCCCCACTTACAGATAATCTGGCAAAATATTTTCCGATAGGAACTTTAATACCTTTGGTACTGGCCAAAGAAAAAACACTTCCTTCAAGATATTTTAGCGAATCCAGTCTCAGGTCCCAAATTACCCTGTTTAAACCGGTTTTGACTTCCATTTTTTCTTCATTATTAGCCAAATTGGGATTCACAGCAAATACTTTAATTTCTTTGCCCAATTCATCCAGAATGGTTATTTGTATGTCATGCTGATTTGAGACCCTGGGACCTAAATTAAAATAAATACGGGCACCATAATCATAGGGATCACCATCTCCATGACTTTTTACGTATTGATACCTAATGACGTCAGAGGGTTGATATATCCTCATTTGATAAGTTTGTACTTCTTCACTCACTTCCCTGAGTGGAGAAATATCATCCATTACCCAAAATGACCTGCCCTGTGTAGATATGACCAGGTCATCATCTTTTATTTGTATATCCGTAACAGGGACTACCGGAAGATTGTATTGAAATGGTTGCCATTTTAGACCCTGATTAAATGAAATGTACATTCCAAACTCTGTACCTGCATATAAAAGTCCCTTTCTTTTAGGATCTTCCCTCACGACACGCACAAAATGATCGCCGGGTATACCAGATTCTTCATTTGTAAGTAACAACCAGCTTACACCGTAATCATTGGTGAGATATACATAGGGTTTAAAATCATTTTCCCTGTATTTATACACCGATAAAAAAGCTCTCCCATTACCGTGTTTTGATAGCTCTATAGTATTAACAGTGCCTTCAGAAGGCATGTTTAGCGGTGTGATATCCTGCCAAGTTCTTCCGGTATCCCTCGATATATATACTTTACCGTCATCGCTTCCCGTCCAAAATTCTCCGGGAGTCAACGGAGATTCTTCAAATGAAAAAATGGTAGAATACATCTCCACTCCTGTATGGTCGTGTTGAACAGGCCCACCGGGTATGTCTCTTTCTGCTGCCTTATTTCCGGTGAGGTCAGGACTGATGGTTTTCCATGTTTTCCCGCCATCTTTTGTCATATGCACATATTGAGAACAATGGTATAAAGTATTGGGATCATGTGGAGATACTCTGATTGGTGCATTCCATTGAAAGCGGTATCTGATATCGCCAGGTGCTACACCATCATGCATTTGAGGGTATAGATTGATCATGCTCCGATGGCCAGAATTTAAATCTGACATGGTTATGATTCCTATATAGTTTCCTGCATATACCAGGTTGGGATTAGATGGGTGAAGGGCTACATGGCCACTTTCTCCACCACCTACATCACGCCACTGAGATGTTGGGGTCAGGGCATTGCCCGGTCTTGAAGGTACTGAAATGGTTGAGTTATCTTGCTGAGCACCATAAACTCTGTACGGAAATTGATTATCTACTGTAACCCTGTACATTTCAGCAGTAGTTTGGTTATTTTGGGAAGTCCAGGATTGGCCGCCATTCAGACTTATCGTTGCCCCTCCGTCATTTCCCAAAACAATTATATTTGAATGATAAGGATTGATCCATAGCGCATGTTGGTCTGCATGGGGTGTTTTTATTTTATTAAAACTTTTGCCTCCATCTGTAGATTTATGCAAATCCACATTTAATACATACACGGTATTTTCATTGGATGGATCAGCAATGATGCGGTTGTAATACCAGGCCCTTTGACGCAGTGCCCGATCCCTGTTCACTTTTGTCCAGGATGATCCTCCATCCTCAGACCTGTAAACGCCACCCATTTTTTCATCCTTAGCCTCTTGGATGACATACATAATTTTGGAGTTAACAGGTGATATATCTACCCCTATTCTTCCCACTACACCTGTAGGCAGGCCTCCGGTGACGCGATTCCAGGTTTCTCCTCCATCAGTGGTTTTCCATAGTCCTCCATGTGCACTTCCATCTATGAGTGTCCATGGTTTTCTCTCTACACTCCACATACCGGCAAATATGATACTCGGATTGCCGGGATCCATAGCCAGGTCAATACAACCAGTGCTGGCATTAATGTACAATTGCTTTTTCCATGTTTTCCCCCCATCCTTACTATGGTAAACACCTCTGGCCGGATCAGATCCAAACACATTTCCCAATGCTCCTACCCAAACCCAATCGGGATTGGAGGGGTGAATGACGATTTTGCCAATATGCCTTGTTTCTTTCAGGCCTATATTCATCCATGTGTCCCCTCCATCTACTGATTTGTATACACCAATGCCTGGAGAAACATTTCCCCTGGCATCAGCCGATCCCGTACCTACATATATAACTTGCGGATCAGATGGAGATACAGCAATGGCACCAATAGAACCACTAGGAATATCTTTGCTTATTTTTGTCCATGAAGTTCCGGCATCAGTAGTTTTCCAAACTCCTCCACCGGAAGCACCCGTATAGAAAGTAAAAATTTCATCCGGATGCCCCGTTACCGAGGATACTCTTCCTCCTCTGGACGGTCCTATACTCCGGTATTGAAGTCCCTGGATCAAATGATCATCTAGTGCTTTGTAAACAACAACTGGAATAGCTGGCAAGGTATCGTTTTCCTGTCCTATAAGATAAAGTGAGCATAGTGAAAGGCTCAAAATAGCTATAAGTTTCAACCTAATTTTTATCATTTTTCTATATGTTTAAAGCTTAAAATTATACAATTCTCAATTGTGTATTGTGAACAGTCATATGAAGATTACAATGCAAATAAAAATTAAAGTCCTAATATAATGGATTTAACCGGGAATAATTTCTATTACATTTTACTTTGTCCATCTTGAAATAGCTCAGTTTGGAAAAAATGATACATACGCAGTTCGCTATTCTCTTTTCGCAGTTCGCTATTCGCTATTTACTTTAAACTTTACACTGTTCATCGTACCGTTCAACCCTCAGACCTTCCGACCTTCCGACCTATTAAGCTCGTAGATTGTAGCCAAAATAGCTTTTAGCAGTTGACATTTAGCAGTTAGCATTCGCAGTTCGCTATTCGTTATTGACTTTAAACTTTAAACTTTTCACCGTTTACCGTTCACTGCTCACCATTCACCGTTTTTCGACCTGCTAAAGGTAAAACCTCAACCTTACCCTCAACCTCAACTTTACCCTCAACCTCAACCTTACCCTCAACCTTAACCTCACCCTCAACCTCACCATAAATTTGGCAAAAATTCACTTGTCGAGGCACTTAAATAGCCACTTGACTAGCCCCATGAAAGGGTTCGAAATTGCAGATGACTAAATCAGAGATCCAAAGGCATGTAATTAGTACTTATCTGCTTGATTATCAGCTAGAAAATAGTTTAAAAAATATATTCAATTCGCATGTATAACGTATTGAAATTCTTCATTTCTTTGCACTATAAAATGGATACAAATTAAATGATTTTTCCGAAAACAGAGCTTAGATTCATTAGTGATGAAATAGGCTATGGCGTAGTGGCTACCGAATTTATTCCTAAAGGTACCATCACGTGGGTATTGGATGCTCTCGACAGGATTTTTACGCCTGAACAGGTAGAGAGTATGCCTCGGGTATACCAGGATATACTGGATACTTATACATATCGCAATAACAAAGGAAACTTTGTTCTTTGCTGGGATTTTGGCAGATATGTTAATCACAGTTTTAATTCAAACTGCCTGACTACTGCCTACGAATTCGAAGTGGCCATAAGGGACATTTATCCCGGAGAGCAATTGACGGATGATTATGGATATCTCAATATTTGCAAACCATTTGAGGCTGTGGATGAAGGAAGCGAAAGAAAAGTTGTTTTTCCAGATGATCTTATCCGTTACCATAGAGAATGGGATGAAAAGATCAAATCGGTTTTTCACCACATCCCTTTTCTGGATCAACCATTAAAAAAGTATATCAATCCTGAATTGTGGGCATCCATTGAGAATATTGCATTCGGACGGGAAGAAATTCGATCCATTTTGGATTGTTATTACGAGGAGCCATCGAGAGTGGGTTGAATTCTGAGTCACAATACATTTTCTGGATAGAAAAACCTGGGTTTTATTAATATGAATGCTTAAGTGCAGAAGTAATGCATATTTAGTCAATTTAGGATTGCTTTTCTCTTAACATCTACCACATCCCGAAGCAATGACTACTTTCTGTACCCCAATCCATATTGAGGCCTAGCTGTCATTGATAAAAACATTGGAATGGCCCTGGCGCTTCGTCCATAAAATCCATTATTAAAAACTGAATAAGTTTACTTCTGAAGGATAGATGATAATGCTTTAGGAGTAAGGATAAAGTGTTCTTGTCAACCAGGTCATCTTATGCCTCAAATGACTTTTATCATTGCCAAACGTTGTTTTTCATCCGGCAATTTACCAAAACCTGCACCGATATTATCGAGCATGTGATGGGGCTTGGAGGTGCCAGGAATGACACAGGTTACGGTGGGATGAGAAAGAATAAATTTAAGAAAGAACTGACCCCAACTGTGACAATCCAATTCGCTAACCCATTCCGGTAATAATTTACCTTTCACACGGTTGAATAATTGACCCGATTCAAAAGGTTGATTGATGAGCACAGCCACTTGCTTTTCTTCACATAGGGGAAAAAGTCTCTCTTCTGCTTTGCGACTCAGTATCGAATAATTGATTTGTAAAAAATCTATAGGATGACTTTTCAGAATTTGTTCCAACTGAGAATAAGCACTTTCGCTGTAATGCGTAATACCTATATATCGTATTTTTCCTGATTCTTTCAAATCTCTCAAGGTAGTTAAATGCGTTTCCCAGTCCATCAAATTGTGAATTTGCATCAGCTCTATTTGCTTTCGTTTCAGCAGAGAGAAAGATGTGTTCATCTGTCTGATCCCGTTGTCTTTTCCGTTGGTCCACACTTTGGTAGCCATGAAGAACTTTTCATTCAGATCGAGTTCAGTGGACAGTTCACCCACCACTTTCTCAGACCTTCCGTACATAGGTGAACTATCAATTACGGTACCGCCCTTTTTGAATAATGTTTCCAATACTTCTATCAAAGGTTGGCGATTGCCCGCATCTTCTCCCACATCAAATGTTTGCCAGGTGCCCAGGCCGATAACTGGCAGTTGTTTGCCAGAAATGGGTATAGTCCTGGTCAGTATTGACTGATCCTGCATGAACCATTGAGGTATAAATGGCATCATGGCCATTGCAGCACAATGTTTAATGGATGTTCTTCTGCTGATGCTTTCCATGTTTTAGATAACCCATATTATGATTCACATTATTGTGATTTTGAAAATAAAACTATTCATACATGTTACTGAAAATTTTTAAAATGGTTTCAATCATCCAAAATCTTTTTGGCTACACCCTTAATAAAGTATTCGTATGTCAAACTTTTTTCAACAAAATGATACTCATCGCCACTATGATGATAAATGGTGCCTACAGAAATTTCAATATTTTCAGGATTTTCACCTTCAGCCAGAATAGAAGTTATACGATATTGACAATCCGATAACCATTCTAGCGTATAATAATAATTATCCTCTTCGAAGATCTCAACCTGACTATCCATATCCCTGTGAATTCTATATTGGCTTTGATTGTTTAACACTACGTCAAAAGTACCTTCTATAAAATCATGACAGGAATTTGTGGGTGATAGAAACAATTCCCGGTTTATGCTATCGAGTTTAAGATAAGTCTTTTCAGCAATATTTTCACTCCAGACTTCCATAAATTTCATAATTTCCCATTCAACAATCTGAGATTTTTTTATAATAGATCTTCCAATATCAGATGAGTAGAACTCCAATGAAGCCATTATCTCATCTTTCGTAAAGTGAATTGTATAAAGAGAAATCAAAGTGTCTTCTATTTCCTGATAACGCGAAGTTATTTCTTCCAAAACTGCCTGCGTAAATTCACCTTCACCCAATTCAGCTAAATGCTCTGATAATAAATTTTTAAAAGTTTCTTCGGCATAGATGATGTCTAATAGATGTTTGACCTGGATTTTAATAGAATCTGAAGATTGTCCCTGGATAGGTAAGAGGCCAAGAAGACAAAATGGAAGTGATAAGAATATTTTTTTCATTGTGTCAGGTTTTTCACAATTCTAACAATGATTGACAGCATTCACCTCGATGATGAAAAATGATCTTGCTTAAAAATAATACATTATTATGAATTTTAGGTAAATTTGGAAGAAATGTACCCGGTATGATAAACCAATTGCCGATTTATTCGTCCAAAACCAATCCGATAACCATTTTATCTGATTAATAGATTTTTTCATAAAACTCATAACACTTATGGATCCTCGCATCATTCAACTTTATGATGAATATACACACAAACCGCTGACACGTGCTGAATTTCTCCACCGTTTGACCTTGTTGGCTGGCAGTGCTGCTATGGCGTCTTCACTACTTCCATTATTGGAATCTGATTATTCAAAATCTGACGCATCTGAGCGGGATCAGCAAGAATTATTTTTAGAAAATGTAGAATTTGAGGGAATAAATGGAACCATGGGTGCTTATGTTGCGCGACCTATAGCAAAAAGGAAATATCCGTGTGTGATCGTAATTCACGAAAACAGAGGCCTGAATGCCCATATCATGGATATTGCAAGAAGGGCTGCCTATGCTGGTTATTTAGCAATTGCTCCCAACGCACTTGCAGTCTTGGGCGGGACTCCGGAAAATGAAGATGAAGCCCGGCAATTATTTCAGCAACTCGATGGAGACGCTAATCTGCCAAATTTTCTAAAGGTTTTTGACTATTTGGAAACACGGGGTGATTTCAATGGAAAAGTGGGTTGTGTAGGATTTTGTTGGGGAGGTGCCATGGCTGGCAAATTAGCGGTAAATGTTCCGGAGTTAAAAGCAGCATCCTGTTTTTACGGTAGCCAGCCGGCTACAGAAGAAGTAAGTCAAATTCAAGCGGTATTACAATTGCATTACGCTGAACATGATACCCGGGTCAATGCCGGCATAGAAGAATTTACAAAGGCATTGGATGCTCAAAATAAACCCTATGAATTGTACATGTACGAGGGAGTACATCACGCTTTTCACAATGATACTTCAGCCAGCAGGTATAATGAAGAAGCAGCTACACTGGCTTGGAACAGAACGATAGAATTTTTTAATAAACACCTGGCAGACTAAAAGGAAAATTTTATTTTCTGCTCACGGTTTTATGATAGTCATATTAGGACTTTTGAAGTTCGCCCATTTTATAGAGAGAGTATAATGGATTATTCAATGATGGCGATGGCAGCCTCTTCTCCGGTACTGATTGCCCCTTCCATAAATCCTTGCCAATCCGCCAGATGCTCGCCGGCAAAAAAGATTCTTCCAAATGGTTCCCGTAAAATGGGAAGCAAGCCGAACCACTGACCCGGCCCATACAGTGCATATGCGCCATAGGAATAAGCATCTGAACCCCAAAAATAATTCGTTGTGTCAATAACGTTTTGTCTGATATCTCCAAAAGCAGGTTCCAGAGAAAGTGCTGCCATCTCAAGACGTTGTTCAGAACTACAACTTCCAAATGTTGCGGCTTTTTCACCTACAGAATAGGAAATTAAAGCACCTTTTTCGGACGCCTGGTTTTTGGTGCCGTGATAAAAGTAATGGCCAGGTCCATCTGTGACCATATCAAAAGCTTCACTATTCCAATAGCGATTCTTATTTAGCATGACAAATTTATTTATCCTGCCATATTGAAGTTGATTGAGTGCAATTGTTTTTTCCAGTGGCAAAGAAGGCGACCAATGTATATTCAAAACACTGTATGTAGGTGCCGTGCAAATGAGATACTGACCCTCAGATGTGCGGCCGTCCATAGAAGTGATGCGTACTTTTCCACCTCCCTGTTCTATTGATTTTATTTTTACTCCTGTATGTATGCGATCTCTTCCAATCTTGTTTGCCAGTGCATCTGTCAATGACTGATTTCCACCTTTAATTTTATAGTCCATTTCATTAAATTCGCTCGATTCAGCGTACTCAGCAATGGCTGAAAAAGCAGAGACCTGACGTATGCTTTCTCCAAAATCTGTACTGTCGAGAAGTTCCCTTATTTCCAGATCCCGCCCTGAAAGACCAAGATTTACCAGATATCTCCACCAGTCCAGTTTGTCCATTTCCTTCAATACATTTTCGTCCAATGTGTGGTAGTTTTCGATCATGTTTTCTAAGATCTCTCTACCTTGATCAGAATAATCCCACTGGTGGGCAGGAGAGTACTGTCCTCCAAAAATTAAATGGGTTTCGAATCGGTTGTCCTGGAGAGTTAAGTCAAATTCTCCGCAAAGTTCCTGAATCCTGGTGTGGGATGCTCCTACCCATTCAGCACCCAGCTCTACCACCAGATTGTCTTCTTTGTCTATGACATGGGAAAACACCCTGCCTCCAATTCGATTTCGAGCCTCAAATATCTCACAACTATAACCCTTTGAAAGTAAATAGTGAGCAGCCGACAATCCCGCTAACCCGGCACCGATGATCAATACATGAGGCTTTTCTGTATGAAAAGGCAATCCTTTTAAGGATGATGTGAATAACAGTCCACTTCCAAGTATGGAGGTGTTTTTTATAAATTTTCGTCTTTGCATGTGTACATATTTATTCAGGTTTATTTTTTGATTGCACATAGATTCTATAAATACTCAGCATCTGGTATAGATGAATTGTCTTGTCATCATTTTTGCTATAGTTCAGACGAACCTCACTCTATTTCCGGGACAATAAGCTTCATCTGTTTAAAATTTGTATGCATTTAGTTTTGTCACGATTTTTGCAAACCCCAAAACCCCCAAAACTTTGGGGGTGGGGGCAAAAATCCCGCCAAAACAAAGACTTTTTCATATCATTACCCTGGGCTGAAGCCCAGGGTTATTTATATTAAGCTCCTTCAGAGTTTTATTTTTTTCATTCTCTTTTATGTCCTACCTCGGTCATTGACGTTTCTCTTAGCAAAAAATCTCTATCATATAACCTCCAAAGGTTCTCAAAGCTTTGGGGAGAGGCTATTCATATTTAACCCCCAAAACCTTGAGGATTATAGCTGAGTTGTTACCAGATTTTAAAAATAAAAAGACTTTTCTTACTTCAGTGAAAATATAAGATATTTTGATAAATGGATATCAAGCCTCTAATAATAATATATTAGCGTTGAAAATAAAACTTTCTAAAATTCAATTGAGGTGCATGTGCCTTCATTGGTAAAATAAGCAAAGAAGCATCATAATCTTCGATAAATTCCGATATTTGTAATGAGCATATCCATTGATTCCTAAGTCATCTAAACTACATTAAGTATGAAACCTATCTATTGTCTTATTTTTTTTAGCTTTTCCTTATTTGTTTCAGCTCAGGATGCAGACCAGGTTATGGATCAGCTTTCAGCGAAGGAAAATTATTATGGTGAAATAGCCTTAAAAATATGGGAGTATGCCGAACTGGGATACCAGGAGTATCAAAGTGCTTCACTTCTTGAGCAAACCCTTGAAAAAGAAGGGTTCAGTATAGAATCTGGGGTAGCTGATATTCCTACCGCTTTTGTTGCCAGTTACGGTTCCGGCAAACCCATCATAGGTATTTTGGGTGAGTACGATGCACTTCCGGGACTTTCACAGGATGCACTTCCGGAGAAAAAATCACTTGGTGCAGCTGCCGGACATGCCTGTGGACACCATTTATTCGGTGCGGGCTCGGCTGCTGCTGCTATCGCAGTGAAAGAGTGGATGGAAAAAACAGGTCAGCAGGGCACTATCAGATTTTACGGTTGTCCGGCTGAAGAAGGAGGATCTGGCAAAGTATATATGGCCAGAGCCGGTCTTTTCAAAGATGTCGATATAGTCATACACTGGCATCCCTCATCTTACAACACAGCAAATGCCAGCAGTTCACTGGCTAATATTTCGGGTAAATTTCGTTTTCATGGAATTTCAGCCCACGCAGCCGGAGCCCCTGAAAAGGGGAGATCTGCTTTAGACGGAGTAGAAGCCATGAATTATATGGTCAATCTCATGCGCGAACACGTACCTTCTGATACGCGAATTCATTACGTGATCACGGATGGGGGAAAGGCGCCAAATGTCGTTCCCGATTTTGCTGAAGTGTATTATTATGCCAGAAGTCCAAGAAGATCCGATCTGGTAGATATTTGGAACTGGATCGTAAAAGCTTCAGAAGGAGCTGCTTTAGGTACCGGCACAAAGGTGGATCACGAAATTATCGGAGGAGTACACGAAATATTACCTATAGAATCTCTGGCCAGGGTCGCACATGCCAACCTGGTAAAAGTGGGCGGAGTCGTGTATGATGATGAGGAAAATAAATTTGCTAAAAAAATTGCCGAAACGCTTACTACAGGATCAAATGACCCCCTTCCCAAGCCCTATGAGATTGAGCCATTTGCAGTAAAAATGCGTAAAGGCGGTGGCTCTACTGATGTTGGAGACATCAGTTGGGTGGTACCTACAGTGGGATTAAGAACAGCCACTTGGGTAACAAATACACCAGCTCATAGTTGGCAGGCGATTGCTGCAGGAGGCATGAGCATTGGAAAAAAAGGGATGATGGTAGCCGCTAAGACTATGACCCTAACAGCCATTGACTTGTTTAAAAACCAGGATCTGATCAAATCAGCCTGGGAAGAATTTGAAAATAAGAGAGGAGAAGACTTTCAATACAAGGCTCTGATTGGAGACCGGCCGCCTGCACTCAACTACAGGAAATGATCACTGGGATTACCCTGTTGAACATGATTATAGATGTACTCAATAGGTAGTCGTCATATTCTCATGGACGGAAATGGTGAAATGGGCCTTTCCTTTGTGTTCATCAATGAGTATTGATGGGTTTTTTTGTTGCACAGTAGAAATTGTGATATACCGAAGGTCCGGTTTTGCTTTTTTCAGATACCAAAGTATACCTTCGTAATGGTCAGAATGATACGTACCGTGAAAATGTAAAAACAATTGTCCGTCAACATAATTTTTCGATATAAAATAAGCCATGGTTGCATCTTTAATCGCCTGGGCTTTAGGAAAGTCAGGAGTGGCATGATCTCCCATCATCGTTAGCATATTCACATAACCAGGCAATTCCGGGTCGTACTCTATAGGTAATGGCGCCAACCATAAACTTTCTTCTTCTGTCAGATCATGTAAAGCTTCAAAACCTCCTCTGGAAACCTTGGAGGCATATTTTCTGGGAACATTGGTGGCAATAAATGGTATTTGGTGATCCCTGGCAAGATCGAGTACTGGCTTGTAATCCGTCTTATGATTTCTCCACAAGCGGGCCAATGTATCAAGGCCTTTTTGATCTATTTCACCAGTAAGATACATATTCAGGGATTTCTGATTGTCAGATTCATACATTTCAGCTCCCAAAATCAATGGTCTGCCCATTTTTATCAAAGTATCTGTGAGTTCATATTGAAGCCAGTGGACTATTGGATTATTGTGATATTCTCCAAATAACACAATATCGGCATTTTTAATGCTGTCCAATAAAGTTTGCCAGGAAGAGGGTAAGCCATCCTGGTTATGAATGGCATAGGCGGGTTTGTCCTGCGACTCAAGTTCAGAACTGAATGTGAAAAGCATAGTTCCGATCAGAAAGGCAGCAAGTGAATAATAGCGAATTTTCATTTTTAAATGTTTTATTTATAAAAAAATGTAACTATTCAGCATCCGGACAAATGAGTTGTTTTGTCATGATTTTTGGTACAGTTCAAACAAATATGTCCCTTTTCAGGAACAATGAACTTCATCTTTACAAAAATCCCGCCAAAACACTTGTTGATTCATCAATTAAACACCGGGTTGAAACCCGGTGTTATTCATATTCAACTCCTCCGGAGTTATAAACTAAGTAGTTACAAAAATATAATGATGCATCTATTTTAAATTTTCAAATCTAACTATATTCCAGAGTAGTCTCACGGCATTAGCCCTTGGCGGCTATATAAGCGCCTGTCCATGCAGCCTGAAAATTAAAACCTCCGGTTATGGCATCGATATTGAGGACTTCTCCGGCAGCGAATATCCCGGGTAGTTTTTTAAGTTCGAATGAGGTAAAATCCAACTCCTTTAAGTCTATACCTCCTGCGGTAACAAACTCTTCTTTAAATGTACTTTTACCTTTAACCTTGAATGTAGCGTTTTTCAGTTCCTGAATAATCAATTCCAGTTCAGAGTTTTTTAAATCTGCCCAGTTTTTACCAATATCGATGCCAAGTTGAGTCATCAGGTTATTCCAGTAACGTTTTGGAATGTCAAACGGATTCCTTGGGACAACCCTTTTGTCATCCCATGTTTTTATCACATCCTTCATGTTTGATATGGTCATATCTGGTAGCAAATCTATAATGATGTCAAATTTGTATTGTGACTGATGAAAAAGTAGCGCTTCAAAAGCAGATAACTTGAGAATTGCAGGGCCACTGAACCCCCAATGTGTTATCAATAAAGGGCCTTCTGACACGAAACTTCCGGCATGACTAGAAATTTTGGTGTGTGGAAAACTGATTCCCTGAAGCCCGTTGATCCTGGAATCCGACACGTGAAAAGTGAATAAAGACGGTACCGGGTCAATGATATGTATTCCTTTACCTGCCAAAATCTTCCAAAAGTAAAGACTGCTCCCCGTACATAAAAATAGCTTGTTAGCTAAATAGGATTCACCTGATGCAGTCAGGACTTTCCACTTATTACCCTCTTTATAAAAATCGGTTACTTTTGTGCGATAGATAACTTCAATACCAAGTTTTCTGGTCTCTTCCAAAAAACATTGAATTATGGAGTCTGATGAGTCAGATACGGGAAAAACCCTGCCATCTTCCTCAATTTTTAATGGAACACCTTTTTCTTCAAACCAGGACATGATATCTCCTGTGGCAAAATGATGAAATGGACCCAGCATTTCTTTTCGACCTCTGGGATAATTCATCGCCAGGTCTCCCGGTTCAAAACAAGCGTGGGTAACATTGCACCTGCCCCCTCCTGATATCCTGACTTTTGAAAGACCCTCTTTTCCCTGTTCCAGGATGATAACCTTGTCGGATGGATAAAAACCCATATGCTGGATGGCAAAAAAGAATCCTGCTGCTCCGCCTCCAATAACTATTACTGACCTTTCCAAGTATTCATATTTATATTTTCCGTCCCTGCTTTTGCCTCTGCAAGTCATAAGGCAGTATCATGATATATTCATTCCGGGCCTCTTCTGTACAATTCTTTTCCTTCTTCATCATAGTGAATCTCAACTTGTAATTGACCTTTTCTATATTCTGAAATTCTGGAAAGCTGGCCATTTTCATACCATTCGCTGAATGTTCCTTCACGCTTCCCCTCGCTATAAAACTCTTCCATTCTTATCTGGCCTCCCGGGTAATATATAGCAGATCGACCGTCAAGTTGGCCGTTCTTATATATGATCTCACGTTCTGGTTTGCCATCCCTGTAATAATGTACTCTCGCATAAAAAAGACCTTGCCTGATGATAAATAGTTCTATCCATTCATTCTCTGCGGCAATAATACAACCGGAAAACAAATGGCCTTCTACTGTAAAAGTAGACTGTGTGGGATGCGATGGATCAGAAATATCAATACTTTTTATTGGAACACAATCGGAAAGGAACGATAGTTGAGCATTTACATTATATACCGTTAAGAGTAATAACATAATCGTAACGATCATAGTCCATTTCATATACATTTCATTTAGTGTACAATTTGAGCAAGATTAATTTTGCTTAAGATTATAGTAAACTGTTATAAAAAGATTTCTAATAAAAATGAATTCACATTTTCTTCATAATCTAAACATGTCAAGACCATAAAAGTATTGTTAAAAATAAGATACTTTTGCATATCATGGAAATCAAGGAACAATTGCAGTACTACAATACCCTCTTTCTTGATAGAGATGGTACCATCAATAAGAAACTTCACGGAGATTATGTAAAAAGTCCTGATCAGTTTGAATTTTTACCGGGTGCACTCGAAGCCTTGTATCGTTTTGCGGAATATTTTGACAGAATCATAATCGTGACCAATCAGCAAGGAATAGGCAAAGGTCTTATGACACATGAAGAACTAGGAGAGGTTCATAATTATATGATAGAACAAATAGAAGGTGTATATGGTAGAATTGATCAGATCTATTACTGTCCTCATTTGAAGGATTTTAACCCATTTTGCAGGAAGCCAAATCCAGGTATGGCTCTTGAAGCTCAAAAAGATTTTCCTGAGCTTTCTTTTGAACAATCCATAATCATTGGGGATAGTGACAGCGATATCGAGTTTGGTAAATTACTGAAAATGTTTACAGTGCGTATAGCCGGGAATGGATTACCTATGCAATCTAAAGCGGATTACATGGTTAAAAGTATACAGGATTTTAGTAAATTGCTTCCTTAACTTGAAGATTAATCAATCTCTGCAAATGCGTCGTGAAAACTTTTCATCTGGAGCTAAATGGGAGCCTATCGTCGGATATTCAAGAGCCGTTCGCATAGGAAATACTATAGAGATAGCGGGCACTACTGCTATAAAAAATGGGGAGATTGTTGGTGAAGGAAATCCCTATGATCAAACCATATGCATTCTAGAAATCATACAGGATGCATTAGCCCATTTTGGAGCTGAAATGGATAATGTTGTCCGAACCCGGATTTACGTAACTGATATACAACATTGGGAAGAAGTGGGTAGGGCACATGGATTTTATTTCAAAGATATACGCCCGGCTTCAACCATGGTAGAAGTTTCAAACCTGGTTGATTCCCGAATGTTGGTAGAAATAGAAGCTACTGCAGTAATGCAATCATAAACTATGGCCTCAAAGTATTCGATAAAAGAAATATATTATACCATACAAGGGGAAGGATTCCACACGGGGCGCGCCGCTGTTTTCTGCCGATTTTCCGGGTGCAATTTATGGACAGGCATTGAAAAAGATCGTCACAAAGCCATTTGTACATTTTGTGATACGGACTTTTGGGGAACAGATGGTGTTAACGGAGGTAAGTACGATGCCAGCGACCTGGCTAAAAAGGTTTTCTCTTTTTTCCCGAAAGGAAAAGGAACACCTTTTGTGGTGTGCACAGGTGGAGAGCCTGCACTCCAAATGGATGAACTGCTGATTAGGGAATTTCATGCTGTGGGTTTGGAAATCGCCATTGAAACAAATGGTACGGTTTTATTACCGGAAGGTATTGATTGGATATGTGTAAGTCCAAAAGCAGACACCGATATTATTGTGAGGCAAGGCAATGAACTCAAGCTCGTTTTTCCACAGTTAAAAAATAAACCCGAATTATACGAATCTCTCGATTTTGACCATTTTTTTCTACAACCTCTGGATGACGACCGGCAGGATGAACACATCGCCGCCACTGTGGCATACTGTATGCAAAATCCTAAATGGAAATTGAGCCTTCAAACACATAAATTTATTGGAATAGATTAACCCCTCACTGTGAATTTATATTACATAATAAGATAAGGCAACAGGGCATCAACTGCATAGTTGTATTAATAAATACTGGTTGCACTATATCTTTGGACAAATGATTTCATCTCCTCCACCATATCAATTGAACCCATAGCCACAGTGGCTTTTTGATGAATATCAAATACCTCCAGATCCAATACTCTTTCCAATGAGCAGGTGAGTGCTTTTCCTCCGGAATTTTCAACAATCATAGCCATGGGATTGCATTCATACAAAAGTCTTAATTTTCCTTTTGGATATTTTCTGGTATTCGGATAAAGAAATATACCACCCTGAAACATGATCCTGTGAATATCAGAAACCATACTCCCTATATATCTTAATCTTAAATTGAGATCGGAGCAATAATCAATATATCGCCTCATTTCCAGATCAAACTTAAGATAATAACCCTGATTAACAGAGTAATAATTTCCTGACGCAGGAATTTTTATATTCTTATGCGACAAACAAAACTCTCCAATGGTAGGATCCAAAGTAAAACCATTTACTCCCTCACCTTTTGTTGTATAAACAAGAATCGTAGAGGTGCCATAAAGAACATAACCGGCAGCCACCATTTGGCTACCTTTTTGTAAAAAATCCTCCATAGTCACTTCCTGGGTAGGATCAGAAAGTCTTTTATAAATCCCAAATATAGTGCCCACCGAAACATTCACATCAATATTGGATGAACCGTCAAGTGGATCCATAACCACTATATATTCAGAGGGTTTTGACGGGACAGGCGGGAGCGAAATAAAATCCACATTTTCTTCAGAAGCTATTCCACAACATTCTCCTGAAAATCCCAAACATTCAATTAATTTGTCGTTGGCGTACACATCCAGTTTCTGAACTTCATCTCCTGTAATATTAGAGCTCCCATCCAATCCAAGGATATTTACGAGACCTGCCTTATTGACCTCCCTGTTTATAATTTTGGCAGCTAATCCTATATCTCTTAAAAGTCTGGTTAGTTGACCGGTTGAATCGCTGTATTTTTTCTGAGATGTGATGATAAATTCATCAAGTGTTACAATCTTGTTCATTTAGGTAAGGGTTTTACAACGGCAAATATAATCACTTTATCTGGCTTCATTGTTTTTGTCAGAGTGGTGATTTAAACAATTTTGATAAACTCTTTTTCGTAAAACCATTACAAAAATTCCCATTAAATAATAGTAGAAGAACTGCCAATCATAGAATTTGTATGTAAAATTTGCCTATTTTTTGTAATGAATATATAATTGTTTTTTGTTTTAGTAAAAAATAATTATATTGTTTGCACAATTATGATTGTGATAATAAACCAACACCATAACTCATTATGAGACCCTTCATCACTGCATTCAGTATTTTTATATGGTTACTTTTGGGTTGGTTTCTTTTTCAAAGCAATAAAGAATGCTGTAAATCATCTGTTACAACATCTTTAACCGGAGAAGAAACCAGAGACCAAAGCTCCATTTCGGCTGGCGACACCACAACATCTGCCAGTGAGACTACATCTCCTCCTGCTTCTCCACTTGTTTTCAACTGGTCTGCAAGCGAACCTGTAATCAATCCGGAATGGGAGGAATGGAAGCAAAACATGTTGGCGGCAATGACTCCAGGCCAAATGCTTGAAATTACAGGCTTATATGCTCCCGGAGAAAGTAATACTTCCCAATATGATAATCTTGGGGAGGCAAGAGCCAATGAAATTGTAAAATTACTTTCACCACAATTGGAGTCAACTCAAATTCAACTTCAATCAAAGTCAGCTGCAGTGGCGGAAACTGGAAAAGCTTATGCTGCCTGGGAAACCCGGATATTTACCAAAACAGTGACCATTGACGAGTCTATTGTAGATAAAGTAGTGATCAGGTTTCCTTTTAATTCTGCCAGAAGAATTGCCGATCCCGAAATTGAAAGATATCTCGATCAGATGGCTCAAAAAGTAATTAGAAGTGGGGAATCATTAAGGATCACAGGCCACTCTGATAATATTGGTCCACGTGATGCCAATATGAGTGTAGGTCTGGAAAGGGCCAACGCAGTAAAAGATCATCTTATCAGAAAAGGAGTAGAACCTGGAAAAATTCTAACCTTATCCAAAGGTCAATCAGAACCGGTAGGATCCAATGCTACCAGGGAAGGGAGAGCACTTAATAGACGTACTGAAGTAGAAATTATTAAATAATTGAAAAATCAACACATTATGTTATCGTTATTCGACTTTTGCACAATTCCATGGTGGCTCATTTGGTTACTTCCGTTTTTGTTGGGCTTATTGGTTGGTTGGGGCATTTGGTCAAAATATAAAGATCAGGTGAAAGCCTTAACTCAAGATATTAAGAGCTTACGCGAAAAAATTGCATCCCTCGAAAATGATTTTGCTCATTGCAAACGGAGAAGAGCTGAACTTGAAGGTGAATTGGCTTTAACCAAAGGACGAATTAGAGAATTGGAAGCTGATAAAGCTTCAGGGGATAGAGGGATTCCTGTTCAAAAAGCTGGGTATATTCCTGATATCACTTCAAAAAAATCCAGTGAAACCGTTTCTGGTGGTCAAACTGGTCTGGGTCCTGATATAAATAACTATCCAGTGAGCATATTTGAAGGCTTTCTAGAAGACAATCTTCAGGTAATTGAAGGTATTGGCCCGAAGATGGAAGAAGTGCTTAAGGAAAACGGTGTATTAAACTGGACACTTCTAAGTGGTAAAACCCCTGAAGAGCTTAATGCTATTTTAGGTAAGTATGGTGATAAATATAGAATAATAGATCCCGGGACATGGCCTGAGCAAGCATCGCTGGCTCAACAGGGCAAATGGTATGATCTTGTTAATTTGCAAAAGAGACTCAATAATGGAAAAACCAGTGCAGAAGGGATTTCAAATTCAAAAGTTGAAAAACTCCTGGTTAAATCAGGACTGATGAAAATGTATTCTACAGATGACCTTAAAGCCATAGAAGGAATTGGTCCAAAAATTGAAAATCTGCTCAAAAATGCCGGTATTAGTTCTTGGAAAGATCTTTCTGAAACTACAGATGAGCACTTAAAATCAATACTTGATCAAGGAGGGCCAAATTTCTCACTGGCGGATCCTGGCACCTGGCCGGAACAAGCTTCAATGGCTTCATCAGGAAGATGGAAAGAGCTTTTCGACTATCAGGAAGTTTTAAAAGGAGGAAAGAATCAAGCTTAGTGTGGTGTCAAGTGTACTTTGCCTGTTATGTTGCAGTTAGCAGTTGGCTATTAGCTTGTTCTTAGCTCGTAGCAGGAAATTTGGGATTAAGGGATTAAGGAAAGTTAATTGTTAAGCGTTAAGTGTTAAATGGGTCAGTTAAAAAGTTAAAAGTAGAAAGTAGAAAGTAACAAAATGACGCACAGTTTATTACACTTAGCGAGTGACGCGAAGCAAATGACCGGCGTAGCCAAATGACGCGTAGCAAATAACATCTTCACTTCCTAACCTTAATACTCAACCTAAACCAGCCATAGGCAAAATCCCCTTTCTCAACTTTCAGACCTTTGACTTTCAGACCTTCGACTTTCAGACATGAATAGCTCGTAGCTCGTAGCTGGTAGCAGGAAATTTGGAATTAAGGAATTAAGGGATTGAGGAATTGAGGAAATGGGAGATTTAGCTGGTAGTGACAATATAAAATAAGCAAACTATCCCTTCATAATAAAATATCGCGCGTGGTGCAAATGACAGCGTAGCCAATTGACACGAAGCCAATGACTTCTCAACTCTTCAAACTCAACTTTCAGACCTTCTGACTTTCGACCTTGAGACATTCGACTTTCCGACTTTTGACCTGCCAAAGGCGAAAATCTTAACCTCAAATTAGCTCGTAGCTGGTATCAAATGGTTTTGGTTTTAGTTTTGGTTTTGGTTAATTTTCAATTTTCAATTTTCAATTTTCCGACTTTCGACCTTCCGACCTTCCGACTTTCAGACCTTCGACTTTCAGACCTTATTAAACAAAGAGTAAGGCTTTGCATTGCTTTTTAATAAGAACCCATGTACCGCCTCACAAACCATTCTGTGGCTAAAAATAAAAGAAGAGAGAAAAACAACCACTTTTTATAAATTAATGGGGACGTACTGACATTTTCATAATAGGCAGGCTTTATTGAGGTCTCATTTAGCAATTCCTCTTTCAAAACACTCAGGTCACTATAAGGCATTATTTTTCCACCCGTTTGATCGGATAAAGCATGTAATATATGATGTCTTGCTTCGAGGTCAAATAGTTCCAATTGTACATCCTGTACTAAAAATGTGCCGCGGTCATCCAGTTCTTGTCCATTGAAAACAGTCTTACCATGAAACCTGTATGTGCCTGGAGCCAATAGTCCGACATCCAGCGTATAGTAATCTGAGACACGGGTAAAAATAAAATTGTACTCTTCGTTATTTGCTCCGGTAACAACAATAGATACCTCCGGATCATTTATTAATTCGTAATTATCATTATAAAGCTGTGATGTAAATAGTATTCGTTCATTCTCTCTGAAGAGATTTTTTGAAGGTTGAACGATGAACTTTCTGGAATCTTTCTTAACGGAGATATACTGTATCGTTTTATTAACTATTTCTGAAACGTTTTCATCATTACTGTTTTGGAGAAAATCATACAGTCTCCATCTCCATAATCCCTCTCCTGCCAACATACCTACACGAAGGCCATCTTTTTCCTGAAACAATAATAACGGGTACTCTGTATCTACACTTTTAATTTTTTGTTTTAGCAGAACACTTGTATTCGGCCCGGGAATATATTCTCCAAAAGGAGAAGAAAGAGGAGGAAAATTTCTGATAGATGATCGTAAACGGTCACTAATGGTAAATCTTCTAAACTCTGGAACATAACTTGCATTGACATCCTCCATGAAATTGCTTTGCATTTGAAAATTGACCATGTCTTGAATGCGGTTTAAGGATGGAATACTGGTTTGTGAACCCACTATAAATGCATGGGGGGTCTTTATTTCTTTCAATCGGTTGACATAGGTTGAAATATCTTTATTTTGACCTGGTAAATTATGGAAGATAACCTGATCAAATTCCTCTATCTTAACCTGGTCTCCATATATTAGTACTTCAGCGGTATAATTTTTATTTTTATTTATGATTTGCCCAAGGGCAGCTAAATCAGGATGTGGAGAATGGCCTAACAGTAAAACCTTTTGTCTTGCATCAAAAACCTGAATAAATTTATCTCTTGTATTATTCTGACGGCTTATTTCACCGGTGAGCGGAGTGACTGTTACCTGGTATCTCATGACCCCAGCCTCAGTGGCTTCCAGTATAAATTCTTCAGTTGTAAAATAGTCATCCTTATCTATGACAATATCCCTTTCAAAAAGTAAATTCCTGGATTGATCAGACACTTTAAAGATTCTGACTTTACTTCTTTGGCCAGCACTTCGAAAAGCCTGTATATCTACTTGCAACACAAATTTATCACCTAGGTAGACAAGATTATTGGCAAAAATATTACTGATCGTCAGATCAGTGCGTTTGGTGGTATCACCCATAGCTAATGCATATAAAGGCGCTGAGATTCTGCCTGTGCTATACAAAGGATGACTGCCTTCATTGAAAATTCCGTCGCTTGATAAAATGACAGCTCCTAAATTTTGGTCAGAATAATTGTCTGTGATGTATTGAAGCACAGATGAGATATTAGTAACTTTTTCGGAAAAACTGTCTTGCAAACCAGGCAAAACGTCTCCACCAAATGATATTTCTTTTACTTCAAATTTACCTGAAAGTTCACTGCTTACATTTTTGAGATCCAGGTTAAACTGAGATACTTCAGCTTCATCCATACCATAGGTTGCAGATTCTGATATGTCTTTGGCTATGACTACAATGGGAGGTTGGATAAACTCTGTTACATCTCTGATCAAGGGGTTCAACAACAGCAATACAATAGCGCTAACACAAAAAAAGCGCATTAAAAACAGGAAGACAGGTATGTATTTATGTTGTTCTTTAAATCGCCTGTCTCTGTAATACAATATTCCCGCTATCGAAATTCCTATAGCAAAACAAAGCCATAAATACCACAGAGGGTATTGAAATATAAATTGATCAATCACAGTTAAAATTTGATTTATTTCCTCAGAAGAGGCTGATAAAATATCGAGGGAGCAACATTCCCTATTCCAATAATGTTTTATATCCAACCGTTATAGAAAACGAGTAATCCTGATATAATATGATGTATAGAACAGTGTTTTCATTAATTTTTGTATTATTTACAGGCTTCATAGCCAATGCAGCCTATATACTGGTACCCATGGATGCAGAATCTCAGAAAGAGCATCTGAAGGCATATGGCATAACTTACTGGGTTATAGAAAAAGGGACAGAAGCGTATTGGTTACTTAACTACAGAGGGGGAAGTTTTGCTTTCCCACATAATCAGGTTTTTGAAAATGAATGCAAGATCAGGGGAATCTCCTATGAAATTCTAACAAATGCCCAATTTGCATTACTTAGAAATGAAATTGCCCATCCGGAAATTAATCAGGAGGTCATAAAACTGGAGAAGGCACCTAAAATTGCTGTGTATAGTCCGGATTTCAATGCAAGAGGAGAAAGAATTCAACCTTGGGATGACGCAGTAACTTTAGCTTTGACTTATGCTGAAATTCCCTATGAAACTATATATGACAGAGAAGTTCTCGAAGATAAACTGGCATTATACGATTGGTTGCATTTGCATCATGAAGATTTTACAGGACAATACGGAAAATTTTATGCATCTCAGGGAGGACAACCCTGGTATCGTGAAAATCAAAGAAGAATGGAATCCCTGGCTAAATCTTTGAGATTTAACAAAGTATCCCAAATGAAGTTAGCCGTTGTTTTAAAAATTAAAGAATTTGTAGAAGGCGGTGGTTTTATGTTTGCCATGTGTAGTGCTACTGACACCTATGATATTGCACTTGCTGTTCAGGGCATTGACATATGTGGAGAGATGTATGATGGTGATCCCATGGAAAATTTTGACAATAAAGACCTCAATTTTGATGGAACGTTTGCTTTCAGGGATTTCCAAATCATTAAAAATCCATTAATTTATGAACATAGTACCATTGATAATAAAAATAGAAACATATCTCCGGATGCCGATTATTTCACTTTATTTGATTTTTCGGCAAAATGGGACCCCATACCTACTATGCTCACTCAAAACCACACACGAACAGTAAAGGGCTTTATGGGTCAAACCACTGCTTTTAATAAAAGATATGTAAAACCCCACGTATTAATACTGGGAGATAATAAAGGCATAGAAGAAGCGAGATATTTGCATGGAACGCAAGGATATGGTACCTGGACTTTTTTCGGAGGTCATGATCCTGAGGATTATCGCCATTATGTTGGTGATCCTGAGACCGATCTAAACTTACACCCTAATTCACCAGGTTATCGCCTTATACTCAATAACATCCTTTTTCCAGCTGCTGAGAAAAAGAAAAGAAAAACCTGATGTAAAGATAAGCACGGGAAAAATCGTCAATATTTTAAAAACCTTTGTGTCTTTACATCTCTGGAAGATGCAATCCTCAATATATAAATGCCGGTGGGTAATTGATAGGTCGGTATGGCTATTAGATTGGGGCCATTTTCGGCATAACTTTTTTCAATGCCTATAAATTTTCCGCCCATATCAAAAATATGGAAAATGATTTCCTGGTTTCCATGTGATATCAGAGTAACCATTGTTTCGTCGCTACCGGGAATTTGGCCTATGATAATATCAGTAATACTTCCAACGGGATTAATATCCAGTGCATCAAATGGCACTTCTACCATTGCTTCTGCCTGGCAATGATGTGCATCTTCAACCAGTAGCTGATACATACCTTTTTGCAACTGAGTGAAAAGGGGATTAAACTGTGGAATATCACCATCAAGAGAATACTCTAATGGTTTTGATCCACCGATGGCTTGCACTTCAATAGACCCTAGATTGTTCGGTGTATGCGGAGTTACTATCACTTCATCAATGATCAACTCCTGAGGCTGACCCATAAATATATCAAACCTGGCATTACAGCTGTTGGCATCTCTTAGAAGTATAGTATAAATTCCTGCTTCAATATTGGTAAATTCTACTTCTTCATTAAATACATCGCCATTAATGGTTACATTCTTTTTACCTGTGCCTCCGGAAGCATTAAAAATGATAGCCCCATCAGAATAACCAAAGCAAGATGGTGACAATAATTGCAGACTACTTAAAGCTAAGGGGGCTGGTGCGCCAAGATCTACCTCAAAAGTATTGGTACAACCTTTCTCATCGACAATTTTCAGATCATATTTTCCTTGAGATAGATTGTTAAATACACCATTAAAATTAGTAAGAGACCCCAGTGTATAACTCAGTCTGCCATTACCTCCGTCTGCATCGGCATTTATACCACCATCGTTTCCTCCGGGACATCTTGGCTGCCGTTTAAATATGGTATCGATTGCTATTGGAGCTACATCATCTAATTGGACTTTAATGCTTCCCCTGCATCCATAAAGATCGGATACCAAAATGTTATATACTCCTGCCTTCAAGTCTGTAAATGCTCCGGTATCATTGGATTGATTTTCGGTCATAAACTTAAAGGGTTGCACTCCACCACTGGCTTCTACTTCAATCAATCCATTGTTGTCATTAAAACAAGTTGGAGTAACTATTTCAGAAAGGGTGACCTCCAATCCGCCAATCACAGGGACTTCTGCCCGATAAACAGCTATACAATCATCTTCGTCTGCAATTTCTATTTCATATATTCCTCCTGGTAGGTTGGTAAAATTTCCAGTATCATTCATCCTGTCATTGAGCGTATAGGTAATAGCACCGGTTCCACCCAATCCTCTTACGCTAATACTACCAATTTCATTAAGAGGACAATTGGTAGGAGAGATTTCTATAAGTTGGGGATAAAGCCCATTTTTACTCGGCAAAATGAAAACCGTATCTTTGGTGCACGATTTTTCATCTGTTATTTTTATATAGTAATTACCCGCCCTGAGTTCGGATAATGACTGACTGTTTACCATCTGGCCATTGACTTCAATACTGTATTCCCCCACATTACCTGTTATATTAAATGATAATTTTCCATCGGCCTGGCCATTGCAGGAGGGAGCAACCATATCAATTTCAGTGAAGCGGATAGGGTCGGGAGGAAGCAGGACATAAGGTTTTGCTGCTAAACATTCATTGCCGTCGGAAGTGTAAAAAATATAACGCCCTGCAGCCAACCCTTCAAAATCAGGAGAAGTTTGAAAGTGTATGCCATCCAGGCTATATTGGTAGTTTCCAGACCCTCCCGCTGAGGAAATTCTAACAATCCCATCCGAAGAGTCGAAACAATCGGGCGTTTTTAACTTTTCAATTTGAAGGGTTAATTCCTGTTCTGTTTCAATCTGGAAGTCAGAAGTTAATTGACAGGTATTTTCGTCAACGACTCTTATATTATAAATTCCTTCTGAAAGGCCGGTGAATTCAGGTATTGTATTTTCAACATCATTAATATAGTATCTTAACTCTCCTGTTCCTCCTTCAACACTTAAAGTTATTATACCGGTTTGGTCACCTGCACATATAAGATTTGAAATATGGACATCAGTGATGCTCAATTCATCTGGTTGCGCCAAAGTAAAAGAAGAAGTAGCAGTACAACCCGTATCATCACGCACCACTACATCATATGTGCCTGAGCTTAAGTTTGATAATGTATTTTCACTTGTCCAGTCACCGGAATTGAAGGAAAACTCATAAGGACCTATTCCTCCGGTAGGTATTAGTTCAGCTGATCCATCTGAGTAACCAAAACACGAAATTTCATTTATGGGTAGTACATTTATGAACAACTCTTCAGTTGCAGGAATTTCCACTTCCAATTCACTCAAACATATACCATCACTAACTGCTATGGAATAAATGCCGTGGGCAAGTCCGGTAAAGGTATTGTTTTCTTGAAATTCTCCTCCATCGATAGAATACCGGAAAACACCATATCCTCCTGTCCCATTGACTTCAATGTAGCCATTTGATTCATTAAAACAGGTGGGAAGTCCAATCTCAACCATTTCCAACAATAGGACTGGTGGTTCATTCACCTCTATTACAATGGAACTATTACAGCCCGATTCATTGAATACCAAAACTTCATATTGTCCGGCGAACAATTGATCAAAATCGCCTGTAGAAAAAGGCCCCGTGCCATTTAGATAATAGGTAAAAGAATTTGTGGATGAATTATTTTGGGAGGCATTCAAAGTAAAGGATCCATCATTATTACCATAACATGACGCATCAACGACAGACTGAATGTCAAATTCTATGGCATCAGGCTCTGATAATTCCAATTCAAGTGAAGCGAGTTCGACATTTGCACTATTTTTTGCTGAAATGGTATACATGCCTGCAGTGAGATTCGAAAAAATCGTGCCTTGGATATTGATTTCTCCGTTGATTTCGTATATGAGATCGAGGTCATTGGTTCCACAAATTTCTACTGAAAAATAACCGTCATCCGTCCCATTACAGGAAGCATTCTGTATTTCATTGACTAATAATTCAACTGACAAACTATTGCCACAAGCAAGATAAGCGGCGTCTAAAAGAGACGCACGAGAAGTGTGGAGAATTTCCCTCATGTATGCTCCCTGACCCGCTGTAAAAGCATTCATACATACATCGTCAGTATAATCCATATAGTTCATAAACATATCTCCATCGTTTCCACAACTGGGACTAGGATGAACCGGGCAGCCGGAAGAAGGAGAGTGTTGCCTTGGAGTATCATCAATTCCATCATCCAGAGAACAACCTACGACTCTCCATATATGATTGAGACCCAGATAATGCCCTACTTCATGAGTGAGGGTTCGACCCAGGTCGTAAAAAGGTTCGGTTGCATATCCGGGACCCCCAAATGCATCAGTGAAAACACTGACTCCGTCATCTTCCAGATCCGGAATCCGTGTTCTCGTTGGCACTTTGGCAAAGCCGAGTAACGTGATAGTGGGCGAAACCCAAATATTTAAATATTTGTCCGGATCCCATTCAGTTTCTCTTTTAATTGCGGTACGAACACTTTTTACATCTGTAGTTTCACCGATATCATAGGGCTCTACGGAGGCATATCTTGTGATCCCATCTGTATGATTCCCGTTGGGATCTATACTCGCCATACAAAATTGTATTCCTGTGTTTTCCGCTGAAAATATAGATGGGGTGAGAATTCTGTCTGCATTATATCTGCCAAAATCCTGGTTTAATACTTCAATTTGGCTCAATATTCTTTCTGTAGTAAGGTTTGCACCTTCACCTACGTCTTCTCCGGGAGGATGAAGAATGATAACATGAACAGGTATAACTATAGGACAAGTCGTATCATCATTTGACCTCAATTGTTGACCCAGTCTGAATTGACGAAATGACTCTTCCATTTCTCTCTCCAAAGCCGGATTCTTTAGTAATAAGTCATTCATTTGTAAGTCAGTACCACACCGGTGTTGCGCCCATATTGAAGAAAAATGGAATAAAAACAACACCATCACCACAACTGTCTTCCCCGGATACCTCATTGATTACAATTAAAATGAGCGTAAATATATCGAGATAATTTTGTTTTTGACCTTAAAGAGTTAAAGGATTTTTAAAAAAAATCGACTTAAAATGGCAGTGGATATTTGAGCAGGAAAATAAAGAAAATATTTATGGCAATGGGTATAATTATAGATGCAGCCATGAAATAAAAAAAGAATCTTGACATTCGTGATGGCTCTATCCATTCAGAAATCATAGCCACCACAACGACTCCAAAGCACACAACGATTACGATCATTGAAATTAAAAATGCCAGATATTCGTTTAAAATCCAAAGTAGTATGTACATACTGCATTGAATCAGAATAATTTCAGGGAGTTTGAAGTTTATTTTAATATTTTTCACACGAAAGGGTAATATATGGATTGCCTGATCATTTATAAATCAATGTAAAACTAATGGAATATCATTCATATTTTAGATGGATCATTTTTACAATCTTTCTGGGTGCAGGACATTTCATCTTTTCACAGGAGTCACCACCTTCTTCTCCGGAAGAATATGAAAAATTGTACAGTTCCAATATAAAGAAAAGTCGAATAAATGGGGTATATATTCCAAAAGATATTCATGAAGCCATTATAGAAATTAAATCATTATCACCAGGTGATGCTCTCGAAAAGTTTAAAAATGCCGATGAAGACTTTGTAGTTAAAAGGTTGCATTTTGGTATAGGAAGATGGATTGCTGTCAATTGGAATTTTAGTGAAGGTAGCAGATATGTGCACTTTTTGCGCCAATTGGGTATTACCCATGAAGATGACATGATAGAGTTTACTTTGCGAAACCTGCATAAAGAACTGAATAGCCTTCCACTTGAGATTGAAGGCCTGGCTTTAAAAATGAAAGAAATCCGCAAAGCTGAATTTGAAAAAAAGATTGTATCCCGGGAAATTATTAAAAAGGATACTATCCATTGAAATATGACTCTTATCAAAGACCATACAGACAACTACATTTAAAAGCACTACAAATACCGTTACAGAAGCAAATTGTGTTGGATGTGATGATAGGATAATCTGAAAAAGGGGAACAATTTTGGCTGACTCATTATTGGTACAGTAATAAAAAAATCTGAAACAATCTTGAAATATATCATCCAATTGAGAAATAGTGATTAAGATTGCACCCAAATAACGAAATTACAAACAGGTATTACATGGCAAAAAATTTATTGATTGTTGAGTCTCCCGCAAAGGCAAAGACCATTGAGAAGTATTTAGGAAAGGACTTTAAAGTCAAATCTAGTTACGGTCACATCAGGGATCTTGACAAAGGAGAGAAAGGTTTGGATGTAGAAACTTTAGAACCAAAATACACCATTTCGCCAGAAAAGAGAAAGGTGGTGAAGGAGCTCAAAGATGAAGCAAAAAAGGCTGAAGAAATATGGTTGGCAACGGATGAAGACCGGGAAGGAGAGGCCATTTCCTGGCATCTATGTGAGGTTTTAGGTCTCAATCCAGCTCATACCAAAAGAATAGTATTCAGAGAAATAACCAAGTCAGCCATTGAAAATGCTGTTAATAACCCCAGAATAGTAGATATTGACCTTGTCAATGCGCAACAGGCCAGAAGAATACTTGACAGACTGGTTGGATTTGAATTATCAGAAACTCTATGGAGAAAAATACGTGGAAAATTAAGTGCTGGAAGAGTGCAATCAGTTGCTGTTAAGCTTATTGTTGAAAGAGAGCGAGAAATCCAACAGTTTGAATCTGAACCTTATTATAGGTTGACAGCCATTTTTACAGTAAAAAATCAGGATGGAAAAACAGTAGAACTAAAAGCGGAATACAAGGATAGGTTCCCTGTGGAAAAGGACGCTTATACTTTTTTAGAGAAATGCATCAATGCTCAATTTGATATACGGTCGATTGAAAAAAAGCCATTGAAGAGAAATCCTGCTCCTCCATTTACGACATCTACCTTACAGCAAGAGGCCAGCAGAAAAATTTATTTTAGTGTAAACCGCACTATGCAGGTTGCTCAAAAATTATATGAACAAGGGCATATTACATATATGCGTACTGACTCTACCGCTTTGAGTGGGCAGGCTATCGCTTCTATTTCACAAGCCATAAAAAAAGAATTTGGAGATCGCTATCTGCATGTAAGAAAGTACAAATCCAAATCAGGTAGCCAGGAAGCCCATGAAGCTATTCGGCCCACTTATATAGAGAATGCTGAAATTGATGGAACCTCTGATGAGCGAAAGCTTTACGATCTTATTTGGAAGAGAACCATTGCTTCACAAATGGCTCAGGCTGAACTGGAAAAGACAACTGTTTTAATAGGAATATCATCCATTAAAGATGGGTTTTTCGAAGCATCTGGAGAGGTGTTACAATTCGACGGCTTTTTAAGAGTATACCTGGAGTCAACAGATGAAGAAGATGAAGAGGAGGAAATCAAAGGAATGCTTCCTCCCTTGCATAAAGGGCAGGCTTTGCCACTAAAGGTAATGGAAGCAACACAAAGATATACCAGACCACCCTCCAGGTACACAGAAGCAGGTTTGGTAAAAAAGTTGGAAGAACTGGGTATTGGACGCCCCTCAACTTATGCACCTACAATAACCAAGATCATGGAAAAAGACAGGGGTTATGTGGTAAAGGAAAGCCGGGATGGTGAAGAAAGAGAGTACATGGTTATGACTCTAAAAAATAATGCCATCCAGAAACAGGTGAAAACTGAAATGACTGGTGCTGTTTCAAATAGACTGTTTGCAATGGATATAGGCATGGTAGTCACTGATTTTCTGAATCAGCATTTTGTAGATATTATGGATTACAAATTTACTGCGGAGGTAGAAGACAGGTTGGATAGCATTGCATCGGGAAGTGAGGAATGGAAAAAAATTGTTCGGGAGTTTTATGATCCTTTTCACAAGATCATAGAACACACAATCGAAAATGCAGACCGGGCTAAAGGTATGAGGGTGTTGGGAATAGATCCTGAATCCAAACAGACCGTTTTGGTACAAATGACGAGATATGGACCTACTGTTCAGATTGGAACCAGAGAAGAAGTCGGAGAAGAAGGTAAGCCACGATTTGCCAATTTAAAGCCTGGCCAGTCAATGGAAACAATTGCTTATGATGAAGCGATGGATCTTTTTAAACTTCCTCGCGAATTAGGTTCTTACAAGGAATTTGACCTTGTGGTCAATAATGGCAGGTATGGACCTTATATAAAATATGGTGACAAATTCGCTTCTCTTCCCAAAGGAATGGATCCTCTTGAGCTCGATTTGGAAGAGGCAAAAAAGATCATCGACGCCAAAATGAAGGAAGATGAACCTATGGGCACCTATAAAGGAGAACCGATACAAAAAGGTAAAGGACGCTTCGGGCCATTTTTAAAATGGAAAGACCTGTATGTAAATGTACCCAAAAAATACGATATCGAAAATATCACATTGGATGAAGCTCATGTGTTGATTTCCCAGAAAGTAGAAAAAGAGAATAACAGATATATACAGTTGTGGGAAAAAGAAAACATCGCTATTGAAAATGGGCGTTGGGGACCGTTCTTCAGAGTAAAGAAAAAAGCGATTGCTATTCCAAAAAAAGATGGTAAAAAACCAGATGTGGATGAATTGAAAGCCTTAAGCCTGGATGAAGTGAAAAAGATGATCAAGGAAATCGATCCGAAGGCAATTTGATTTCAATTTGGAATATTTTCAGATTCATTGATTTTAATGAGTTGCCATATTGCTTTTGCGGCTCTATCGGATGCGCCTTTGTTCCCCAATAGGTTTTCTAATACCAAATAATCTTCCAGGATGGTAGTGGATTTTTTTTCTACAGAGTATAAAGCCTGGATAAGACTTTGAGGTGTAAGTTTATTTTGTATAAGTTCAGGCACGACAGACTTTTGACAAATCAGATTTACCAGTGAAATATAGGGCAGCCTGATAACCCATTTGCCTATCCAATACGACAGCAGGCTTGTCTTATAACAAACGACCTGAGGTACTTTATATAAGGCAGCTTCCAATGTAGCCGTCCCCGACGTGACAGCAGCAAGATCGGCTCTCTTTAATATCTGAAAGGAGTTTTCTATGACCAAATCAAATGTAAATCCCGGGAAATGATCCGTGACTTTTGTATAGTGTGAGTCCGGAATATGCAACATTTTACTTATGACGGTGTGATATCCTTCCATTCTTGAAGCTGCTTTAAGCATAATAGGAAGGACTTGAATGATCTCCTGTTTCCTGCTCCCTGGTAAAAGAGCGAGAATTTTATCTTTTTTTGCAGAAATGTCCTGATTGTCTTTATCAGCATCAAATATAGCCTGAACATCAAGTAAAGGATGGCCGATATACAACTGAGGGATGTCAAATTGGGCAAAATATTGTTGTTCAAATGGCAATATTGTAATCAACAGATCAATGTATTTTTCCAGGATTTTTACCCTATGCTCTTTCCATGCCCACACCTGAGGGGCGATATAGTACACTACTTTAAATCCTTTGTTTTTTAACCACTTAGCCATTCTAAGATTAAAACCCGGATAGTCAATAAGTATAACCACATCTGGCTGAAAGGCCAGTATATCATTTTTCGCAAATGTAAATAGTCGCCATATGGCTGGCAAATTTTTCACCACTTCTGCAAACCCCATGAAAGCCGTTTTGCTCAATTCCATAGCTATATCGGGCTCGGTCTTCAGCATCTCAGAACCCCCCCAATAGCGAAATACTGAACACTCATCCAGTTCTTTTAGTGATTTCATGAGCAATGCTCCATATTTATCACCTGAAGGCTCTCCGGCAATGATATAATACCTCATATTATTTGCTGACCATTAAGTCTGAAATTTTATGATCTTTTACTACTTATCCGGATCGCACCATAAAAAATCAGAACTCAGTATAAAGATGAATAGTCATTATAAACTTCAGTAGCATTGTTCGATAGGGTAAAGTGACTTTCCTGAAAATCAAAACAGAATATCCTTGTATTTAAATAACCAACCGCCTACATAGATAAAAGTAGGAAACATAATACCTTTCATTATTTTATCCCATCTCCTTTTTTTTACATATTGAAAGGGAATGAGATTACAGCATATGGCCAAAAGTGTGGTAGTTCGTTCTCGTCTATCCAAACCAGATGAGGTCGCTTCAGCCATAAGACCTGATATTTCCAGTAAAGAAAATACACCATCTACTACAATAAACCCTATGATAGGTACTACTGCACCTATTAAAAGCCCCATAACTATAGTATTATTTTGATTCATATCTCAATGGTTTCCAAATATTTTAATGATTCAATGGAAGGGTAATGGGTCAGATCGAAGTGCGATGGTACAATGCTTATATATTGTGCTTCGAGAGCATTCAAATCGTTATCATAATTGGGATCATTGTACTGGAATTTACCTGTCATCCAATAATAGGGTTCTCCCCTTGGATCAATGGATTTTCTGAACTCTTCTACCCAGACTCCTTTTGCCTGACGGCATACTTTGATTCCTTTGATCTTACCCCTGGGAATATTGACGTTAATTAGTTTGGAGGGAAGAAGTTTTTTACTAAGGATCGATGCGGCTATTTCTCTGACATAGGGAACTGCTTCAGAAAAATCTGCCTGAAAACTAAAATCAAGCATTGAAAACCCTATCGAATCAATCCCTTCTAACGCGGCCTCCATCGCTGCTGACATGGTACCGGAGTAAATGATATTTATCGACGCATTAGAGCCGTGGTTGATACCGGAAAGACAAAGATCAAATGACTTATCAGGAGAAACGATGTTTTTTGCCAACTTCACACAATCTACCGGAGTTCCACTGCATGCATAGGCCTCCAGGTTTCCAAAAATCTCTGATTTTACCAGCCGTAATGGAGTTTCCAGTGTGATCGCATGGCCTTGACCTGATTGTGGTTTATCCGGAGCAACTACTATGACCTCACCTAATTCTGACGCAATATTCACTAAAACCCGTAAGCCGGGTGCAATAATGCCATCGTCATTTGTTACTAATATTCTGGGTTTCTTCATCCTGACTATATTAAAATGCTAAAGATATTTCCATTTTTCGTACTACAAAAAGATTCAACCTTATAGCTTGTTGAATTATTATGACTTTTACACTTTATAAACTAAAATCCCAGCAATTCAGAGTGAGAACGATAATAAATGAATAATTATAACAATTAAATACTATTGTTTAGTTATAGGCATGATATTACCATCACCACTAAGTGATGATAAGTCGGTTTAAGGGATTTTAACGATTAGTTCACATAGG
>JBGTBR010000007.1:0-134611 GCA_041749255.1 Saprospiraceae bacterium
CCTATGTGAACTAATCGTTAAAATCCCTTAAACCGACTTATCATCACTTAGTGGTGATGGTAATATCATGCCTATAACTAAACAATAGTATTTAATTGTTATAATTATTCATTTATTATCGTTCTCACTCTGAATTGCTGGCAAAATGGATGTATTAGAAAGGCAAAGGCACAAATTTCGTGAAATTTTTTATGTGATCTTGTAAGCATACATTATGATTAAAAAAATGCCAAATCGGTAAATATGCAAATACAAAACACAGTAAAAACAAAAGTCCTGATTACAGGCATTGTTACATTTTTTATAGTTAGCATTCTTATCTGGGAGTATTTTAATGGTGGTGTTCCCAGTCATCATATTCTACACCAAAAAGAACTACCTGCCATTTCGAATTGGTGGAGCGGAATTGTGCTTCCCATTCTCACATGGATCCTCTTAGGCAGGATAGAAAAAAGACATAATAATCAAGCACCACTGACGCAAAAGACAAACTACTTGAATAGCAAGATCATTGGGCTTTTCATAATTGGGTTGGTCTTTGCCATTTTTATAGCAGCGGCATTCACGTATGAGTACACTACTTTTTTAGACTATGTTATATACTTTTTTTTAATACTCAGCTTTATTATTCCAATATATTATTCCGAGTTTATATTGGGCTTTGTTCTTGGTATGACATATACATTTGGAGCCATTTTGCCTACGGCTTTTATACTTATATTGGCAGCTGTTGGAGCTCTTATCTATAGATTTATCAGACCCTTTATTGTAAAACTGATTGAGATCACTGGTAATTTTCCAACTAAAAACCCTGAACGATAACCACACATTTGCTCTCGGCATTCTGTTATTTTTTCCCAGATTTTATGCCCCTTTGCGTGAAACCTCTCTGAGATACTTTGCGTTGAATTCCTCTGCGAACTCTGCGGGAAAATATTTTTGTTTGATTAATCTGTTAAAAAATGAAGTGTATTATACAAAAGGAATAACCGCAGAGAGCTCAAAGTTAATCTAAAGGGGATCACGGAGTATGACGAGAATACTTATCAATTTCAATCTAACCCTTTTAAAACAAGGAATTAAACGTGTAGCTAATGGATTATAATCTCTGCGAACATTGCGTTGATTCCTTTGCGACCTCTGCGGTAAAAAAATTTGATTTGAAGGTATCAGTAATAAAAAATGCTGAGTATTATAACAAAAGGAATAACCGAATAAAGCTCAAAGTTAATCGCAAAGATGAAGGAGTATGACGAGACTGCTCATCAATTTCAATGTAGCCCTTATAAACAGGGAAAAACCGCATAGCTAATGGATTATAATCTCTGCGACCCTGCGTTGAATTTCTCTGTGACCTCTGCGGTAAAGTTTACTATCGGCAGAGCTTCCCCAAAGTGCCGGACAGGTTCATGCTCATCGCCAGAGAATTATTTAACAGTACAGCATCATCTTACAGGAATCGCAGGAAAAGGACCCCTGAAATTTTTCCCGCCCGGGGAGGCGGTTTTTTAATATTACTTAACACTTTTCTAAAAGTAATTTCTTTTTTTCCAGGAATTTTTAGTCTAATTGACTACCTTACGTAGTTAACATAACTTATCTCTCAAGATATTAAATATACAGATCAACAGCGTTTAAAATTTTTCATATCTTTCATTTTTTTCAGGAGATTAAAATTAATATCAATTACACCACAATATTTTAACAAATGTCACAAGTGCGTCAATTAGCTGCCATACTGTTTACAGACATTGTGGGTTATACGGCTTTGATGGGAAACGATGAACAGAAAGCTTTTCATTTACTCCGGATGAACAGGGAAATTCATAAACCCATTATTGAAGAATATGGAGGAACCTGGATCAAAGAACTCGGAGATGGGGTTATGGCAAGTTTTCCCTCAGTGAGCAATGCTGTGTACGCTGCCATCAAAATTCAGGAAGCATGCCAAAGAGAAAATGCTTACCAATTGCGGGTAGGAATTCATCAGGGGGAAGTTATTTTTGAAGATGGAGATGTTTTTGGAGATGCAGTTAATATCGCTGCCAGAATACAAGCCCTCGCAGCTCCCGCAAGTATTTATGTGTCAGAATCCGTGCAAAGAGATCTGATGAATAAAAATGATATCAAAACGGAGTTTTTTAAATTAGAATCTTTCAAAAACGTAAAGGAACCTGTAAGAGTATATAAAATATTTTCAGGTGAACACGATACAGTTTCCAGTCAAATCAAAGAACTTCCTCACGAATCGATTATTCCGGAATTTAATTTTGATATACATGTTAGCTATAGGTATAACGACAATAGCTATGATGGATGGGTTTCGGAATTTGTGGAAAAGCTGGGTCAGGAATTAGCGGCTACCTGTAAAGATAAGCTTTCCATTTTCTTTGACAAGAGCCCGGAAGATCAAAGGGAGAAATTTCTTCAGAAAGATGGTTCGGGTTCTTCAAATATTAAATCGGTCATTTTTATTCCCATTATTTCACAGACATATTGTGATATACAATCTTCAGTATGGAAAAGTGAATTCAAGGCTTTCGTCGACGACATGAAGAATGACCGGCTAGGCAACAGCATCGCTTTGCGAAATGGGACGGCAGTTTCGCGTGTAATCCCTGTCAAAATTCACGACATCGACATGGAAGACACCAGATTGCTTGAACAAGAATTAATGGGACGGTTACGATCAGTTGACTTCATTTTCAAAGAGGAAGGAGTCAACCGCCCTTTATTACCTGTTGATGATGAGAAAACGGGAAATCCATACAGGCCTCTATACCGAAATCAAATCAATAAGCTAGCCAATGCGATAAAAGAAATTGTATCCGGAGTGAAACTTCGCCAAAAAGAAAAATCGTTTGAATATTCTTCATTTTCGCCCACATCAAATCAAGTCGTTCCCAATGTTGTGTCGACTTCTTTGTCTCCGTCCTTAAAAGTACAGATGATTGACCGGGCGCGACCCAACATCTATCTTGCGTGGACATCCAATGATCTTAAAGAAAGCCGGGATGAAATGGCCATCATCTTACAAAAAGCAGGATTTACCGTACTGCCCTCCGTCGATTGCCCATCTGATGATGAAGATTTTAAAGAAAGTGTGGCTGAAAATATGGAAAAATGTGTTTGTTCTCTTCACATACTTAGCGGTGAATTTGGACGGCGTTTTGAAGCGGATGACGACATATCTTTTCCTCAATATCAGTTTATGGAGGCAAAGAAAAAAATTGACGGAATCAATTCGGAATTCAATTCATTTATTTGGGTTCACCCAAAAGCAAGCGAAACCATAAAACCGGCTCAACAAGAATTCATCAAATACATACGCAATAACATCACAAGGAATATGATGTTTTCCAACAGTGCAGGACCCATGCAGTTGGTTGATGATATACGGGTTGTCATGATGAAAAATGAAGTGGAAATATTCGATACTAAGGATACCGATATATTTTTTATTTTCAATCAACAGGATGAAGAAGATGCTAAATTTATTACAGACAGACTGAGTCTGGAGTATCCTGTAGAAATCATGAATATCATGCCCGATGGCGAAGATCAATACAGAGAAATATCAACCCAGCAAATACCGAAAAGTAAACTCGCTGTGGTATATTTTAAATACGCTGCGGATTGGGCATTGCCTTTTATAAAACAAATTTGGAAACAAGTAGGTGGTGCCTCCTCTCCAACCATATTGTTTTTTGTCGGTGAAGATGACCCCAGAAGTAATCTTGTCAGAAATTTTAAGGCACCTAAAGTGGTATCGACCATAGTGCCTAAAGAGGAAATACCCGCAGAGGTGAAAAAGGTTTATTCTACTATTGTAGATCTTAATTAACAGGTAATGTTTGATAACGAACAAATATGCCCTTACACCGGTCTCCGCTCTTTCACAGAGGAAGAATCGTTATATTTCAAAGGTAGAGAAGAGGATATTGATGCTGCCACGGCACAATTGCAGCGGAACAAATTTTTGATGCTCACCGGTGCATCGGGTGATGGTAAGTCATCTCTTGTTTATGCAGGCATCATTCCTAACGCCAGGGCTGGTTTTCTCAAATCAAAGTACACACAATGGTGTGTGGCCGATTTCAGGCCGGAACGAACACCTTTTAAAAATTTATGCAAATCCATAGCTCTCCAGCTAGGAATAGACAGTCACTATTCCGTAGAATCTGAACTAAGACACGGGTTTTCAGCTTTGGCAGATCTATACCGGAATTCCAGAAGGCATATTGATGAAGATTCTGAATCCTGGAATCAACTCGATGATAAGGGTAAATCTGCTGCACGCAGAGAGGCGGGTAATTTAATAGTACTTGTTGACCAGTTTGAAGAGTTTTTTACCAATCCAGAAAACTACGATAAAGGTGCTCCTTCAGTAGAGGCCAATCTGGTACTCAACCTGCTATTGAAAACCGCCCGCATTGCTTTAGAGGAGAATTTGCCCATCTATGTGATTTTTACCATGCGCTCCGACTTTATTGGACAATGTGCAGCTTTCCGTGGTTTGCCGGAATACATTGGCTTTTCCCAGTTTTTTGTTCCCCGTCTTAACCGATCCCAACTTCAACAGGTTATAGAAGAACCTGCGGTCTTAAGTGGAAATCAGATTACCCGAAGGTTGACGGAAAGACTTATCCACGATTTGACAGAAGGCGTTGATCAACTTCCTATACTTCAACATGCCCTCAACCAGATTTGGCATGCGGCGAAGAATGGAAGTGAAGAAATGGATTTAGTCCATTATGCCATGGTGGGAGGTATGTCTTCCAATGAATTGCCTGACGGGGATATAGCAAAATTCAATCATTGGTTTGAAGGATTGCCCGGTGAAATCAAAGCATGTTATCATGAACCCAGTCTTCAGAATGTACTTGACACCCATACCAACAAGCTTTTCGAACAGGCAAGAGATTATTATATTTTAAAAACGGCTAAAAACATTTCAAGTGATGATGTAAAGAGGATCATTAAGAATGCTTTTACCTGTTTGACTAAAATTGACCAAAGCAGGGCAGTCAGAAATAGAATGACCTTGCAGGAAATCACTCAAATTCTGGGAAGACAGGAGTTTGAATCCAAAGAAGTTGGGGCCGTACTGAATATTTTCAGAGAACCTGGCAATACATTTATCAGACCTTTTATTTTGGAGGATTCCCGGAGCCAAATTCTACATGAAAATGATGTCCTTGACATTACCCATGAAAGTTTAATAAGGAATTGGGATTATCTTGAACAATGGGCAGATGAAGAATTTGATAATTACAGTACATATCTGGACTTTGAACAGCAACTCAACCGATGGGTGGAAAGTGGTAAATCGGGTGGATTTTTGTTGCCCATTGGTCCTTTAACCTATTTTGAAAATTGGTTCAATAACCTGAATCCGAATGCCTGGTGGATTTCCCGGTATTTACCTGAAGAACTGGATCAGCAAAAAAAGCTGTCAAAAGCTAAAAGTATTCTTGACAATGCTAAGGAGTTTTTGAAGAGGAGTGCCAGAAAGCATGTGGTGACCCGAACCGTCATGCATTATGGACCCAGGAGGATAGGGGTGGCCATGGCTTTGATTGCCTTTTTGGTATTGAGCTCATTTTCTGTCAGACAATATCTGAGACAACAGAATTCCTATATTCTGAATTCCATTCCGGCTGAGTCCAAAAATTTGGTCAATAGCCCAAAAGTAGCATTTGAAAATAAAGCCATACTCATTGCCGAGCAATTGAAACTCGGCCTGACGAGTATAGATGAGGTGATCAACACAATCCCTGATCCCATTGAGAAAATCAATGTGGTGACGGGAATAGCCAGTCTGTTGGTTTTTCAAGGAAGGGATGAACCAAAAGATGAAATATTCAGAAGTTTAGCCATTGCGGACAGTTTATCAACTGAACATGCCCATCCCAACAATCCCTCTTCCTCATTTTCTTCCATACTAAAGGAATTGAATGATTTGAGGGCGACGCTGGAATTGGCGTATTATTATAATCCCAACCCTCAGATCAATATGTGGCGAAAGGCAAATGCAGGGAGAGCGGGAAAAATGGTGTTACATGTCCTTCAGACTCAGCCTGCCGATTTTAAAGATATTCAGAACCTGACGCTTGCTCTTGAGCACAGTATCAATTATAAAATTTTCACTCAAGAAGAAACCAATAAGATAATAAAGATTCTCTCTCCTTTTGAAAATGATACGCTTTCCGATTGGGTTAAGGTCAATTTTGACCGGGACAAGTTATTGGAGCGTGGAAACTTGAATTATGGATTTAAATTCAATGGGCTCTATCAGCAACTGGCATACCTATATGCATCTCAGGGGAATGTTGCCAGGGCATTGGACTGTATGGATGTCTTATTGGCCAATTCACAAAATAATTATCAGGGGGATTATGGTGCCGGTGCAGATAATGCAGCCAATATAGCCGCTGTATTTTACAGATTTGGGCATCGAAAAGCGTTGGACGAATTTGTCAATGGCTATATACTGAGAAAGAATATTTCTACAGAAAATTTTTATGCACGTCTTCTGGGCAGAGTGCTCCATTCACATTCCACAACCTTTAATCTCCATTTGTATGGTTTCATGGATACACGGCAGAATTTAAATCTCCAATACGGCGGGAGAGATTTATTGACTTACTTTTTTACAAAATACAGAGATGTAGTGGAATCCACTATTAAAAATCAAAATGAAAAAAACTACCTGATTGCATTATCTTATAAAAATGAAGGGATTTTAAAACATTTAAATAGAGAAGAGGACAAAAATGATGAATTGACCCCCATTGAATTATTCGACAAATCAATGGAATACTATCTTAATACCGGATCTTCTTATCTGGAAGAGTCAACTTCTGTAATTGGAGTTGGAGCCACAGATGACATAATCGTACCACGCAAATTCATATTCCTTTATCCTGACTTAAGGCTGGGTTTTGCACCCCTGGAGCCAAGATCGTTTTTTTTCTTTTATTTTTCCGATGTCTTTATCGAATACATTCTTGACAAGAACCTCCTGGATCAAATCTATTCAGATAAAACAGAATTGGATTTTATTACTTTATGGTTAAATAATTACAATTCCAGAATATGGGCATCTGTAGGAATGCTTTCATATCCTGCCCGCTATGAAGTCTTTAAAAAACTGGAAACTGCACTTTCAAAAAGAAAAAATATAGAACTTGTTGATCTCAATTGGCTATACCTGTATCTGGGAGAAATGGCATATCATAGTAATGATAAAGAAGCTACACTATATTACTTTAAAAAAATCAATCCGGATAATATTTTTAATATTCTGCAATCGAAAGAATTTGGAAATCAGATCAATAACCATTCATTTAGGTTGATAGCAACGGCCGTAGAAGGTCTTTCACATTTTGGACAATTTGAAGAGGCATACCGGTTAATGGTGGCGTTCAAAAAACCAATCAATAGATCGTCCTTGTATGCCTATGCTGCAAAAGCTCTGCTTATTAAAAGAAGAAATCCAGAAATGTCTAATAGGTTATTGGACTCCGCAGGAGTAGAGTTTGACAGAACGGGAATCGTAACCACTTTCCAACCCCACAGAATTCAACTCGCCTATGCCAATACTTTATACGATCCTGAGGAAAACCTGGAAGAGTCCTTCAGGATTATAAAAAATCTTCCTGCAAAAATCGTTGCAACTCAATTCATCATCCGTGCTCTTGCTCACCATGGAAAGCTTTATGAAGCTCAAAAAAATTTCCCTGATAATATTTCTGATGATAATTATGCCATATTATTGAGTGAAATTCTGTATGGATATGCGGAAGGCAAGGTTGAGTTGAATGATAAATGGGATGAATTTCAAAAAAATTACCGTTGGCAGGTAAACCGATGGATAGTGTATATAGATGAAAGCAGCTGATATGAATAATATATGTCCATATACCGGCCTTAGGTCATTTACAGAAGATGAGAGCATTTATTTCAAAGGCCGCGATCATCAGATTGATCAGCTCACAGGTTTATTGGAGCAGAATAAATTTTTGATGGTAACCGGAGCATCGGGAGAAGGGAAATCATCTTTGGTGTATGCAGGATTGATTCCCAATGCCCGTGCAGGATTTTTCAAGGCAAAATACACCAATTGGGTAGTAGCCGATTTTCGCCCGGAGCGAAATCCGGTCAGGAATATGGCCCATTCCATTTCAGATAAATTCAATCTTCCACCTGCTACCGTTGAAACTGAATTGAGGCGTGGCTTCTCCTCCATGATCGACCTTTATACCCATTCTGAATTTTTCATCGACGAAGAAAATGAAAAATGGAAAGAATTGGAGGAAACTGAACAAAGAGCCCGAAAAAGGAAAGCCGCCAATCTGATGATCATAGTGGATCAATTTGAGGAATTTTTTACCAATCCTGAAAATTTCTACCATGAAGCTCCTTCTCAGGACTCACAGATTGTGGTGAATCTAATGTTGGAAACCGCGCGCATCGCCCTGAAAAAGAATATACCTGTGTATGTAGTCTGTACCATGCGTTCGGATTATATCGGTCAATGTTCAGCTTTCCGGGGTCTTCCAGAATATATTGGATTTTCTCAGTTCTTTGTTCCCCGATTAAAGCGCAAAGATTTAAAACAGGTCATAGAAGAACCTGCTATTCTGAGTGGAAACAGGATATCCCAAAGACTTATCGAAAGGCTGGTGTACGATCTGTCAGAAGGTGTAGATCAATTGCCTATTTTGCAACATGCACTAACCCAAATTTGGTTAGCCGCAAAATATGGAAATGAGGAAATGGACTTGCTGCACTATGCAATGGTAGGTGGAATGCCTGCAAATGAATTACCGGACAATGACAAAAAGCTTTTTTCGACATGGTTTAAATCCCTCCCCGAACATCAACAGAAATATTACCATCAGGCAGGTTTAAATAAAGTAATAGAAATCCATGCCAGTGTATTATATGAAAATGCATGGGAATACTATAATAGATCAAATCCGGAAAACCCCATTTCTCAACGAGAAGCTAAACGCATTATAGCGTTGACCTTTAGCGGTCTCACAAAGATAGACAACAGTAGGGCGGTTCGAAACCGGATGAGTTTGGGTGAATTGACAGAAATCATCAATACACCCAATTTAAACTTAAATGTGATTGGCCAGGTACTGAATATTTACAGGGAAGAGGGTAATTCTTTTATTAGGCCATTTAAGACGGATGATCCTGAAAGTCAAACTTTAAAAGAAGAAACCGTTTTAGACATTACCCATGAAAGCCTGATAAGAAACTGGAATAAACTCAAAGTTTGGGCCAATCGGGAATTTGAGTTTTACAGTACTTTTCTGGATTTTAAAAAACAATTGGATCGCTGGAAATCTCATGGCAAAAGCCGTGATTTTTTGCTGCCTATAGGCTCCCTGTCATATTTTGAAAATTGGTATGAGGAGTGTAAACCCAATGTGGGTTGGCTAAAAAGATACTCAGAAAGTAATGGTGATGCCCATCACCGAACAAGTGAAGCAGAAAAGCTTTTGTCCGACACCCAGGAATTTCTGAAGCGAAGTGCAAGGAATGTGGTTGTCACCCGTACGTTTATGAAGTATGGTCCTCAAAGGATAGCGACTTTATTCGCCATTTTGGTGATGATCGTATTGAGTGGTTTTTATTGGTATGATGCAGAACAAAAAGCAAATGAACGCGTCATTAACCGGACAAGGAGTGAAGCCCTGACTCTTATGAATAGTCCGGAAGTCTTAAACCAGGACAAAGCTTTTCACTTATTGATTGAAGAGCGTTATGAATCGGGTTATTTGATTTCATACTTAGAATCGATTAATCAAAAAGACAGAATTTCTCTGGCTATTGAAACGTATAAATTTTTGATGTATATCGACAAGTATATTGAAGACCCCATTAAAGATCAAATAGTTGATTTTATTTTTAAAGATCTGAATTCACCTGATGATGCCATTGATTCCGATTTTGTTTTGACCCAGACCAATAAGTTTATCATCGTACTTATGAGGGACAATTATTACAGCCCGACGGATGAAAAGGAGAAATTTCTTATCGAACTAACTGAAAGAAATAAGGATAATGTGGTCAATTTTTATAAAAAGACTGGCAATTTCAGCCCTACTCTTCCCTTTGAGTTGAATTTGGCGATCCAATTATGGCTCACGACAGGCAAGGCTTCTCCTGAAGATTTGGATGAGGTACTGAATGCCATTTCTCCTGCTGCAGGCCATGCAGGGCAAAATGCTTTTTCGTTCTACCATCCCAAGGGTAGCTTCGAACCCAACGGAAGACAGCCTATCGATTTTAATAATGGTTACCATACTTTAGCAACGTTATATGCCTGCAAAGGAGATATCGAAGGCGTAGAATGGGCTTTCAGGCAAATACTTGAAAATGGTCAAAGAGAATATTTTGAATTGGCCCGGGTATTCAACAACCATCAGAATATTTTAGGATATTTATATCAATACCGGCACAGGCATCTTGCTCCGAGGTTGATCAAATGGATTGAGACCAATACCGACGATAACCCGGCCATCACCGTTTATCGAAATACAATTATTCGGTCTGGTTATATTACCCATTTGTATATAGGGGCAAATCTCGAACCTCAGGCACTGAGGTCCTATCGTGGCTATATTTACCCCAATTTGTTTTTTGCTGACAGATTTGTTTTTGATCAAATGAATGAGGACTATGAAAAACACATACAACAGATCAGAGATCCTTCAGACCGCAATTTTCAATTGGCTTTCAATATGAAAAGGAAAGCCGTTTTTACCCATAAATACTGGTTTGACAGACGTATGGAAATCGATTTGGATTTGTTGGATTCCTGGCTTGATCTTGCTTTTGAATATTATTCCAAAATAGACGGATCTTTTTTAAATGAAAGAATGTCATCTACCATTCCCTATTTTGGAGATGGAGTAAGAACTACTTTGCCTCGAAGAAAAGAGCTTTTTATTTATCCTGACTACAAGGACGGATGGTTTAGCTGGACCTATCATTCCGATATGGTTTATAACTATATGGAAAGAAAGGGATGGTTATCGAAAATGTTTGTGACTTCCGATGATTTAGAGACCATACACTTTTGGGTAGCTAAGGCATTTGAAGTAAAACCCTTTCCTCCTCCTGGTACGATGGACAACCATTACACACTTTCAGATGAAACATTGACCCATGTTCTGAATTTTATCGAGACCCATCCAGGTGGTGCTGAAGTAGACAAGAATTTGTTTTATTTGATTTTAGCAAACAGATCATTTGAAAACCAGGATACTGTGAAAGCCTTTGAATTCTACAGAAAATTCGATCAACAGGCGATTTCCAGGGCATCGAATAAATATGAATATGTGGAAAAAACTTTTTTTCTGAATATGATGAGTATGCTTGCGGTTCATTTAGCCCATTATGGTAAAATCATGGAATCTGTTGATCTTGCTGAAAGGTTTCCCGGTGATGTGGATAAAGTATTTCCGTATATTATGATGGCAAAACGGGCATACCAGGCAAATGCTGACCCCCAGGCATTTGTTTATCTGGATTCTGCTTCTGCAAAAATTTCAAAATTGGATTTTAATACATTACCCTTTGATCTGGAAACCAGAGACAAATTCATCAACGTGTTATCTACCATTGGCAGCAAAAGTATAAATAGCGTCGCGATTGAAACCTTAAAAGATATTCCCGAAAACCGAAAATTTAATGCTGTTTTTCAATTTGTGTCGGGATTGGCAAGAGAAGGAAATTATTACAGAGCTTTGATGGCCATACCCAATAACCTCACTGAATCTCAGGATTTACAATGCCGGGGATTGATTTTATTGGAGGCTTCCAAAAGACGGGAAATGCTAGAGAATGATAGACGTTGGGTAGAATTAGACAATTGGCTCCAATGGACAGAAACTTATTTTAACTTTTTACCAAACTGATGAAAAAATACAATACATATTATTATCTGCTTTTCGTATTGTTGGTGATGGGAGCATTCGCATCCATGGCGCAAAACAGCTATGGGCTTAAAATAATGGGCATCGTTTCTTTTACATTTTGTCTGCTTTTTCTTACTCAATTAATTTATGTGACCAGGAAAAAGGGCAGAAAAGACTTTCTGGGAATCGCAGAACTATCCGGTTTATCGATATTATCCTTTATTTTGGGTCTTAGGGTTTATTTTATACATTTTGATTTTGTAGAAATTCTGTTTTTGATTGCTGGCACAGTATTGGTTTTTGTTTTTGGATTTAAAATGATTGAATCCTACAGAAATTTAAAAAGTGAAAGCAGGAACCTGGCATGGTTGGTTGTGGTATTTTATTTTAGTATTGTTTTATTTATCCTTTCCATGATAGCGGTGCCTTTTATTTCCTGGATCGGTCAACCCCTGGGTGCTATTGCCTTTGCTTTAATGATACTCTTTGGTGCCATATCTTACTTCAAAGGTCCTATGCTTTTCAAAAGCGACAAAGTAACTACATTTGAGATCATCGGACGGGCAAAAGACCGCTCTCCAGTGCTTGCGTCTTTGTTTGTTTTGTTCTCTTTGTATATTGGGTTGACTATGGTAGGTGTTTTGCCGGGAATGTATTCAGATGAATTTCCAAAGGCCTATTTTGAAATGGTCAACGAAGCCGAAACCGGACAAGAAGAACCCATTGACGGGAAGTACAGGCATGAAATCTTCAAAGAAAAGTATGACCAGTTTCTGAATCATCATGAGACAAGAAACAAGTGAAAACCCCTTTGCGACCCTTTAGATTTGTTCCTATCTTTTGTTTTAACAAAAAAACATAGTAATTATGCTAAAAAGAAGGGGTCTGGGGGAGAAAATTATCTTGGCGTCTTGGCGAGAGATAATTTCACGCAGAGCCGCAGACCACAAAGTACACTTTGAAATTAAGTTAGCAAAATGAAAGAAATATCTTTGCTATCCTTTGCGTGAAACCCTTTTTACGTGAAATTCTCCGCAGACTTTCCATGAAATACTTTATCAATTTTCGTTGTAATATTGAATTTTATTTATTTTACCCCATTCATAAACCTTAACTAAAAAAACCTTCTATGCTTGACCGCAAAGAAAAAACTCGATTGAGATCCATCATTTTTAGACACCTGGACGGTTTGGTGACAGTTCCTTCAGCCTATATCCTGTTTGAAAAAGGTATCACTTCTTACATTTTAGAAAAAGAATACGTCACTCTTGCAGATTTAGCCAAGCTATTTAAAGCCAATGCCGGATATTTAAATGTAGCTCTACGCGTCCTGGCATCGCAAGGATGGCTTCAGCAGGAAATGGATAACGATGGCCAGGAAACCACATACTGTATCACCGAAAATGGTAAAAAGGCCTTTGAGTTGTTTCCATTGTATAAGGATGCAAACACAATACTGAAGCTTTCTGAGAAATACCATCCGCGAAAATTTGAAGTAGAACCTTTTCGGATACTGGAAAAGGCCATAGAGAACTACAAATCAAAATATGAATATTCCGATCCCGGTGACCCTGTTTTTCAGCAAATTCTCCGGCATATAGAGGGAGTACTTCTCGGGCCCAGTATTGTTCTCCTCGCCATGAACGGGATGTTTCATAAATATTTTATGGAAACTTCTTTTCGGCCGGAAGAATTTCACAGGCATCCTGAGTGCTTCGAATCCTTGCTCAACTTTTTCACGCACTGTGGTTGGTTTGAAAAGAAAAACGGCACATTTACATTCACAGATACAGGATTATTCTTTGCAAGGAGGGCGACCGCATACGGAGTAACTGTATCGTATATTCCCACTTTGAGAAATCTCGATAAGCTCGTGTTTGGCGATCCCAATTACCTTTGGAATATGGCTACTCCGGAAATGGAAGCACATGTAGACCGGGAAATGAACGTATGGGGAAGCGGTGGTGCACATTCGGCCTATTTCGATGAAGTAGATCGTATCCTGATAGAAGTATTTAATAAAAATATTGACGATCAGCCTAAAGGATTACTGGACATGGGCTGTGGTAATGGTGCATTCCTTATTCATGCCTTTCACGTGATAGAACAAAGGACGATAAGGGGTAAAATGCTCGAGGACTATCCTTTGTTCCTGGTAGGGGCCGATTACAACAGTGAAGCTCTGAGGATTTCCAGAGAAAACATCATACAAGCCGATATATGGGCTAAGTTTGTACAAGCCGATATTGGCGATCCTCTTGGGTTGTCTACAACTCTAAAAAGGGACTATGATATGGAACTTTCGGATTTATTGAGTTTTAGAAGCTTTATAGACCATAACCGGTTGTGGCAGCCACCGAAAGAAAGAAAGTTTTTAGGTCAATCCTGTTCTACAGGAGCTTTTGCCTATCGCGGAGAAAAATTGAATAACCGGGATGTCGAATCTTCCCTGTACGACCACCTGAAAAGATGGAAACCCTTTATTCATCGCCATGGATTACTGGTCATAGAACTGCATTGTCTTGACCCCCTTCTGACAGCAGCACATATGGGAAAAACTCCGGCAACTGCATACGAAGCCACCCATGGATATTCCGATCAATACATTGTAGAAATAGACCGTTTCCGGGAAATTGCCCACCATGCCGGCCTTCATTCAGAAGAGCGATTTTTTAGAAAATTTCCAGATTCAGACACCGCCACTGTTTCTGTTTGGTTTATGAAGTGAGAAAAAATGGTGGTGGAGGGTATGAAGTCAAAGTTTTTGAGGTATGTAGTTATCCATATTTGCCATTCACTCCATTTTATCATTTCGCAGTTCCAGCATTCATTTCAAAAAACCATTTTTTTAATTCTATGAATGATCAAAAGGCAGTTGCATTTGATCAAAATCCGGTAGGTGTCTAAAAGATTTTCTGTGATGAAGGGTAATGCCATATTCCCGAATGGCTTGCCGGTGGGTAGCTGTAGGATATCCTTTGTTTTGATGCCAGTGATATTGTGGGTGATCTTTATGGATGCGGGTCATATATTCATCTCGATGGGTTTTGGCCAATATGGATGCGGCTGCAATGGAAGTATATTTACAGTCTCCTTTTACTACAGTGGCATGAGATATCGATGCATACGGATGAAACCTGTTGCCATCAATCAACAAAAATCCCGGAGAAATTTCCAGTCGGCTGATGGATAAGTGCATAGCCTTTATACTTGCATTGAGAATATTCATTTTGTCTATCTCATCGGGATGCACCATTCCAACCGCCCAGGCAATGGCTTCTTTTTCGATGATATCTCTGAGCTTATTACGGGTTTTTTCAGAAATTTGTTTGGAATCATTGAGTAGCGGATGATAAAAGTCCCCGGGCAAAATAACCGATGAGGCAAACACAGGACCTGCCAGGCATCCCCTGCCGGCTTCATCGCATCCGGCTTCCAGCATCTCTATTCCATTATAATACGGCTTAAGCATTGGTCCATTGTTGATCCAGGGCTGACCATAAATACCGGCTCGCCCAACTTCTGAAAGGTCTCCACCCTTCGCTGATTTTCTCCATTTCCTTTCTCAGTTCCTTCCCCTCTACTCCAATTCCATAATGCTTCACCATACTTTTTTGAATACCCAAATCATCCACAGGAAAAACATCACCCTTCCCCAATGTACCTATAAGTATCATCTGCACAGTCCAAACTCCAACTCCCCGTATAGAAGTGAGTTCCTTTAAGATTTCTTCTTCCGGCCGAATCCAATAATCTTCCCCGAGATCAGATTCATAAAAAAATTGGGCAACTCCCCTAAGATATTCGGCCTTCCTTTCAGAATAACCGAATTTTCTTAATTCTCCAACTGGATATATTTTCAATTGACTGGGTGCGGGTATTTTCCCGTCAAAAGCTTCGATAAATCTTCCGAAAATGACCTCCGCTACCCGAGTAGATAACTGCTGACTGGTTATGGATCTCAACAACGAACTATATACATCCCCGTTTTGTATCACAGGTTCTATAGTGCACCTGTCCATTATGATTTTCATGGTTTCATCCTTTTTCAAGTGTTCATATACATGATCTGGAATAGAATTTTGTTTCATGCTTTAAAAGTTCTTCTATGTGGCAAAAAGATATACTTTTTTACAATCCCTCTGTGTATATTTTTTACTCATTGTGACAAACCCAATTATTTCATATACAAATCTAATAACTCATCGTTAATATTGCATACCTAATGATCTTAGCATTTACAATAATTGTATATGTCCAAAAAAGAGTTTTCCATATTTATCTTTATTCTTTTCATGTTTATTGACGTCCTTGCCCAACCGATTTCTTATAACATGACCATGGAATCCAATACAACAGGTTTTCCAGGTACAAATTTAAATGATATCTGGGGATATACCCGCAATGGGCAAGAATTTGCCATAGTAGGTAGCCGATCGGCCATTAATTTCTTTAACGTAACCGACTGCAGCAATCCCTCATTGGAAGCCCAAATTGTGGATGGCAATACGGTTGTCTGGCGGGATTTTAAAACCTATGGTGACTATGCATATGGTGTGTGTGATGGAAGTGCCTGCGATCGGGGACTTGAAATTTTTAGCCTTATAGATTATTCCTGGAGTCGAACTACTGCTTTTTTTAGACGGGCTCATAATATATTTATTGAAAATGGCCGTCTATATGTGGCCGGAAGCGATGAAAGAAGTAACGGGATCATCATATTGGATCTCTCCACTGATCCTCAAAACCCTACAGTATTGGCTAATATGTCTTTACCCGATGGATATATCCATGATGTTTTTGTGAGAAATGATACTGCCTATGTTTCGCACGGTTACAATGGATATACCATATACGATTTCACAGATTTATCAGATATCAGTAATCCCGGATCATTTATTATAGGATCTATACAGGAAACCAATGGTTATAATCATTCAAGTTGGGTGCATCCCCGGGACCATTATGCCTTTGTGGCTGAGGAAGTTCCACTTGGAAAGCCCATGTATGTATATGATTTAGTCGATCCGGCCAATCCTAAAATCGAACATACTTTTAAAAATCCTCTTGAGTTAATAGCCACCAATAACGTACCCCACAATCCATTTGTCATCGACGACATTTTGTACATATCACATTATCACGATGGGGTGCAAGTGTACGACGTGACCGATCCACTCGATCCTATCCGTATAGGTTTTTATGACACATACCTGCAAAACAATGGTTCAGGTTATAGTGGTTATAATGGTGCATGGGGGGTATATCCTTTTTTACCATCCGGTTGTATTCTCGTTTCAGATATACAAAATGGTTTTTTTACTTTTACGCTGGACAGTCATCCGTTAATGACATATATAAAGGAAGGAGATTTATTATTGGTAGAGGCCGGTGCTGGCGTGATCATCAGCCGAAGAGATGATGAAAAAATAAGGTTATCTATCGATAACTCCGGACAATTAATTAGCCAACTGGTGACGGGAAGCTATGAGTCTGATGTAGAATTATATAAAAGTCAAATTCTCTTTAATTCGGGAAGCTCACTGATTCTTACCACTCCGGATGGATCTGCCAGATATAGTCTCTCTGTTTTGGGTAAAAGTATCGTTACCAGCCTTGTAACGGTGTTACCTGATAAACTGTTAAGGATTGTAACCGGAGATCTTGTTTTATCCAGAAAAGGATCCGGTTTAATATTTAAGAATCCTGCAGGGGTGTGTTTAAAACTGAGGTGGAACAAAAACAGCACACCCGAATATTTTCCCTACACTTGTCCTGTAGAGTAATTTTGGCACAGGTTTTGTCAAAGGTAGGATAGTGTAAAAATATTGCAAATGAATTTTCCAAAAGCTTGTATACTGTTAATGGTAGTGGTATTATTTTCATCTTACTACTCATCCGATGAAGCGGCTGATTATTATATCGATCAATATAAAGATCTGGCTATCATAGAAATGTACCGTACCGGTATTCCTGCCAGCATTACATTGGCTCAGGGATTACATGAATCGAATTACGGCAGAAGTCCTTTGGCTCTGGAAGCGAAAAACCATTTTGGCATCAAATGCAAAAAAGACTGGTTTGGAAAAACTTTTTACCACAAAGATGATGACTACGACCAAAAAGGCGTTTTACAGCCCTCATGCTTTCGCTCCTATAATACGGATATAGATTCTTATGTGGATCATTCCAATTTTCTTATGAGTCGGGAACATTACAGTACTCTTTTTCTACTATCAAAATTTGACTACAAAGGCTGGGCTCATGGTTTGAAAGCCAGTGGATATGCCACAGATCCCCGGTATGCATTGAAGTTGATTTCGAAAATAGAACGCTATGGGCTACAGCAATTTGATAAGGCCTTAAATCCTCTTCTTAACGAAGAGTAAAAATTATTCCACTTCTTCCTCCTGCGGTTTAAATGAAGCCTGTAAGCTGTTGGCTCTGTCTTCTGAATATTGTTTTCGCGACTTTACAATATCCACAGCCATGTATATAGCTGTACGCATGGATGAAGGATCAGCCTCATTTCTTCCAGCTATATCATATGCCGTTCCGTGGTCGGGAGACGTCCTTACTATATCCAGACCTGCTGTGTAATTGACTCCCATTCCGAAAGACATGGTTTTAAAAGGAATCAATCCCTGGTCGTGATACATGGCCAGGATACCATCCATCTTTTTGTATTGTGAAGAACCAAAAAATCCGTCTGCCGGAAAAGGGCCAGATATCATTAACCCTGCCTTTTTAGCTTCTATTATAGCCGGCCTTACTATGTCAAGGTCTTCACTTCCTATAGTGCCATCATCTCCGGCGTGTGGGTTCAGACCCAATACTCCAATAACTGGACGTTCAATGCCAAAGTCTTTCCTTAATGATTGTTCGAATACGGCTATTTTATTGAGAATCGTTTCTTTATCCACCTGGTTAGCCACATCTCTTATGGGAATATGATTGGTAACAAGACCTATTTTCATCACATCTGAACACAACATCATCATACTGCTACCCCCGGTTTTTTTTGTGATGTATTCAGTATGTCCTTTTTCGTCAAATCCCGCCAATGACATGGCATACTTATTAATTGGAGCAGTTACAATTGCATCAATACTCCTATTTAATGCGTCATTTAAAGCATAATCAATGGAAAGTAATGCGTATTTTCCCCCTTCGAGAGTTGCTTTTGATAAATTAATATTGACCGTTTCTTCCCAACAGTGATAAACATTTATTTTTCCATGTTGTAATTTGTCTATTGAGTGGATATTGATCGTGTGTTGCGTGAAATCAGTTACTATGTTTTTGTGGTATGCTATTACTTTTGAGTTAGCATATATAACCGGTGTCATGATTTCTAATATCCTTTCATCAGATAAAGCTTTCAAAATGATTTCGGGTCCTATACCATTCATGTCTCCTATCGTAATACCTATTATGGGCTTTGTCATTTTTTATATTTTTATACTGTTTATTTTATTAATAAACACGCAAGTTAGCAATAGTTTATTGAACGGATATTCAATGAAGAATAATTTAAGCAAAAGGAAATTCGTTACTTTTGGCAAGAAAGCTAAAGGAATTAATTCATTTCATGCCTTCGGATCATTATATTCCGGTTTATAACTTTTAAAGAACCCTACAATACACTCAACCAAATCACTAATGATCGGATTGTAAATGGAGATATTCGTTAGCCAATTTGTACATTTGGAATTGTAATGATTTTTCTATCATAAAATAAAGAAAGCCTAATCGATATAACCGAATTGTGAGGTAAAACTTCTTAACATAATCAAGACTATTATTTGAAAGCTAAAAAGTCATACGGACAGCACTTTTTAATTAATGAAAATGCAGCCAAAGGAATTGTTCGTTCATTTATGAATAATCTGACGGAAAAAAACGTGTTGGAAATCGGGCCTGGCAAAGGTGTTCTCACAAAGTATTTATTGGAAGAAGATATCCATTTGCAAGTAGTGGAAGCAGACCGGGATATGGTTTCGTATCTGCAATTGCATTATCCGGGACTTCATGATAAAATTTTGTTTCATGATTTTCTAAAACTAGACCTTTCATTACTCTTTGAAGGTCAACCTTTTGCTATAATTGGAAATTTTCCCTACAATATTTCTTCACAGATTATTTTTAAAATGATAAAATACCGTACGTATGTGACAGGGATGGTTGGCATGTTTCAAAAAGAGGTAGCTGACCGGATCATTGCTCCTCATGGAAATAAAACTTATGGAATATTAAGTGTACTTACTCAGGTATTTTTTGAAGGTCGAATTATCATGAAAGTGAATCCCGGATCCTTTAACCCACCGCCAAAAGTCAATTCTGCAGTGATCGAACTCAGTCGAAAAAAAGATTTTAGTCTTCCATGCAATGAATCACTTTTTCGAGCTGTGGTTAAAAATAGTTTTGGCCAAAGAAGAAAAATGATCAGAAACACGTTGAAAGGTATGGTGGAAAATGAAGAAATATTTTCAGATGATTTTTTTTCACTCAGACCAGAACAATTATCGCTTGAACAGTTTATTACATTAACACAGATTATTGAAGAAAACCAAAAACAAAGTACCAATGGATAATCTTGAAATGCGAATCATGGGTGATTTGAAAACGGCAATGAAAAATAAAGATCAGGCTGCTCTCAGGGGTATTCGCGCCATAAAGGCCGCCATTCTTTTGCAAAAGACCGATGGTTCTGGCACTGAACTCGATGAGATGGGAGAAATTAAGCTCCTTCAAAAACTGGTCAAACAGCGACAAGATTCCCTTGACATCTATGAGAAACAGGGAAGAGAAGATCTTGCAACCATAGAAAGAGATGAAATTGCAGTGATCAAAAATTATTTGCCTAAAGAATTAAGCCTGGATGAATTAAAAGAGATGATCGGTAGAATTATTAAAGAAACCGGAGCTGACAGCGTAAAAGATATGGGCAAAGTTATGGGAATAGCCAGTAAAGAAGCAGGTGGAAAAGCGGATGGAAAAACCATTGCAGGTGTGGTTAAAGAAATGCTCGGATCATAGAGTAGGTATATTTTAACATACTTTATCAAGCCCGTATCTTAGTCTTCCCTCCTTTTTCTTTCTTGGAAAAGCCAAGGTTAAGGTTTTAGCCTTCGGCAGATTGAAGTTGAGGTTTTAGCATTATTTTAGTATAATTTTTAAAGTGGAAAGAATACTACTGTCACATTTTTGTTGCGTTTTTCCACATGAACCAACAATCCAATATCATTTCAATTTTGGATTATTAATATGGCGATACTGATCTCGGATGGTTTTTTTGGCCAGGTTTTTATTAAATGCTTCTGTCAGGTCTATTCCGGTCTGATTGGCCAGGCAACATAAAACCCACAAAACATCTGATATTTCTTCTTCCAACATTTCGTGGGCTCTTTCATTTTCTGAAGGATCTTTAAATGATTGATCGCCATACATTCTCGCCATCAACCTGCTTACTTCACCCACTTCCTCACTTAATATTGCTGTATTTGTTAATTCACTAAAATATCTTACACCATAAGTGGTTACCCATTCGTGGATTTTTTCCTGCATTTCCTTTAAGGTCATATCCTGTTCTTTAAAGATAAAGAAATTATTCTTTTGATTTTGAGTCTATCCAGATGGTAACGGGTCCATCATTGACCAGTTTTACCATCATGTAAGCTCCAAACATACCCTGGTGAACCTCTAAGCCGCTCAACTCCTGTAATTTTTTGCAAAAAGATTCATATTCAGAGCCTGCTTTATCGGGTTTTGCTGCCTTAATAAATGAAGGCCTGTTTCCTTTCTTCGTGCTTGCATGAAGGGTGAATTGACTCACCACCATAAAAGATCCATTTACGTCTGATATAGAAAGATTCATTTTATCATTCGCATCTGAAAATATTCTCATTCCATTTATCTTATTCACCAACCATTCTGTATCATCCCTTTTATCATATTCTTCGATTCCGAGAAAGATAAGTAAACCGGGGCCCATCTTCGATACGATCCTACCATGTACCTCTACCGAAGCTTCTTTAACTCTTTGTATCAATGCTCTCATTTACAAACATATTAAAAAGTAAATATATATAAGTTACAGATTCATAGCCAATATTAAAAATACTTTTAAACAGCTTTTATGTTTATAAATCATTCTGTTTTTATCAATACTTTAAAATATCACGTATACCTGAATGTAGTGTTTATCGCTGTAGATAAAGTCAACCATTTTGAATCCTTCACCAACATATGCTTTACAAGTGTTTTATTAACCGACTAGTTTAAAACATGTACTGATAAAATGTTATATGTTTGAACCACAATTATATAGTGCTGAACTTTGTGTTGATAAACATAAAACCATTGTGGGTGTTTTCTCATTCTATCCAAAGTATAACTTTTATAAACATATACACATTCCCTATAGTAATAATAATAGATTTTAAAATAAATATATATATTATTATTATTTAGAGGTAATGTGAAAAACCATGGTACTTTATGTTCTAATCAATTGTATACTTTTGCAATTCGAAAGCAGATAATGATATAAGCAAATGAGTCATAATAAATGGATAAAAATTTGGTTGTTAACCGGGCTAATTATGGTTTTTATACAGGTCATGATAGGTGGAATAACTCGACTTACCGGTAGTGGTTTATCGATAACAAAGTGGGAAATTGTAACCGGTAGTATTCCCCCAATGTCTGCTGAACAATGGGAGAAAGAATTTAGCATCTATAAGACTACACCCCAGTACATAGAAATCAATGAAGGCATGGAGATGGGTTCCGTATTTGAATCAGGAACGTTTAAATTCATATACTTTTGGGAATGGATACATCGGTTTTGGGCTCGAATAATGGGCCTGGTTTTTCTTTTCCCATTTCTTTTTTGGGTTTATAACAAATCTTTTAGCAATACGATATTACGGCGTTTGTTGGTGGTAGTGGGATTGGCAGCTTTGGCTGCTGGTTTTGGTTGGATCATGGTAGCCAGTGGTTTGATCGAGAGACCATGGGTCAATGCATATAAACTTTCTATTCACCTCACAATAGCATTTATTCTTTTTATATATCTTTTTAATACTTATCTCGAGTATACACGTGATGAAATAGAATTGGTACAATCCAGGGAAATTAGATGGTTAAGAAATGCAATTGCATTTTTTGTAGTTATTTTGTGGATGCAAATATTTTTAGGTGGTATGATGTCTGGAATGAAAGCAGCTGTAGTATTTCCGAGCTGGCCTGATATGAATGGTAAATTTATTCCACAAGTACTTACTAACATAGATAATTACAATGTTGATAATGTACTCCAATACGATCAAAATGAATGGATGCCAGCTATGGTTCAATTTACTCATAGAATGACAGCCTATATACTGTTGGTGCTAGGTTTTGTTATTGTGTATTATGGGTTAATCAGGGTGAAAATATCGAGTATAAACAAGAGTTCTATAGTGTTTATATCTCTGTTGATAACTCAAATGTTGCTTGGAATAGTTACCGTTGTGAATAGCAAAGGGTCTATACCTTTGTTATATGGGGTATTTCATCAGGTTTTTGCATTGGGCCTTTTGACTTCTGTTTATTATTTACGGTTTATTATTAGGTAAATTGATTATTTAATTATTTTGCACTATGATGAAAAATTTAAAATAAGCATGTCACTTCACTGGGAAACAAATGAAGAAAATGGTTTCAAATATATTGAGACCGGTAACGACGGTATACCGTTAATCCTTCTGCATGGATTAATGGGTGCTTTGAGTAACTTCGAGGGTATATTGAAAATCGTTAGTAAGAAGTATAATGTTGTGGTACCGATGCTGCCTATATTTGAGATGCCTCTGAGGAAGCTGTCAGTCAGTGGGTTGGTAGACTATGTAGAGAGATTTATTGATTTTAAGAAATACGACAAAGTACATGTATTGGGAAATTCACTTGGTGGTCATATTGCCCAAATGTATGTGTTAAAACGACCTGAAAAAGTAAAGTCTTTGATTTTAACTGGAAGTAGCGGTCTTTTTGAATCGGCTATGGGTACTTCATTTCCTAAAAGAGGTAACTATGAATATATACAAAAGAAAACGGAAAGTGTCTTTTATAACCCTGCTATTGCCACGAAGGAATTAGTAGATGAAGTTTTTGAAACCGTAAATAATCGGAATAAAGCCATTAGAGTTATAGCTACTGCTAAATCAGCGGTGAGGCATAATCTTGAAAAAAGACTTAAAGAAATAAAGACTCATACACTTTTGGTTTGGGGTAAAAATGATGAAGTTACCCCTTCATGGGTTGGAGAAAAATTTCATGAGCTATTGACGAATTCACAATTGTATTTGGTTGATGAATGTGGGCATGCTCCTATGATGGAGAAATCGGATGAATTTAATGAAATTTTGCTCCAATTTCTGAGTGAAATGGATTCTTAATTTTATTACATTTTAATTAAAAATAATGTATTGCTTGTTGATTTATATAGCACTTAATCATTTTTGTTGATTTATTAACTACTTAATTACATAGTAGTTTTTTTATTGTTCAATTTTATTGAGTTGTTTGTATCGACTCACATTATAGTTAAATATATACCTTTTTGTTCCTGTATTTTTCCCCTAATTACCATTATAATTTATAAATATGAAAAAATGGGTTCTTTTAATTACACTTTTCCTGGTCATAATATTTGTTTCAGCTCTCTTTAGTTTATATGAATTTCCTACTTATTATAATCCTGAAAGGAATTACCAGGATATTCAGGATGAATTAATGACCAAATTTATACTTGCAAAAGACAGTTCTACTATTGAATTACCGGCTGGTCATTTTTTATTCAATAAAAGTCTGGTTATAGAAGGTAGAAATAATATAACCATAAAAGGGGCGGGTATTGATAAAACGGTTTTAAGCTTTAAGGGTCAGGAGGAAGGCGCAGAAGGATTGAGGGTTTCCAATGGAAAAAATATAGTTTTAGAAGATTTTACTGTCGAGGATGCGGCTGGAGACAATATAAAAGTCATGGATTCGGATAGTGTTGTTTTCAGACGTGTCAAAGCAGCGTGGACAGGTCAGGTTAGCGTAAAAAATGGGGCTTATGGTTTGTATCCTGTACTTTGCAATCATGTAATTATTGAGGAATGTGAAGCCATGGGTTCCGCCGATGCCGGAATTTATGTTGGACAATCGAATCATGTCATCATTAGAAATAGTAAAGCCTATAAAAATGTAGCGGGAATAGAGAGTGAAAACAGCAACGATGTTCAGATTTATGACAATGAAGCTTATGACAATACCGGAGGAATTTTAGTTTTTAATCTCCCCGGTCTTGCGCAATACGGTACGAATATTAAGGTATACAATAATAAAGTATACAATAATAATCGTAAGAATTTTGGAGTAAAGGGAGCTATAGTATCTAATATTCCTGAGGGCACAGGTATGTTGATATTGGCGAGTAATTCAGTTGATGTATACGACAATATGATCAGTAATCATCGCACTTTAGGGATAGGTATCGTGAGTTATGAACTGGTGTATGCAATGGAAAAAGATCAATATGATGAAGGTGTAAATGCTTATGGAAGTGATATTCGTTTTGTAGTTTCTGATTTTAGAAATGATACAAGCTATGATCCATATCCTGGTAAAATAACTTTGAGAAATAACATGTATTCCAATAATCATATCATACCTGCTCTTTCTACTGATTTTGGTAAGATCATCACTTTCAAAAACAGGATGATTATTCCAGATGTTGTTTTTGATGGCATATTATCCGAACAACATATGATCGAAGGGAAGCAAAACCCCAATTATAAAATATGCATTGATGAAAATGACATTAAATTCGTTAATCTGGATGCGGGTAATGATTTTAAGAGTCTATCAAGAAAAGTAGATCCTTATATATGTAAATCATGAAAATCTGTTTATGTCTTTGGTGTATGGTTCTATTTTTCTTTTCCTGTAAGAATGATCGGGATATACCTGGTGAAAATGAAATAAAAAGGATTAAAATCAGGACAGAGGAATCTGTTAATACTCATGGGTTGGGACACAAAAAATTGTCAGAATATGGTTTTTTTGAGGGTAAACTGGCTGATTTAAGTCCTGCAGAACATGTTTTTCCTTATACTATAAATGCACCTTTATTTAGCGACTATTCTTTTAAAGAAAGATTAATTTCATTTCCTGATGGTCGTAAAGCTACTTATAAAGAGAAGGACGTTTTCCTTTTTCCTCAAGGAACGGTTGTGATCAAAAATTTTTTCTTTCCATATGATTTTCGGGATGATAAGAGTCAAAGACGGATTCTTGAAACGAGATTGCTAATAAAGGAGGGTGATGACTGGAGACCATTTAGTTATATTTGGAATGAAGAACAAACAGAAGCCTACTTTGAAATTTTGGGCGATGATGTAGATATATCCTGGACACATTATGATGGAAGTAGTAAGAGTGTAAGGTATCGAATTCCGGATATAAATCAGTGTAAGAATTGTCACATGCATGAAAAAAGGACAGAGCTGATAGGCCCATCGGCTCGTCAGATGAATGTTTTTCTTGAAAAGGATCAAATGAATCAGCTCAATAAAATGCAGCTGGCTGGGTTTATAGATTTGCCAAAAAATGGGGAGATGCCCTATTTGCCTCCCTACGATGATGAATCGATCGATTATCGATTAAGAGCCCGATCTTACCTGGATATCAATTGTGGCAGCTGTCACAACAGTAAAGGTAGTGCGAAAACATCTGGTCTCTTTCTGGATATTTTTGAAGAAGACAGTTTTAAAATGGGAGTATATAAGGGACCCATTGCCGCTGGAAAAGCGAGTGGCAATAGATTATATAGCATAGTTCCTGGTAAACCGGATGAATCTATTTTGACATACAGAATGGAAAGTATTGAACCAGAGATTATGATGCCCGAGTTGGGTAGAAGCCTGGTTCATGTAGAAGGCGTGAAGCTGATCAGAAAATGGATAGAGAATTGGGAGGAAATAGATTAATTAAATATTTCCATTGTTTCACGTGAAACATAAACTGAGGTTTTTGCTGTTTTCGAAATCATATATGATGTTTCACGTGAAACTAAATACTCTGCTATTAAGATCTTAAAACTGTAAATCTCTGAATTATTTATTCATTTATAATGGTGTAAATAGACATTGTTCCTCAACGGTCACCGTATTAAAATTTAAATATATCTAAAACTTCTTTTAGTTGCCTGGTCATAAAGTAAAACCTACAGGTTTCCAAAATTTACTTGGTTCATCATAGAAATAGAAAAAGAGGTCTCCATATAATGGAAACCTCTTTGACGAAAGACCATTTCTACACTTATCCCGGATATGAAGCAATAAGAAAACCAAGTAGTCCTAGCTTAACTATGATTGCCATCCAAAATCTTACATCTCTCAGTAGTCTTTCGTCGTTTTGGTGAAACATGAAAAAAGGAGTTTTGGTTATTAAAAGATGTTTTTACACATCTGATAACTATAAGACAAAAAAGATACCATGAGGAATTTCTGTAATGTATTATATACACCAGATTGCAGGAGAAGATATGACGAAAAAGATACAATAGTCTTTTGACTATATGTTAAAGCTTGTATTACATACAAGTTCAAATATTATTTTTATAGCATAACAAAGAGATACATAGATTTATCAATTGAAAAATACCCAAATAATTTATACAATTCGTTTTTTCAATTTTACAGTCATGATCCTTTCTTAGTCAAATAAGATTCAGTGAGGATATTTTTCTTAATTGAGGAAAATGGTAAGTTTGGGTTTTATGCGTTTACTTTCTTTTAAAAGAAAAACTTTTTTGAATTATATCTGGTAAGTAAATCATTTGCTACTTAATCAAAACAAAAATTTTAATGTAATAAATTAGATTATGTCAGACAATAAACAAAATATAGAAGATCTCGACTTAAGAAATATCAACCTGCGGTTGGATAGTTATCTCAAAATACTAGAGAACACCAGATATTTCAGAGAGGAATGGCATTCAAGCATTAAGGAGATGATAGTTCAAACCCTTCAACATACCATAGATCATACTCTCCTGAAGGCATCGGTGTCTGTACAGGAAAATATTGAGAATATGGAATCCATTGTTTTGGATTTGGGTAAAGTACACAGCGGAATAAGTGAAAAAATATCTAAGGAAAACGATCTTAAGAAAAAAATTGTGAAAACACAGGGTGGTCTTATATACCAACAATTGTTTAACGGTAAAATACTTATAATGATCATCTACCCATATATAGAGGGTTATGGTGAACCCAAGCCTCCCTTAAAAATCGAAATTCTGAGGCCTGATGAACTTAAACAAGCTTATATTCTCAGGCACATTGAGGACATGCTGAAGGAAATTACGAATTGGGAGGATTTTGATGATGAACCTAAAAACAAATCCATTATTGGATTTTCATCTCCGGTCATTATGGACGATAAAGAAAAAAAATAAATCAGGCCTTGGCTAAACTATAGCCTGATGAAAAATGATCTAGCAAAAAACGCTGCGGTAGTTAAAGTTGATTCTATGTTGAGAAAGTACTATTCTCAATCTTAATAAATGAATGGAATCAATTTGGGTGTTTGTTTCTTATAGGCCATAACCTCTTCCTGGGCACCATATCTTTTTTTTGTCTTTTTTTCCAATAGGGGTATTCCACTGACCCTTACCAATAGATATATAATCCAAAGCGGGGAAATGATACTGACATATTCCCAATCTTGAAGTGCCGGAAAGACAAACACAAATATCCCTATCCAACAAAGAATCTCTCCTAAATAATTGGGATATTGGACGATAGCATATAATCCATCTTTATAATAATCCTCCGGATTTTTCTTTTTAAAATAAAATTTTTGACAATCTGCAATGCTTTCAATGATCCATCCTGTCAGCCATATAAATATTCCTGCCATTAGAAATGGCTGTACCTCTTGCTTAATGACATATATGAGAACCGGAATAGAAATGATCCAGATACTGAAAGATTGAAGTAGCCAAAATTTCAGATATCCAATAGGATTGGAGCGAAATGAATCAAAGCGGTCGTCTTTTCCTATATGATGTATTCTGATGAATAGGAATAATCCAAGCCTGGTAGCCCAAAGCGTTACCATTGTCATCAAAATAACAGAACCTTTGTTAAAATCGCCAAAAAGATATAACATCGTCCAACCAACTATAATAAAAGAGGCACTATACGTTAAGTCAGTTATGCTGTCCTTTTGATTCTTAAAAGCCCAGGTATAGCCTGTTATGTTGATTAATACGATAAGAAGCAATGATAATAAAAGTACATGAAGCATGAGCTATTTTTTTATTCATAGATAGATTAGTAACTCCGGAATAACAAACAAACTCTGGAGCCTTGTGTTTACTTTTTCTGAAATAGATAAAAAGATTTTATTTATTTATTGTTATTATCTAATTATGAATTATTTATATATTATGAATTATTATAAATTAAATTTATAAAAGTGATTTATGGAGATATGGACAAGCTTTCTACCTATTCAGGTTTACAGAAATTTTATGGAATACATAGGAACCCGCGTGTTATACATCCCGCATTTTCGTACTTTTCTTGTTTAGAGTTTATAGAAATTTGAATACTTTCATCATTTGATGGATATAAAAATAACATACATAAAAGTTATTTCGTGTGAAATCATTGCAAAAGTTTGATTAACTAAAATATGGATCAGTTCAAATTTCCCTGATTTTTTCGCTAGAAAAAACCGGATACACTTTAACCCAGCATTTATGAAAAATATATTAATAATACTTCAAATCACTCTTTCTACAAGCTATATAGTTCTTGCTCAATCCATTGATCAGCAACAGCTTAAAGCACTCATTCAGTACAATGACTCCCTATATGCAAATGAAGTGCTTATAATCTATAAAGGTAAAGAAATCGCTTATTGGTATGATGACTCTTGCACAAAACCAGGCATGGGCACCTCATCCATGTTGAAATCCTGGACAGGTCTGGCTTTTGGTACCCTGCTGGATCAGGGGTTGATCGGCAGCCTGGAAGAACCAGCGTGCAAATGGCTGCCCGAATGGAAAGAAGGCTGTGAGAAAAACGTATCTCTTCGCCATCTGATCACCATGACCTCCGGGTTTAACAGAAGAGGTGGCACAAAAGGGATCCTCGCTCAGGACGATAATTATAACTACCTGATGGAAACCAGGCTGGATACCATGCCGGGCATGAAATTTGGATATTCCAACGAAAGCGTGCAATTGCTCGGAATGGTGCTGGAGCGAGCCAGTGGCATGGATGCTCAGGCTTATTTTAAAAAACATTTATTTGCCCCCCTTGGTATGAACAGCACCACGTTGGTGAAAGACCGGTCAGGAAAAAACTGGGTAACCTATGGTGGTTGTTTGACCACCATCAGGGATGCGGCAAAGATCGGGATGCTGTTGCGGAATAATGGTCAGTACAATGGCATACAAATAGTATCCGAAGATTGGATCAATAATTCACTTACACCTTCAGCCCTTGCATCATATTACGGCCAGTTGTGGTGGATCGATGGCAATTCAAAACATTTCAATGTGGCAGCTATGGGCGATCCGGGCGTAATGATGATCTGGTTTCCGGGTCTGGACTTACTATTTTTACGCAACCAGGCTTGTAAAACTGAAATGAAATACAGTTCTGCATTATGGATGGGACCGCATTTTATCAGAAAAATCAGTGAGATTGTAGTTAATAATTAGCATTAGAATTATAGCCAAAGTGAACAAATTCACCGTATCACAATCAGGTCACCCTGCCCCTGAAATCAATCACCTTGTCCTCTCTTAGATTGGGTATTAAAATGATCGAGATATTGTATTTAGTCAGGAAAGAAGCATTACAATGTATTAGAAAGCCCTTAACCCTTATATCGTAGTACGAATTGCACGTGTGCAACTTTTGAAAAAATTATCAGTCCATAAATGAAAACCTACTTTTATGGATAACTTATTTACTTCTCTATTCTTATTTTTGTTTATACAAAATACCTCATCCCAGGGTATCGCTACCATCGATTTTGTGAAAATCCAGGATGGAAGGACAGCTGAGGCTCAATTTTACTACACCCAAAACTGGTCGGCTTTTCGCGCTCAGGCTCAGGTATCCGGTTGGATATCAGACTATCAGATTTTGGAAGCAGATCACTCTGAGTGGGATTTGATATTGATTTCCAACTATTCAGATTCCATTCAGTTTAAGGCAATCGAGGAGCGGTTTACAAGGTGGCAGGAGCAAAGCCCTTTACAACTTCTGAATGACTTAAAGCCCAATGAATTTCGGAAAAATATGGGTGCGATCACGACAAACTCCAAAACATTAAGCTTACCTGATACCTGGAGGGCAAGCGACAAGTGTAATTCTGAACACCACCGTGCCTTTGACTTTTGGTTAGGAACCTGGGATGTCACTTTACCAGATGGCAAGCCTGCAGGACGAAACACCATTAAACCTATTCAGGGCGGATGTGTGTTGCACGAAGATTGGGTATCGGCTAACGGAGTGTACAAGGGCACCAGTTACAATTTTTATAATGCAAGCACAGGAAAGTGGAATCAATCCTGGATTGACAATCAGGGAGGCGTACTCCAAATGAGTGGAGGAATTAAAGACGATAATATGGTGATGAGCACTCTTCCCATTCAAAATTTTAAAGGTGAAATGCAGACGGACAAGATCACCTGGATCCCCAAAGCAGATGGTACTGTGGAACAAATTTGGGAAAAATCATTGGATAATGGGAAAACATGGACAGTGGTTTTTCATGGAATTTATACAAAAGAAACATAAGGGCTAACAATGGAACAGTTTATTGTAAGTAATGCTTCCTGGCTGGATCAATTTGGATTGTGGATAGGTCTGTTACTTTTTGGAATCATATTTTTCATTATTATTCGCCAGGTACGAAACAGGTCATCTCGCCGGATTTTTCGTATTGCTTCATTGGCAGTAATCTTAATATTTATTGCCGGGGGCACCCTGCTAATCGAAGGCCCCTTAAAGCCATTTATATCCTCTATCGCACAAGTAAAACACGCAATGAAAAGTAATATAAATGAATTTTCTTTTACCCTCCTTGATGGTACCCCAATGACTGTGGGTGAATTAAAAGGTAACGCGGTAATCTTAAATTTCTGGGGTACCTATTGCGCTCCCTGTGTACGAGAGCTGCCCGAGCTTCAGCAAATTGAATTAGAATTTAAAGACAGGGTTCGGGTGGTTTGCTTGTCCGATGAATCTGTAGAGAAAATAAATGCCTATGTGAAGAAACGCCCCAATCATCCATCCATGATGGGGACTTATGATAAAAAGGCATGGATTGACCTGGATACATTCCGTCCCTTGACGTTACTGATTGATAAAAATGGCAGGATCATCCGGTTTTTCACACATGAGTTAACTTTTGAAGAGTTAAGTAAACTTTTGTAATGACAATTAAGATTTTTAATATTAAATATTTACTAATATGAAATTAATTATACTGTTTATGGCTGGAATTGTTAGCCAGTCCGTCAATTCTACCGTGTGGGCCCAGGGTGATGTACAGTTAATTCTAAACCGATATGCACAAGATTATCTAAATGATCCAACTTTTGAAAAAAACCAACTTTTTGGCGTTAAAGTGGGTGAATCAATCTGGACAGTTGAAGTAAACACCAAAACTGAAAAAGCAGCCGCGAAAGCCATTGTCACAAATCGGCAACCCGATTCTCCTACTTTTATTTACGTAATCAACGAAAATACCCTTAAAGAACTGGATTCTGGCAAAATCAATGTGTTAACAGGGTCAGTCAAAGCATTTTCTCATGAATATGCTCCTATTGAATTCAGCTTTATGGAGGGTTTTGCTCCATCAGAACATTTTGTCAACGAATTACTTCCATTTACTTTTCATTTCTGGACCCGTGGTTTTCCTGAGATTGTACCTTTTGGACCGCAACATACAAGGGCGACCCATGGTGTGCAGGCCACCATATTTTATTATCAAAAAGGCATCAGATATGGATATGCAGTAATTCATCCTGGCCAGCATGCCAATGAACACCCTAAAAGTCAGGAAAATGATTTTCCTTCTTTTATGGTATTGATCAGTGGAAAAATTATTGTTAGGCTCGATGGCAAAAATTATCCCATTGACAATAGGAATGGATTTTTTATACCACCCGGAGTACGTCATGAAATTCTTAATCATTCAGAAGAACCTGCAGAGATATTGCTTTTAATGTTTGGAGAGGGTGCCTGATCAATTTATGGTTTCTTCTTTTATATGATGGTATCAAAATGTAATAAGGATTTTAATACCATGATAATTAAAATAATAAACATATGAATTATTATAATAGAAAATCAATAGGGACTATTTTTTGTGTTTGTTTCCTTATGGTAGGGTATTCACCATCTTATGCGAAGAAGCCCAATGTAGACCTCACGGGAATTCCTCTATTTTGGGAGATAGCAGATCGGCTTGAAAATGGGGAATCACCCACTGAGAATGAGTGGTCCAAACTATTTAATCATCCTGCTTATGCGCAAATCCAGAAGAGCGGAAATCGATGCACACATTTAAAAAAATTAATGCCTCTTGTATTTATGCCTACGGGTGAAGAGGAGTTGAAAAAAACTCTTGAATCCGGATCTGAGCTTGCAAGGCGTATTTGCAGTCATCTTTTAAAGGTAAAAAGTAACAGGATAACACTAGAAAACTTTGCACAGTCGAGTGTATTTGAGGAATGGTTGGTGGCGGCTCATGATCTTCTAAGGCCTTACGTGCCGAAAGGGAGCGTTACCTTTGATCAGTTTCCACAGATATATGTGATCCTGTTTGAAGACAATGGCTTTGGTTATCCAAACATTGTTCTTGACTTGCAGCGCCTATACAGTAGCCCTGAGACATGTAATATTTCCCTTATCGGCCATGAGGCGCATCATGTTTTTCTTCACCAGTTATCAAAATTTAAATTTCCGGAAAAGGACAACCCATACTATCCTATTGTAAATGCACTTTCAGGCCTTCACTCTGAGGGAACTGCTTGTATGATTGACAAGCAAGATTGGCTTGATGAAGAAAATGCCGGATGCGATCTGGAATATCAGATAGAATTCCGGGAAGCCTTCCTGAAATCAAAAGAAATATTTCAAGAGTTCGATAGCTTGTTTACTGCCGTTCAAAGAGGTGATATGGGATTGTCCGATTTAAAGGACATTAAATCGAAATTGCTTTGGGGCGGGCATGCAAATGGTATGTATATGGCCAAAGCAATCCAAGAGTACATGGGCACAGAATTCCTTGCATCCTTGATTTATCATCCCTTTGATTTCATCGAAGGATACAATCAATCGGCTAAAATGTCTGGTCGTCACTATGTTTTTAGTGATACGGCCATGGAATTTTTGGCCACAGTAAAAAATGATCTTAAATCAAAATAACCAACAAATTAAAATTTGAAAAAATTATCAAGCATGAAAATTCCATACCATTTACTTTTAGTAACGCTTTCTGTATTTTTACTTTGGGCGTGCCAGCCTGCACGAACAAAACAGAAATCAGATCCGGTAACAAACTACATCAAACAGATGAATTTACTGATGGGAAATGACCTTCCAAAACCCAAGCTGATGCTGTTGGGAACCTTTCACTTTGCAGATGCGGGACTTGACGATTATAAACCCAAATACAGCGTAGATATACTCTCTGAAGAGCGACAGGTGCAAGTGCAGGAATTGGTAGATTCCCTGGCCCGGTATCAGCCAACCAAAATCGCCATAGAGTATCCACCTGCCCGACAAACCTATTTTGATTCCTTGTATCAGGTATATAGGTCGGGTGGCTTGCGAGATAAGAAATTAGAAACGATACAGATAGCATTCCGCCTGGCAAATCAATTGGGACATGAAAAACTGTATTGTGTAGATGCGGTCCGTCAGCACTATCCATACTTGCTTGAAAATTTCGATTACAATGTATACACCGATACAGTATCTAGACCAAGCCGGTATTACGAGGGTTACAATGAGAGATACACCCGCATGTACGAGTTTGAAGATTCCCTAAAAACGGTTACAGATTTAAAAACCTATTTTTTATACAAGAACTCCCCCGAAAGAATTAATATTAGCCATGGCAATTACCTGCTCAGCTCGACAGCAATGGGTATACCTGGTGACTATATCGGTCCCGATTTGCAAACAAGCTGGTATAACCGAAACTTGCGTATCTACAGTAATATCTCAAAACTGATTGAAAGCCCCAACGAACGTATTTTATTACTCATCGGGGCAGGTCATGTACCCATTCTGAGACATGCTGTGCAGTCGTCTCCTGCATTGGATTTGGTAGAAGTCGCTACATATTTGGATTAGCCATGTAAAGGTTTAATTATTTCCTTGTCTGTTATTCTATTTTCGATATGAGCCAACACCAAATCATAACCCAATTTATCAACAATTTAAACTACTGGAATTCGTAGCGTATTGTGATTCGCTACATGTTGATGAAATGATGCTTATTCAAAAAAAGGGGAAGAAATCCTACCTCCATTGACCAGATAAAAGAAGTCATTTATACCCTATATTGCGAAGTATAGTATCCATGATCCCCGCAATGGCTATACTGTCATCATGCATCATGAGAGGACTTTCTGTCAAGCCATTCCGGATACATTGAGAAACTTCGATAATTTCATGGTAATACCCCGTGGAGACAAATGGAATTTCCAGGTGTTCACTTTGTTTTCCATTTATATTCAGAGTATATCCTGCAGGCTTCCAATGAGGATGTATAATTACGCTGCCATTAGCTCCGGTGATGACCGCTTCATTTTTTGTTTCCAATTTAATCCCGGAATAACAACTGGCTATTTGACCATCGGAATAGGAAAGTAAAAAAGCACAGGATTCATCTACATCAGTACTTGTAAAGTGTGCAACAGATTGCACTTTCTCCGGATGGTTACCAAACAGATTGGCAACCAGGCTGATGTTGTATATACCCACATCGTAAACACTACCACCTGCCAGGGCTTTATTCATGATACGCCGATCCTGGTGCCAGTCATTAAAGAATGAAAAATCGGCTTTAATGTATTTTACATCACCGATTTCTCCAGATTGGATGGCCGATACCATAGCTTTATAGGCGGGTAAAAAACGGGTCCAAATAGCTTCCATCAAAAAAAGCCCTTTTTTCCTGGCCAGTTGGCATAATTCAGCTGTGTCTTTCATGGAAGTGGTCATGGGCTTCTCACATAAGACATGTTTACCCGACTCAAGAGCCATTTTAGCATGTTCAAAATGATAATTATGGGTACTGCTAATATATACGATTTCTACTGCCGGATCAGAAACCAATTCTTCATAGGAACGGTAAACCTTCACACCAGGCAAAAGTTTATTGGCCACTTCGAATCTGCTTTGGCTGGCCACAGCGACGAGTCTTTCCCCTTCAGCAGCTAAAAGACTTTCCAGGAATTTTGGCGCTAAAGTGCCGAAAGAGATAAATCCCCAATTCATAATTAAAATTTATGGTAAAATAAATGCTTGCAATATATAGGATAATAGAAGTCTTTAAGTGCATTTAGTAGAAATTATAATCTCATACTATACATAATTACAGACATTAAAAAAAGCGTTAATTTACCTAAAGTAAAGGTATGGTCAAACCCTGGAATTGTATCACACAAATTTTTCCAACTTAAGTAATACACTAACCATGTTTGACATTTACATGTAAGGCAATATTGTTAAATCAAATCTTTTTGTATTTAACTCAGCAGAATTTTTACTTTTGAGTATATACCCGTGTTTTCCACTTTTTGGTGTATTTGTGAAGGGATACGGACTTATGTGCAATATACCCAATAAATGGTCGGGATTGCGGGTAGAAAGATGTTGGATGTAATTAAACTTTAAAAATGAAAGAAATTCTATTTATCACATCCTTATGCATTATCAATTCATTTGTTCTGTGTGCCCAGGAACGAACCGCCATAATTTGTGGTAACTTAATAAATGGAATTTCCGAAGAAGCCATTGCAAATACTGTAATTCTGGTTGAAGGAGAAAGGATTGTTCAAATTGGAACAAAAGAAATTATTTCCCCAGATTACTCTATAATCGACTTATCTGATTATACTGTTTTGCCCGGCCTAATTGATATGCATGTGCATCCTAACCTTAGTGTAAATGACTACCAGGTAAATCATCTAAAGGGGTCATCTGCCTATAAAGCACTTTTTGGACTAAAAGCAGTCCAGGATTTGCTTGCTGCCGGCTGGACCACCTTACGTGTAGCCGGCGATGGTGATGTAGGGTATGCGAATATGGAAATACGTAACGCTATCAATAATGGCTTATTTAATGGACCGCGAATTTTTGGCGCTGCTCATTATATATCTGTAACTGGTGGTGGTGGTGATATTAATTTTCTTTCTTATGAACAAGAAACAACTTCCGACGGATTGATCGTTAATGGGCCTGAAGAAATGCGAAAAGCAATACGAAATGAAATAAAATATGATAGTGACTGGATCAAATTGTTGGTAACCGGTGCCTTTATGAGCGCTAAAGATAATCCTAATAATGTTCATTTCGGGGAAGACGAATTAAAAATGGCGGTGGAAGAAGCTACTCGAAGAAATGTACCTGTGATGGCCCATGCCCATGCCGCTGAAGGAATAAAGATGGCCGTAAAAGCTGGTGTAAGAACCATAGAACATGGTTCTTTTATTGATGATGAAGCAATGGACTTAATGATACAAAACGGTACATGGCTAATTCCAACATTGTCTATACATGCCTATTATGAAGGAACAGAAGACAAATATTTGCAAAAAGCTGATGATATAAGACGGAAAACGAAAGATAACATGTACAAAAACTTTCAATTGGCTTTTAGGAAAGGTGTAAAATTTGGGTTGGGCACTGATTTTGTCGGCTGGCCATCCAATTATTCAGCTACTGAATTTGCGGAGTATTTAAAAATTGGTTTCACTCCTATGCAGGCAATCATGTCTGCAACAAAAGTGAATGCTGAGATCTTGATGAAGGAAGATGAAATAGGTACAATTGAAGTAGGAAAATATGCCGACATCATTGCAACTAAAGGAAATCCTCTGGAGGACATCTCCGAATTGGGAAGGGTCAAATTTGTAATGAAAGGAGGAATAATCATTAAATTAGAAGATTAAATGTTATGAAAAAAGCAGCTAATAAAGGCTATTGCGTTCTTGCAGGTTAAACGCCAGTACGCCACATAGGCAATCGGCTGTGCTATACAGATAGATATTGAAGCCAACATTAACATTTGACTAATTAAAATATGAATAAACTATACTTTTTCTGCTTTATTTTATTTCTAAATCTTCCGGTGGCATGGGCACAACCTAAGGAGATAGATGAGTTGATAAACCCATACATTCAAACAAATAATTTCAGTGGTAGCGTATTAATATCCCAAAATGGGAAAGTCGTTTTTTCAAAAGCCTATGGGTCGATGAACAGGTCTTACAACCTGCAAAATACTCTGCATACAAAATTTTACCTGGCCTCGGTTTCAATGATTTTTACATCCGCAGCAATTATGAAACTGGTGGAAGAAAAAAAGGTTTCTTTAGACGACCCGCTGTCTAAATATCTGCCTGACTACAAGTATGGAGACAACATCACGCTGCATCACCTCATGAGTCAGCGGTCGGGTATTCCCGCCATTGGTCATAACAGGAAAGTAGATTACGACAGCATAACAAAATTTGGACACACAGCAGAACAGTTGATTGATTATTTTAAAAACGACACCCTGCTTTTTCAGCCCAATACCAAATACAATCACGGAAGGTCTGATTATATACTTTTAGCTTACATCATTGAGAAAGTGACCGGAAAATCGTTCGGAGCTTATTTAAAAGAGAGCCTATTTGATCCCTTACACATGATGAATACAGGACATTCAGCCGGAGAAATCTGCATTGTGTCTGACTTAGCTGTAGGGTATGCGCCGGCAGGGCATTACGAAGTTGAAAATGCTTATCAAATCGACTGGACTTCCAAAACAGGACATGGTTCCGAATATGCTACCGCAGAAGACCTCAACAAATTTGCATATGCTATCCTGGACAATAAAATTTTATCACAGGAATCGTGGCAAATAATATTTACTGATTATGGTGATCGCGTTGGGTATGGCTGGTTTATAAGAGATCACCTGGACAAAAAAAGGTATCAAATGAATGGGCGTTCACCGGGATTCTCTTCCTATTTTGGTATTTACCCTGAAGATAAGTTGGTTGTAATCGTTCTTTCAAACAATTACATCTCACTACCTTATGATCTCGGCCAGCAATTGGCAGCTTTGGTTAATAAAATGCCCTACACGAAAACCAACCTTTCTGCTGCTAAATTAGACCCAAAACAAGCAAATCGCCTAACAGGAAAATACAAGTTTGATGAGAAATTCTATGTTCCCAATGCTGAATTGGAAGTGACGTTTGAGGAAGGACTCCTTTCATCCACCTGGGGGGCTTTGATCCCGGTTGATGAAGGAAAAGCGAATTTTAATAAATTCATTTTAAGGAGCTATTGGTCGGATGTGGAGTTTGTTGAAAGCGATGATGGGCATATTGAAGCCATGATATATGATGGGTTCAAAGGTATCAAAATAAAATAAGTGTTAAGGTTAAGGTTAAGGATGAGGTTTTCGCCTTCGGCAGGTTGAAAAAACGGTGAATGGTGAGCAGTGAACGGTAAACGGTCAGAAGGTTAAGGTTGAATTTTGTAATTGATAAAGACTAAAAGCTACGAGCTACCAGCTAAAATGAGGTTAAGGTTTTCGCCTTCGGCAGGATAAGGATAAGGAGGTGAGGGAGTGAGGAGATGAAATTGTGATTGATATACGAGCTACCAACTACGAGCTACGAGCTAATATGAGGTTGAAGTTTTTAACACAAACGAAATAAAAATAACCATGTATCATTTTTCATATTTCAAGGAAAAAGACAAAAAAGTCATACAGGATTTTATTGAAAATAATCCTTTTGCTTTTTTGACAGGTAGTTTCTTATCGGGAGCACAGGTTGCAACACAGATTCCGGTTTTATTTGAAGAGAGAAATGGTGAATTGTTTTTGCAGGCACATATTATGCGAAACACGGATCATCATAAAGCTTTTGTTGAAAACCCTAACGCATTGGTTGTATTTACTGGTCCCAGTACCTATGTGAGTGCTTCCTGGTACAGCAACCCTCAAATGGGGTCAACCTGGAATTATATGAGTGTCCAAATAAGCGGTCAGATAAATTTTATGTCCATGGATGAATTAATTCAGTTTATGCGAAAATTCACTTTGAAATTTGAGAAAGGGAATACCGGGTCACATACTATCTACGATAATCTTCCAGATCAATACCTAAGTAAAATGATGCCTGCCATTGCAGGTTTTGAGATCAAAGCAGAAAAAATGGAGAATGTCTTCAAACTGAGTCAAAATAGAGATGAGAAAAGTTATCTCAATATTATATCAAAACTTGAAGAACAAGGTGGAAGCAGCGCGTTGATTGCATTAGAAATGAAAAAAAGAAAAACAGAGTTATTTCCTCCCGGGACTGAATGGGACGCTTCGAAATTTGATTCTTAAAATATATTTGCTTGTAAAAAACATTTTAAAACTTGAAATACCAATCTGCTTATTTAATTATTACACCATTTATTTTATTAAGATCATATCTTATTTAAGTTTTTTGCTTATTTCTTTAATAAGGGTTGAACCAAATGGATGTTCAACCCATTTCAATCATGTTTAACTTTTAACTTTGACATTAGAATTTTATCATTGGGCACAACGAGGCTAACAGATCGATCAAATCGCAAAACAAACGCTTTAGTCAATGTATAATTGACAATGAATACAAAAATTATCCTTTTTATGGGTTGCGCCTTGATTTTAGGCTGCAAGATGAAAGTACTTCCTGCAAAAAAGTATAGTCAATTTACCTTTAGCAAATCACATTCGTTTGAAAACAATGAACTTAGATTACATCTTCGAAATCCAATTATGAGTCCTATAAGGATTTGGTTGAATAGTTCCAATGAAGCGTTACAGGATATGTTTAATACAGTAAATCCGATTGAGATCAAAGAAAAGGCTGACTCAATGGTAGTTTTTTCAAAATTGAAAAGTTTTGATGATGATATAACCTATACTATCGCCTACGGAAGCACATTTAAAAAAATCAACCTGACCAGGATTGAACTGCCATTTCCTAAACATAGAACGTACAGGATAATCCAGGGAAACGATACAAACTATACTCATAATTCTGATTATTCGAGGTATGCTATCGATTTTGACTTAAGGGTTAATGACACAATATCTTCTGTTTCAGGTGGTTATGTGGTCGGTGTGATAGATCAATATAAATACGGAGGAAAAAGCAAGAAATGGCGGCCTTATGGAAATTATATAACCATATATGATTCTCATTCGGGAATCTATTTTCAATATGTTCATCTAACTCATAAGGGAAGCTTTGTCAAGGTGGGTGATGAAGTGAAAAGTGGTCAACCCATAGGGCTTTCAGGTAAAACCGGACAAACAGATGTAGAACATCTTCATTTCAACAGCCTAATTCCTATCGAGGGCAAAGCGGGGCTTAAGTCAATTCCGGTAGAATTCATTGAAGGTTATAAAAGTATAGAATTGAAAAAAGATGAAATTGTTAAGAAATAACAGGCTACCCTATTATTTAAACATAAAGAACACTGGGCATATATACGAAACCCACATCGTGATTTCTTTTTTAAACAGCGATATAGAGCTCAGGGAAAAGATATACTAGTATGAAGAAGTTTATCTTCCAGTGATTGTTTTGAAAAATTTAACCTAAAAAATATGACACTTAAAGAAATATTAAAATTAGATTTTGGAGTTGAATTACCGATTTCAGGGGGTTACGGAAATTCCATTGAAACCCCCATAATTATACACAGGACAGATATTAATGATTATGTTAGAACTGAATATTTTATCCTTAATTGTTTAGGTAAAGGAAGAAAAATTAAATGGAAGATATTAAAACAAGAACTTCTCTCTCATAATGACAAAAATATTGACAAGATTAAGATTGAAACCATACAAACTACCGAATTTGAAATTATAACCCAAATAGAGAATTACTATTTTGACATATCTGAATGTTATGGTAATATTGAACGGCCAAAAAGCTCATTCAACGAAAATGATACATTGGACAAAATAAAGATGCGGCTAAGAGAACTGGAAAATCTTAATGAGTTTAATAAAAAATGTATCGACCTTTTAAAAAAAGGAGAACTTTTCATGGATTATAAACTGGCAAGTGACTTTTTAGCTGAAATAAAGAAAGATGAGTCATTAACCCTCTTTGAAAGTATGATGCATCACACACAAAAACCAATAATAACAGTTTTACGCATAATAGGAAAAGAATTAAATGAAAACTACAACTAACATCAAAAGCTTCGTAGTCACGTCATAAAAAGTGTTACCACCATTAAAAAAGCAGTGATTCAGGTACATAAATCGCAATTTTATCCTCATCTAAAACACTTGGAGTTCTTGATCTAGCAAAACTGTTTCATTTTATCTGGGGTTCAATAGATTTGGAATGGAAATGCTGAAACCACAATCCATGGCATTAGATTATCAAAAGCCGAAAAGTAATAGCCCTGAAATAAAAGCAGAATATGGAATTTATAGATTATTATAAAATTTTAGGAGTATCCAAAAAGGCAACTAAAAGCGATATAAAAGCTGCATACCGCAAGCTCGCAAGAAAATATCATCCAGACTTGAACCCTAATAATAAAGAAGCGGAAAAAAAATTTAAAGAAATAAATGAAGCGAATGAGGTATTAAGTGATCCTGAAAAACGAAAGAAGTACGATGAATTTGGTAAGGATTGGCAACACGCAGATGAATTTAAAAAAGCCAGGCAACAACAAACTCAATACAGCACCGGGCCTCAATCCGGTTATGGCGAATTTTCAGGTGATTTTTCTGACTTTTTTGAATCGATGTTTGGCAACGGTGGAGGAAGAAGCAGGCAAACAAAATTCAGAGGACATGACTTACATGCAGAATTGCATTTGAATTTAAAAGACGTCTATACGTCCCAACAACAAACATTAACGGTTAACGGTAAGAACATTCGGTTAACATTTCCGGCAGGGATTGAAAACGGTCAGGTTATTAAAATAAGTGGACACGGTACTCCGGGTGTAAATGGGGGTCCTAATGGTGACTTATACATTACCTTTTCAATTAAGGATGATACCAGGTTTAAGAGAGAAGGAAGTAATTTATATACAACCGTTGATATAGATCTTTATACAGCTTTGTTGGGTGGAGATGTTATGATTGAAACGATGGATGGCAAAGTTAAACTTAAAGTCGCTCCGGAAACCCAGTCAGGCACAAAGGTTAAATTGAAAGGTAAAGGTTTTCCTGTGTATAAAAAGGAGAATGAGTTTGGCGATTTGATTGTTACTTATCGCGTAAAATTACCTACAACTCTATCAGATAAGGAAAAGGAGCTATTAACAGAATTACAGAAAATTAGAAATAATGGAAAAAAATAATTATGTGCTTGTAGAAAAATTCTGCTCAAATTGTGATGTAGAATTATCTTTTATCAACTCCTTGAATGATTATGGCCTAATAGAAATAATTGTTTTAGAAGATAAAAAATATATTTCATATGACCAGTTAAAAGATCTTGAACGGGCAATTCATTTTCATTATGAGTTACATATTAACCTTGAAGGTATTGATGCTATTTACAATTTGCTTAAGCAGATTGATGATTTACAGCAAGAGTTAAACCTGACAAAAAACAAGTTAAATTTATTTCAACTATAAAAAGCTTCTTTTTAGAAAAATCACACGCGCAGCGCCAATGACCACCAATTACGCGCAGCCAATGTCTTTAATACTTCCTACCTTTCCAGTCAACTGCAGTATAAAACTTGAAAAATATCGAAATAAGAAAATATACCAACACAATGAGCCTTAACGGATAGTACAATATATCTTTCAGGAAATTCCCCTTACTCATCTGTATGGCAATAAGATATGAAACAAATGCCAATGCTCCGGGAAGCCAAAAATTTGAATTGAAAATGGTGACCAGAATAGGAAAGATCAGAAAGAAAAAATACACAGTAGTTACAAACGCCAAACCAAAGATATCTTTCTTAAACAGCAATGCCAATGACCTTCCCAACCCACTCAAAGATGATCTAAAATCGGAATACATTCTGCATGAAAAAAAATGATCAGTAGGGATGGTAAGTACTTTTTTGCCACTAAGCTTAATTTTATGTGAGAACATCATGTCGTCGACAGTTTCTGATTTTATTGACTTGTGACCTCCTTGTGCCATGTATGAGTCCTTACTAAAAGCCAACATTTGTCCATTTGCAAGTGAAAACAAATAGTGATTTTTATGGGGAATCAGAAAGAGTGGTAGAAAATTATATACAAACAAATTTAGAAGTGGAACTACCATGGATTCACCAATAGTTTTGGTTATTTGTATGTGCATAAAAGAAAGAAGCTCTGGGTTATACTCCTGCATGTAAGCATTTATGGACTTTAAGAAATCCCTCTCCGGATAAGTATCCGCGTCAATAAAGGCATAAATATCGCTGTTTTTGCAAGCTTGTAAACTCATCTGGTGGCAGGCGAAGTTTTTACCCGACCAACCATCTGGCTTTGATATCCCCTTTATTAATCTGTACTTAATTGCCCCAATGTGTAATGAATTAATAGCTGCTTTTGCCAAATTATACGTTTCATCTGTTGATTCGTCATCATATACCAGAACTTCAAAATTATTGTAACTCTGTTTAGAGAGATCGCTGATAAGTCTGCCTATATTCCCGGCTTCATTTCTGGCGGGAACCATTACACAGATTTTAAGCTCTTTGAATTTTTCAAGATCTATTTTTGAATAACTATATTTAAAGATATGATTTGATATTCCTATCAAAATCGTGAATGTAGGCAGTATAACTGAGAAAAATGAAAAGGCATCCATCATCATCATAAGAGCAAATATTCAAATCACGGTCAAACGATTACATTATATTGGCGTATAATACGTCCATAACACATTGATAAACAGCACGCTATTTATCTTTTTGAAAAATGCCCTTAATTTTCAGAAAATTTGAATCTGTCGTAATTTCTACTAAGTATGTCCTCAATCTGTTGGTTACATCCCAAAAACCTCCAGTTGGCATATCAGGTATTTTTAATCAAGGCTACATGGTAGAAAAAGCTTCTATGCTTGCAAATTTTACCCTTTAAGCCTTTAAAAATAGTTGTTCAATCAGTTTTACACCAGATTTGTGTTTTTCCTCTGTATTTAAATAAAAGTAATGGAATTAGGTTTTGGTTCCATTTCTCGCTGAGTAACGCAATATTACTTGGAAATTTATAGAGAAAATTTTTCTAGACTTTAGCTTCTGGGAGACTGTGGTTTAATTAAAGCGTTTGATTTTCATAGGGTTTTTCATTAGATTTGGAATTGAAATTATAAAATCCAGTCCATGGCTCGTCACAGCAATTTTTTGAACTGCACGAAAAGGGGGAAAGATTTTGAGGTACTCAATTGCTTGATAGCACATAGAAATAAAGAATAAAATAGAATTCTTTGAAATCAACCAAAGTGAACTAAGGAGTATAACATTGTTTCTATTCGATAGAAAAATAATTTTACCTTTTAAGATTTCTCCAAATGGTACTCCATATTTTTCTGGATCCGGACGGTCATATTTAACGAACCACAAGCATTTAAAATATTTGTAGTAATAAATAAAAAGAATGGATAATCAACTTAGAATACAAATAATTGAAAATGCCAAACAATTTTTTAGAGATGAAATTGTACAAAATCATATAGGCGGTGCTTGTGAAAGAGCAAGTAGACTTTCAGAATATAATGTTAACCCCTTTTTATTTAAATATTTGGCGAACTTCTTAACTGGAAATGACGATCCGGAAAGCATCGCAAGAGCATTAATTTTACCAAGGATTTTAGGCTCATCTATTACCACCTCTTTTGGTATGAGAATTCAGAGTTTAATAAGTACTCTTTTTCAAGGACTTGGTTCTACAACCCAGGGTATAGATATAGAATTTATCGATGAAGTAGATGGGCGAAAAAAATACTGCCAACTAAAAGCCGGACCAAACACTATAAATCACGATGATGTTACAACAATAGTCAATCATTTTAACGGAGTGAGATATATTGCCAGAACCAATAACCTTAATGTTGGCATCGATGATATGATCGTTGGTGTTGTTTATGGAGAAGAAGCAGAATTAAGCTCACATTATCGAAGGATAGGTCAAAATTATCCGGTACACGTTGGACAGGACTTTTGGCATCGATTGACAGGTAAAGAAGAATTTTACTTCGAATTAATAGATGCTATCGGAGAAGTTGCACTAGAAGTTGACGCCAGTAAGGTTGTAGAATCTACGATAAAAAAATTGGCATTGGAAATTGCCGAAAAATACAAATAAAAACTACTGATTTGATTTTTCTGAATAGTGAACATTAAGAAACTTAACAACTGAAAAACCTATTTCCTGGCTCAGATTTACAGGGACTGCATTTCCTATTTGCTTGTACTGTTGAGCTAAAGAGCCTGCAAATTTCCAATTATCTGGGAAAGTCTGAATTCTTGCATATTCCCGAACTGTAAATGGACGAGTTTCATCAGGATGACATCTTTCTGTTTGTTTTTGCATTGGACTGCAAGTGAGTGTTAAAGAAGGCTCATTCCAACCAATTCTGCGAGCCATTCCTGTTTTACCTCCACCAAGATAAAAGCTACCTCCCATATATTCTTTCTGTATTTCTTCAGGCAGGTCTCTCCAATATCCTTTAGGCGGAACTAATTCGAGAACTTTCTTTTTATAATCAGGATATTTAGCACCATTTGATTTAGGAACATCGCAATCATATAGCTCGCCTTTTTTCAGTGCATCTTTCAAATTATATATCTTTCTATGCGGAGTTGGATATACAAACTCAATATCAATATCTTTTCTAACACCAACTAAAATCAATCTTTCTCTTTTTTGGGGTACCCTATAATTAATAGCTTTAAGAATTTGGACAGGAACTACCTTATAACCAATCTCATTTAGAATTGAGATCATTCCTTGAAGCGTTTTTCCTTTTTCATGGCTTAATAGACCTCGTACATTTTCACCTAAACAAATGGCAGGATTTACTTCTTGCACAACTCTAGCAAATTCATAGAAAAGAGTACCTCTTGCATCATTCAAGCCTAATTTCTTTCCTGCATAACTGAAGGCTTGGCAGGGAAATCCACCGGTTACTACATCAACTTTATCTTTATATTCTTTGAAATGAAAATCTTTAACATCGCCTTCAAGAACATTCCAATTGGGTCTGTTCTTTCTCAATGTTTCGCATGCCCATTTGTCAATTTCATTGAGGGCTACACATTTTAGACCTGCTTTTTCTAAACCAATAGCCAGTCCTCCTGCACCTGCAAATATTTCAAGGACGGTATATTCATTTTGAGGTTCAACATAATTTGACACATCTTCATCAATCACTTCATTGAAAAGATTCCCTAGCAAAGTCTTAACATCGGATTTTCGATAAACCCTATAGTTAGAAACAGGCTCTCGGACAGCGATTAAAATCCCTTCTTTATCCCATCTCCGCAAAGTTTCTTTACTTTTACCAATTAGATCGGATGTTTCAGATAAAGATAAATAGTCTTTCATATAACCAAATTATTTAACCTTACACAATGGTTACAAATTTATGAAGATTTTCGAAACTAAAGAAAAAAATTAAAAAAGAATATCTGTTAGCATTGTTTATGTTGTCCCCACCATTAGAGGCAGGTGTTTTGTTAAATAGAAGGTAAGTCCATCTAAAGTGCTTTCGAACAAGTAGTGATATGCGGACACGTTAATGTTTTTTATCTCGTTTGAGAGAAAGTCAAAGATTATATAAAATACATATTCCATCCAAACTGACCCCAATAGGCTGTTTTAAAGTAAAATGGTTTGGCAACTGACCCCCTTTTTTCCAATCCTGCGAATTGTAGATCTTTTATATAAGAACAAGTGTGTGGCAAACAATTTTAACGCTCGGGATGAAATCAGATCAATAGTAAACATGCATTTTTCACGCAATCAACACTGCTAGTAGTAGGGGTGTCTATATAATACAATAAGGCGTTATTTGCTACTATGTATCTTTTGTCAAAGGTTACATAGCCAACAAGAAAATAGAGGTGAATGCAAATAGTTTATCGCATATCGCAATCCACGATATTCTACCTACTTACTACATTCTCAAAAAAAGCTTAATATTGCATATCGCGATATGCAATATTGAAATCATGGAAGTTAAAAGTCAGCAAATAAAACCACAAGACGTATTGCTCTTACTTAAAATTTAATACATCTTTCTAATTTGCAGCAGGGCATCAATGAAGTGTTGACTTAAAGACGTCACACCACAATACCGTTTCATTCAGAAAACTCTTAATTTAAAAAAATACACTATATTTGCATGTTAATTCATTCACTATTTTTATAAATTACACTTTATGACTGGTAAATCATTCATTGAATGGGTTTCTAAAAGCGATAAAGCACTTACAGAGCATATCGGGGCATTTGTCAGGCATCATCGTATGGAACAAAACAGGACACAGGATGAGCTGGCTACTTCGGCAGGAATAAGCAGGTCTACCCTCAGTTTATTAGAGCGGGGTGAAACCTTTACAGTTACTACGCTTATTCAGGTTCTTAGGGTTTTAGATCAGTTGCAGGTTTTTAATGCATTTGAAATAAAAAGAACTATAAGCCCATTGGCGTTGGCGAAACTGCAAAAACAAAAACGACAACGGATAAGAAATAAATCAGAGAATAAAAATGAAAATAAGGAAGAATCAGATTGGTAAGTCATGCAAGTAGCAGAAGTTAAAATTTGGGGAAACCTGGCCGGTGCAGTGGCATGGAATGATCAATCAGGTTATGCAATCTTTGAATACGATCCTAAATTCAAACAATTGGGTTGGGATTTGTCACCCTTGAAAATGCCGGTTACTTCTGAGCGAAGACTATTCTCATTTCCAGAATTGCGACAAGACAGAAATTCGGAATACGACACATTTAAGGGATTACCCGGTTTGCTGGCTGATGTTTTGCCCGATAAATACGGAAACCAACTGATTAACCTTTGGTTGGCGCAGCAAGGACGGGCACTGAATACCATGAATCCGGTCGAAATGCTATGTTTTATAGGAACCCGCGGTATAGGTGCTCTTGAATTTGAACCGGCAGTGTTCAGGGTAAGCAAACGAACCTTTTCCATTGAGATAGAAAGTTTGGTAACTACAACCCAAAAAATGCTAAACCAAAGGGAGGCTTTTACTGCCAATTTAAAAAAAGACGAAGAACAGGCTGTTTTTGAGATTTTGAAAATAGGAACATCGGCTGGTGGTGCCCGTCCCAAAGCAGTTATTGCCTGGAATGAAAAGACAGGAGAAGTAAAATCAGGCCAAACCAAAGCACCCAAAGATTTTGAACATTGGCTTATCAAGCTCGATGGTGTAAGCGATGTGCAGTTGGGAGTCAGCCAAGGTTATGGAAGAGTGGAAATGGCTTATTACAATATGGCTACAGCATGCGGAATTGAAATGATGCCCTCCCGGCTATTGCAGGAAAACGGCCGTGCTCACTTTATGACCAAACGCTTTGATCGGGAAGGTGGAGATATCAGACATCATGTACAGACCTTTTGTGCCTTAAAACATTTTGACTTCAATTTAGTCAATAGTTTTAGTTATGAGCAGCTCTTTCAGTGCATGAGGGAGCTAAAACTGACATATGCAGATGCCGGGCAGATGTTCAGAAGAATGGTTTTTAATGTCATAGCCCGGAATTGTGATGATCACACCAAGAATTTTTCGTTTTTGCTGAAGCAAGGGGGCAAATGGCAATTGGCTCCGGCTTACGATGTATGCCATGCATATCGACCTGGCAGTGAGTGGGTCAGTCAGCATGCATTGAGTATCAATGGCAAACGCAAAGACATAACAAAAGCAGATTTACTTTTCATTGGCAAATCCATTCACTTGAACAAAGCCTCAGAGATTATAGAGGAAATCAATGACACGGCAAATCAATGGAAAAAGTTTGCCGATGAAATAAATGTGTCTACCAAACTGCAAAAGGAAATTGCAAAAACGATATTAAATCTCAAGTAAAAAAGTACAAAAGTTATGCATGTGAGATAAATATCGTTACAGCAAAATTTTGGAGCAATGGGTGTTGACCTCTCCCATTCGGGAATTTGCCAATCATGGTCTATAGCAATCACTATGAAACAAATTTTCTCTTACATTTCACTGGGTCGTATCCCAAAACGTTCTGTAAATTTTCTGGAAAAATAACTGGCACTTTCGATTCCGACATCATACATCACTTCACTTACTGAATGTCTGGAATTGCTCTTGAGGAGATGGTACGCTCGTTGGAGGCGGAGTTCTGCAATAAAATTGACGGGAGACATACCCGTGAGTTCTTTCATAATTCTGGTGAGTTGTCGTTGACTATAATTCAAATCTTTAGCTAAGTCTTTGACTTTATAATTTGGATTATCCAGATTTTCCTTTACAGATTTTTCGGCTTTGCGAAGTAAAACTTCATCCACATTTCTGTCTCTGATAGTGTCTCTACTACTTTCTGACATAAATGATCCTCTTTCTATTTTGTTTTGCAATAGATTGCGAATTCTGGCCTTGTATTCTTTTTTATTGAATGGTTTGGTAATGTAATCATCGACCCCCAGGCTCAGTCCTTCGAGGATGTTTTCTTCTAATGATTTAGCCGTTAAAAAAATAAATGGTATTTGCTGCTTGCTCAATAATTCATTCACCTTAGTTTTTAGCTGAATACCGTCCATATTGGGCATCATGATATCCGCACTGATCAGATCAAAGGAATTAGTCTGAATTTTTTGCATGGCTTCATATCCATCTTTTGCAAAAGTACATCGGTATTCTTCCATTAATATACTTTGTAAATAATCCAGCATGTCCGCATTATCATCTACTAAGAGCAGATGGGGCTTTTCTCCATTTATTAAAATGGGTTGGTAGAATCTTTCAGTTGTGGGCTCTTTGTCAATCATATCATCTGGTCGCTCAACTTGTAGAACCGATATGGGTATGTTCAGTGTAAAGGTGCTGCCCTGGCCTAATTTGCTTTCTACTGTGAGGTTACCATCTAACAACTCTGCTAACTCCCGCGAAAGGGCTAATCCGATTCCCGTTCCTCCACCCTCTACTGCCATGACGATATTGGATTGGTAAAATCGGTTAAAAATTTTATCCACTTCGGTCGGGTCAATGCCTTTCCCTTGGTCAGTGACACTTACTTCTAAACGTTCATCATTCAAAGTTGCACGGATGTTAATAACTGAATCATTATGCGAGTATTTGATGGCATTAGATATCAGATTATTTAGAATTTTTTCCACCTTGTTTACATCTGTTTGCACCACTATATTTTTCAGATCTGCATCGAAATTTATTGTGATATTTCTCATCCTTGCCAGAGAATCAAAAGTATGGATGATGCGCTGTAAGCAGGACTTTATTGGGACTTTACTATATTGTGCGTTCATTTGCCCACTTTCTAATTTTGAAAGATCCAAAACTTCGTTGACCATGTTAAGAAGCCGACCCGCATTGCTATGTGCCAGTTGAATGGATTCTTGAACCGCATGGTTTTTAATCTTGTCCTTCACATCGCTTAGTGGGCCCAGGATGAGGGTGAGTGGAGTTCGAAACTCATGACTTACATTGGTAAAAAACTGAGTCTTAAGTTCGTCCAATTCTTTTAGCTTTTCTGCCTCTTTTTTCTTTTCAACCAACATAAGTTCTGCCTCTTTTTTCTTTCTTTTTTGTCTCTCAAAGGAGTATAAAAAAGAGCTACCTAGAAACAAAACAATAAATGCAGATCCACCCATAATGCGGTTCCTGGTATTGTCCTTCTTTTCAATTTCCAGTATTTGTCTGGCTATTTCAGCATCTTTCCTTTCCGTTTCATACCTGGCATTGGCTTCTTCAAGATTGTCTTCTATATTTTGTCTATAATTGATTTCCCGGAGGTCATACGCATTTACGAGGTGATCATATGCCGTTTGGAATTGATTTTTATTGACGTAAATTTCACTCAAAAGCTCGTAGACTGCAATGTCATTGCGAGCAAGTATACCAATACTGTCAGCATCCAGATTTTTCTGGAGCACTTCAATGGCTTTGTCATAACTTTTTATTACTACATAAGCCTTTCCCAGTTCTAATAATACTTGTTTTTGTTTAACCAGGTCACCGGTTTGCAAGGCTATTTGGTAGGCTTTTTCTAAAAACTCAATAGCCTGGGGCCATTCATTTTTTACTTCATGGAGATGTGCTTTGGATACATAGGCAAATGACAAGGCTCTCGTATGATTATGCTCTTGAGCAAGCGGAATGGCACGGTCCAGGTACGAAGCCTTTATGTCTGTGTCATCATAACAAATTGAAAGATTGATCAACTGCCTGATCACGACCATCGGGAGATCGCTTGCCTCCCCAATACTTAATGCGAATGTTAAGTATTCGATTGCTTTTGGCATATCTCCTGCCCCCATTGTTAATGTTCCAAGCGAATTGTAGACATCTGCCTGAATTTGGGGGTTATTGTTCCTTTCGGCCATCCCCAGAGCCCGAAAATATTTGGCTGATGCCATGTCTTTATTATTTCGTTTCTCCTCGATATTTCCTTGCAGGTAATAGATTTCAGCTATCAGGGACGAATCGGAAACTTCATAATCACTTTCCAGAATGTCGTGCAAATGGGTAGAAGTTGAATCTGAATTTCCCTTCATCAATAATCCCTTACCTATATTGAGTTTTGATTGGAGAAAGGCTAAACGGTAGGCTAAAGAATCAGCTAAATGCATTGCCTCCTCTGCATATAGAAGGCTGGTATCCACATTCTGCTTGAGGTACTCCGAAGATAATTCTATGTATATATCGATGAGGTCTTTTTGATCATCAGTTTGAGTCGCCCTGGCCTTTAGCTCGCCAATGGAAGATTGCGCCGCAATAAATGAAGCACTTGTCATGCAGTAAATAACAACAGTATAAATGAATTTCATTAAATAATGAATTGACAATTTAAAACCATTCTTTTCTACTTCACTCCCTACGATAGTAAAAATAATACTTTTTGTCCAAAAAGAACAATAGGATGACCAATTTAGACAAGAGCCAAAATACATTTTGGCTGAACTTTGAATTGTCAATTAAAATATAAAATCATAACGTGCATAAAAAAATGCATTCTATGCAATGTGACAATTAGCAGACTCAAGAAATCAAACAGCTTGTATTCTATTTCAACTAACACACTTAAAAACACAATGATGAAAAAAAAATCTTTTACACCTGGCCTTATTTTGTTTTGCTCATTCCTGACCATGAGCCTATCTGCCCAACCCACTTCTTCACTTACTCCGGAAACGCTTACATTTTCTGATGCTTCCAATAGCATGATTGGCGTGAACCTTAACCTAAATGGTCTTCATATTGAGAACGGTTTTAATTTCACGACCCTTACAGAAAATTCAGTATCTGCTGGAAGTGATTTATTGCGGACGGTCATTGGCGATAATGGATTTACATTTTCAGATTTCGCCCTTTTACCTTCAAGCAAAAGTAATTTAGACCGCAAAAGAATGACTTTTGTCACTGAAGGCATAGGACCAATGAATGGGGTGGATCGGGAAACCTGGTCACTTGGGATCTCCGATGTAGGTGACTTTGATAATAGCGATATTGTAAAATCGGGCTTTTACCTAGACTATATGCGACAAACCGACAATAATTTTACCATATGGCCCATACTTTTTGTCAATCCTGAAAATGGAGGTGTCGGTATAGGAACCTATAGTCTCGATTTTAGCGCTCAGCTTTATGTAGACGAATGGGGTCAAGATCAGGTGGGCGTTTGGTCGAATCATGATGGGAGTTCGAATAGCGCAAGGTGGGGAATTTTTGGCACTGCTGCTGGTGAAGGTTTAGGTAACCGATATGGAGTACATGGAGCGGCACATACAAGTAACGGAACCAAATATGGTATTTATGGACAGACATCCGGAGGAGGCACAGAATATGCGGTCTTTGCCAATGGTAATCTGGCTTATACTGGTGCTTTCTCTTCTGTTTCCGACCGAAAATTCAAAAAAAATATTAAAGATTTTACCGCACTGGATCGCGTTATGGACTTAAAGCCCAAGTCTTATGACATGAAACAGGAGGAATTCAAGCGGATGAATCTGGCTACCGGCACTCAGTTTGGCTTTATCGCCCAGGAACTGCAAGAGGTTTTTCCGGAGCTGGTGCATGAAAATATCAACGCCATTCCCTACCAGGAATCTCAAGACACATTGCTCACCGAAGAAATAAAATACCTGGGCGTCGACTACGTCGGCATGGTACCTATATTGACTAAAGCCATGCAGGAACAGCAAAAAATGATCGAAGACAAAGAGGATCGAATCGCCAGGCTGGAGAGGGAAAACCGCAACCTGAAACAAAAAAACGAAGATTTGGAACACCGACTGGATCAACTGGAAATTCTGGTGCAGCAATTGGTGCAAAATAAAACCGGCCATGGAAATGCCCTTTCGGTATCCGATGCCCAATTAATGCAAAATCAGCCCAACCCTTTCTCCAACAGCACTAATATACCCCATTTTATTCCGGTAACGGTGAAAAAAGCAGAACTCCTAATTGCAGATGCTGCTGGCCGGGTTTTGAAATCCATTGTAGTAGAAAGCAGAGGTGCCGGACAGACAATCCTGGATACCCACCAGTTAGGTGGCGGTATTTATTTTTATACTCTAATTTTAGATGGTAAAAATCTGGATACAAAGAAAATGGTGTTGATGGGTAGAAATTGATCATCAGAATACATGTGACACGACAACAGAGGCAGATTTGATTTTCAGAATTGAAAAACTGGAAAAGATAAACATGGCGGATCATTGATGCCAATTTCTTCTAAGTATTAAAAATATAATGGCCATTTATTCACAACAAAAAATAGTTAATGTACTTTAACCTTCAGTACAAACTTCACTGGCGAATGGATCTTGCTAATACAAAAAAAGGAAAAATTCATTAATTTTAAAAAACACTTTTATTTTTTAAAGGGGGGTTAGACCTTGTATCAGGTACTTTATCGATTCTAAGTTGATGATCGTAATCACATGTAGAAAGACAAAACCGTAATTTGAGACCAATAACTGGGAAGGCCATTCCCGGAAAAGGATAACACAAATGGAGTGTTTCCAGGCATAGTCAGTGGAGATAATACCCAAAATTTGCTGTGAATTCCCATGCCATAATCATTGTTATTCCAGACGATTTTTCTATCCTCTATTCAATATGCCATCCGTATCATGCACATTATCTTGACGATGGCGTACCCATTTGCGATAAATTCAACATTAAGAATGCTACAGAATTTTAGTTATTAAAATTCATCACATTTCAAAACCAAAATAGGTTAACCTTAGGTTATTGTGAAAATAATGAAAGACAACTTGAAAAGGACAATTAAGAAATTTTTGAACTTAAGTTTTGGGTTGGTACTACTCCTTAATATCAGTTGTGCGACCCGACACAATATTCCAACCAAAATTGACATATCAAAAAATCCTTTGGAACTTCTTATCGAAGGAAACAAAAGATTTAAAGAGAACCATCCTATACATCCTGACCAGACCTTGGAAAGATTAAGAGAACTAAAGAAAGGGCAACATCCGTTTGCGGTCGTAATTAGTTGTTCAGATTCCAGGGTGCCTCCTGAATTGATTTTTGACCAGGGACTAGGCGATTTATTTGTAGTTAGAAATGCCGGAAATATAATCTCTGACTATGAATTTGGAAGTATAGAGTACGCTGTTGAACACCTTGAAACAAAATTAATTGTAGTTCTGGGACATACAAACTGTGGAGCAATAGATGCATTTATCAAACACAAAAATGATCATGTTCATAACCACATTCAAAGTATTATCAATTACATAAAATCTGAACCGGAAGAAGCAGAGCTTGATGTGAAAGCAACTAATTATTATGAAATGGCGGTTATAGCCAATGTAAAACACGGTGTTCACGTTATCGAAAAATCAGAACCTGTTTTAAGGGAATATATACAATCTGGCAAAATACAGGTTGTGGGAATGTTGTATGATATAAATACTGGATCAGTAGAAATATTGGAAAATTGAAAGAAAACGAATTTACCCCAAAGCTCTTTTCACTAATTAAAGCTGGGGTAAGCAGGAAACAAGTCACAAAAGACATCTTATCAGGAATTATTGTAGGAATAGTGGCATTACCGCTCGCCATCGCTTTTGCAATAGCATCGGGAGTCTCTCCCGAAAAAGGGCTGATTACTGCTATCATTGCGGGACTTGTGATTTCCATACTGGGCGGAAGTCGCGTACAAATAGGCGGGCCGACTGGTGCGTTTATTATTATCGTATACGGCATTGTTCAGGAACATGGTGTTGGTGGGCTTACGATTGCTACATTTTTGGCAGGTTTTCTCATTGTTGGACTCGGACTGGCCAGACTGGGTAATTACCTAAAATTTATCCCCTATCCATTGATTGTAGGATTTACGAGTGGCATTGCCGTTGTCATTTTCTCGACTCAAATCAAAGACTTTTTTGGCTTAGATATTGCTACAATTCCTGCTGATTTTATCGAAAAATGGGTTAGTTATATAAAGCATATAAATAGTACCAACTGGATAGCCTTGTGTCTTGCTTTGGGCACGGTGTTCATTTCTCTTAATTTTTATCGAATCACTGCAAAAATTCCGGGTTCATTGGTTGCTATTGTATTGAGTACACTTATTGTTTATTTCTTTGAGTTACCTGTCGAAACCATTGAAAGTAAATTTGGTGAAATACCCAATAAAATAGCTATGCCTCACATTCCAGGCATCAATTTTGCTATCATCAAGGAACTTATTCAGCCTGCCATTGCCATTGCATTTTTGGGAGCTATTGAATCTTTACTTTCAGCAGTTGTTGCAGATGGAATGATCGGAGGAAGGCATCGCTCAAATATGGAACTTGTTGCTCAGGGTGTGGGCAATATTTTTTCAGGGCTTTTTGGTGGTATTCCTGCAACAGGAGCTATTGCCCGAACGGCTACCAATGTCAAAAATGGTGGCAGGACGCCCATTGCAGGAATTATTCATGCTATTTTCCTATTGCTTATTATGCTACTGTTTGCACCAATAGCAAAATTAATTCCTCTTTCCTGTTTGGCAGGGATATTAGTAGTTGTAGCCTATCATATGAGCGAATGGCGACATTTCAGAAATCTGTTGAAGAGCAACCGAATGGATATCATCGTACTGTTGACAACTTTTTTCCTTACGGTATTTTTTGATTTGATTTTGGCTATTGAAGTAGGAATGATTCTCTCCAGTTTCATTTTCATGAAAAGGATGAGTGAAGCGACAACAATCAAAAATGCGCAAAATCTTTTTGGTCCTGCTGAAAAGATTGGAGATAAAATATTTGAAGAAGAATTATCACATATACCCAAGGACACCATGCTTTATGAAATAAATGGCCCACTGTTTTTTGGCGCTTCACAAAAGTTTCAAGAGTTTTTGACAGATTTAAAGCAAACACCTAAAGTACTTATTATAAGAATGAGACACGTTCCATTTATTGATGCGACTGGAATAAACAGATTAAAAGAATTTCATCAAAGATTGCAATCAAGTGGAACAACAATCATTATTTCAGGTGCAAATCGCGAAGTCAAAGAAGAATTTTTTAAGGCTGGTTTATATTCGGCGATTGACAAAAAAAATATACTTGAAAATATCGATGATGCGATTTTTAGAGCTGAACAAGTATTGAAGCAATAACCACAATTATTAACAATGCGTCAGTGGATATTCGAAGTGACGTGCTTATCCTTTTTTCTTTTTCACTTTTTTGGTGGAAGTTTTTTTAACCACCTTATTTTCTCCGGTTTTTACTTTTTTAGTGGTTGTTGCTTTTGAACCTTTTACTTCAGTATCTCCTTTTTTGACTTTGACCTTTGTTTCTTTTTTTGAGCCGGCCATTGATTTATTTCCATCTTTTGCGATAGCTTTTGTTTCCGATTTTTGTACGACGGCTTTTTTATCTCCGGATTTGACTACGGTCGTTGATTTTTTCTTAGTCACATAGGAATTCTTATTCACGGTGTACTTATTGACCACGGTCACCGAAGTGGTACGTCTTGGCGCATAAATATTTCTGGCGGTAGTAACCCTAATTGTGGGAGAGACGCGATATCCCACCTGATATCTTACAATTCTGGGGGAAAAAACAGTCCATGACAATGGCTTCCAGGGTCTCCGCCATCGTGGGTAATATCCCCAATACCAGGGAGAAACATATGGAACATATGCAGGCCGGTAAATCCAACGAACAGAAGGCCACAACCAAACATTCACCATGATTTTGCTTACCTCATAATTCGCAGACGGGCCACGTTTATCATCGCTGACGGCTGAATCATCAATAGGTTCTATGATCAGCTCTTCTCCAAAAACATCTTCATCTCCAATAATCTGTAATGTAGCAGATTCACTACCTGTTTTTTCTATGGCAATGATAGCTATATCCTGGGATTCTTTCTCACTCACCAGCACTTGCAAGGTGATGGCATGAGCATCTTTGTCCATATTATCAATTACCCGAATATAGTCTACCTCTCCATCTCCATTCAGGTCTAAATTGTTGACCTCACTGTTTTCTTTGTTGAGCAGCTCTTCGAATTGTTCAAGAGATTCTGATTTTTTAAATAATTCCAATGCACCATAAAGGCTGAAGTGATCTCCTGGCATTCCAGTCGCTTCTTCCTGTGCATGAATCGTCGTAAAGGAGATAAGTAAAATGACGAGGCTTGCAATGATTTGTTTGGCGATTTTCATAATGGTTGCGCTTATTATTTTTCTTTAGATGAAATATCCAATTATAGGTTTAAGGATCCATATGTAAATTTTTGCGCTCCTTTATGAAATTTATATTCTTGGCATGTTACATCCCACCCAGTAACTACTTCTTTTTGGCAGTGAACGTACCGTTGGGTTGAATAAACATGGCTTCAGTAATACTTCCTGAGTCATCTGCTTTAAACTCTATGGTGAAACCTTCTGCAATTTTAATGGCAAATTTGTTCTTGTCTATCGCCAACAATTCGTATTCAGGTTGTCCGGGTACAAAAAGGAACAATGTATTTTCCATTTCAGGTTTGAGATAAAATTTTGCAATTACCCCTGCCAATTCATATTCTCCTGCATATTTTTCCAATATATCACTTTCCAAATCGACTTTTTTAGGTATCCGTTTAAATTCAAGAGGCTCAAGAGTGGACTCTGGTTGAAAAGAAAGTGAAGAAATATCCCCCATAATATTGGTCCGGAAATTAAATTTAAAAGGTGTAATTGCTGCTGTATCCACTTTTCCATTTACCACCCCTACCAGAGAAAAGACATTATAATGATAATGCTGCAACCAAATGTTTTCATAGGGTGTAATGGCAAACAAGGAATCATTTAATAGCTCGACTTCAATGGTACCATATCCCGGATGCGTATATTCTCCGGTAAATTCAACCAGCAAATGGGAAGGTTTGGTATTTTTTTTCTGATTGGACTGAGATGCTTTTTGTGCTTCCTCTTCTTGTTTTTTAGCTTTATCCACTTTTTCTTTCTGGACAGAATTCCAATCGGTCTTTTGCACATTAAGTAACCGGTCACTGATTTCATTTCTGACAATTCCCGGAATGGAAGATCCATTTTGGTTGGCCAAGACAACAATACCGATACTGTCCATTGGAAAAAATGCAACATTTGCTGAGAAACCATTTATATTTCCACCATGTTCAACCCTGTAATGCCCTTTATATGATGATACGATCCAGCCATATCCATAATTGCTTAAATGCATATCTGGAAATTCATTATCCGGCAAAGTATTGGATACAATCATTTGTGGACTGATAGCTTCTCTGATATAAGCGGAGGATAAGACCTGCTCATCTTTGTATTTTCCTCCATTAATCCAGGTAATCAACCAATTGGACATTTCATTCACTGAACTGTTGATACTACCGGCGGGTCCCATTCCTGAAATATTGTAATATTCCATTTTATGAATAATCGAATCGGATTTTAACTCATAACCGTACGATGCCTCAGCACTTTTTTTCATTTCGCCAATGGTTGCATTGGAGGATTTCATTTCGAGAACATCGAAAAATTTCTCCTGAATATTTTCTTCCCAACTTTTTCCGGTAATCCTCTCAGCTATGACTCCCTGAAGCAAAAACATAAAATTATTGTAATGCCAGGTTTCTCTTACTTTTGCAAAGGGTTCCTGATATTGTATCCTTTGTATTAAAGAATCTTTGGAACCGGAATTAAAGAAATACCAACTGAGATCATGGCGTGGTAATCCCGTTCTATGCGTCATGATATCTTTAATCGTGATTTGATTGTTCATATCATCATTATAAAAGCTGAGTTCAGGGATGTGCTTAGCCGGCCTGTCATCAAAGCTAAGTTTCATGTCATCGCGTAAGATTCCTAAAAGTCCTGTAGTAAAGGCTTTGGTACTTGAACCAATGGCAAAGAGTGTATTGGGTGTAACCGGTTTTTTATTTTCGTAATCTCTGTAACCAAATCCCCTGGAATAGATGATCTGGTCTTTATGAACCACTGCAACGGCAAAGCCTGAAGCTTTCCACGTGGCCAGTATTTCTTCCATTTTTTTATCTAATCCTGAATCCCAGTTTGGCGGTAATTGAGCCAAAGTACACGTTGTCATCAGAAATAAAATGCTCATTATTTTTATCTTATGCATATCTATCGGATTTTATATGAAGATCCTGCTAAACTAACAAAAGTATTCATTTTAATTTTTAATATAAGACTAACCTAACATTTTTATAGATAATACGACCAGGTATCCGGTGCTCAAAATGGTGTGAATATTTCGTACACTGTATTTGCCAAATATCTAAAAGTGTGAAAACTGACCATTACATCGGGTAGCAAAAATGTAATAAAAATTGGTCTTGAAAACGAGCATTGATTTTGACAGAAACTTCACACCCTTTTCTCATTTCACAGGTATAATTGAACAATGCGAAAGCTTTGAAAAAGGTGTCTTATTGTTACCCAAAGGAAAAGAATAAAATTTTGGATCAGCTGTATTAACGTTACAATACTATGGAACCGAAATGTTAAACATGTGAAATATGCAACTTTTTTTAATTGTTTTGCAATGACTATAAAACGTAAATAACCAACCTTTGTAATTGGTGAAAAAATTCCCACACCAGTAAATAATGTCCGATTCTTAGGGGGACAAACCATCACGATAAAGTGAATACACTTTAAAAGCCATGTAATACTTAAACATACCCTTTGGAAACCCTTCAAATTAAACTTAAATGAAAAATCCAATTAGATTCTTGCAAAATTTGAACAACTCATCTGGTTTGTTAGTCAGCTCGACGTATTTACAGGTTTGTGTATTTGTCTTTTTTTCTTTCTCTATTCTGGCAATGGATAATACAGTTCAGGAAAACAAAAGTCACAACTATGAAAAGTTAATTTTAATCGACCAGGCTCTTGAAAAAGTTTTTTTTGAATTTGATCTGGATGATGGAAAGTCATTAATAGAATGTATAGATTCAAAAGAATCGCTCTCAGAAAGAATCAGGAAAATATTTCTGTCGGGAGACATGTACTTTGAAGTGCATTTACTATCCCATGGTTTTGAAGGGGGTTTGATGTTGGGCTCTGAACCTGTATTGTTGCATCAAATTAAAGATGCGGTAACGGGATTTCATCATAAAAAGAGGACACCAATGGTGTATTTATATGGATGTAATGTTGGAAAAGGAAAAGCCGGTATAGACTTTTTATCCGGACCGAAAAGCTAAAAGAATCATTATTTTAGGTTACTGATAAATGTAGTTGTTTAAACTGAAAGCTTCCTTTATGGAAGTTTTCAGTATTTTTAAAGTTGGATGTTGTCGAATCTGCAAGCAGGCTATTGGAATATTTGCATGACGTCTGTCAGAACTTAAAGTGTCAAATTAAACATGCATTTGTCGGAATTTCTTAAAGCACCACCCGGTTCAATGTAGTGTAAGGAAGTAAGGAGGACTTACTTTTACTCACAAAACCTAAGAAGGTCATCTTTGGGATATTCTTCCAGCACGGGGGATAGAAGAATAAAGCATGCGTTTTGCCGGTTACCCAGCGATAATTCAGTGATTCCAAGATAAAAGAAAGATAGGGTATCATTATGGTCATTCCACATCTTACGCAAAAGAGGTCTTGCCTGGGAAAAATCCCGTACGCTAAATAAATTATATGCCATCGACCTCTGGGTATCTAAATCCATAACATTGCTTCTTTCGGTTCTGTGTAGTATATATTTATAGAATTCTTCATCGTTCAGAGCAATGGTATGATCTTTATTTTCGTCTTGTCGCCGGAGGAAATACACAGACGCTAAAATGGCGCCAAAAAGGACAACTGCCAAAGTGGCTTTTAACCATGTGAAGCCGTTTTTGCCTTTAAATTTTTCCGACTCCCATTCCGATTCTATTTTCTGAAGATGTTTTAACTTCTCCTCCAGGGCATGAGCCCTTATGCCTTCCCTAAGAATGAGTAATTGTTTATAATCATCATGGAGTATTCCTTCCAGTTTCAGACGTTCATCTACTACGGATCGCATTTCATCACTAAGAGTCCCATTGATATAAGACTCCAACAATTCGATATCTTGTCGTTTACTTTTCAATACCAGGTATTTTATCTTTATGTCCAAAAACCATCGAATGTAACCTCTTCAGGCACTTATATTTTTGATTTTTTGTTACATCGGTATTTTTATATCCCATTTTCTGAGTAATTTCTTGTATGGTTTCCCCCAGATAAAAGAAACTACGCAAAATTTCCCGGCATGGATCTCCCATCTTGTTCATCACCAAATTGACAATTCGAATTTGTTCTTCTAACACATCTTCGGGTTCTTCCATAATTTCATAGATCAAATTATAGTTTGGATCTTTATGATTGGATTTATTTTTATTTCTAACCAATTCAGAAGTTTTATTCCGTATGATTCCCATTAAATACGTTTTAATATCCGAAGTGAGTTCTGTTAATTTTCCGGTTATCACATTATCATAAAGGATCAAAACCGAAATTTGAAAAATATCCACAGCATCTTCATGTGTGCATTGTTGATTCCTTTCCACCCATAAAACACACTCATCTCTATACAAAGTATATAAAGAAGTCAGTGCCTCGTTTGCGTTGTTTTTTAGCTCACTTATCCAATCCAAAGCGCCCTGGGATTTTTTATTATGCTAAATATACAAAATTTAATTCAGAAAGATTATTTCATGTGAAATTCAAAGTTACTTATAGGTTAAATATCTTTTTATTACTTCTCTTCTGCCAAAGGATACTATTAAATGATTTGTATTGATTCCACCCCTTTCTTGTATTCAGGAAGTGGCTTTGTTTTAAAAATAATCACATCCATAAGGTTACTTTCTGCTTGAATACGACATTAACAATTGAATTAAAACTTAAGACTATGAATCATGTACATGTAGGAATTGTTGCCTCCTTCCAGGCTACCGACAATAGTGTTGGGCAGTTGCATCCAATCTTTAAATGTTTTTACCTGGTCAAAACAGAAAATTTGGCTCCGGATGAAGAAATTTTAATCTTTTCTTCAAATGGTCAATTTAATGATGAAACAGAAAAAGAGTACATGCTTGCAGATTTCTTTTATTATAACGATGAAAACAACAAAATTAGATGCAAGGTCTTTTACCTTCTTTTGCCCAACATTAAGAATTTAGCCAGAGTAGGAAAAAATATTTTATTAATCACTATGAAAAATTAAAAACTATGTCGTGGAGTTGGAGTTGCTCACCCAAGGGTGCCGCATTCATCACAGAATCGGATCGTTTATATACTATTGAAATGGAAGGAGTAGAATATTTTGTTATATACTGTCTACCGGACGACGATAACAGTATGCTGAGTCCATATGTCGCTTTTTGTAAAAAGAATGATATGTCTGATGAACCCGGAAATGCATGGGACCATGATGATGATCCTGTAGTCAATAAAAATGGTGAAAGAAAAATGTTTTCCTCTCATTCAGAATCCTGGAAGGTCGAGCAATAATGGAACATTTTTGGAAATCCGCTGAAATGGGTTATGCTTTTTTGTAATAGGTTTACCTTAAGGACATCCTGATTATATCACCCCAGCCCAAAAATATGGATGATTGAAGTTGGGATACCTCATCAATAACTCCCTTTTCGCTTCTTGGAGGCTTCCGGAAACCGATGATGTATTGATAAGGTGGCGATAAAACGACTGCATCAGGAGGCTCCCTGAAGTATCATCCAGATTCCACAGCGATCGTACAACGTGGCGACTTCCACCCTGCAAAAAATACCGGGCCAAAGTATAGTGGCCTTCTCCTGACTGATGTTTTCCCCTCCCGGATTCACAAGCGGCCAATACAACAAGGGCGGGCAAATTTTCGGCGGTTAAAAGTTCGTAACCATAAAGCGTATCGGGTTGGTTGGGTTTATTGCGGAACAATAAATAGATCTCGCGACGGTCATGGGCACTCCCACTACCATGAACGGATGTATGTAGAATTTCACTTTCACTATTGAGGCTTTCCAGAAAATATTTTTTTGTACAATTCTTTCCCGAAAACATCCGGCTCTCTTCGAATAAGTGAGAAAGGAGGTTCATCTCGAATATATTTCCAGGTTGTTCTTTCAGTAAAGTATCTTTTAAGGATACCAGCGTTTTGGCATCGGAATGAAAAAATCCTGTTACGGTCGGAGATTGCAGTGCATTATATTTTTCGTAAAGGTAGATGGACTCAATAGACTTTATTCGGCATTTATGGACTAAGTAAGGCAATTCATAGGTAGCCACTGTCATATCAACAGGCCGGTCGATCAGCGATTCAGGATTAAGCATTGAAAATGGATATCCCGCTGAGTAAAGTATTTTATCATAGACTCCCGGTATGGGAGCAAATAACTTACTGAATAGATAATAAGCCGATTCTGCGTATGTATCGGGAGGGATTCCCAAATCGATGAGCATAGCATCGGACACCGTGGACAAGTGTTTCCTCAAATGTTCATCCAACGGGATGTTGATAATTCCATCAATGTCATTTCCTAAATACAGCACGAATACTTCATCCCGCATGGCAGAAATATCTATAAACACCTGCCCACTTTCCAGTTTGTCCTTCACAAAATGCAATCCCTGATTATTGCTCTTTTCATAATCCGGCACATTCAGAGATGTGGTTTGTTGAAAATGTTCAAACAAGCTTTCCAACTCATGATACGCCATGAGTAACTCCTGGTACTGCCTTTTTGAGTAATGAAATTCTATTTTCTGACGGATGAGTTTTTCCTGTTCGAAATAGGAATGGAACCTGGGATCTTCTGCTTTAGAAAGTTGAATATCGCGATACAGCAATCTCGATCTGTTTTTTTCAATAAAATACAGATAATCCGAGAGGTAGGAAGGGTCATTTGTTTTTTGGTACAACTCGAAACTCACCAATGCTCCATTCTCATACACGTGGGTGGAGGTGTTATATACAGAATGCAAAACTTCCTCATTAAAAGACTTGATTTCTCTGGAAACCAGACTGTCAGCCGTATGAATCAATCTATGTGCCAACCACAGATTTTCAATATTTCCATTTATTTTATATTGATCAAAAAGAATTTCGGTATAGGAATATAAAGATACATAATAAAAATGCTTATTCAGAAACTCCTCATCCCATAACCTGTGCGGGTTGAATGTGACAATCTCTTTGGGTATGTGAAAGAAATCCTGCGAATACACCACATCCAGTGCTGCCTGGTGATTTCCGTTGATATAATAACATACTCTCAGATAAAACATAACGGTATACAGCTGCAATACATTGAGAGGCCTGCTTTGATTGATGTATTGAAATGCCTTTTCCATATGGGATTCAGCATTCTCATAATCATCGTACTTTCTAATGAGATATTCTCCTGTTATTTTATGGTAATTGCAAAAATCTCCATCCGAGTGCACGATTGAGTCTAAAGCGGCTACATGGAATTCTTCGATATTTTTATCACTCCGGTTCAATTGAGCTGAAAAATATAATTTATACCACTCCTGCCGGGCGAAGGTGCATTTCAGATTTTTGGATAATATATGTGCATTTTCGAACTTCCGTTTACCCTCATCATGCCGGCCAAGCCGATAGAGACAATAGGCCTCTAATGATTCCTGTAAGACCAACCAGGCATGGTCATAGACCGCTTCTTGTGGAATCAGACTTAAAATCGATTGCGAATAGATCAGCGCCTTATCGTTGAATCTTAAAGTAAATTGAAGAAAAGCCAGATTCCACCAGGAATAGGAATGAGTAAATGAATAGTAACCTATCTTATCGGCCAGGTTTAATGCCAGCGTGAAATATTGATTGGAGCTGTCGGGATTATTGCCTTCATTGAAATAATAACGACCCATTTCGCTCCACATTTCTACCCGGAGAATCGAATCGGAAGGATGATCATACACCAACTTTTTCAATTGGTGTCGCAAGGAATCCCGATTGTGAAAAACATCATCTGCATAATACGCATTCAGCATTTGAAATGCTGTATGTACAGAATCGTATGAAATAAATTCCAGCGAGTCGCAGGGATAAAAATAATTGTGGTAAAATATACTTTTATTCAGCTTATAGGTCAAATACGCTTTGGTCAAATCCGGAGTCATGTTGGATTCTGCCTCTTGATAAGCTGCCAAAGATTCTTCGATTCGGTTGACATGGATTAAAGAATCAACAACAGAGGCTTCGCGGGTGGTGATGAGGGTGGAATGCTGAATTCCGGGAATGGTGGTTTGATTTGTAGTAACAGGAGTATTGCACCCTGGTATAAATATGGCCACTCCTGATAAGATTATCAAAAAACCAAAGACTTGGTTATTGATTTTTGATTTCCATTTCCAACAACAGGACAATAACTTAGGTTTTTCTACTGAAGTGACCCCATCAAAATGCAATGATTTTGACGGTATAAAACTTACGAAAAGAAGACGAAAAAACTCCATGATCACGCAATAGGGATGCCCAAAATACTAAATAATGCAGAATAAACACAACCAGCCTTAGAATTACTTTTTTCTGTGTGTGGAATGGGTAAGGGTTTGTGGATCTGAATGCCAATGAATCCATTTTTGGGGTTCCTTTAAATAAGGTTGTTCAAAATCCAATAATTTCTATACCTTAAACCACAAAATCATAAAAGTCCTCCCCCGATGAAGCATACTATATTTTTACTCCTGGCACCTATCCTGTTTTACTCTTGTTCCGATAAGGCACCTGCACCTCCTGAACCGGTATTTCCCATCCCTTCAGAAAGACAGCTGGACTGGCACGAGTTGGAATACTACGCTTTTGTTCATTTCAACATGAATACGTTTACGGGCAAAGAATGGGGAATGGGAGATGAAGATCCGGCAAAGTTTAATCCGACTGCCCTGGACACGAGGCAATGGGCCCGTATAGTCAGGGACGCCGGCATGAAAGGCATCATCATTACAGCCAAACACCACGATGGATTTTGCCTGTGGCCTTCCGCTTACACCGAGCACTCCGTAAAAAATTCCCCATGGAAAGATGGCAAGGGTGATGTTCTTCGCGAACTGGCCGATGCCTGCAGGGAATACGGCCTCCAAATGGGCATTTATTACTCTCCCTGGGATCGCAACCATCCGGATTACGGCCAACCGGAATACATCACCTACATGCACAACCAGCTTACAGAATTGCTGACCCAATACGGCGATTTGTTTGAGGTATGGTTTGATGGGGCTAACGGGGGTACAGGATACTATGGTGGCGCGTATGAAGAGCGTCGGGTAGATAAGCAAAGTTATTACAACTGGCCCAACATCATTGCCAAGGTACGGGAACTACTACCCGATGCCGTCATATTCAGCGATGCCGGCCCGGACGTGCGTTGGGTAGGCAATGAAAAGGGCTACGCCTACGAAACCACCTGGTCACCTATGCTGCGGGATTCCGTATATCCCGGAATGGAGGAGTACGCTGAACAATTTGCGGCAGGCCAGGAAAACGGCACCCATTGGGTACCGGCAGAAGCCGATGTGTCTATCCGACCCGGATGGTACTACCACCCAGAAGAAGACGACCAGGTAAAATCTGTACAGGAACTTCTGGACATATACTACAACAGTATTGGCCGCAACAGCGCCTTGCTCATCAATTTTCCTGTTGACCCCAGGGGATTGATCCACGAAAACGACGAACGGCAAATCCTGAAGCTGGCAGAAAAACTCCGCGATGATTTTGCCGAAAATCTGGCTCTACAAGCCAGTATCAGTGCCAGCGATGAGAGGGGAAAAGGATATGAAGCCCGCCATCTCCTTGATGGTAATCCGAATACCTATTGGGCAACAAAAGACGGAATTACGGAAGCAGAGCTCACTCTGGAATTTCCACAGCCCGTTGTCATCAACCGATTTACAGTTCGGGAGTACATCCCCCTGGGACAAAGGATCCGGTCTTTCGTCCTCGAGGCAGAAACTCCGGCAGGCCGGCAAATCCTTTACGAAGGCACCACCATTGGCGCCCGGCGCATCCTTCGCTTTGAGGATGTCGAGGTAACCCGACTCATACTCAGGATCACAGATGCCAGAGGTAGTGTGGTGTTGCGGGAGGTGGGGGTGTATGGGGGTGGGTGAAGATTGTGAACCTGTAAGTGCTATATTTTCAATATCTCTCTATTTGTCGATTTCTATCATCTTTTTGATTTCAACGAAAAGATCTAAAATCATTCCCCGTGTATATCTGGATGTGAAGAAATTTCTACAGGATCCATTTTATTTAATGTCTGTAAATTAAATTAATTTCGGAAAGTTCTTGCCCTATGAGATGAATTCCATACAATATTTTTTGTGTCTGTATTTCGGATGGTTTTTTATGCCCCTGCACATATTGTGATAACAATGTTGGATTCATACCAATTTTGTTTGCTAGAAATTTAGCATTCAGAACTTTATAGTATTGAAAAAACTGTTGAAAGTCAATTTCAAATTTTAAGTTTTCTTGAGTGATTTCAATATTATCTTCCTCAAAATGTAAATTTATAGCTTCTAATGCATTATTCATGAGTTCTGTTATCGTTCTACCCGTTGTATAAATTGGAAATTTTTCAGAAAAAGCAGAAAAGCCTGTGTCCGTTTTTTCCAATATCATTTTTATCTTTTTTCTAAAAGTTTTCATATCCAAAAATTATATTTTATTTCTTTAATTCTATTCCCACCTCTTTTAAAATCTTGTTTTCTAATCCTTTGCCTAATTCCTGCCTTCCGTGATTTGGGAAAATTATAATTCCTTGTTTTGCATTGTGTTTAAGTTTTACATGAGAACCTTTCTGGGATATTGGATACCAACCATTTTTGGTTAAGATTCTAAATAATTCGGAGCATTTCATTAAAATTATCTATTCTAGATTCATACCTCAAAGGTAAATAATTATTTACCTATATGCAAGAGCATTTTCAATTCATTTGATGTGTATTTTGCCTTATTGGGTTGGCTGGATCTTCTGGATCTTCTCATAGGTATGTTATTGGAAATTTACAATGATTCGCCTTAATCGGGCATTTAAGATCATTATTCTTATAATATCCATTTTTAGGTCATATTCAAAAATATCGCGTTCCGGAGTGCCTGCTTAATCATAGTTTTAGATACTGTTTTCTAAATTTCAGGGCTTTCCCGATTTTGGATTTGGATACTTTTTCAGTCGGTTTTTAAGAATAATTCTCAATTTGCTTCAAAGTTATCATTAAACTGCAGGTCTGAAATGTTAAAATTCTAAAATTCCTTTTCCAACGCCTTTAGATTGTATATTTTTAAGCTTAACTATCTATGAGGATATTTAGTGAATTGATAAAAAAGATAGTTATGAACCAGAAAATCTTCGATCCGAAAATCACCATGACGAGAAAAGAAATTGCGTCCATCATTGGTGTCAGTAAACACACGTTGTACAGAAAAATCAAAGAGTCAGGCATTTACATCCCTCCCGGTTTATTGAATTATAAGGAACAGATTATGATCATAAATATTTTTAAAAAGGATGTCAATAACCACCTTGAAAATGCTGAACATCACAATGGAGAACGAAATTTAACCCGGAAAGCGAATCCATAGTAAACTGACCTGAAAACTGCATCAGCCAGGTTGAGGCTTTCAAAATTTCTTTGAAAGAAGTAGGGAATCTGCGTCAATCCGCGAGATCTGCAGGAGAAAAAATTCTTTGAGAATGGTATTTGTTTGATTTCAGGTTTCCCGCAGATTGCGCAGATGTGCGCAAATTTAGTTTGGGAGTAAATATATGTACACATGTTTTATTAAAACATTTAGATTAGAGTGAAGATTTTAAGCTTTGTATTTCATTCTTATGTCACAATTAATTCTTCTTTTTCCAGCTCCACAGTCAGAGTAACTTTAGCCCCTAACGCCTCAAGGGCTTTGATTACTGTTCCGATTCTGAAATCTTTGGTATTGTTCTCCAGTTTAGAGATTTGAGCTTTCTGGACACCTAGTAATTCTCCCAGATCACCTTGTGTCATGTTCCGCCTTAATCGGGCATTTCTGATCATTGTTCCTATAAAATCCATTTTCAGGTCATATTCAAAAATATTGCGTTCCGGAGTGCCAGGTTTACCTACAATTTCGTCTGTTAATTCATCAATTGAAGTTAATTTCATAATTTTTGATTTAGATACTGGTTTCTAAAATCCAGGGCTTTCTCGATTTCGGATTTGGGTACTTTTTGGGTTTTCTTTACAAATCCATGTGTGCAGATGATCAACGATTTCTTGTTTGCATCCCAAAAAGCAAGCAATCTTATTTGCTGCTTATCATAGCGGATTCTAAAATTCCCATATTACCTCTGTCAGTTTCTTCAGAATTTTAGGGTCATTGACCTCCCTTACTTTTTGGATGTTATATGCAACTTTCTTCTGCTTTTTTATATCTAATGACCTAATAAAATTCTTAGCTTCTTCAGAAATAAATACGTCAAATTTCTGCTTCATGTAGTTGCTCATTTAACTGAGTAAATATAAATAAAGTTTCCTAATTGGGAATACGAATTCATTTTTATAACAAAAATTATAATACCCGGTTAAACAAAAAAAATAATTGAACTGCAGATATCAAATGTTAAAATTCTAAAATTCCTTTTACAACGCCTTTAGATTGTATATTTTTAAGCTTAACTATCTATGAGGGTATTTAGTAAATTGATAAAAAAGATAGTTATGAACCAGAAAATCTTCGAGCCGAAAATCACCATGACGAGAAAAGAAATTGCGTCCATCATTGGTGTCAGTAAAAACACGTTGTACAGAAAAATCAAAGAGTCAGGCATTCACATCCCTCCCGGCTTATTGAATTACAAGGAACAGATTATGATTATAGATATTTTTACAAAGGATGTCAATAACCACCTTGAAAATGCTGACCATCACAACAAAGAACGACATTTAACCCCGTAAATGAATTCATCAAATCGCTTAAATAGATTCACTTTCCTTCCTTTTTCTCCTCTTGCTATAATGCACCCCTTGTGCAAATACCCAGCCGGTACATATCTATATAAGGAGGGAAATTAAATAATACAATATACCCAATCCAAGGGTATCCACTTCTTTAAAAGTTCCTTTCCAAAGAAAGCCCAATAATTCGTAAAGGAAAAAGGCTATCAGACCGAATCTGATGCTTAACGATGTCGATGAATTGATCTTCATGTTACTTCGGTTGGATTGGTTATTGCCCGCAGATTGCGCGGATATGCGCAGATTTGGTTGGTAGTAAAATATGGTCAAATGTAATTTTGTTATGCATGGGATTATATTTTTTAGTTGTGTATTTTGCAATAAATTCATTAAAGACTATTGCCATATCAGCCTTTTCTTCTTCTTCTTTTTATAGAAAATAACCAGGCTACCAGGAACAAAAAACCTGTAAATAAAAGGAGTCCTGAAACTGTGTTAAGGTAAGTGTACTGTGTCGGTTAAGTTGTAGGTATTTTTTTCTTTTACAAGGCGGAAAAACGTAACATAGCCGGAGCTACGTGAGGCTTTTCTAACGAAGTAAAAGGAAAAAAGACCAAGACTTGGACTGGCTAAAGTATACTTAACTTAACACTACCATAAATGGGTTGGAAAATAAATCAGGATCGTAATACACGGTTTTCCCTCTTCTAAACCATGCAAATAAATCCGTGAAGATCATGATGATAACCATAAATGCAAAAGCTTTTATAAAATCGAGCTTTTTCATAATATCGTTTGTGTTAAGTTACCTTTCTTTATGTTCCATCGTATTTTATAGTCTTCTAACCAACCCGGGTTAGGAATCTTCCCGAGTGTTATTATTGCTTCTTTTTTGTGTTTGTGTAAAAAAAATAGATTGCAACGATAAAAAGTACAATCATTAAATAAAAAAGCACAGGGCTATGAAGGGAAGACTCCCTGTCTGTATATCCCAATATAATACCGAGTACCCCTATAAGAAAAAAGCATATAGAATAAATAAATACACTTTTAGAGTATATCTTTTTCATGGGAGGAAGACTATTTTTATTGTTTTATAAGAGCCAATGGATCCGGTGCAAAACCCTTCTACACAATTTATCATCTGTATTTCTACTCATTGCATATAGCAAAATTAATTACTTTTTCTCATTAAAAACGACCCAAAACAGATCAAAACAGATCAAAATTTCATTGAAAGATGAGAGGAATCAGCGTTAATCCGCAAAATCTGCGGGAGAAAAAACAGGAAGGAGTTGTGAATAGGAGTGTGCGATTTGCCCGCAGATTTCGCAGATGAGCGCAGATTAACATTTTGGAATTAAATTGGAATTTTAAGCATTGCATTTTTGAAACAAGTTCATGATACTCTATTCTGAAATCAGTCTTTTCTTCTTTTTCTCTGTACAGAAAATAACCATGCGACCAGGAACAAAAAACATGTAAATAGAAGGAGTCCTGAAACCAGCATAAATGGGTTAGAAAAAAAATCGGGATCGTAGTAAACGGTTTTCCCTCTTCTAAACCATGCAAATAAATCCGTGAAGATCATGATGATAACCATGAATGCAAAAGCTTTTATAAAATCAATCTTTTTCATAATAGTGTTAGTCTTAATATAAATAATTCTATTTAATTATTATTCAATAACCAATTATTCCTAAATTGATTTATTATTTGTACTTTTCATATAAGGCTCTTGCAACACATTTAATAGCAAACCATAAAGTTGTACCAGTAGCACTTATTACCCCTGAAACTATACATCCTTGAAGACCTCCAACAAATGCTCCACCTACACATCCTACGATAGCCGCATCTATAGCAGCTTCTACTATTCCATCACAACCTCCTCGTATTTGGATACTTAATTCCATCCATTTATTTAAGTTATGGACCCAATAACTGACTACTGTTGCATGTACTTCTATGATGCTTTGACACAAATCTGGATCCATTGTATATTGGTATTCCTTTTTGAGTTGCAGCAAATTATTTAAGTAATCATTATAGTCACCATTTATTTTATAATCATTTACTATTTTTTGTAATTCATTGATGAAATTTTTAGGAATATTAGTAGATATTTCATTTTCATTATTTGTTTTGATAAAATTAAGAGTTTCGAATTTTAATAAATCAGGATTGACATCTTCTATTTTAGACAATTCTAAAAACATAAAATCAATCAATTCATGCTCTTGAAAGTTATTTGGAGTTCTTTTCCAAAGCGTTAAATTTTCTAAAATCAAATCAAAGGCATTTTCTATTTGATTCTTTTTGTAAATTAATTCTTCTTGGTAGGCATCATAAAAAAGTTCAGAATCAGATTTATTACAATTAGTCAATAAAATAGATATAGAAAACAAGAAGAGATAATACACTATCTTTTTCATTTCTTAAAAATTAATATTAATTAGACCTACTCTATTCCAGGTTTTCGGCAATCCCTGATTTCCAGAGTGAATGGACTGAAGATGATACCATTATCTTTTAATACTCTATGCGCACTTGAGCCCTGCAAGGAATGAATTTATCCACTGTATTTTCACTCAAGATATATTGCAAATTTAATGACTTTATCCTTTTGAAAACGGACTAAAATGGATCAAAACAGATCAAAACGGATCAAAACAGATCAGTTTCAATAGATTTGGTTACAAAGTGTATGTAAAACCAATAATATGGAAGTATGCTTATAAATATGCGACAGGCCTGATACAGCACCCAACCCATCGGGACACACTACGGTTTTCTTCTAAAAATAAGAAATCCAAAATGTTTGATTTCAATAAATCTCTTAGGGAGAGTGTTCTGATGCTCAGGAAAAATTATACTAATAAATGTTAAATACTGTATCCGGAGTTGGAGAAGCATAAGAACAATTAACCATTCAAAAACGTATAGCGAAAAGATTTCAAGCTTTTCAAATAGGCTTCAATTCTCATCGGGCAATATCCAAATATTGGAAGACCCACTGATTTACATTAAAATTTTTCTGCAAACTCTCTTTAGAAGGGAGAATTTAATTGATAAAACAAAGAAAATAATTAAAATAAGTGTATCTAGCCAATACACATAAAAACAAAGAATTTTGAAAAAATCAGGTAGAATATACAGAATTAAACATGACATAGTCTGTCGTCATGTCTGTACCCCAGCCGGTAGCTTCTGCTTTTCCCACATGAAGATCGAGTACAATCGTGAGGTGTGATTTTTTGAGAATACGCTTCATGTTTTTGAGGTTGTAATCTACCGGAGTCCCTTTTTCGAGAACTTTAAATTGTTCATCTTCTGAGCCAAGATACAGATCCGCTGCCTCGTAATCAAAAGGAATGCCTGCATTTCCAGCAGCAGATATAATGCGACCCCAATTGGGATCGCGACCAAACATAGCTGTTTTTACCAGGGTGGAATCCGAAATGGTTCGAACCATTTTTCTTGCAGATGCTTCGTCCACTGCATTAACTACGCGGTATTCAATAAATTTGGAGGCCCCTTCACCGTCAGACACTATTAGCTTAGCCAGGTGTATCATCATTTCATCCAGTTTGTCTTTAAAGACTTTATAATCCTTGTCTTTTTTACTTTGGATGGTTTTGTTTTGGGCAAGTCCGTTGGCCATTACGATAACCATATCGTTGGTAGAAGTGTCTCCGTCCACTGTTATCATATTGAAACTTTCATCGACACATTGCTTGACGGTTTCCTGGAGCAATGCCGGTTCTATAGCCGCATCAGTCACAATAAATGCCAGCATGGTTGCCATATTGGGGTGAATCATTCCGGAACCTTTGGCTATGCCTCCCATATGGACTTCATGTTCATCCATTTGAAACTCAATAAAGCCTTCCTTGGCAAATGTGTCAGTCGTTAAAATAGCGTTTGCCGCAAAAGAGCCGGCATTGGATCGCTTGGAAAGTTTTTTGACGGTTTCCCTGATTCCCTTTACAATATCATCTGTGGGAAACTTTACGCCGATCAATCCTGTGGAAGCAACCATTACGAGTTCTTTGTCAATTCCCAATTCTTCGGCAGTTGCAGCAGCCATAGCCTCAGCGCCAAGACGCCCCTGTTTGCCTGTGGCTGCATTTGCATTTCCCGCATTGACAACGATTGCCTGTCCTATGCCGTTAGCGACGTGTTTACGGGTGAGTTTTACAGGTTCGGCAACCACTTCGTTTTGTGTAAAAACAGCAGCACAGCTTGCCGGCACTTTGGAATAGATAATGGCCAGGTCGCGCCGCATGGATTTAATTCCCGTATGTGCTCCCCAGCATGTGATTCCACGGACATTGGTTATATTTTTTATCATTGCGTTTTGCTTTTACTATTTTATGGTACCATGGGAACCTGGCGGAGTCCCGCCATTTCTTCCCAACCAAACATGAGATTCATATTTTGAACCGCCTGTCCTGCCGCCCCTCTTACAAGATTGTCTATAACTCCAGTGACGATAATGGTGTTGGTGCGATCATCGTGGCTGATGTTTATATCGCAATAATTAGTGCCTCTTACTTCTTTGATGGCTGGTTGTTGACCCCGTAGACGTACAAAGGGAGATTGCGCATAATACGCTTTGTAAAGAGCTTGTAGTACAACTTCATTCGTTTGACCGGATGGTTTGGCATAAACAGTGGTCAGAATACCGCGATCAACGGGTAATAAATGCGGGGTGAACTGTATCTGCAATTCCCCGGCTCCAATTTTATTGGCTACTTCTTCAATTTCGATGGTATGCCTGTGATTCTTCAGACCATATGCTCTAAAATTGTCATTAACATTGGAAAAGTGGTTGACAGGTTTTGACTGTACACCAGCTCCCGTAACACCGGTTTTTGAATCGATGATAATGGTTTGATTCTTTACGATGCCTGCTTTTACCAAAGGAGCTATACAAAGCAATGCACCGGTAGGAAAACAGCCCGGATTTGCTACCAGCCCGGCCTGTTTGATTTCATCTGAAAACAGTTCCGGAATCCCATAAGCAGCTTTACTGAAACCATGGTGATAACGATGCGGCATTTTATACCACTGTTCATAGATTTTCGGTGAGGACAGTCTGAAATCACCCGATAAGTCTATGATCCGGAAGGATTTGTTTTCGAAACGTTGGACAAAATCCATGGAAACCCCGTGTGGCAAAGCGAGAAAAACAAGGTCGAGGTCATCGGTTTCATCAACAAGGTCAGCAGAAACCAAAACCTGATCGTTGATACCCTGCAAAAATGGGTGAATGGTAGAGATCGCTTGCCCGGATTTGCTTTCTGAAGTCAGCAATTTTATTTCCACATCAGGATGACTTACCAATATACTGATCAATTCTGAACCGGTAAAACCGGTGGCACCAATGATGGCAATTTTCTTTTTATGCATGTTGTTTTATATCGCGAACAGATTCCTTCATGACGTCGGCAATCTGTTCAAGGTCTTTGTATGATATGTTTAATGGAGGTAAAAGACGCAACACATTTCCAGCAGTAGCATTAGCCAAAACCCCTTTATCAAACATCTTTTGAGCCAGAGGTTTCGTTTCAAAACTAAACTCAATACCCAACATCAGGCCTTTACCGCGGATTTCGGTAATGGTCTGCTCATGCCAGGATTTAATTTTGTTCTTAAACCAGTTTCCTTTTTCTGCCACCTCATCCATGAAGCCCTTGTCCTGAAGGACTTTAATAGTGGCAAGGGCAGCGGCACATACCAATGGGTTTCCACCAAATGTGGTACCGTGATCTCCGGGCTTTATAGTGCTGGCTGCTTTTTCATTTGTCAGTACTGCACCTACCGGAACACCACCACCCAATGCCTTTGCAAGAGTCATAACATCCGGCTTAATCCCTGTATGCTGATGCGCAAACATTTCACCTGTTCGTCCCATGCCGGTTTGTATCTCATCGAAAATTAATAAAATATCATGCTCATCACAGAGCGTACGCAGTGCCTTTAAGAATTTTTCATCGGCGAGCCTGATTCCACCTTCACCTTGAATAGGTTCTATTATTATTGAAGATACCTGTCGGTTAATGGCTGCCTGCAGTGCTTTTATATCGTTAAAAGGCAACTCTCTGAAACCGGTAGGAATCGGCTCAAAGCCTTGCTGCATGCTCTGCTTACCCATGGCTATGGTAGCCATAGTTCTACCGTGGAAAGAGCCGTCGAAAAAAAGGATATCGCTTCCTCGGTTTTTTGTCGATGCGTATTTTCGGGCTATCTTGATGGCCCCTTCTACGGATTCTGCCCCACTGTTGGTGAGAAACACCCTATCCATGCCGGTGATCTTGAGCAGTTTTTCTGATAGCTCTGCCTGAGGAACACTCAAATAGAAATTCGAAATGTGGATCAATTGAGAAGCTTGCTTTTGAATGGCTTCCACTACGGCCGGGTGACAATGACCCAGATTATTGACCGAAATTCCGCTGAGGGCATCGAGGTATTCATTGCCTTCTACGTCCCAGATTCTGCTGCCCTCGGCTCTTTGAAATGTTATCGGAAATCTGATAAATGTAGGTAAATAGTTATTCTTATCCTTTTGGTGGAATGCTTCGTTGGTTAATAAATTCATGCTATTATTTATATATCGATACTTGTTCCAACCGCCTGCTTTTGCAGACTAGCCTTTAAATGTTTTGGCTTTGTACCATTTACAATACGGGCTTTTTTTGCTCCTCCCCGAAGTGCAATTTCACACGACTCCAGTTTTGGGATCATTCCGCCATGTATGATGTTACTGTCTAGAAGTTTCTCTGCATCCGACAAATTTAAATAGGAGATTAAGGAGTCGGGATCTTCAAAATCTTCAAAGATACCGTCAACATCGGTCATTACAATAAATTCATTAACCCTTAATGCGCCAGCCAGATGACCTGCAAACATATCGGCATTGATATTATATCCGATCCCGGAAGTGTCTGCTGCCAGGCAAGAGATCACAGGCAGGTAGTTTTGAGAAAGCAGAATATGGATCAATTCGATATTAATGTCAACAACATCACCAACCAGACCGAGATCAATCTGCCGTCTTTCGCCATTACTGCTAGCATAGTATTGTCTTTTCTTTGCGGTTACCATTCCTGCATCATAACCTGAAAGCCCAATGGGTTTGGCATTATAAACTTGGAGTTGGCGAACCAGGCTGGTATTCACATGTCCGATCAAAACCTGTTCAACAAAGCGAAAAGCCTCTTCAGAGGTTACTCGATGTCCTTCAATAAACTCCGATTTTATTTTCGCTTCCTGCAAAGCTTGTTTGATGTACGGACCTCCACCATGTACCAAAACTATATTATACCCCTGATTTTTTAGCTGACAAATCTCCTCCAAAACCGTAGATTTTAAGGATTTATCAGTCATGGCATTTCCGCCGTATTTAATTAAAAGTGTAGGTTTTTCACCCAAAGTATTGTGAATCATCTCATTTACAACAAGTTATTATTGTGTATTGTTTTTCAATATAAATAAAATGGAATCATTCAAAAGTTTATAATTTTAATTTATCGGGTTTATAAAAATTCATTAACAGAGCATTGGATTCTGAATACTTCCAGTTTAAAATCATTTATAATCCAAATTTATGGCTAATTTTAGTGAAAAGTGGGGGAGGATTTGGAATATTTTACCACCTAATTAGCTGGGTTATTTTTTTGCAATCATTAAAAGAGTATAAATTTAACTCATTGATATCAGTAGATTGTAACTTAAAAAGAATGTATTTATGAAACAACAATTATCTCCGATGTTTGTATTAATCGTATGTGCGATTACGATTGTGCTTTTGGCATCACGATCCCCTAAAGACACTTTTGACAAGATCAGCGTTCGTGAATTTGAGTTAGTAGATGGAAAGGGCAAGCAGCGTGTATCCATCAAAGTTGAAGAGAATGGTGAGGTCCTTTTGCGACTTAGAGACCATAACGGAACCATCCGAGTAAAATTAGGAGCCGATGAAAAAGGTTCAGGATTGTTGCTTTTGGATAGTGAAACCAATCCGGGCATTCACGCATTGGCTAAAAAAGGCGCCACCTTCACCGTGACAGATGAAGACGGAAAAAAGAAATCCTATTGATTCACTCTGATTCTAATTATAAAAGAACTCAAACGGACAAGTGAATGGTCTTTCAATAATTTGAAATAGGTTAGGAGAAATCCTTGCAATTCTAAAAAATCATAAATTCAGGAGTGACGAAAAGGGTATTCGAATTATTGGTGCATTCAGAAGCGGTAAAACAAGCCATTAAAGGAGATGCCTTTTGGCAAAAAAATTTACCTGGCAGACACTGACTGTTATATAATTACCTTTGTAGAATGAGCATTCATTAAAAACAGAACCATGGCAACCCTCAATTCCATTTCACCCTATTTTATCGTGAAACACGTACCATCCTCACTTTTGTTCTACAGGGACCAGCTAGGATTTGAAATCACTTTTCAGGGGCCTTTTCCTGACGACATCTTCTTCGGTATCGTTCGCAGGGATGGTGCGCAGATATTGCTAAAAGACGTTGGCGTAGCACCACTTCCGAACTACAAGCGGGATGTAAAAAAAGGTATCGCCCGTTGGGATGCATTCGTTTACGTCCCGGATCCTGACGAACTGGCCGTAGAATTTACTTCGCGTAATGTTACTTTTTTCGAGCCACTGAAGGATACGGAAGATGGTTTGCGTGGATTCGAAATAGCGGATGTGGATGGATATGTATTATTTTTTGGGCGACCCATGTAACAAAATATTTTTGCAATAATGTAAAATTGGTTTTTGAAAAAATGAAAGTATAATAGTCTGGTGGCGCAATTTATCATGACAAAAATGAAATCACATTTACACTTTAGATTTAGCTTTTTGCAATAATTTTGTGAGACACATGACAAAGACGGAAGCAAATCTAAAACAAGCTGTACCCTTTTTTAAGGTAACAAATATGGACCGATCAATAGCGTTTTACATTGACGGACTTGGGTTTGAATTAAAGATGGACTGAAAACCAATTGGACGAATAGAATGGTGTTGGCTGGAGAGGGAAGGTGTGGCATTAATGCTGCAGGAATTCCGTCCGGACTTTTTGCCAACGGAAAGACTTGGTATTGGAGTATCGATCTGCTTTATCTGCCAGGATGCATTGAAGTTGTACAATGAATTTCAGCAAAAAGGGATAAACCCTAAAGAACCATTCGTGGGGAACACCATGTGGGTTACCTCCATCATAGATCCGGATGGGTATCACTTGGATTTTGAAAGTTATACCACCGTAGCTGAGGGAACAAAATATTCAGATTGGGTGGACAATAAAAAGTAAGTAAATAACCAAACTTTTATGCCAAAAACGTCCAAAAAGAATAAAAGGATTTGTAACAGTATGATTTTAAAGCCGCCGTTAAGTTAATTGCCAGAGTAAAATGTTAAGTTACATCATCTCATACAGTATTGTTTTAAAAAAAAAGCAACCAGGAATTACAGCAAAAATTAAAAACTGAAAAAAATGTAACCTTTTTTAAAGTCATCTTGTCCAAACAGCGTGAATTCACATTAGTTTAATCTATAACCATATAAATTTTAAATACAAGATGAATATTTTAAGAAGTATATTAATACACAAAGCAATCATAGTACTATGCTGTCTGGCAACGCTAATTTCTTGTGCCCAATCCAAAAAAATTATAACACTTGATGGCAAAGACGTAAAAAGTACCAAACTTACGTCAGAGATAAAAAATATTATGGATAGTGAAGATATCCCGGGGTTATCCATAGCTATTATAAATGATAATGAAATGGCTTATCATGAAGTTTTTGGAGTAACCAACTCTCAGACCCGGGAATTGGTGACCCGGCAAAGCATTTTTGAAGGAGCCTCCCTTTCAAAACCCATTTTTGCTTATTTCGCTTTAAAAATGGCAGAAGCAGAGATTTTAGATTTAGATAAACCACTTTATGAATATCTGCCACATCCTGGAATTGCACCAGAATCGCAAGCCGACTATAAATTAATAACGACACGAATGGTATTGGCACACCAAACCGGGTTTCCAAACCATGCCAATAACCAAATGATAAAACTGGCATTTAAACCGGGAACCGATTTTATATATTCAGGCGAAGCATACCAATATTTAGCAGCTATTATCGGTTTGCAAAAAGGTATAGGGTATAAAGAAGAGTTAAATGCACTATTTCAAAAAGAAGTGACAAAGCCTTTACAGATGAATCATACAACGTTTGTCTGGGATGAATACCTTGAATTGCACAAGGTGTATGGTCATGATGAAAATGGTAATCCTACCCAAAACAAACCCGGCCCGGGCAGATGGAGTGGAAAAACGTTTAATGCATTTTCCAGCATACACAGTGAAGCATCGGAGTATGCTAAATTCATCATAGAAATGCTTAAAAGAGAGGGATTAACCAAAACTACTTTTGATGATATGCTTTACCAACACACACATTTTAAAGATAACAATCCCTTAAAGTTAGAAATTGGACAAACAGGCTGGGGGCTTGGATTTGCGCAAAAGCAGACCCCAGATTGGACCATGCATATGCATACGGGAAATAATCACGATTTTCAAGCTTATGCTATGTTCGTTCCGGAAAAAAAATATGGCCTGATTGTGTTTACAAACAGCGACAAAATGAGGTCTTTTTTAGAAAGCTTCTCAAAGGTCTTCGGCCCACATTTTTAATATAATACACAGCACAATTCATCAAAGTGCATATCTTTAAATACAAATGAATAAAAAATGGAGAATTATCAAGATGCGCTGGGCGGCTTACTATTAATGGCAGGATTGGTTGTGGTAGTATTTATTATTGCAAAATACACCTACCTAATTAAAAAAGCAATGATTGAAAAGGGAATCGTTTCTCAATCAAATTCAAGAAAGATGCTGTACATAGATTTGGGCTGTATTATCGGTAGTTTGGGAGTAGGATTGATGGTATCAACAGTTTACACCACTCTCGAATTATCAGAAGACGCAACCGATTTATTGGTTTGGGGTACTATTTTAATCTGTGGAGCAATAGGCTTGATGGCTGCTCATTTTTTAAGAAGAAAGTTTGGTGACTAGCAAAAAAGAAATAGATGCTGAATTAATTGAAAAAGTAAAAAAAGGTGACACCCAGGCATTTAGACAATTGGTCGATAAGTATAAGGATGTGTCCCTTTCTTTGGCTTACTCTATTATTAAGGATAAACCAAGAGCAGAAGATGTGCTTCAGGATGTTTTTATGACTGTTTTTCATAAATCATATAATTTTAAACACAAGTCAGCCTTTTCAAGCTGGTTGTATCGCATAGTCATAAATTCATCATACAATGAATTGAAACGCAACAAAATCCATTTAGAATTAAATGAAATAAACGCAAATAAGTTACTAACTAAAGAAAAGACAGTTTTTCAAAACATAAAAGAAGATGACCAAAAGAAGTATGTGGTCCTGGCCTTAAATAAACTGAAACCAGATGAAGCTTTAGTATTAAGGCTTTTTTATTTATGCGATTTGAGTTTAAAAGAAATCGCAGATATTACTGATTTTAGCCCATCAAAAATTAAAGTGGATTTACATCGAGGCAGAAAAAACATGGAGTCAGCACTTCATGACCTGTTGGGGAAACAATCAAAAGATTTATTATAAAAAATGAAGGAAAAATATCCTGTAAAACTTTAAAGGTTGACATCAAAAATCAATGATTATGGAAGAAAATGATTTTAAAACACTCTTGAAACAAAGTACAATAAACACTTCAGACGGATTTACGGATAAATTAATAATGAAACTGGAAGCTGAAAAGTCTTCACTTTCTATACCAAAGAGGTCTGAAATCATATCGTTGCGTTACCCCTTATTCATTATATTTAGCAGTGGGATATGCTTTATGCTTTTATTGTTCTTCGATTTACTACCTACTTTTAACTTGATGAATTATCATGTACAGTTGAGAAGCACTCCTTTTTTGATTATTATTATTTTGGCTTTATTTATAGGTGTCAACCATTTGTTGAATCTTAAAATTCAAGCTAAACATCGATTGGGACTCTAATATTAAAAATACGTTTTACAATAAATATTTAACACTATACAATCTTTTCTAAAAATTCGTGGATCTTAATCAATACAAGCCTTCAACAAGACCAAAAGAAATCTCCTCGTGGGATTCTTTAAGAGGAATCGCCCTAATGGGATTACTGTTAGCTTTAATAGCAAGCTGCAAGATCAATGTAAAATCAAACAACAAAGAAGGCTCCGCTATCAAACCAGTGGAAAACCTCGATGAAACGATTTCAGAAGCTCTTCTTCCTTATGTAAAATACAATACTACCCTCACGGCTCTTACCAATGCAACACTTGTGGATGGCACTGGAAACCCCGTGAAAACAAACCAAACCATACTCGTTGAAAATGGCTTTTTTAAAGCGGTTGGAAATAATACATCGGTTACCATTCCTGAAGATGCAACGATAATAGACCTGGAAGGCAAAACCCTCATTCCGGGTATTGTGGGTATGCACAATCACCTGCACATCCCGGGATTTCCATTTGTGGGTGATGTAGCTGCAAAACTATATCTGGCATCAGGTGTAACCACCATTCAAACCTGCGGATCAGCATCTCCCGATAAGGAATTGCTTCTTGCACAAGAAATTGCCAATGGTGTATATGTAGGCCCTGAAATCATTACTAGTGCCCCTTTCATCACTGGCGAAGGCGGGAATCCAAATATGGTTATTCCGCGGGATGAACAACACCTGCGCGATACCATGCAGTACTGGATAGATAAGGGTGTCAAATGGTTTAAAGTGTACCGAAACACAAAACCGGACGATTTAAAAACCATCGTCGATGTCGCCCATGCAAACAATGCGAAAGTGACCGGGCATTTATGTTCCATTACTTTTGAAGAAGCCGCCAATATTGGGATTGACGGTATCGAACACGGTTTAAACAGCACGAGCGACTTCAGGTCAAACAAGGAATATGGCATCTGCAATGGCGGCAGGGAATATATGGACGAGCTCATTGTGGATAGCCCAGAAGTAAAAAGATTGCAGCAATTGATGATTGTCAAAGGGGTGTTTATGACCTCCACGCTGGCCATTTTTGAATCAAGTATACCCAATAGGGGGTATGCAGATGAACGCAGTTTACAGGCCATGTCTCCCTATTTAAAAACCCAGTATGAAGAGCGACGAAAGGAATTTGACAACCAGCTTGAGGATTCCACCAGAAACAAAAGGTTAAATCGCATTATGGCATTTGAGTACCAATACTTCAAAATGGGTGGACTTTTATGCAGTGGTGTGGATGCCGGCAGACACATCTTGCCCGGCTTTGGAGACCAGAGAAACTACGAACTACTCATAGAAGCAGGATTTACAACAGAAGAGGCTATTCAGGTCATGAGCGGCAATGGCGCTACGGCTTTAGGGCGAACTGATATAGGAACCATTCAGAAAGGTAAGAGAGCCGATTTTGTAATCCTTAACGGGGATTTAAAAAAAGATCCTACCGCAATCAAAAACGTAGAAACCGTTTTTAAAATGGGAATCGGTTACAATCCTGAATTTATATTAAATGAAGTCAAAGGTAAATTTGGAATGGATTAAAAATGAAATATAGCGTGGTTTAGACATATTCAACCTCATCCTCATCCTTTTAACTATTTCAAAAGCGAAATTTTAAATTCAGTACCTATCCCTTCTTCACTATTGACGGAAATTTCTCCTCCATGAGCCTTTACAATATCATAACTAAGACTGAGTCCCAACCCAGTTCCCTGACCCGTTGGTTTGGTTGTAAAAAATGGTTGAAAAATTTTATCGATTATCTTTTTTGGGATACCATTTCCATTGTCTTTAACTACAATTTCGATTCCGTTATCCACTTTTCGAGTGATAACACTCACTGTTGGTTGGTACTCATTTGGTTGTTCTCTGGATTTCTCAACCACTGCGTAGAAAGCATTATTTATTAGATTCAAAATGACCCTTCCCATACTCTGGGGAACAATACTGACATCGATAATATTTTCATCAAACTCGGTAATAAGGGTTGCATTAAAGGATTTGTCCTTTGCTCTAAGCCCATGGTATGCAAGCCTTAGATATTCATCCGCCAACACATTGATGTTTGTAGGCTCTTCACTGCCACCACTGTTTCTGCTATGAAGTAGCATGCTTTTTACAATGCCGTCGGCACGTTTTCCATGGTGCAATATCTTTTCAAGATTTTGACTAAGATCATTAAATATTTCATCGGCTTCTTTTTTTTCCTCTTCTGGTAGTTTCATAAAAGGCCCTTCTCTTAACTCTTCCAACATCTCATTGCTTACTTCAGAAAAATTATTTACAAAATTAAGTGGGTTTTGTATTTCATGGGCGATACCCGCTGTAAGTTCTCCTAGTGAAGCCATTTTTTCTGAATGAATGAGTTTGTTCTGCGTTGCTTTCAGCTCAATGTAAGCTTTCTCAATTTCCCTGGCCTGTTCCAATTCTTTTTCCTGTGCCTCCGCCAAGGCTTTTTCCCGCACCCACTTCCGCTGAATTTGTGCTGCTTTTACGAGACCTATAATTATCAATAATCCATATAATACATAAGCCCACCAGGTATGCCACCATGGCGGACGTATCGTAAAAGTGTAATAAAAGGGTTCGCTCCACTTTTTTGCCACCCCTATGGCTTTTACTTGAAAAGTGAACGTGCCATGAGGCAGGTTACGGAATTCAGCTTTAGCTTCTCCGTTAGGAGGGCTCCAGCCATCATCAATACCGTCCATTTTATAGCTGTACTGGATTTGGTGAGGGGCATTCCAGTCATCGGCCGAAAAATGGAAAGTTAGGTGGTTGATGTCGTATGGTAGCTTGAGGCTGATGGGGTAGTTTCTAAAAGCTACCACTGAATCAAAAGAATTGTCCAGTTTTTCACCAAAAGGGAGGGTGTTGCAGTAAGTGCTATCCGATAGTCTGGTATAGTCGATGTAAAGCTGTTGCAATTCGATGTGGGAGAGGCCGAGGTTTCGTGGGGCTTCGGTAGGGAGTCGGAAAGTATTTAGGTCCAATAAAGTGAGGTAGGCGTTCGAGCCCAACCAGAGCCGGTTACGATGATCCAGCAAACCGCTGAAAAAACCCATGTTTTTCAAGCCATCGGCCTTGCCATATTGCAACCATTTTAATTCGTCTGTACCGATGTGTTCCAGGCCATCGGGAGAAACCAAAAGCCCCTTCCCACCACTACCCACCCAAAGGTTTCCATCCCGGTCGTCAACGAGTGAGACCATCAGCACATCGGGCAGTTCTTTCCCTTTAAAATAGCGTGGGAAATTGTGTATTATTTCCACCCCTTTTTGCTTTACCTGTGTAATGGCGGTAGGGCTACCAAACCATACATTGCCCTCCATGTCTTCTATCATAAAATCCACCCAATCAGTAACAACAGTATCCACCTGGCAGACAAATTCGATCCGTTCCTGCTCCTTGTCCAATTTGGCCACATGGTTACTTCCAACAAACCACAGGTCTCCCTGGCTGTCCTCGAGGAATCTTCCACAGCCAATACATTCTTTTTTAGCGCCCTTATAATTAGTAACATTCCCTGTGGCCGGGTCCAGGCGGCTGACGCCTCCTTGCCAACCACTAGCGAACCAAATCATGCCTTGTGCATCTTCATGGATATCCCAGTAAAATTCTAAACTCTTTGTTTTGTAATGGGTGAAGTATTTACCATCAAATTTGCTGGCCCCTTTGTCCCTATACACTATCCAGATATTACCGTCCCGGTCTTCCATGAAATTACTCACAAAATTTTGCAGCAAGCCGTTTTCAATGGTAAAATTGGTAAACTGCTGGCCGTCATATTTATGCACACCGTTGTAAAAATTGGAAATCCAGATATTGCCCTTCCGGTCTTCGAGGCCGACGCCTATACCGCCTTGTCCGAGACCATGTTTTTGGGAAAAATGCCGGAAGCCATTGGGATTGAACTTGCTGATGCCACCGCCATTGGTGCCTGCCCAAAGATTGCCCTGGCTGTCTTTTATCATGCCTAATACAGCGTCAAAACTCATCCCTTCCTCTTTGGTGAAATGAGTGAAAATTTTACCATCGAATTGACAGATGCCGCCGTCGTAAGTGGCAAACCATATATTGCCAACGTCATCCTTTAATATTTCCTGGATGCGGTTGCCGCTGAGTCCATGCGAACGGTCGAAGTTGGCCGTGGTACCGCTAATGATATGAGGTTTGGACGTATCTGGCGTAAAGCGGCTCACCCCTTTACCGATGGTACCCACCACCCCGCTACCTATCCAGATATTTCCCTGCCCGTCTTCCAGTAAATTGCTGATATGATTGTCCACCAGTCCATCTTCCCTGGTAAGTTGGATGAAGTGTTGCCCATCGAAACGCAAGACCCCATTGCCACTGGTGGCTATCCATATATGACCACGGCTGTCTTCCATGATTTCCTTTATTGCCCTATTTGAAAAATTACTTTCTTGTTTTATGCCGTCATTGGCAAGGATATATTCAGTTTCATAAATGGTAAAATTTTCGCCATCATACCGGACCAGGTTATCATTGAAAAACCAAATATTGCCTTTGCGGTCCTCCATGAAATACCCCCAGTGTGGGGTATGATTCACTTCTTCCTGGACGAACTGCACAAAATTGTGCCCATCGTAATAGCAGACACCGCCTCTTCCGCCAAACCATATGTTGCCCTTGCTGTCCTCCAACATAGAGGCGACTCCTTCACTTATCACCAACCCTTCTTCAGTGGTATATTCAAAAATACGCTCTCCGTCATAGCGGAGTGCAGCAGCAGCATCGTCCGTTGTGCCAAACCAGATATGCCCCCGGCTGTCTTCCAAAATGGATACAATGGAGGAAGACTTCAGCCCTTGTTCATCCGACAAATACTGGATGTCGTATATCGCTGCATCCTTCGTGCGGAAGTCTTTAGCAGGGATGGGTCTAACGTGTTTGGCGGGAACTACTTTTCCTTTGGCGGGCACGGTTTTTGGAAGTGGAACACCGTCCTTTCCCAGGGTAAAGGTTCGCAGGTTATCAGGTACCTGGTTCACTTCGGGCTGCCCTGCAGGATGTACATTGGGATGGGCAGGTACTCTTTTCGGTTGGCCATTCAGCGGCACGACCTCTGGCGGCGTGATGCTGTCGGGGTCGACGTACCTGGCTTTGATGGGTGCTGGTTTTTCACCATGGAAAAACGCTGCGGTTCGGGTGGGGGAGTCTTTTTTTTCAACTACCTGTTGGGGTTGTTGGGTACAGGCTACTATAATGCATAACAGCAATAAAAAAGGAGCAAAATTTTTAATCGGCGTATTCATAAGCTCAATTTTAAAGGAAAAGAGCAGTTTGCTTTTTATTTCTTTCCAAGACTGGGTTGTTTGGGCCATGAGGAGTATTTGAATTGACTTCATAATGCTAATACCCTTCATTCTGCACCAAAGCCCCATTCACATTCATCTCACGTTGAGGGATGGGATATACCATTCTAGGGTCATCAAAGGCAATATCGCCAAAGGATTTGCGGTTGCGCTTGGTGTCCCGAAACTGGTGACCCTCAAAGACCAGTTCGAGGAAGCGTTCGTTTAAAATCGTCTCCAAATCCATGTCAGAAAGAGAAAGCCCAGGCAACCCCGCCCGGTTGCGGATGGTATTAATGTCTTGAAGTGCACCCATTTCATCACCAGTTCGGAAGCGACCCTCTGCACGAGTGAGGTACATTTCAGCCAAACGCAAGGTCGTGACGTTACCATCGTTGGTTGAGTTAAATCGCCATTTGCCGGTGCGGCGGGTGCCGCTTTGTTGGTCGAAATAAAACAGCTTAGCCCGCAGGTCTCCTGTTTCGTATTTTGTCATATGTGTGTTCGTGATACCAATGAAGCCGCCACCGCCTTCCAGTCGACCAGAATAATAATGGCTGACCCTATTTACACCATCCTGCGGTGTGATCTGAATAGCGAATATGTCTTCTTCACTGTTGCTCGATTGATTAAAAACCTTTTCTAAATCAGTCAGCAGTTCATATTGGCCGGAGGTGATGACACGGTCGGCTTCGGCGGCAGCGAGGTCAAATTTTTCCTGCATCAAATAAACCCTTGACAACAATGCGCTGGCTGCATAAGTATTGGCAAACTCTCCATTTTGCTTTGGAAGGTTTGCTACCGCAAACAGCAGATCGTCGATTAAAAACTGATACACTTTGGCCACTGTATTACGGGGCACTTCGGGGTTTTTCAGGGTTTCTTCCGCGGGCGTGCTGATGATTGGCACCCCTAAATTTGTTTCAGGATCGCCAAACGTCCACGGCTGAGCAAAAAAGTTGACAAGGTCAAAATAGACCAACCCCCGGAGGAACCGCAACTCCGCTTCTACCATCTGCTGGTCGGCTTCGTCAAGCACTTCCACCGCAACCAGTATGGTATTGGCCTGGTTGATTGTTTGATAGGAATGAATCCATAAATTTTGTACCGGGAGATTGTTCGTGAATATGCTTTTGTCAAGGATTTGGTTTAGCTCCAATGAGAAGGAAGTCCAGAAAAGGTTTTCCGTATCGGCAAAGAGTTCTGAATTTAAAATAACGTCCCCGGAGAAAGTTGGCAAATTTGACAAGAGGTCATATGTACCTATGAGCGCCGTTTTAACACCTAGTGTATCAGATAAAGCAACGTTGGTAGAAATGGCCTGTTGCGGCTCGATGTTGAGGCTATCGTTGCAGGCAGAGGTGAGGAGGAGGGTTAGGAGAAAAGCTAAATTTTTCATAAAAGAGAATTGTGGCTTTGGTTGTGATTAAAATCCTGCTTTGACACCAAACACAAACGTCTTCGCCTGCGGCGGCGTAAAGGCATTCGTGCCGGAAATGAGATCCCCATTTGCCAGCAAATCGTTGACATCGGAATTCACTTCGGGATCACCGCTTTTATAATTGGTGAACGTCATCAGGTTTTGGCCGGTGAAATAGAAAGCCATTTGTCGAAGACCCAATTTATCCACCCATTGGGTTGGCAATTGATAGCTCAAGCTTAGGTTTTTCAACCTCAGGTAAGAAGCATCCTCGATGAAGCGTGATGAGTTGAAAGAGGGTTCCAGGAAGCGCAACTGTGGAATGTTCGTTTGGTCTCCAGGTTGCTGCCATCGGTCGAGCATGCGGATGTCCTGGTTGTCGAACCAACCGAAACCATCCATCTGAAACCGACCCATAGCATTGTAACCCTCATTACCATACACACCCTGAAACAACACCCGTAGTTCCAACCCTTTCCAAGAAAAAGTATTTCCGATGCCATAGATGAAATCAGGATTGGGGTCACCGACGACCACTCCCTGGGCTTTACTGAGGTCGTTAGTTGTTCCACGATCTAACTGCCCGTTTTCAAGTTTGGTGTTCAGGTAATATAGAGCATCGCCAGTGGCCTGGTCTACGCCCGCAAATTCGGGTGCGAAAAATACGCCGACTGCGTGGCCTTCCATCACCCGGCTGATGCTTATGCTCAACAGGTCAATGTCAATGGCCTGGCCTTGTAAATCGGTGACGGTGTTGGTGTTTGTCGAAAAATTCAGATCCGTTTTCCATTTAAAAGCACCCGTCAGGTTGTGGGAGTTGAGAACCAGTTCCACACCTTCGTTTTTCATTTTGCCCAAGTTTCTTAATTGGGTGGCAAAGCCCGTCGTAGCAGGGATATTGACCCGCAGGAGCAGGTCGTCCGTGTTTTTCACATAATAATCAATTTGGCCGGAAATGCGATCGTCGAGGAGCCCGAAATCTACCCCCACATTCACCTGGGTGGTCTTTTCCCATTTCAGGTCGGGGTTCGGGATTTGTGTTTGCACTATACCCGTGTTGTTACCATAACGAGAACCTTCAAACAGGCCGAGGGAAGCGAAATGGGCGGAGGGTGTATTGCCTGTCAGTCCCCAACTTCCCCGCAGTTTGAGGTAACTGATGTTTTTATTTTTATTGAAAAATGGCTCTTCTGAAACCACCCAGCCAACCGAGGCCGCCGGAAAAAAACCATATCGGCTGTCCTTGCCAAAACGGGAATCGCCATCTATCCGCGAAGAAAGGGACAAGAGATATTTTCTGTCCAGGTTATAATGCAGGCGACCAAAATAGGAGAGTACGCTGAAATCCGTTTTGTCTTCAGTCCACCCAAATATTTCACCCGCACTCGAAAGGTTTTGAAAATCATCATTGGGAAAATTCCGACCGCCTAAGAATAATCTTTCCTCGTGGTGTTCCTCATAGCTCATGCCCAATGTTGCCTCCAATTTTTGTCTATTTCCTTGCAAGCCATAGGTGGCGTAAGTATTGGTGGAATAATGCACCACATCACTGACCCCTGAGAACTTAAGGCCATTCGGTTCGCCTGTATTGCCTTCCACTTTGGAATTGAAAAACCGCTCGGAGTCGTGGTGGAAATTGTCCAGCCCGAAGTCGGTGTGCAATGTCAGGTTTTGGATGGGTCGCCAGTTCAGGAAGACATTGCCCAGCGTTCGCAAATTAATTGTTTCAAAATCCACATTGTCTATATATGACAGGGCGTGGAAGTAAATTGTGTTTGTAAAAATTTCATTCGGATTGTTGGGGTCGTACAATGGCTGCACGGGACTTTGGGCAATCAACTGCCCTGGTGAGGCAAAATCAATGTCAATGGGCACTTCTTGCAACATCGTCCGCGACAGGCTCATGTTCATGCCTAAGTCCAGATGGTCATTGACCTGGTGTGAGAGGTTCATACGGCCGCTCAGGCGTTGAAAGTCATTTAAAATGATGATGGGCGTCTGGTCACTGTAGCCACCAGAGAGGTAAAATTTCGTTTTGTCGTTGCCGCCCGACACGCTGAGTTGCACCTGCTTTTGCCCGGCGTCGGGGTTGTACATCAGGTTTTCCCAGTTGGTGTCGTTGTCGTCCCGCCAGCCTTCGAGATTGTCGTCCTTCCATTTCTCTGCAGAACGACCAAAGACCAATCCGTTTTCATTGGCCACATTGGCAAATGCCTCATCCCAGAGTTCGAGATATTGGGTCGCATTGAGCCATTTCCGTTTGATGGTAGGCCTGCTCCACCCGGTGTTCATGTCCAGTTCCACCCGTGTTGTTTGTGCTTTGCCTTTTTTGGTCGTGATGATGACCACCCCGTTCGATGCCCTGGACCCATAAATGGCCGCCGCAGAGGCATCTTTTAAAATGTCAATGGATTCGATGTCGTTGAAATTGAGGTCTGCCATGGGGTTCAACCGTGCGTTGTTTAAACTGACCTGGTCCCGAGAATTGATGACCATTCCGTCCACCACGTACAAGGGCTGAACGCTGGCATTGATGGACGCTGTGCCCCTGATGCGCACATCAATGTTATAACCTACTTTGCCGCTTTCATTGGTAACGAACACACCTGCTGCCCGACCCTGCATGAGCGATTCGAGGCTGTTGACGGGCGTGCTTTCAATGTCTTCATTTTTGATTCTGGATACATTGCCCGTCATTTCGGAACGTACCTGTGTACCGTAGCCAACTACGATTACCTCGTTCAATACCGTAGCAGAAGGTGATAAATAGATTGTTGCATTTTGACACTCCTCAATGGGCAATTCTCTCGATTGATAACCTATGTAGGAAAAAATCAGAGCAGTTGCATTTTCTGGAAGGGACAGCGAAAAGGAACCTTCAATATCAGAGATAGTGCCAATATGTCCGAACCCTTTTACACTAATACTTACACCAATCATAGGCACATTATCACCTTTGTCAAGAATAATCCCTGAAGCGGTTTGCTGTGAAAATAGGAATTGGTGAGCCAGGCAACAAATGAATATAAGGAGAGATTTCATATTCAGTGTTTTAGTATTTTAACAAACTTTCGTCTTGCAAAATAACCTATTTTCTATTGGGTGTATACCAAAATGTAGAAAATTTCATTAGTTTGAATAACTAAAACCAGACGCATGGATGAAAAATAATTCTCAACTCCATCCTAAAAGCTTAATTGAAGTAATCACAGAGTGTATATACCACAAATTAAAATTAATTCACTTTTTTTCCGAAATGATCATTTCAAATATATGTCTCAATGAAGCAGGAAACTTGACCATCAAAATTCGCCATATTTTTCTATTGGAATACTTGTAAAAAAATAGTACATAAACCCTTGTAAATCATTATTTTTAACCTGAGTCGTTGTTTGCACAATATGCCCTTATGTTATGACTAAAAAAGAAATATTATACCACCGTTTAAAGGAATTGAGAGCTTTTTGGAATTATGACGATGCTCCAATTATGCCGGATACTGTCCTCATTGAAGCGGCTCTTCGTTGGGGAGATGTAGAAGAAATACAAATGACTTTTGATTTGTTTTCGGCTGATAACATTAAAAAAGTATGGATAGAACAGATGTTGCCGGATGAACGTATCTATCCGCATAACTTTTACCTTGCAGCTATTTTTTTCGACATAGAAGACCCGGAATCATTTATTCTACCCCTTCAAAAAAAATATAGTCGGTATGAACGGCTTAGACAACTTACTTCCTGATACAAAGCAGGTATTACTTCATTTAGCTGCGATGCCCTTATTTCAAAATTTCACCTTTGTAGGAGGATCTGCACTGGCTGTTTATTTGGGGCACAGACTTAGTGAGGATATCGATTTATTTACCTGGGAAAAAGAATTTATACCCTTGCCAACGATGATGAAATTATACAGTGAATGACACCTGAATAAGACGAAAAGGATAATAGATGGAATGACAATGATTAAATAAAAGCAATGATAAACTGAGGAGAGAATGGTTTGTTTTATAGTTAAATGTATACATAATGCCAACACTGCATATTAGAAATCTTCCGAAAAAACTTTATGAACAATTAATCCTATTGGCAAAAAGTTCAGGACGAAGTCTGACCCAGGAGGCCATCGTACAATTAGAAAAAGGAATAGAAGTGTCTTTAAGTGAACGAATCATCCTTAAAAATAAAACCTTGCAAAAAATGTTGGACAAAACAGGCAAAGAGGGATTGTTTAATAGCGATCTGGCTATAAAATGGATCAGGAAATATAGAGATATGTCTTTAGTTATTATGATGCTTTGTATCTGAAAACCGTGTTAACACAGATTGCCAAATTTCTGATTACGGACAAAAAGCTTGCAAAAATTGCAAAGCAATTCAATTGCATGTACGAGACCCATTCATCGCCGTAATATTCGCAAAAAAGGGATGTTGTAGCTTACCGAATAGACTTTATTAGTGAAGTTTTTCAGATACTGAGTGTGATGTTTAATATATTATTCAAAAAATGCTTATTGAAAATGCTCTTTCAATAAGCGAACATTCTATATATGTGTTCTTATGAAAAGAGTGCTTATTGATATTTTGGTTTTACAAAAAGAGTATTTTACTATTCTTTCGAATCAAAGGGGAGTGCAGATAGACCCTTCATTGGAATAACTTTTAGGGATAGGTTTTTAACCTCAACCTTAACCTCAACCTAATTTTAGCTCGTAGCAAAAAATGCTTTTAGCCTTTAGCAGTTAGCTTTTGGCAGAACGCGCGTAGCGCAAATGACAATAAATGACGGCGCAGCCAAATGACGCGAAGCAAATGGCATCCTCACTTCCTCACATTCTCTTCTGACTTTCAGACTTTAGACTTTCAGACTTTCAGACCTTCTGACCGTTTACCGTTCACAGCTCACTGTTCACTGTTCACCGTTCTTTCGACCTGCCGAAGGCGAAAACCTTAGCCTCATTTTAGCTCGTAGCTCGTAGTTGGTAGCTCGTAGCAAAAAAAAGCTTTTAGCCTTTAGCAGTTAACTTTTGGCAGAACGCACAAAGCGCAAATGACGCGAAGCATATGGCATCCTCACTTCCTCACATTCTTTTCTGACTTTCAGACCTTCTGACCGTTTACCGCTCACAGCTCACTGTTCACCGTTCTTTCGACCTGCCGAAGGCGAAAACCCTAGCCTCAACCTCAATTTAGCTCGTAGCAAAAAATGCTTTTTAGCCTTTAGCAGTTAGCTTTTGGCAAGCAGTAGTGGACAGAGCAGACAATAGGTAAACTGTACCCTCATAAAAAAATTACGCGCGTAGCGCAAATGACAATAAATGACAGCGAAGCGAAATGACGCGAAGCAAATGATGCGCAGCCAAATGACGCGAAGCAAATGACATCTCACCTCCTCACCTCCTCACCTCCTCACCTCCTCACTCCCTCACCTCCCTATCCTTATCCTGCCGAAGGCGTAAACCTGTCTGCGCCGAGGTCACGGCAGGCAGACCTTAACCTTTACCTCAACCTCAAAAATCGACTGTGCAAAATGATTGCACCCTTGCTATTTACATTTGCAACTTTCCAAAAAGCATGAAAAGCAGAAAATTTGGATAAAAAAATGTTTCAAAAGTTTGATGATGTAAAAAATTTTGATTTACTTAAACCGGGATTTGGAATTGATAATCATGTAATGACCAGAACAAGATACTTACATATTGTGTTTGACCGGAATATTCATGCCTATGATATTCCAAAATTCAGGGCAGCGGTGATTGAAAAAACGAGCCGGGAATCCAGTCTTTTTCACAATCATATTGATGATAAGACCTTTCTTTACCGCTATCCATTAATCCAGTACAAAGTCAAAGACCGCAAGGCGAGCATGGTGTGTCTGAACGAAGCCACCGACGACATACATTACCTGCTACGCGAACGCAACTTTGATTTCAGAATAGGAGAAGAAATCCAAACCTACCACATTGAAGATGTGCGGCTTAAATACGAGGTCATACAAACCTGGAATCAGCATTTCCGGTATAATATCCATAACTGGATGGCACTCAATCAGGATAATTTCCGACTATATCAATCTATGACGTCGCTGGCGGAAAAAATGCAGTTTTTGGAGGACATGCTGACCCGGCATGTGACCCTCTTTATGGAAGCGATGGAAGCACCAATGTCGGAACCGCTGAAAGTGCAAATCACAGAAATCAAGGGAGAGAAATACATTGAATATAAAGGGGTATTTCATCTGACCTTTTCGCTAAACTTTACCAGCAATGTTTCCATACCCAATTATATAGGTCTTGGCAAAGGAGTGAGCGTAGGCTTTGGCATCGTAAAAAAGTTGGGAGACGGACAGGAAATAAAGCAAAAACATCACAGAGGGCGGCAATTGATGACCACCCTTCTTCTGCTGATCGCTTTTCTTTGGACATCCCCAAACATATCCGGGCAGGGAGACGCATGGTATGTGAGTGAGGTGGCCAGGATCATGGGAGGAGATACGGAAGTCCGCATGGAGGGAGGTCGGGCTGACGTGGTGAATGAGACTTATGCCATTGAAGTGGAATATGCCCATTTATGGAAGCAGTCCATAGGTCAGAGTCTTTGGTATGCCCTACAATTAAATAAGAAGCCCGGCATAGTGCTGGTCATGCGCACCATAGAGGATCGCCGGTACGGACTGATGCTCCAAAGTGCACTGGATTACGCCGGCCTTTCTGACAAGATTACCGTATGGTTTTATCCCGAAGATTTTGGAGGAATTTTAAGCAGCGAAGCAACACCGGTTCCTTCCCTGCATGTGGTGGACGACAATTGCCTGTTTTGGTTGAATACGGGCTCCGGAGTACGGCACAACCAAAATTGCTCCCAGTTTGCCAATACCAAAAAAGGACATTGCGCCGAAATGAACGAAGGAAGAGCTTGTGGGAATTGCGGTGGGTGATGGTGGAAAAAGAAAAACCAAATGGCTATAATGAAAAAGAAATAAAAATATGGCTTGAATAAATGCGCATTGAAACAAAGTGAGGTTGGCGAAGTAGAAGAAGTATATGCTATGCATCGTAAAGTGGAGGTGAGAAGCACGTTAAAAATTTAAAGTTAAGCATTGCAGTTTAAGCATTTTGGAATTTAGAAATATTGGAAAATGAATAAATACACAGCAGTAATTATTGATATCGCTTCAATTCAGGAATACATTTTCAGTAGCAATAAATTGAAGGTGAATGTTGGGGCATCTCACATTATCGAATATGAAATATATGGCCAACTCTTATCAGAAGTATTAAAACATTCAACTTCTCAAGAGATTGATTTATATAAATGGAGAAAACAACCTCAGCAAATAGAAATAAAAAATGACAATTCAACAGTAGAAATCGCTTATATTGGTGGTGGAAACGCACTAATCCTTTTCAAAGAAAATTTTACTGCTCGAAAATTTATTGAGCTGTACAGTAAAAAACTGTTGGTAACATATCCCGGATTGAAAGTAAGTTTTGGTGTTGATGAGCAATTTTCTCTCGACGAATTTAAATTGAGTAGGAATAGGATAAGTCAAATATTGGCTAAGAATAAACAATCATTTCATATACAAACCCAGGTTTTAAAATCTGGACTCGCGAAAGATTGTGTAATAAGCAGTGAAACACAAGAATTTCACGAGGAGAAGTTAAACGATTATATCTCGGGATCAGCTAAAGCAAAAATTGATGCTTTTGAAAGATCACAGAAACGTTTCAACGATTTAATTAAAGACACGATTTACAATTTTCCGCAGAACTTAGAAGATTTATCACAAGACGACGAAAAGAGTTATATAGCAATAGTTCATGTGGATGGAAATAATATGGGTAAAAAATTCATTAGTTGTACTGACCTGCCATCACTTCGTAAGTTATCCGCTGAAGTTAAGTGCATTTCTGAACAGCTCCTTATGGAATTGATCGAAGAAGTTAAACGTATAGTCTTGGATCAGGTAATTCAAACTAAATCAGATAAAGAAGGGAATCTAATCTTGCCTTTCCGACCCATAATCTCTGGTGGTGATGATTTTACATTTATAACTGATGGCAAATTGGGTATTCATTTGGCAGAATTTCTTATTAAAAAGTTTGCTGAAAAGGAGTTTGGAGGAGAAGAACTGAGTGCCTGTGGAGGAGTAGCAATTGTCAAAACAAAATATCCATTCTTTAGAGCTTATGCTTTATCGGAGGCACTTACCCATGAAGCTAAAAAGCTAGCAAAATCACCCAAACATACATCAGATGCAGCAACTCTCCATTATTTAATAACAGGTGGTGGATTTGTAGATGATGAGTATAATAAAATAATTCAAAACCAATTTATGTGTAATAATGGCCAATTAATAAATGGACCTTATTTCATTTCTAAAGGAATTCCTTCAATATCTCAACTTAAAGAATCAATTAGGACTGTGAAACAAACCTGGCCATCTTCTAAGCTCAAAGAACTTAGAAGTGTCTTGAAGCTAAGTATACCTGAACAAGAATATTTTTTAGCTACTCTTCAAGCTAGAAAAAATATACTAGATCTACCTAAATTCGAAGGACATCCGGAAGGAAAACTTTGGTCAAATTCGAAAAGAACTCCCTACTATGATATTATTGAATTAAATGATTTTCTACCAACCCAACTATTATAATAAGTAAGCTATGATTTCTATAACCACTCTATCACATGTTCTTCCATCATCAGGCGAAAGGAGCGCATTAATTGATAATGACATTGTATTTCATACAACAGGATTTCCATATATACCTGCACGTAGGATTAAAGGCTTACTCAGAGAGTCGCTAATTGAGGTATTTGAAATTCAAGATAATCCTAATTCTGAAAGCATTATCGAAAAGCTTTTTGGCAATGAGGGAAATACATATGTAAAAGGTGGATGTTTATCAATTGGAAACGCTTATTTGAATGATTGGGAAAAAATTTTAATGGAAATAGATCTCTTTTCATCCATTGTTGACAAAGAAGTAGTAAAAGAAGTATTTACTTCAGAATTATCTCAGACCACAATAAATGAAGATGGAATAGCGCAAGATAAAAGCTTGAGGAATTATCGCGTACTCAATCCAAATTATACCTTTTCTGCAGCCATTTCTTCCAGTTTATTTCTAGAAGAAATGGAAGTAGCTCTGATTAAATTAGCCTGCAAAAACTTAAGATACATGGGCACACGGCGAAACAGAGGATTTGGGAAGGTCAAAGTTACTTTTAATGGCTTCTCTTCTAAAGAATTTTTTGTTGATAAGAACAAAAGCCATCTAAATAATGTGAATACTTATGAAGTTAAATTACAGGTATTACAACCTCTGGTACTCTCTACTTTAGGAGGAGACCAGAATAAAGTTGCTACTGAACGGGTAATCAGTGGGAATGCATTTAGAGGTGCTTTGATCGGTGCCTATATGAAGGCAACCAAAAAAAACAGTGCTGTTTTAGACGAAGACCCGATTTTTTATGATATTTTTCTGAGCGGGAAGATTGTTTTTCCTTATTTAAGCTATAAAGAAACTAATCCATTACCCCTCAATATACATAAGGTCAAAGATGATGAAAAAGAGTTACTAGATGTATTCAAAAAGGAAATTTCAGATAAACGAATAACCAAACCCCTGAGAAAATGGGGGCACATTAATAAAGATAGTGGAATTATAAGTGAAGACTCTCCAGATGTTGTAAGCCATTTTCATACATCCCGAAAAGATAGAATCGCCGGAAGAAGTACTACTGAAGATGGTGCAATCTTTTATTATGACGCTATTGCTGAAAATCAAGAGTTTATCGGTACTATATCAGGTGATCCGGGAGCCTTACAAAAGCTTATAGCTGTTTTGGGCTCATATTTTGAAATACAACTTGGAAAAAGTAAGAGCGCGCAATATGGATTAGCTCAAGTTAAAATAACCCCATCAGAAGATAATTTACCGAACTCTCTCTTGACAGGAAGCTATTATTTGCATTGTCTAGCACCCTTAGCACTACTTGACGAAAATGGTATTTTTTCGCCTTCAATAGAATCATTGAAAAGTTACTTACCTGATGGGGTTAAGTTAACGAGCAATGTTGCAGCCGAATTTGCTAACTTGGAACAATTCAATAGCAAATGGTTTTCAAAAACCGATAAAGGTGCTTTATTTAAAGAAGGGTCTATTTTTGAAATCATTGTTGAGAGAGATGGTATTGAGATTCCAAAATATATAGGTGAAATGAATTATGTTGGATATGGTAAAGTTCAATTATTCCCAACTGAAATAAGCAACTTTTTTATAAAGGAAGAAGATAAAAACTTATCAGAAGTGCCTGATTCTAGCAAAGTAGAAAAAATCCTTACTCACTCTTTATTAAGGGGAATCAAAGAATACTCTGATAAAAATAAACAACTATCAGTGCTAAAGAAATTAGCCATCGAAAAAGCTAATAATGACAAAGGAAGGCTTAATAATCATCAGATTGGAAGAATGGTAGCACTTTTCGGAAAAGCATGTTCCAAGAAGTCTCTAGAAGAAGCGACAAATTATGTAAATGACTGGATTTCGGAATCAAGAAAAAAGAATGAAAATCACAAGAAGGCGAAACCCATTTATGATGCTTTGAAAAAGATAAAACTTCACGAAGATTTGTATAACAAAAAGTTTATTTTGGATGATAAAGACTTTTTTGAAGGGAATATCGAATACTACCATGTATTCTGGAAAACATATTTTCTAACACTAAGAAAATTTAACTAACATGGCAGAGGATAAAATAGTGTGCAAATATATTTTACATGCTGTTCTGTTAAGTAAGTCACCATTCTTGGTTGCCAGTGGAGCCGGAGAGACTGCCGATGCAGAAGTTATCAAAAAACCTGATGGAAACCCCTATGTGCCTGGGTCTTCATTGGCTGGAGTATTGAAACGTTTAAGTTCGAAAAAGGATGATTCATTCATTTATTTATGGGGAACAGACAAGAAAGATATCTCTCCCCACGGAAAACATAGCCCTATCCAAAGCCACATTATAGTTGATAACCTTGAATTATTGACAGGACATAAGCATAGTATCAGCATCAGAGATGGAGTAAAAATAAATTATTCCACAGGCACTGCCGAAGCAGGGAGTAAATATGACTACGAAATTACTGAACCAGGCCACCCATTTTTTTTCAGGTTGGAAGTCACTGTGAGACAATCATTTACTCAATTTACATCTAATATAGAAGAGCATTTAAAAATTATTGCTTCACATTTAAAACATGGTATTAGACTTGGTGCTTTGACTAACACGGGATTTGGACTATTTAAATGTGAACGTGATCTACAATGCAGGAAATTTGATTTTTCAAATGAAACTCATCAATTTGCATGGTTCGACTACATTGTTGGGCAAGAAATTTCTGAAAATACAGGAAAAGAAGTTTTTAGGTTTGATAATCTGCATTCAACTATATTAAAAGATAGTTTTGTTCTGACATCTACTTTTCAATTAAAGTCTTCATTGTTAACTGCGACTTATGGAATCGATGCTCAGCAACCTGATAAATCACAACTAAAATCCAATGGTGAATTTGTTTTAAGTGGGAAATCAATTCGCGGGGCAATTCGACATAGAGCCCATAAAATCCTTAATACTATTGAACATCCAGAAGCAGATAATTTAATTAAAAACCTTTTCGGATGGGTAGATGAATCAAAGGACAATCAAGGAAGAGCGATTAGAGGCAAGCTTATAATCGATGAAACCATTTTGACTGATGCAGTGATCGCACAAGAACAACCTCGAATAAAAATTAATCGATTTATAGGAAGTGCGGCAGACAATGCACTGTTTAGCAGTGAGGCGGTGTGGAGAAATGGGAATGGTGACTTTCAAGTTCGTTTTGAAATTAAAAATTATAATGACGAAGAAGCTGGTTTATTATTACTTATACTTAAGGATTTATGGACAGGTGATCTGGCTATAGGTGGAGAAAAAAATATTGGCAGGGGAACTTTACATGGTATAAATGCGGAAATCAAGTATGGAGAACATGAAATAAAGTGGAGCATGAATAATAAATTATCAACGCAAGATGCAGAATTATTAGAAAAATTTGTTCAAACTCTAAATCAAGTTATGATATGATAAAACCAATATATGAAATTCATAATGTTTCTTCAAAAGTGAAACCTATAATTGGCGAAGATTTCAATGAATTATGGTTTATGGCAAATAATACAATTCAAAATGGACTTGGAGTACTTTGGTTACATAATGGGGTCTATCCTTTGGAAGTATCCCAATCAAAAACACGATGGTTACGAAAAGAACCAAACATTGATATTGCAAAGTCCTTTGTTAAAGTAAGAGTGTTTAATTATGACCAGGAGGTGCATTTATGGAATACTGCAAAAGGAATTCAAGGCAGAATTCGCTCCGATAAAGAGGGCACTGGACAAGAATATATTGTATCCCAGCAAGTGCTAAGAGGTGATTTTGCAACAATCTGGCAAAAAAATTCAAAACATTCAGAGGGGGCAATTTTTTTAATCACAAGGCAATATATAGGATTAGTTAATGGTCAAACTGCATTAACGGATTTTAGATTTATAGAATTCAAAATTGGGTAAAAATGAAAAAGGGCAAGTTAGTAAAAGAAAAAAACAATTGGAAAATACAGGGTGAAAAAACAACTCCTGTATATGGGAACTTTGGTTTAACAGAGGATCTAAATGGCCAAGAAGTTGAATTTGATAATTCAGGAGGTCCAGTAAAATTTATTTTACACCGAGGGAAAAAATATGAGAAAATTTTCTCTGATTTAATACATAATGAAAGAAAAAACATGTATCACAAAGGAATGCCACAACATAAGCAACAAAGCAGCTTTAAGGAAAGGTACCAAACTTCCGAAAGCTTTGCTCCTTACAATTTTGTACCTCTAAATGATTCGATTATAAATCAAGAATCTTTTACAGAACACCATGTGTATAGGAAAGATTGTTTATCTGGATATATTGAACTTTCAATCGAGACAAAGACACCCCTTTTCATAAGAGGTAACGATAATAATTTTTTAAGGGTAAATGATCAACCCATAATACCTGGGAGTTCATTGAGAGGTATGATCAGAGAAATTGTGGAAATTGTTTCTTTCGGAAAGATGTACTACGTTACCGATTCGACCCTCTTTAAAAGACGTGTTCACAATGAGGGAGAATCGAGAGCTGGTTTTTTGCATTTTGAACAAGGTAGGTATTTTATCATGCCAGGAACTGCAAAACAACTGGATAAAATAAGTGAGAATGAATTTAATTACACTTTTAATACACATGAAAGTTATTGTGAATTTACTACCGGATCTTTTGGAAGAAATAATATTAAAGTTTGGCAAATTTATAAAATAAAGGGTAATAAAATTAAAGTTCCTATTAGTCTTAAAAAAAGCTACCAAGATGAAGATATAACTAGAAGCGGAAAGGTTCCAAACGTATTTGAATGTTCTAAATCTGAAAGCGTGAAAGGTATAATAATACCTAAAGAAATAGGTATGCCTATATTTTACACTTTAGATACTAATGGAAATCTTGAATCAATTAGTCATTGCAAATTAGGAAGAATGCCTTATGGAAAAAAAATACATGATCATATACCAGATGCAATTGTGGACAACAAAAAAAATGAAAGTATTATTGATTTTGCAACTTCTATTTTCGGTAATACAGAATTTGCCACTCGTGTTTTCTTTGAAGATGCATTCTTGACCGAGCCAAATGACAATGTTTATCTTGGAATAGACATTCAGCCAAAGATTTTGGCTTCACCAAAGCCTACTTCCTATCAATTGTATTTAGAACCTAATAATCAAGGTAAAGCGCAAGATTGGAATTCTAATTCTAATATTCGAGGCCATAAAATGTACTGGCATCGACAAACACCTCATGATGAATCAAATTATTCATGGAAAGAGAGAAATGATAAAACAGATTCTCATCCTGCTCCTATTTGTCCAATTAAGCCGGATGTAGCTTTTACAGGAAGAGTGAGATTCGAAAACTTGACTGAGATCGAGTTGGGATGTCTCTTGACAGCACTGGAATTGCCGGAAAATTGTGCCCACAAGCTAGGGATGGCTAAACCCTTGGGTCTTGGATCTATAAAGATAAATGTAGAGCTTAAACGAATTGACAGAAAGGTACGTTATGCATCTCTTTTTAATGAAGGCAACATCAATGAAGCAATTTCATATGAAAATACTGCATCATATAAAACAAATTTTCAAGATCTTGTTAAAACAAAGTTGAATCAAACCGTTGCTTTTTGGGAAATCCCGCGATTAAAGGAGCTATATGCTATGTTAGAATGGGTGGAAGACATAAATGGACAAAATAAATGGCTTGAAAAAACGAGGTATATGGAGATTGAGAGAGAAAGAAAATTATACTCTCAAAAAGCAGTACTTCCTAGACCCTCGAATAATCCACACAAAACCGAGAAAAAAAGGACTTAACTGCTAATTTAAAGATGATGAACACGCTAAGTTCGACAATTGGCACAAAACTTTGCGAAAGCAACTTAATAAAGTATTTCAATTGAAAACAAAGAATGTTTGCACAGTTGGTAGTAAATTAAAGAATCGGTTTTATCATTTTAATTGAATTAGTTTTACGATGAAGATTCATCTCTTTTTTTATCAAAAATAATTATGCGGAATATCTTAAAGATAAGGCTTTTTAATGCAGTACCATGACTACCCTCATCTCCCTTCTGTCAGACCAAACCCTGCCTAATGTATTGTTCATTGAGGCGGTAAAAACCACAGTCGAAACCTATATTTTTATGAGTACCCGCCGTATGGAGAGGGAAAAAAAGATGGATATAATCATCAACACATGTCAACTGACAGAAGCACAATGCAAATCCATAGAGGTAGAACCTGAGCACTATGATGCCATCATAAAATCCTTGGAAGCAGAATCCTGGAATCAAACGTCTCAATATCTGATACACATCACCGGAGGAACCAAAATGATGGCACTGGCGGTAAAAGATTTTTTCAAACCCCTGCCCCAGTCCGATGTGTACTACATTCCGATAGGACACCAAAAGGCATACTCTCTTACTCATAATGACAAGTCGATTCAACTGCCCCAAATCCATTTGAATCAGTACCTTTCAGCACATGGATATTCATTCATCCATAATAACAGGCCGGAACAAGACCATACAACTGCCCATCGATTATTTGAAAAAGTTCTGACAAAAGGACACCCGGCCAAAGTAGATGAAATTATGCACCGGGTGAAACCGGAATATGGCGAAAAGGATAAAAGATGGTATTCCGGAGAATGGTTTGAGGAATGGCTATATGAAAAAATGAAAGCCATACTCAAAATCCCGGACGATGATATAGCCATGAAGGTCAAAATCAAAAGCCACAGATCCGAAACTGCCACAGAAAGCGACAATGAGTTTGATGTAATGTTTGTGAAAAATAACAAACTGTACATTGTAGAAGCCAAAGTGTATTCGCGATTCCGCCTATCGGCAACCTTTATCACCAGCCCTATGTACAAAATCGCATCCCAACAAACTGTGTTGGGTCTTCATGCACATTCCATCGTCGTCATTTTGTCGCCATTGTGGGAAAATAAATCCAGAACCCAACGAATCAACGACCTCAAAAGAGTGCTGAGAATCCACCAGGTTTGGGACTTACATGATTTGAGAGATTATATAAGACTGATTGAGTATTTGATATGAATAGAAACCTCAAAGAATGATTCTGTTAATCGTAAAGCATTGACATATAAAAGTTAAAACAAGTTACCAACCTGGAAGTGGTGTGGGGATGAAATTGAATTACACACTCTTGTATGAGTAAGAGTGAAAATTATAAAAATATCGAAGTTATGGCTAGAAAAGTATTTATATCGTTTTTGGGATTTACAAATTATACACCTATTCATTATTCGATCGAAGCCCATGGAACAAGTAACACAACAGAGAAAATTAGATTTGTTCAAGAAGCAACCCTATCTTACTTAAAGCCCAATCTGCATGTTACTTCGGCTATTAAGTTTTTTGTAACAAGTGGTGCGCTTATAAACTGGAATGACGGATTTCATAAAAAATCATGTTCCGACGAAACTGAATGGCATGAAGGTCTGGATTCCAGGCTGAAAAGTATTAACCTTCCAAATTTGCATGAAAAAATAGATATACCTGATGGTAAAAATCAAAATGAAATATGGGAAATTTTTGAAATTGTATATAACCAATTGGAAAAAGGGGATGAGCTTTATTTTGATATAACACACTCATTTCGCACATTGCCAATGTTGAATATGGTTCTGATAAGTTATGCCAAACTTCTTAAAAATATCACGGTCAAGGGAATATTCTACGGGGCATTCGAAGCGAAGTATGATAATAATGGACAATTATTGGCACCCATATGGGACTTGACGGCATTCTCTGAATTACAGGATTGGACCAGTGCAGTGGATGGTTTTATAAAATATGGTAACTCTGATGCATTAGCGGAAATAAGTAGAGATAAAATTAAACCTCTATTGGCAAATACATCAGGAGATACGGTTGAAATTGAACTTGCCAGAAAAACAAACTTACTTGCAAAGTCTCTGCTTAAAGTTACTGATGTTCTTCAAACCAACAGAGGCAAAGATCTTTTTGAAGGTGCAATCTTCGAAACACTTAATAGTAATATAGACCAGGTGCATAATGAGAATATTTTTCCTCCATTAAAACCAATTCTTAAACAAGTTACATCCAAAACTGAAAAATTTTCTCAGAAAGCATCATGGAAAAACGGTTTTGAGGCTGTTAATTGGTGCATAGAACACAAACTAATCCAACAAGGTTATACAATGCTTCTTGAAAGTGTAATAACCTATTTGTGTGAAAAATTTCAATTTGATTATACCAATGAAAAAGATAGGGAAAACAAAGTTAAAGCGGCTATTTTTATAGTTAATAACGGAATACTGGATAATGAACATATGTGGTCTTCAGGAGCTAAAGAAAATGCACCTGTTGTTCGTAATATTATTTTAAAGTTGAATCCTGAATTTTGTGGTCGCTTTGTAAGTTTATCTACAAAAAGAAATGACATTAACCACGCCGGATTTGTAAAGACCGAATCACCCCAAAATCTCGTTAATAAACTGAAAGATGATTTTTCTTTCTTTTATGAATACATAATGAATCAACAAAATGAAACCTCCTAATCCAGCCTTATTCCACGGAAAGGAAAAAGAAATTGAAGCATTATTGCTTAAGCACAAGGTTAAAACACTTCACGCTTTCGGCTCAGTGTTTTCAGATGATTTCAATGAGTGCAGCGATATTGATCTGTTGGTAGAATTCTCACCCATGCCCATGGAAGAATACGCCGATAATTATTTTGATCTCTTAGAGGCACTTGAAAAAATATGTCAAAGAAACGTCGATCTTGTCACTCTGCCCAGTGTTCGCAATCCCTATTTCAAACAAGAAATGGATAAAACAAAACAATTGATCTTTGAAAACAAACCTTGAATTTATGGGCCTAAAAGAATTAAAATATCTAACAGATATTCTGGAAGCCATAGAACATATTGAAGTATTTACTTCAGATATCCATTCGTTCCATAATTACGAAAAGGATCTTTTAATACAGCGTGCCGTTGAAAGAGAGATTGGCATTATAGGAGAAGCTGCAAAACAACTTTATAAAATTAATTCATCATTCGAATTACAAAATGCGCATCGAATCATAGCAACCCGAAACAGGATAATCCATGGATATGATAAAGTAGATCACGGCATTATTTGGGGTATTTTGAAAATCCATTTACCTCTTCTTAAGAATGAAATTATTCTATTATTGCCTGGAAAATAATAATTCGATCATAATGCTCCTCAACCTTTCCAATCATCCCAGTACACAATGGTCTCCAGAACAAAGAGAAGCGGCAGAACAACAGTTTGGCCGTATTAAGGATTTAACTTTTCCTGCCATCGATCCACAGTGGCACCTGGATCGTGTCAGACTTGAGGCAGAAAAGTACTACATTCAAATTCGAAAGGAAGCATCTTTGCAAGTCATCACGGTTCACCTGATGGGAGAAATGACCTTTTGTTTTCAGCTGCTGGAAATGCTGCAAGAAGCCGGAATACCTACAGTAGCCAGCACGACACAACGTATTGTTACGGAAAAGGAGGGATTGAAAACAGTGCGTTTCGAATTTGCAGGTTTCAGAGCGTATTTTTAAACTCCGTTATAAAATATGTAAAATGCAGAGAAAGAAATCTACAAAATAATTTCCTTCCTTTTGCAAAGTATATCTTCGGAATGCCAGACAATACTTATAGAATTTGGTCGAATATGGAGATAGATTTATCCTGAACATTTTTAAAACCTGTAAGGATAAAATTGATATCTTTCGACTATGTAGCAAATGAATTCAAAATATGCTGTTGAATATCTCCAATGAAGAATTTAAGGGGTGGAATCCATTACTGAAAGAAAAGGCTCTTGAGCTGTACGGACAGGTCACTGATATCCCTATACCCTCCGTTCCTCCGGATAGTACGTATACAGATATCCGGCAGATGGCATTGTCGTTTTATCAAACGCTGGCTCAAAATGAACCCGTTGCCGTATTGGCCTCCGGTGGACACCCCGTTTTTCTTTATTTTCTGCTACGCGTACTGGAGTATAAAGGCGTTCCTTGTATTACTCCTGTATTTACATTAAATGCCAAAATTCCGGTACTTGTCAGCCACGCCATGGATTTTCATGGATTTATGCACTACTATGTTACCAATCAACAAAAGACCATACCGAATCAACCCAATACATACGAGGTAAAGAAAAAATCAGAAAGCCCCAACCCTACACAAATAGAACTCACCGAGAACCAAAAGAAAGTTTTAAAAGAGATCATCCACTTTATTGAAGACGATACCCAAAGCAAGATATTTATCCTCCACGGATATGCTGGTACAGGTAAGACAACGCTCATAAAAAACCTGACTGCACATCTCACGGCGAAGGAAAAGACTGTAGAATTGTTGGCAACTACCGGCAGAGCTGCCAGCATCCTGTCCCAGAAAACCAACCATGCTGCCCGAACAGTACACTCCGCTATATATACATACGGAGGCATACGAGAAGTGGAAGAAAGTGGCAAAGATGCATGGAAATCGGATTCAGGACAGCTATTCCTGTCATTCATGCCGAAAGGAGTATCGGAAAAACAAGGCCAGGTCATTGTGGTCGATGAGGCATCCATGATTAGTCATTTGCCTGAAAAGAATGATAATCCGGCTCAATATGGCTCTGGAGCTGTTCTTCATGACCTGCTGCATCAATTTCAAAATTCCAAAATCATAATGGTAGGCGATCATTGCCAGTTGCCTCCTGTTTCCAGTGAACCATTTTCTGCCGCATTGAGTAAAAAATACCTTGAAAATGTATTCGATGTAAAAGTCAGAGAGGGCTGGCTTCGCGAAATACACCGCCAATCTCAGGAACCGGGCAATCCTATTATTCAAATCGCATCCAACTTTCGCCATCTTATAGAAAACCGCTCCCCTGTGAAAGATTTCAGATTGCCACCATCTCTGCCGCCGGCCTATAAAATACTTTCAACCAACGAAATGATCAGATTATATACAACAGCATTGAAACAAGGACGATTTCAGGAGCAAATTCTCATCGTTAATTCTAACAAGTTTGCTTTTAAATTCAATATGGACATCAAAAAGGAATTGAAGTACTATCCTCAAAGAGGGAGATCTCTTACAGGTAGTTCAAAACACGACCCTGGCTGATTTGAATAACGGTGATTTTATAATTGTAAAGAAAATCAGAGGCCGTGAAATCCATAATTCCTTCCGGTATGTTCATGCTGATGTCGCTCGACTGGATAAAGACGAAAATATGGACATTTGGCTTTTTGATGATTTACTGCATAATGATCTGGCTAATTTCAATAGCTCTCATCACAAACGAATGTTGATTGATTTCGACATCCGCATGCGTAATAAAGGCATAAAAAGGAGTACCAAACAATACGATCAGGCCATGCACAGGGATAAATACCTCAATGCCTTGCGCGTAAAATTTGGTTATGCCATCACCTGCCACAAATCACAGGGTGGAGAATGGGATCATGTATACCTTTATCTGACAAAAAGCCTTAAAATTATGAATGCTGAACAAATCCAAAGATGGTTGTACACTGCCGTGACCCGGGCTAAGGAAAGCCTTACCATCAATCCCGGTGAATGGTCCGAACCCATTCTTTAATCGGGTAAAATGCATACATATGGGAGATGGCATGCCTTCATTAAATGTTGTATTTGACCATACAGCATTTTCCACCCCTCCTCTGAATGGAAGAAAGGTTCTCCTTTCCATCACTTTCTTTCCCATCGAACAGGTTTTTTAAAAACCATAGAGTAGCATGCAAAGGGATTGCACTCTTCTACATTACTTTGCAGCTTCACTAAAACCATTAAATGCTATGTCAAAAACCGTTTTCCTGTCGGGTGTTTTCCTGATTGTCGTATTCTGCAACAGTTGCAGCGACAGTACTTGTAAAGATGTACATGCTCTCAATCTGGGCATAGATGATGAATGCAGTTACAGCCGGGCTGCATTTTACATAACCAGCAGCACGTATATTGACCGTTTCTTCAACATTTATTTTGTCGATCGGGTAGAGATTAAAGTCAATGGCAGCTCTTTGGGTGATTTATCCAAAGTAGGTCGACCCAACAATTGTTCAACGGCCGGTAATATCCATTATCAGTTTACCCAGGGTGGCCCTGTAGACTGGAGTAGCGACGTATACCTAACCAATGGTCAGGTGGTCACTTTTTCAGGCACTGCTGAACCCTCTCCATCAAATCCCTGTGTGCTGATCAAAGTGGATTAAAGCCTTTTACAAACCGCCTGGCTGCAATGAACCGGTCAGCGAAAGCTGTTCCGGTTTATTTTTTTAATAGATATAACAAAGAACAACTCATTCCTTATATCGCTCAGCGGTCTTTATTGCGAGATCTTTCATCTTTTCTACTACATCAGGAGGAGATAAAACTTTCAGATCCGCTCCAAAAGACAGGAAGCGATGGAGAATTTCATAATTGAGCCCCACATCGACCGCATACACAGTTACATCACTTTTGGCTTCAACAAGCATTTGCGTAGGATGTATGGGTTTTGTTTGTATATATTTTGATAAAAGTGGCCTCACTTCAAAAGTAATACGACAAGGAGGTGAGTCTTCCAGAACGGTGATACCATATACATTTTTAAAATATTCATTGTGATCTATCTTTCGATCTATTTGATACGGCTGCAAAGAAATTTGCATACGGGTAATGCGATCCATTGCAGGATTGATAATTCTTTCTTCCCGATGATCCCAACCCACCACATACCAGCGATTATTGTACTCCTTAATAAAAAAAGGGGATATGGTAATATGGCGGGCATCGTCCTGAAAAGGCTCGTAATAAAGTGTTATGGCCGACTCTTTCCTAATCGCCTGATAGATTTGATCCAACCAAAACTGGCCGGGTTCATTGGGTGAATGCTCAAGATAAATACGAGGCTCGGTAAGGCGGTTGACTTCCAGATTTAATGATTCTTCCAGCTTGTCCATGGCATTCCGTATATCAAACAATCTTTCATTTTGAGTTACCTGCCTGACCATGGCCAGGGCATCGTAAAACTCCTGGAGCAAATTTTGCTGGAGCGGAACATGATGTATGGAAAACCGGGGTTGTGTATAATAATACTTTCTTTCCTTACCGTACTCTATAGGTGCAGTAAAACCCAGTTTACCTGATTTCATAAGTTCTATATCGTAAAGAATGGTTCTCCGGCTGGGTTTTTTGCGTATGCCCATCTCTTCATAAAAATATACACATACAGCTTCTCTCAATTCCTCGACTCCATACTGCCGCTCTTTACTCCGTAAACACTGATCGATTACGTGGTAGCGAAGCATTGCCTTTAAGTTCTGAGCCATTTATCTGAAAGTTCATTGTTGTTAATCCATTAATATCATTGCTGTCTTCATAAATTGCACGCCTACATTTTTCATCATTTTGGTTTCCCATCCTTATCTGTTTGCGTATAATTCCGGGCTGAAGTTTAATTCAATAGACGCTTTTACAACGGTTACGGGTATATTTTTTATTAATCTTAATCAAAAAATGAAATTACATAGTACAGTGCAAAAATATTGCATGTTTAAAAATACATTTAATGTTTTTAATCCCAAAACAAAGCATGCGAATTTTTATCAATACCTATGGCACGTCCCTTAAAATTCAGGACGGATTGCTCTCTGTAAAAAATGAGGATAAGATCAACCGGGTACCTGTTGGGAAAATAAAAACACTGTACCTGACCAAGGGCATATATTTAAGTTCTGACGTTATCTACGCTTGCCTTGAGCATGGTATAGATCTAATGATCACCGAAAGAAACGGACAGCCTGTTGGGAGAATCTGGAACAATCGTTTTGGCTCCATCTCTACCATAAGGAAAAAGCAAATAGACTTTGCTTCGGGTAGTGGAGTTACACCATGGGTCATTGATCAATTATCGGAAAAAATGAAGAATCAGGCTGAATTGCTCTTGTGCCTGCTTTCGCTGGATGAGCCCTATGAACAAATGATCCACGATACCTGTGCACAAATTAAAAAGCTGATCAGGAAGCTGGAAATGTCCAAAGACGATTCGATCACAGAAGCAGCACCCCGATTGAGAGCGATGGAAGGTCAGGTAGCCAGGATTTATTTTACCTGTGTCAATAAGCATTTGCCTTACCGGTTTCAGTTCAGCGGCAGGAGTCGCCACCCGGCCACTGACATGATCAATGCCATGCTCAACTACACCTATGGCATTCTGTATGGACACATAGAAAGTGCATTAATCCGGGCAGGTCTGGATCCATTTATCGGCTTTTTCCATCGCGACGAATACAACCGGCCGGTACTTACTTACGATGTGATCGAACCCTTCCGTCCCTGGGCGGACTGGGTGGTATTTCACCTTGCCATCAATGAAGTCCTTGATGACAGTCATTTTGAAAACGACAAAGGAAGTTACTGGTTGTACGGAGATGCCAAGCGTTACCTTATCCAGCATTTTACAGATTTTTTTGATGAGGTCATTGAATATAAAAATAAAAGACTGACCCGGTTAAATCACATTGACCGAACTGCCCAGGAGCTGGCGCAGACGGTTCAAAGATTTGAATAAAAGGCATAAGCATGGAATGGAATTTTTCATACGGCGAAAATTGTAAAGACAATACCCTGAAGTTGGAGTTAATATCGCTTAAGGGTCTGTATACCAGAATTACAAATCCGGATGCAACGTTGATTGAATTGACCAGCACTCTCAGGGCTGTGCTGAGATACAGCAAGGATCGGTACCGATCCTTGAAAACCACCTTGCCCTTTTTCTCCTGCTCTGTATTTGATCCTCCACACCGGGGAATTCATAATTTTAAAGAGGCCGCTGGAATGGTTATAGATATAGATGCAGGTACAGCGATAGATTCTGAACTGATCAAAAAATTTAAGAACGATCCCAGGATCGCTTTGGGATATGTTTCGCCCAGCAATATGGGCGTTAAGCTGATCATTCCTTTTGACGAAGTCATCACAGATGCTTCACAGTACACAAGGATATACAAAGCTTTTGCCTTTCAATTTTCCCATCAGTACCACCTTACCGATAAGCTGGATATGCGCAACTCCGATGTAAGCCGCATCAGTTTTATATGTCACGACCCCAACGCATGGCTGCTCTCGGATTGTATGCCGGTATCCTGGAAAGACATAGAGAGTACAGCCATGGTGGTTGTCAAGGACGAAGTGAAAGATCAGGGAGACATACCGGCAGATGCATACCGGCAGATACTTGCTAAACTGGATACCCGGCCTAAGATCATTAAAAATACTGTACCCATTACCGAAGCATTACAGCACGTACAGCATGCCATAGCAGAAGCACTTGAGATGTATGGGATAGAAATCATGGATATGGAAGGCATCCCATATGGAATGAAGATGAAAATTCAGAAGGGAAAAGACCAGGGCGAGCTGAATGTATATTCGGGTAAATCGGGATACAGGGTAGTGAGTACACCCAGGAGGGGGACACATCCGGAATTAAATGAGGTGTCGAAACGTATTGTAGAGTCTGTATTGTTTGCATATTAGCAGCATTAATTAGCGTAAAATGTATCCATCATTTCGATTTGGTGAACAATGGCAGGAGGAGAGGGAAGATGGTGATTCCGTTACCGGGATGCCATTGGATGAGAAGTTGCACAGGATGATGGAATGGTTAATCAGAAAGAGCAGGGCAAAATCAAATGTTATGTTGTATTTGATCATGTATGATATTGAAAACAATAAGGTGCGAAATCATGTCGCCAAATATCTGATCAGGAAGGGTTGTCTCCGTATACAAAAGTCCGTTTATCTGGCTAAAAGTTCAGTGGCGGTGATGAAAGACATCAGTACCACTTTGAAGGAGATCAATGAGATCTACGATAATAAAGACAGCATCCTGGTACTTCCTGTACCGGAAGAAAAATTCAACAACATCAGGGTTATAGGCAAGAATATAGAGTTTGAGATTGTGACCAGGGAGACCAAAGTTTTATTTTTCTAAAAAAAGTCAATGAGAAATGATGAATATTATTAATTTCGGTATTGTGGAGCTACATTTTGAAAAAAACGTAAATAATATTAATAATTTTTTACTGAAAATCAGAAGTTTAGCAAAAAACGCTATCAGAACCCTAAGTCCAGGTAAGAAGGATTAAGACACGTTTAAACTGTCACCACCTGCGTAAGAATCGATCAGAACCCTAAGTCCAGGTAAGAAGGATTAAGACAATTTTTATATGAGTTAAGGTTTTAAATGCTTAAATCAGAACCCTAAGTCCAGGTAAGAAGGATTAAGACGCCTCCTGGGCAAACAGAACAGGGTAGAATTTGGTATCAGAACCCTAAGTCCAGGTAAGAAGGATTAAGACCTTATTCTTCATTCTATTACTACACATTATTTATGTATCAGAACCCTAAGTCCAGGTAAGAAGGATTAAGACCTAGAAACTATTAAATATACATTGTTTTGTTGTTATCAGAACCCTAAGTCCAGGTAAGAAGGATTAAGACGATTAAAGTTTGTTATATACCATTTCTTCAAGATAGTATCAGAACCCTAAGTCCAGGTAAGAAGGATTAAGACGCTTCCTGCGCTAAGAGTATGGGAAAGAATTTGACCCATCAGAACCCTAAGTCCAGGTAAGAAGGATTAAGACTCGGGCAACAGGCCAACAATTGCACTATGTACAACGGATCAGAACCCTAAGTCCAGGTAAGAAGGATTAAGACCCTCTTATTTCTTTCCATTATGATACCTCTTTCAATCGGATCAGAACCCTAAGTCCAGGTAAGAAGGATTAAGACCTTCGAATAATCATTAACGAATGGTGCAATGTCTGCAATATCAGAACCCTAAGTCCAGGTAAGAAGGATTAAGACAACCCTATTTATTTCTTTATAAATTTCCATAATAATATCAGAACCCTAAGTCCAGGTAAGAAGGATTAAGACAACCCTATTTATTTCTTTATAAATTTCCATAATAATATCAGAACCCTAAGTCCAGGTAAGAAGGATTAAGACTCCATGCTATTATATTTAATAGTTATATAATAAATGTATCAGAACCCTAAGTCCAGGTAAGAAGGATTAAGACGTAGTGTACCTAGCCCTTACTAACTATCCTTGATAGTTATCAGAACCCTAAGTCCAGGTAAGAAGGATTAAGACCGCTTAAGACCTGATTGACTGATCGGTATCTGAAGGATCAGAACCCTAAGTCCAGGTAAGAAGGATTAAGACGACTTTTCAGTAACTGTGATGAACGTACCGAATTAAAATCAGAACCCTAAGTCCAGGTAAGAAGGATTAAGACTGAAGAAACCTTGAATTCCCTCGCATCTGCATATTGATCAGAACCCTAAGTCCAGGTAAGAAGGAAGAGCAGCGTTAAGAAAAGGTACTAAATGTACCTTTTTAGCTGCGAACCGAGGCCTCCGTGCCGAGGCTAGCAGTGACAATCTTTATAAGTTTAGTTTGTGCTCGCTGCGAACCGGAGTTCGCAGTTCGGAGCTAAAATGTGAAATCGTTCACATTTTTTAACGCTCCTCATCTTTTTAGCTGCGAACCGAGGCCTCCGTGCCGAGGCTAGCAGAGACTATTCTTGATAAGTTTAGTTTGTGCTCGCTGCGAACCGCGACTTCCATGTCGCGGCATGTACTCACTTCGAATAGAAGTATTATATAAATTTTTCATTGATATGAAGATAGCACTAAAATGTCTTCGTATGTCCAATAACTACCAGCTGCGAACCGAGGCCTCCGTGCCGAGGCTAGCAGTTACACCCTTCATAAGTTTAGTAGGTGCTCGCTGCGAACAGGGGTTCGCAGTTCGGAGCTAAAATGTGAAATTGTTCACATTTTTTAACGCTCCTCATAGATGAGCAGCGTTAAGAAAAGGTACTAAATGTACCTTTTTAGCTGCGAACCGCGACTTCCATGTTGCGGCATGTACTCACTTCGAATAGAAGAACAATATAAATTTTTCATTGATTTTAAGATAATACTAAAACGTCTTCATATGTACAATTACTAGCCGCTGTTAGAAGTATCCAGTGTTGATCATGATAAGATTGGTTATTATACACTTTGAACAACATATAAAGCCATTGTATAGAAATTGGTATAATGCCACCGAGCTGCGGCTAGTACTATCTAACTTCAAGATCCTATGATTGGTTAGTACTAGCTGCGAACAGGAGTTCGCAGTTCGGAGCTAAAACGTGAAATTATTCACATTTTTTAACGCTCCTCATCTTTTTAGCTGCGAATCAAGGCCTCCGAGCCGAGGTATGTAGTAACCAAACTTGATGGACTTATATTTATAGATCTCGTTTTATTATATATTCAACTAAAGTCTCACAAACCAGACACTGTTGGAATGATCTTACCCAAATCTAAACATTCAAACATTATTAACTAAAAACCTATAAAATATGAAGCTTTTAATAAGTATTTTAATATTTTCAATTCAAGTGAATTTAGTGGAATTTGGCTTTAGTGTTATTCAACACATCAAAGATAAAAATTTTGAAAAATCCTATTCAACTATAAAAGACAGAGGATTTGAGATATATAATGATGTATCAGAATGTGGAGTAAAGCTCTACAATAAAAGAACCAAACAACATGGTCAGGTTTGTACCTATGAATCTAGTGGTATAATAATCGTTGCTATAAGTTTGACCATTGACCCGGATGTTGGTAGTGTATTGTATGCATCCATTAAAAATAGTGAACATATCAATAACAACCCAAATAAGAGCTTAACCAGGACAGTTAGTTGTATGTATAAGGAAAAGATTACCTGTAAAAGAGAAGTAAGAGATACAACAAATAGAAGCGTATGGGTAATAGAAATGTGTGAAACTGGAGACTTTTATATATTATCCATGATGAATTATGAATGATAAGTTTAGTTGGTTATAGCTCCGGACCGAGATCTACATTCACGAGGCTAACCCAAGTTGCAGCTACGAGGGCGTAAAAATCTGATTAGTTGGCGGTTGTAATTTTTTTTGTATCGATTTGTGTACTACAGATTTTTGTTTTCCAAATGGTTTATACTTTAAGATTTAATGTATCATAGATTGTTTTCAGTTTAGCCGGAGGTTTGTTGCATTTGCGGGTAGTGATGATATTATCGAATACATCTTTTCTTGTTGTTGCGAACCAAGGCCTCCATGCACGAGGCTGGTTATCCATAACAATCAGGATTAAATAAACCCCTGAGTTTATTGAGTGGTAGCTGCGATTTGAGTGGGGGAAAGAGCCTGAGGGAATTGCGAGAGCTGATAGAAGTAAGAAATTTTATATTTGATTTTAAAAATTTTATACCGACATTGGTTAAAATTGATATGAATGCCTTTGTAAACCATTTTAATAAAAATAAAAACATTGAAAGAAAACACAAATAGTTACAAAGTAATGCCGGCGCTGTGTCTGGATTTTGATGGTACTATTCGTCAAAGTAAGAGTGGAAAAAAATTTATCCGGGGATCTGATGATATTGAGTTGATTGGCAACATAGATACACTGATTTGGAAGTTTCGCAATTCCGGTTGGTTAATTTTTGGCATTTCAAATCAGAGTAGTGTAGCTTTCGGTATTACTTCACCTGAAACGATAGACGATGAAATTGAAGCTACCTTAAAGCTTTTTGATAGAAATCCTTTTCATGAAGTGAGGTATTGTTTTTTCAATGAAAAAGGTAGTGTTCATCCATTTAAATACCGATCTCTGTTGAGGAAACCAAATATAGGTATGCTGGCCTGTATGGAGGAAGCCAGTTGGAAAAGAGGGTATGTTGTTGATTGGGAAAAAAGTTTATTTGTTGGCGACCGACCGGAAGATGAAGAATGTGCACAAAGAGCAGGAATACGATTCTTACACATTAATGATTTTTTAAAAATCAGTGATTCAGATATCTATATAGTGTATTGACATAAATTGAAATGCATTCCACATTTTATAAAGAATACTGAAACCTTAGAAGGCAATGTTATGTCAGCTTTGATCCAAACGAGCAGGAAAATCCTCTTTATTCATTGGACCGAACTCTCGTTGCTCAATCCACCTAACAAGTCAAAAATCTCTAATTTTACTGGTAAATATTGCATCTGCTTGAAACGTTTTTCAATGGTACCCTGTTAAAAAAATGGTTTTTATATGTCAGAGCTTCGCTTAAACTTAAAATATTATTAATCTTTTAGAAAACAAAGGGAGTAACTTATGGAAAAGAAGAAAAAAGACCCGTCCAATTTGAATACATCGACGGAGACCGCAGGGCAGAAATTTTGGAGAGAATTTCAAGAGATGCCGTACTCGACGGACAGGATAGGACAGATTGCAATAACTATATCCGGGAGGCATAGTGCAGAAACGAAGAATTCCTCCGAAAAAAACAACAAGGAGAAGAAAACATAGACGAGAGTTCTCCGAACATCAACTTCATGTTAATCAGAACCCTAAGTCCAGGTATGTGCGAGCGGTTCACCTGAAGAATGAAGGTGAAATCGAGTGAAAGATTTCACTCGATGGCGAGCGAACCGAGGCCTCCGCGTCGAAGCATGCAGAAAACCATCTTTATAAGTATAGTTGGTTATAGCTGCGAACAGGAGTTCGCAGTTCGGAGCTAAACTGCAAAATCGGTCACATTTTTTCCAGCTGGAATAATCCGGTATTCAGATAAAATTTTGTCTGTTAAATATTAACATTACATTAGAGTTACGTAAAAATATGTTTTACAACTAAAAATATGATGCGACAGCTATCTGTAATTGTCATTTTGACAGTTTCTATCAATGCACTGGCTCAAGTGCGATTAAATGAGATACCTGAAATTATTGATGAATTCGTTTACCAGCACCCTTCTGAAAAAGTATACCTTCATTTGGACAAACCCCACTATTTTCCAAACGACACCATCTGGTTTAAAGCTTATGCTGTTCCTGCCCGGTATTATACCGGTGGGGCTTTGAGCCTGCCCTTGTATGTAGAATTAATCAACCTGGACAATGGCGATTTGATAGAACGCAAGATCTTCCGATTGCAAAACGGGCTGGCCAATGGAGAGTTTGCACTGCCCGACAGCATTCAATGTGGAAATGTAAACATAAGGGCCTATACCCAATGGATGCGAAATTATGGTGAGCAATCATTTTATACCAAAGACCTGATGGTGTGCGAGCGTGGGTATTTCCCCGAACGATCTGCTAAAGATTCCCTTTCCTTTGATATCCAATTTTTTCCGGAAGGAGGGCATCTTATCGCTGGCATCGAAAACAGGGTAGCATTCAAGGCCATTGGTTCCGATGGTAAAGGAATCCGGGTTGAGGGTTTTATCAGGGCGTCCAAAGAAAACCAAAAAATTAATTTTGAAACTGAGTATCTGGGTATGGGCATTTTTACCATTAAACCTCAACTTGATATAAGGTATGAAGTCTATGTAAAACGGCCCGAGGATCACAATTACCTACCATTCGAATTTCCAAACGTCAAAGCTTATGGATACCAAATGCGGATAGAAAATAACATTAAGAATAACATGTTATACGTATTGATCCAGCAAAACATACCTACTGAAAGCCTGCCCGAAAAAATGCTGCTATTGGCGACAGATGATGGACTTGTGACTATCAAATCCATTTTTGAACCCCTTCCACATGGTAAACAAATGGCTATCCCAAAGGATAAACTGGCTCCAGGTATTTTAGTATTCAGTCTGATGAATGAAGCGGGCATCATTTTATGTGAAAGACTGGTCTACAATCACCCTTTTAAACAGGCTGCAATAGATATAAAATCCGATCAGATCACCTACAAAAAGAGGGATTCCGTTCAGTTGGAAATAGCTGTTTTAAATGAGAGGCTAGAAAACATCCCTGGACAATTGTCTATAGCCGTGACTGATGCGGGACAAGTGCAGCATGTAGCGGATGCGGCCAATATTGTCTCATACCTGCAATTATTATCGCAAATTAAAGGCCCCGTTGAAAAGCCAGGATACTATTTTAATCCGGAAAATCCCCATGCCGAGCAACATTTGGATCTTTTGCTCCTCACACAGGGCTGGCGCAAATATAAATGGCATGATGCCATTACCGAAAATGAGCCAGAGTTTGAGCATCTGATGGAATTAGGCCTGACCGTTGCCGGGCAAATCCGAAAGCCAAACGGAAACACGGTGGAAGAGCGGCATTTAATCACCATGATCATCAATCAAATGAACCAGATGCCTGATTTTTATGAAGGTGAAAGTGACAGGAACGGCTTTTTCGCTTTCGGTGAAATGTATTTTGAACAATACGTAGAGATTTTCATACAGGCGTACACCAAAAAAGAAAAGAAAAGAAAAGGAGCCGATAAAATTGTTAAAAATAATGTGGTTGAGCCAACACCGCAAAACTTTCCAGAAATCGTCGCGCGGTATCCTCTGCTGGACTATTCGCCCGGAAGCCAGATACTTGAAAATGATGAGTACATTATTGAAGTCGATAAAGCCATTGATTTTAAGGAGCAATATCTATATAATTATGAAATCATGCTGGACGAGATATCGATTACAGCAAGGAAACAGGATGTTGTTTTGGATACACGTGCGTTGCAATACGGCGGTAATCCAACGTACCGGTTTGAAGTAACACCCCAATTCTACTCATATCAAAATGTATTTCATTTGTTGCGTGGCCGATATGCCGGTGTGACAGTGGTGGGTGATGTATTTGGAGGAATTAATACTCCATCTGTATTCATGAGGGGTATGAATTCGTCATTAACCATTGGCGGTGGTGCACAGTTTCTCATTGACGGACAGCCTGCCATGCCTCAGTCTGTTATGACAATGCCCATTGCGGAAATAGAAAAAATTGATATATTAAGAGGACTGGCCCGAAATGCAGTATTTGGGGCAGAGGGCAGTGGCGGTACTATCAATATCCTTACCAAACAGGGCAATCCTAATTTTAAACATTCACACGACCCCAGATTGAACCGAGGCAATGCCAGTTTCGTCGCGCAAGGTTATAGCATGCCCAAAGCTTTCTATGTACCAAAATTTAATGCTGATCTGCCAGAGGTTTTGCAAACGGACTACAGAAGCACCATCTACTGGAACCCTTTTGTTCAGACAGACCTGACAGGAAAGGCTTCCGTGACATTTCCATTGACCGATGGAAAAACGGATGTAAAAGTGATCATAGAAGGGCTGGGCGAAAATAATGAGCCTCTGTACGGCGAGGTGTTGTTGAAGGTGAGGTAGTCTTGATTATGAATGAAAACAGAAATAGCAACTTACTATTTGTGGGGCTGGCAAAAATTGAATTAAAAAAAATGTGCTTTGAGGAAAATAATGAATACAGAAAGGTCTGCAATGAGTGCCGGCTTACTCGCTTTCCTTTTTAATGTGGTTAGTATGTAAGTATTCATCTGATTAAAATTAATTCGGTGGATGGTTTTGTCATGATTTTTGCGTCTTTCAGGCAAAAATCCCGCCAAAACAATGTTTGTTTCATATCATAACCCTGGGCTGAAGCCCAGGGCTATTTATATTTCGCTCCTTCAGAGCTTTTTTTCATCATACTTCTTTGTGTCCGTTGTGCTTACTGGTTCTCAGCTATATGCAGGCAGGGATTTTTACCACTGAATCCGCCTGAGGCGGAAACTGAACTTTAAAATTTAGCACTTACCTGTCCTACGAAGCACGAAACCCCAGCTTGCGTGTAGGTGTTGTTGAGGGTTCACCTTGGCCAACGGCTAAAAGCTAACTGCGAAAATGCGAAACGCTAATGGCAAACTGCCCACTGCCAACTACATCTGAGCTGATTATTTTATGGCCAGACCTGTTAAGGACTTAGCTTTTTCATGATATAATCGGGAAGAGCAGTGCACTTTTTAAAAAAAACCCTATAGAAATTGCAACCCTTTCTATTTTTCAATCGTCCTATGCCTAAAAGTCTTATGTATAGTGAAGTCCCCCATTCTCCTGAGTTATTAAAAGGAACCCTCCAAACCATTGTATTAAAAGTTCTGAAAGACAACAAGAAAATGTATGGCTACGAAATCACACAAAAAGTAAAAACGCTGTCGGAAGACCGGATCGTCATTACGGAAGGTGCCCTCTATCCTACTCTCCACAAATTGGAAGCGGAAGGACTGCTGAAAACAGAAACCGTAAAAGTAGAAAACCGAGTTCGCAAGTACTACTCACTGACCCAAACCGGGAATGATGAAGCCAGCAGCCGGCTTCAGGAGTTTGTTGATTTTATCCGGACAATGGGACAGGTTCTCAACATCGAATGGGCATAAATCCCACTTGTAAGATGGAGCTCAATCGCCAACATATCGAATACATTCTTCTGGACCTGCAATACCGGGGCTTGATCCATGACGGTCTGCAGGATGAAATCCTGGATCACCTGTGCACAGCAACTGAACACCGGATGAAGTCGGGTAAAAGATTTATAGATGCCTATTCAGAAGTGATCCGTGATTTTGGCCAGTCGGCAGGACTGCTAAACATCCAAACGGAAACCTTTTTTGCAGAAAATGAAAAAACAAAACACATGATAAAGAATTATATCACCATCGCTTTGAGAAATGTAAGGAAACATGCCTTCTACTCCTTTGTAAACATCCTCGGCTTATCGGTAGGGGTAGCCGTATGTCTGATCATTGCCTTATTTATAGTCAATGAATTATCCTATGACCGGCATTTTGAAAATGCTCACCGCATACACCGAATAGAGTCGGATATCCTTTTTGGAGGTAACCACTATCAGATGACCTATGCTCCCGCTCCTATGGCTCAGGCTTTACCACTGGAGTTTCCTGAAGTAGAGGCGGCTGTTCACTTCCGTGAGCGAGGTTCCTATCTGGTGAAAAGAGAGATTGAAAACATCAGGGAAGAAAATGTCATCTGGGCGGGAAAGGATTTCTTTAAGGTGTTTGATATTCCTATAGTAGAAGGAAATGCAGAACAATCTTTAAACATGCCCAACACGATGGCTGTAAGTAAAAAGGTTGCCAAAAAATACTTTCCGGGAGAAAGCGCACTGGGTCAGAGTCTCATTTTAGATAATCAATGGGAATTTAAAATCACTGCCGTTTACGAAGACTTGCCCGTCAACAGCCATTTTCACTTTGATTTTTTGTTGGCGGCTGAAGGTCTTGAAGAAGCAAAGTCTTCCTTTTGGTTGAGCAATAATTTTCAAACCTATTTATTATTGCAGGAAGGTGCCGATCCTACAGACCTGGAGGCAAAACTTCAGGCCCTGATAGAAAGGAATATTGCCCCATCTTTACAGCAGATCATGGGAAGTGACTTTACTTTTGAAAACTTTTTAGCTTCCGGCAACAAACTTGAATACAAACTGCAGCCCCTTCTGGATATCCATTTGAAAAGCGATTTATTGGGCGAGTTCGAAGCCAACTTCAACATGACTTACATATACATGTTTGGAGCCATTGCCCTGTTTATTCTGATTATAGCCTGCATTAATTTTATGAATCTGTCGACAGCCCGCTCTGCCAACAGAGCCAGAGAAGTAGGCATCCGAAAAGTAATGGGATCGTATCGCAGCCACCTTGTACGTCAATTTTTGACAGAATCAGTCCTGATGACCGTCTTTGCTTTCTTCATCGCAGTGGTATTGGCCTGGATGTTAATGCCTGTATTTAACAATCTGTCCGACAGGCAGTTAACCATACCTTTTTCAAATCCTGTATTTTACGGCCTTCTTTTGACTGCTGCTTTGGTCACCGGGATACTGGCTGGTACATACCCTTCATTTTTCCTGTCGGCTTTCAAACCCGTTGCCGTGTTAAAAGGAAATGTATCTCTGGGATTAAAAAGCGGGATGATCAGAGCTGCCCTGGTGGTATTTCAATTTGCCATTTCCATAGTTTTGATCATCGCCACCATAGCTGTTTTCAGACAGCTCAATTTTATCCAAAGCAAAAATATCGGTTTCAACAAAGAGCAGGTCATCATGGTCGATGATACACATGGCCTGGGAGATCAAAGGGAAGCTTTTAAAAATGAAGTTTTGAAAAATGAAAATATCGTAAATGGAACCTACAGTGGATATTTACCTGTATCAGGAACCGCACGGAGCGATAATCCATGGTGGGTGGAAGGAAAAGATCCACGTGATCAGGAAAATATGGTCAGTATCCAAAACTGGCGCGTGGATCACGATTACATAAAAACACTGGGTATGAAGGTCATTGAGGGTAGAGATTTTTCCAGATCGTTTCCTTCCGATTCCAGTGCCGTGATATTAAATGAAACGGCCTTAAGAAATTTTCAATTTGAAGGAGAACCTCTTGGACAGCGCATTGCTACCTTTGGTGGTGATGATGTAGACATAACTCCAGACAATCAGATATATCTCACAGTAATAGGTGTCGTGGAAAACTTTCATTTTGCATCGCTTAAAGAAAACATAGGATCGGCTATGCTTCAGCTGAGTCCGCAACCTCAGGGATATGCTTCGTTTCGCTTTCAGGCCGGTGATACAAAAGCAGTTATTTCATTGCTGGAGCGTACGTGGAAGGATATGGCACCTAATCAGCCATTTTCGTACACCTTTCTGGATGATCGATTTGATAAAATGTACACAGCAGAAGTCAGGCTGGGTAGGATCTTTGCCATTTTCACAGGTTTTGCCATTTTTATCGCCTGCCTTGGATTGTTTGCCCTGACCGCTTATACAGCCGAGCAACGATCGCGGGAAATCGGCATCCGCAAAGTGTTGGGCGCCAATACAGCAAGTATAGTTGTATTGCTTTCCAAAGAGTTTACCCGACTTGTACTCATAGCCTTTCTATTGGCTGCCCCTCTGGCATGGTGGATGATCAATGAATGGTTAAAAGATTACCAATACAGGGCAGAGATTTCATGGACATTGTTTGTCATGTCGGGATTGGTTGCCATTCTCATCGCATGGCTCACAATGGGATTCCAGTCTGTAAGGGCTGCTTTGGAAAATCCGGTTAATTCTTTGAGAAGCGAGTAAATATATAGGGGTTTAAAAGCAAGGAAATCATGGGTGAAGGGTTACATCAGACTTTGTGGTTGTGGGTTGTTTCATATCATATTAATAAGTCGAGTTAGAACTTTTTGAAGAAAAAAAACATTTTTGAAGAAAAAGATAAACATGAAAATTACTAATAATCCCAACGAGTTGTTGATATCGATACCAAAGGGGTTAATCGATATTCAAGATATTCAGGATTTCATAGACTTCATCAGATACAAGATGATTATCTCAAAAAGTAAGGCGAGCAAAGAGGAGATCGAAGCTTTATCTCGAGAGATTAATAAGCAACTGGGAGAAGCCAATAAGACTTTTACGGAAACCCTTACAAGAAAATAATAGCAAGGAGAATGATTCTAATAAATGTATCTATTCAAATGTAACTCAGTGGAGTAAAATATTAACAACATACCCCAAAGCTTTGGGCATTGGTGTGGAAGAATTTTGTCTGATCAATCAGGAAAAATCCAGTGCACTAGTCCTTAATATCCGGCCTTTTCGAAGCGGATACCGAAAAGAAACGAATACAGCCTTGATTTTTTTTGTTACTTTTTTGTATCAAGACAAAAAAGTAAAGAAAGAAAAGACATCGAACCTGGGCGAGCATCCTAAAAATTTAAAAAGAAATATTGCACAAAAGGTCGACTGATTCTGGAGATTGCAATATTTTTCAATCACGATTTTGAATCAACCTACTTCAAGATTTTCATCAAAATATTTGTATCAAATTTAAAATCTTTTGTAGTTAAATACCTAATAGCCTGAAAGGGTATAATATGAATAGCCACCCTAAAAACTTTGGGGGCTTTTGGGGTGCAAAAATGATGACAAAATATAAAGGATTCATTCAAAAATTATCCTTCAAAACCTTTAAAGTACCAACCCATTTTTTCTATTTGAAAGAATTGGTTATATTTATTCACCGTTTTGGATGAAATACTTATGTAATAAGACCTATTCAATGATTGGGCTTAGGATCATTGATACCAAAAGGTTATTATTGATCAAAGAAAATGAATAGCTTATGTTAGCAAAGACATTTGCAGGAGCGGTACACGGTGTGGAGGCTACTACCATAACGGTGGAGGTGCATGCGGGAGGAAATGTGCAAACAGGTAAAAACTTTTTTCATATTGTCGGACTTCCGGACAGTGCCGTAAAAGAGGGGTTTCAAAGGGTAGAGGCCGCAATAAAGAATATAGGTTTTAGAATTCCCAGGGTGAAGTTAGTCATTAACTTGGCACCGGCAGATATCAGAAAAGAAGGCGCCTCCTATGATATGACGATAGCATGTGGAGTCCTGGCGAGCCTGGGTTTGGTCGAAAGCCATAAACTGGATCAATATATGATCATGGGCGAGCTTTCCCTCAATGGAGATGTCAGGCCTATAAGGGGAGTCCTGCCCATTGCCATCCAGGCGAGAAAAGAGAAGCTTAAGGGTCTACTTATTCCTAAGCAAAATGCCAGAGAAGCGGCGATCGTCAATGATTTGAATGTATACGGAATATCTAATCTTACCGAAGCGGTCGAGTTTTTAAGCGGTGTCAGAGAACTAACTCCGGAACCCCACAATACCCGCGAACTTTTTGAAGAAAGACAAAACTTGTATTCGGTAGACTTTTCTGACGTGAAAGGTCAGGAAAATATAAAAAGAGCCCTGGAAGTCGCCGCTGCAGGAAGCCATAATGTTATATTAATCGGTCCACCTGGAGCCGGTAAAACCATGCTTGCCAGAAGACTTTCCACGATTTTGCCTCCGCTGAATCTGTATGAAGCCCTGGAAACCACTAAAATTCATTCTGTAGCAGGAACCCTTGGAGACAATTCTTCATTGATCACCACCCGTCCATTCCGTTCTCCACATCATACCATTAGTGATGTGGCACTCGTAGGGGGAGGTTCCAATCCCCATCCGGGAGAAATATCATTAGCACATAATGGAGTTTTATTCTTAGATGAATTACCCGAATTTAAAAGGACGGTTCTGGAAGTGCTGAGGCAACCCATGGAAGAGAGGAAGGTCACCATATCCAGGGCAAAAATATCCGTCGATTATCCGGCCAGCTTTATGTTGGTGGCTTCTATGAATCCCTGTCCATGTGGTTTTTATAATCACCCCGAAAAAGAATGCGTATGCGGGCCTGGTATTGTAAAAAAATATCTAAGTAAGATCTCAGGACCCCTGCTCGATAGAATAGATTTGCACGTAGAAGTTACACCGGTGAGTTATGACGAATTATCAGAACGCATATACGAGAGTGAATCGAGCCAGGATATATCAGAAAGAGTGATTAAAGCCAGAAAACATCAGGAAAAAAGATTTACCGAGGTAAGTGGAATTTTTAGCAATGCTCAAATGCCAAGCAGAATGGTAAGAGAAATTTGTGAAATTGACAATGCGGGAACCATACTGCTCAAAACAGCCATGCAAAAACTACAGCTATCGGCAAGAGCCTTTGACAGAATTCTCAAGGTATCCCGAACCATTGCTGACCTGGCTGACAGTCCAAATATTAAAATCGAACATCTGGCTGAAGCGATTCAATACAGGAGTCTTGACCGGGAAGGTTGGGCAGGATAATCCAGCATTACCATTATTTAAGCAATTGCACCTTCATTTTCTCTATCCGGTCCTCCAGTTTTTCAGAACTCATTTTGTCGCGAAGTCTGTCGACCATAATGGGAAAGGCGAGAGGAGAAACTCTTTTAGGGCGAACAATCATTATATTTTGTTGCTGTATGCGATACAATGCTTTTCTCAGGCGACTTTCCTCTAACTGAAAAGTCATGACCTCATCATACGTTTGCAAATAAAGAAGATTTCCCGATTCATACTCATGGAATACATTGAAGAGCAACTGAGCGGAAGACTGAAGGTGTCTTTCTTTCTTTTGATTGCCGGGGAAACCTTGAAACAAAAGGCCTGAAATCCTGGAAATGTCCCTGAACCGCCTTCTTGCTAACTCGACAGCATTGATGCTAGCCTGAATGTCGAGTTGCAAATTTATTGTGGAGAAAAGATCGGGAGTGATCACCGATTCAATATCCATGTCTTTGTCTGAAAGCAGTTCGAAACCATAGTCATTCATCGCAATGGAAAAACCAATGGGCATCATAGCTGAGATTCGTTGAGCCAATAATGCGCCCATTCCTTCATGGACTTGTCTGCCCTCAAATGGATAAATGAGAAGATGATATCCCTCTTTTGTGTGAAAATACTCTATAAGCAAATCCCGGTTACCAGGAAGGTAAGACCTCTCTTCCTGAATTTTGAAAAGGGGGATGAGTTGACTGATTTCAATATCTGTGATGAGGTTATCTTTGTATTGTTGCAGTTTTAACCGCAACACCTTACTCATCTCTGAACTGAGCGGCATCCTACCTCCCATGTAAGAGGGGATTTTACCGTTTTTTTGTGTGGATTTTCGCACTTGTGCTGTCATTTCCTTGATGCGTACCAATTCTAATGCCTGGCCGGCAAACCAAAACACATCTCCAGGCATAAGCTGAGCGAGAAACCACTCCTCTACCTGACCGAGCTTCTTACCCGACACGTATTGAACTTTTAACATTCCATCACTGACGATGGTGCCTATGGAAAGTTTATGTCGCCGGGCTATGGCTTGATTCACCACCCGGTATTTACCACGATACAAAGCTATTTTTTTGTATTCATCATACGAAGCAAGAGAGTGACTTCCAAATACCAAATAACTCAGTATTTCTTCCCATTCTTCTCTCGATACAGAGTGATATGAAAAAGTTGTATTTATTTCCCGGAATATTTGGTCAGCTGAAAATCCACCGGAAACAGAAAGAGTCATCAGGTATTGGATTAATACATCAAAAGAGCGTATGTAGGGGATTCTTTCTTCGAGATTCTGATTTTTGACAGCCTCTCTGAGAGCAGCGGCTTCTACCAATTCTAAGGTATGTGTGGGTACAAAATAAATTCTGCTGACTTCACCGGGGCGATGCCCCGATCTGCCCGCTCTTTGAATAAATCGGGCAACTCCTTTTGGACTTCCAATCTGTACTATGCTGTCTACGGGCCTAAAGTCAACACCCAAATCGAGACTGGAAGTGCAGACAACGGCTTTTAATCTTCCATCGTAGAGGGCATCCTCTACCCAATCCCGCATTTCCCTGCTGATGGAGCCATGATGCATAGCCATGACTCCGGCTAAACTGGGATCGGCCTCCAGTAGCTGACGATACCATATTTCTGACTGAGCACGTGTATTGGTAAATATAAGTGTCGATTTACTCTGATGTATGATGGGTAGAATTTTGGAAGTCATTTTTAAACCTATATGACCTGCCCAGGGATAATTCTCTATTTCATCGGGGAGTAGAGTTTGTATAATTATTTCTTTCTTTATGTCTGATTTGATCAATGCATATTTGGCTGGTTTTTTTATTCCAAGGAGGACATTCATGGCCTCATCCATATTTCCAATCGTTGCAGAAATACCCCAGACTTTTATATCGGGCTTCATACCCCGGATCCTGCTCAAAAATAGCTCGATTTGAACCCCTCTTTTAGATCCCAGAAGCTCATGCCACTCATCCACTACAACTGCATCTGCAGTCGAAAAAAAAGATTCATATCTTTGATCGCACATCATGACATGAAGAGATTCGGGAGTGGTTATGAGCATTTGGGGCGGCTCATCCCAAATGGCTGATCTTTCAGTGGAGGTCGTGTCGCCATGGCGAATGCTGATCTTCCAATCGGCACCCAAGGCGATACTTGCCCGGCTGGAAGAAAGGTAAATTTCTTTTGATAAAGCCCTTATAGGAGTTACCCAAATCAGGTGAAGTTTCCCTGGAGTGGGATGAGAAAGATAGGAAAGTAAGGAAGGTAAAAGCAGAGAATAGGTTTTACCGCTTCCCGTCGGTGCATTAATGAGTCCTGAATACCCCAATAAATATTTATTCCACGCCTCAACCTGAAAAGGAAAAGGCTTCCAGTTATTTTCTTGAAACCAATGGATAGCTCTGTTCATGTTTCATGCCAGAACAAAGTAAAAGGGATTGTGATAAAAAATCTAATGCGAAAGCGCCCTTATATCAAGCATCGGCTGTTTCCCTTACAATGTAATGGTCTCCATACTGAACGCTGATTTTCTCTTTTAATGCTTTGCGGGCAAAAAATATCCGGCTTTTTACTGTACCTAAAGGCAGTTCCAGTTGATCAGCAATTTCCTGGTACTTGTACCCTGTAAAATGCATCATGAAAGGATCTTTAATACTTTCATCCAGAGATTCGATCATGCTGTTAAGTTCTTTCATTAAAATGTTCCTGCTGGCATCATTGTCTATGGCAGAATCTCCGCTATTGAGAAAAAACAAATTATCTGTGGTATCGATAATGGTATTTTTCTTTACTTTTTTTCTGTAGTTATTGATGAATATATTTTTCATTATGGTAAACAACCACGCTTTAAAATTGGTACCCGGCATGAATTTATCGCGATTGGTCATCGCTCTAAAGGCAGTCTCCTGGTAAAGGTCTTTTGCGTCTTCCGAATTTTTGGTAAGATTGTATGCAAATGAATTAAGTGATGAAGTCAGATCGTAAAACTTGTTATTGAATTCCAGAGTTGACATATCTTCTTGATTTTAAATTTCATCAAATATACGGTTTTGTTTAACATTAAACAACAATGCTTAAACATATAAGTGTTATGAAAAAGTTAAATCTGTTGAAACAAATATTAACATTCTGATTATCAAATAGGTACACAAATATTTTTTTTGCAAAATTTTTTGTATTTTCAGGATAAACTGAAAGTTTCTATTAAAATCAGGACATTTTTCCTCAAGGATCGAAGTTTATTGACCAAACAAGTCATTTTCATATGCTATAATACCAATTCAAGTAATTAGAAACGATTGATTATTAACACCAGGATGAAAAAGTTTTGAGTATTTCTTTATCCCATGTGCACGCGCTCTTTCAGAATATGGCATAATTTCTGCTTTTTCTTTTCTTGTTATGGATATAGAGAACATCAACAGAAAGCATTTTCTAGGTTTGGACATGTATTACAGAGTGGGATATGGACTTTCCTCCAAACTCATACGTTTTGAGAATGGAATTATCCATCTTGAAGTAATCATAGGCAGAAAGTGGAAAAAAAGCTACAATGCTACTGCTGCGGAGATGGCATTTGCCTGGAAGGACAGCCATTTGGAATTGTCAAAAGCCATAGCATGCAAGGTTTTCATTATCGATTGTAAAACCTACAGTTATAAACACGACCTGCTCCGATCGGGAATAAAGCCTGTATGTGATGCCAGAAAAGGAGTGATTTTTGCTAAAAACTATTTGAATTAATAGATCTTCGGATAGACTTCTTTTCAGTATACTTTGACGGACTCCAACTCCATGTACTCTTTCTCAAGACTTCCATAAGCTGTACCATCAGTGTTTATTCCTTCTATACGAAAAGGCATAACCCTGTTAATCAATTTGGGAATGTACTGTGTTTGGACTTGTATATAATTATCCGTATAACCCGTCATTTTCCCTTCTACAGACATTCCCTCAAAAAGGACATCTCTATTTTTTCCATTAAAAGATTGATAAAAAGCCCTCTTTTTCTTGTCAGAAAGTATTCGCAGCATTTTATTTCTCCTTCGCCTTTCACCTATATCGATAGAATCGGTAAGGTCTGCTGCCGGGGTGCCTGTTCTTTCTGAATAGGTAAAAACATGCAGATAAGAGACATCCAGGTCTCTGATGAAGTGGTAAGAATCAATAAAATCATCTTCTGTCTCACCGGGAAAACCTACTATGACATCGACACCAATGCAGGCATGAGGCATTTCTTTTTTGATTTTTTCTACCCTCGAAGCATACCACTCCCTGAGATACCTCCTTCTCATGGCCTTAAGTATTTTATTGCAACCCGATTGAAGCGGTACGTGAAAATGCGGCATAAAATGATTAGAGGTGGCTACAAATTCAATCATTTCATCCGTGAGTAAATTGGGTTCTATGGAGGAGATTCTAAATCGTATAGGATCCTCAAAACGATCCAGTTCTTTTATCAGATCAATAAAAAGCCCATCCTTTGCAGGTTTGCTTCCTTCAATAACTTCTGTACCATTACCAAAATCTCCTAAATTTACTCCTGTAAGCACAATCTCTTTTACACCGTGATCTATGATTCTTTTTGCATCCTCAAGAACACCTTGAATGGTATTGCTCCTGCTTTTACCTCGGGCCTGGGGGATGGTGCAAAATGAACATTTGTAATCACACCCGTCCTGCACCTTTAGGAAAGAACGCGTTCTGTCAGCAATAGAAAACGAACCGATAAAATGATTGACCTCCTGAATGTCACCCGACTTGATGACACCTTTTACGGGATGATTCACTATATCATCGACGTACTGTAAAATATTAAATTTTTCTGCTGCTCCCAATACCAGATCCACTCCCGGTATTTCTGAAATTTCTTTTGGCTTTAACTGAGCGTAACAGCCGACTACAATTATTTTAGCTGATGGGGAATACTTCAGGGCTCGCCTTACTTCATACCGGCATTTTCTATCAGCAAAATCAGTAACAGAGCAAGTGTTGATTATATATATATCAGCTCCTTCTTCAAAAGGTACTGCATGGTACCCATGATCCTCAAACATTTGCCTGATCGAGGAGGTTTCTGAAAAATTTAGTTTACAGCCCAAAGTGTGGAAAGCAACCGTCTTTGGTGTAGCCATGGTAATCTTTTAAAATGAGGTGCAAATATAAGAAATTGTTTTCGACCTTCCGACTTTTGACTTTCGATCTGCCAAAGATCCTCAACCCATTTTAGCTGGTAGCTCGTAGTTCGTAGCTGATAGCTTTTAGCAGTTAGCATTTTATATAATTAACAATATCTCTCAACTTCTCAACTGCCAAAGGCTATCAACCTGCCGGAGACGCTCCGACTTTCGAACTTCAGACTTTCCGGCCTTGAGACCTTCCTAACCGTTTTCCGTTCACTGCTCACTGTTCACCGTTCTTTCGACCTGCCGAAAGCAAAAACCTCAACCTCATTTTAGCTGGTAGCTCGTAGTTCGTAGCTCATAGCTTTTAGCAGTTGGCCTTTAGCTGTTAGCATTCGCTTCGCAGTTAGATGTATCTTAATGCCTTAAATAAGGTTTACCGTTCTCCGTTCTCCGTTTTCCAT
>JBGTBR010000008.1:0-64556 GCA_041749255.1 Saprospiraceae bacterium
AAAATTATTCCTGTTCTTTTTTTAACTTTGCTCATGCTTTTTTTTTGAGCAAATATATAAATTATCTGTAAAGTATTTCTTATCAGTGGTTTATAATTTGCTCTTTTTTAATATATTATGTTTTTACGCTGAATTGCTGCATTTTGCGTCATTTTCTAATACATCTTTGTGTCTATACCTTGCTATTCTTTCTATCAAATCGTTGGGCAGAGGTTTATCATAAGTAAATTGAATGGTGTCTTTACCGGTTTTATATGTAGATAATTCATTTTTAAAAGGTTCTAATGAGGGCCCTGTGGGTATAAATGTTATGTGATTTTTGAATGCGGCATATGAAAACAAAATCCGCTTTTCAATAAAAACGGGTTGTCCCCATTTCAATTCTTCAGTCGCGTTTGGTGCAACTTTTTTCAACATTGAACGAATTTCATTTAACTTTTCCTGAGCATAGTCAGGAGAAGCGTTTATGTACGCTTCGACGGTGGTTGGTTTATTATCTGACATATTTGATGTAATTCGTTGTGTCAACTACAATTTCTGCCATTTCGCTTTTCATGTTCATTGAGGAAGCCGGAAATACTAAATCTGTGCTTATCTGCGTACTCAGCGGGAATATATCTCCACCAAATATCGCTGAATTTATTATTTCACAACCCATTTTGTGTCATTTTATATCTGCGATTATCTGAGCAATCAGTGGTAATAATTCTCCCGCAGATCTCGCTGATTTTCGCAGATAATATTTTAATTTACAACCCATTTACTTTTCTAAACATTGATTTATGTATTTCAGCACAATTAAAGTTTACCAATATGCCAAGTTTTAAACCGGATAATTTTAAATATGTCAATACTTGTTTATGATGCACTTCTGCGAGATTTTCTACTGACTTTATTTCTATGATTACTTTGTTTTCAACCAATAAATCAATGCGATATCCTATATTCATTTTAATGTCTTCATATACTAAAGGCAAAGAAACTTGTGCTTTTACTTCTAACCCATCATTTTTGAGTTCATGCAATAATACAGCTTCATAGGCAGATTCAAGCAACCCTGGCCCAAGGGCAATGAACACTTAAAAAATAGCTCCTCTGATTATATATGATATTTCGTTTTCTGTCATTAAATATCTGCGCTTATCTGCGTAATCAGCGGGAATAATTCTCCCGTAAATACCGCGGAGTTTATTGTTTTATACAAATTCAGACATACATAAACTGACAATTTGTTCAGTTATTTTTTGAATAATTATCTGTTTGTTCCATTTATCCATACCGGGATTCCAATAAAACTGTCACTAAACCATTTGATTTGCATCGGTTCTCCGGCATCATCAATGGTTTCATCGGCAGGATTCTTTCCTGAACCGTAATTCATTATTTCAAAAGGGTGTTTGTTCACATTGGCCACGATCACGAACCGGCTGCCTTTGTTTATAAGTTTGCTGACTATATGAGAGGCGTTTAAAGGAATCTGCTCTTTTTGGTTTGGTGTCAATGGTTTTCTGTGACCATTGTCTTTTGCATAACTGGCTCGTCCCAGATATCTGGACAGTAAAAAATACTTACCATCTGAGGTCTGCTCATAGAATGAAATGGAAATATCCAAATCCCTTTTATTGGTTTCCAACAAAAGTTGCCCTGTAAAGGCCCCATTAATGATTATTTCTTTTTCAAATACATCTGAGGAAAAAACAACCCCATTACTGGCATCGAGACTGTCAGTAATCAGGGAGGGATGGAAGTAATTGTTCATACTTTCACGGTCTGTAAAATCTATAGTTTGTAGCTGATATGATGGGCTTTCAGGCTTTGCTTCCGTAAGCTTTTTGTTATTGAGGTACAATTGCAACGTTTGATTGCTCATTGCCTGCAAAGTGGGTTCGTGTCTCCATGTATTTGTTCCCATAACCTGAAAGTTGACTTTGTCTTTGAGCAATTCGGGTTTTGGACCCTCTTTAAGAATCCAATCCAACCAATCATACGCCAAATTTCTCATACTTACGATTGCCACCGAATCAATGTCATATCCCCTATAATTGGGCGAGGGATTAGCTTGTCCTCCCCAATGGTCGTAAGGGCCTATTACTAAATAATGTTCCGCTTTTGGGTTGTGCTTGTTTTGTAATTTGAAATATTCAACTGCTGAGATTTGTGGGCCATCAAAGTAACCGGTGGTAGTTAAAACCGGAATATTGATTTTGGCGTATTCTTCAGCAGTTGGAACCAATGATTTCCAATATTCATCATAAGAGGGGTGTTGCAGCCATTTTCGAAAATGTGGATTTGGATGACCTAATACGCTATCCATTTTCGAGTAGGCGTAGCCTTTTTCAAACCATTCCCATAAAAATGAACCAGGAATCGGGTCTTTACCCAGAATTTGGGTATGTGCCCAATTCAATTCAAAGCCCAACTGAACATTGTTTTGCATTGGAAAATCAAACCCAGGCATGACGGCAACTTGTGGCACTATGGTCTTGAGTGCAGGATGGACATTTTTCACCATTGCCCATTGTGAAAATCCTGTATAACTTCCTCCATACATTCCCACTTTTCCGTTGCACCATTCCTGCTTACTGATCCAGGCAATGATATCGTAAATGTCCGATTGTTCATTTTCATAAGGCACATAATGTTGTAAATCTGTGCGAATACCACGGGAATAAGCAACTATACCGATATAGTCCCTGTCAGCCGAGAGCTTGGCAAAAAAGGCATCTCCTGGACCCTGGTGATATGTTGTATAAAATAGTACTACGGGCAAAGGTCGTGTATTGGCTTTCTTTTGAACGATGATTGCAGAAAGGGGTATCCCGCTACTTGTCGGAATTAATACGCTGTCTTGAATGGAATAAATACTATCGGGCGCACTATTTTGTTGAGCTGTGGCAATTTGAAATGGAATTACTACGGTTAGAAAAAGAGATGTAAGCACATTGAAAAAAACCTTTGAAACGTCTCTTATCATCCTCGGTGATTGGTTTTTAATCATTTTTACAGAAATAGGGTTGGATTGAATTTAGTTATTTTTATTTATGTCATTAGTCCAGGCACAAAAATACATTTTAAGTTAATAGCTACTAATTCCAATTTAGGTTCTGTATGTTACCTGTAAGATTGATTTAACCTTAAGTTTTAATTCAACCATTCAAAATCGCAATCCTGCAGAAAAACCTATAGAAAACGGTCTATATCCGAAAGCAGGTTGAATGGAACTGATCGGGCTTACTGCTTCGCCAGTATCATAATCCATGAACGCCAACCGGATCTGGGGTCCTGCAACCAAAGTAAGGGATCCTGAGAGTTGGTATTGTAGTCCGGCACTTATCATTCCACTCATGGCGATTTTTCTAAAATTGTATTCCAATATTTCCGCCACACGCATATCGTGCCTTTTGTTATTGGCGATCAAGATTTCAGGGATAATCCCGGCCTCGACAAATCCACTCAATCTTTTCTTTCTGTTTAAGGTATTGAAAGAAAATAAAAAAGTTGCCGTTGGATTTGCCATTTCCATATTTGCTCTGAATTGGGATTATTGAAACTAAAATCCTGCAAATAACCTTTGTCAGAAAAGGAAAGACCATACCTGAAAGCAATCCTGCCTTTAAGAGGACTTAATCGGGTCACAGCAATGTAGAAAGTGTTTTTCTCACTGTTGTTAATGCTGATATCCGACTGCAAACTATAAACATCACCATGAGTCATATAATCATAGGATGCTTTTACTTGCCATTTAGATCTGTGATCCTGTGTCCATGCATATCCTGAAAGTAGAAGGGTCAAAAAAATGGTAGCCAATGACTTTTTCATATCGAAAGTATTTTTTTGATAAAATCCATTTCTGTTATAGACTTTATTTTATGCCATGATGGTTAGTTTTCATCCCTCAAACAGAAGTAAGCAACTGTTTTTCTTCAATGCCTCATATGATTCCTGAACCATGGTTTTGACCGGCCATATTGGGAGTATAACTCTCGGCAAAACATCATTGAAAAAAAATGTGTAAGAAACCATGCGAAAAAAATTTGCCCGCAGATATCGCTGATTTTCGCTGATTATTTTATAACCCATTTACTTTTCTAAAAATGGAATTATGAATTTCTGAACAATTGAAGTTTACCAATATGCCAAGTTTTAAACCTGATAATTTTAAATAAGTTAATACTTGTTTATGGTGTACTTCTGCCAGGTTTTCTACCGACTTTATTTCTATGATTACTTTGTTTTCAACAATTAGATCAATGCGATATCCTATATCCATTTTAATGTCTTCATATACTAAAGGCAAAGAAACTTGTGCCTTAACTTCTAACCCTTCATTTTTGAGCTTATGCAATAATACAGCTTCATAAGCAGATTCAAGCAACCCTGGTCCAAGAGCATTGAACACTTTAAAAATAGCTCCTCTGATTATATATGATATTTCGTTTTCTGTCATTTATTATCTGCGTTTATCTGCGTAATCTGCGGGAAAATTTCATACAGTCAAGATTGGTTAATGCTTTTAACTCTACATAAACCTTCCCTTCCACAACAAAATCCGCCCTTCTGGTGCCAATCGGATCCTCTAATTCTTTGTAAAAAATATCCTGCTCGATTTCCCTTGCAACATCAAGTCCTGCTTTTTTCATTTCATAAGCTAATGCTCTTTGATATATCATTTCCTGAAAACCATTGCCCAGGAAATTATGAACCTCAAAAGAAGCTCCGATTATTTTTTATGTTATGTCTTTATATTTCAATTCCTCCATATTCCGTGAAATCATCTAATCTGTTTAATCTGTGATTCAGACAATGGTTAACTTTCACACAAAATCTTGGATAAAAATAGCAGAAAACTTTCTAAACCGGAAATGGATTGAGTCAAAACGGGACATTCCCCAGAGCATGTAATCTTTATGATACAGACGTATTTACCTAAGAAAATATCTTAAGTGTCAACATAAAAAAAGTAATCAAATACAGCAAACCGACCCAGTGTATACAACGGGAATGGGCATTTACTTTATGGAGAACCCAGGCACTCAACGGCAAAATCTGAATAGCGTGTAATCCCAGGGCGTGAAGTATTCTTATGTCTCCGTTTTTTAATTTCCATCCAGTGGCAGGCATCGCTGAAGCCAGGTTTTGTTGTGCAGTTGGCCACCCATATCTGATCATCAAATATCCGGCAAAATTTCCAAGCAAAAAAAGAATCATACCCCAGATGATTGCCGATCTATACTTGCCCCCTCCCCGGTCGAAAAAGGAAAAGAGAATAAAATGTATTCCCAATAAAATGGCATTTAACCCGATGGCGCCACCCATGATGGAAAAAATTGCTGCATTTAAAGGAGTAGAAACATTAAAATGCGAAGGGATGCCCCTGGCTGCCTGCAAAAAAATAAGAGTTATTTCGATAATCATACATATAGACATCAGCCCATTGATGACGGCAACCCAATTCTTCCGGTTAAGATATAAATGGGAAATCCACGCATAGGTCCATGTAAAGATTAAAATGGAAATGGCAAAACGCATGGGTTTCAACCAGACACTTTCATTGTAAACTATTCTTGTGTCTATTGTGGATAATGTGAGAAAAATAAAAAATAAAACGAGATGTAATAATCCGGTAAGAAATAATACCCGGCTTCCGGCGTATAGCGATTGAATGAAGCTTTTCATCATCTCACGACTTTTTTGCATACTCTTTAAGTTCAAAAGAAGCCTTTGAAAACCCATAGGCCCAATAAAGTAAAAGGGTGAAAAGGAATAAACTAAAACAGTATAAAGGAATCATACATGACCCATTTTGAGAATGATTAATGGGCCAAAAGTAAATCCAATGGGATTCGCCGTCGTCCGCTGAAATATAGCCGGACTTCTTTTTAAAATTGTTTTTGAAATCAGCAGGGGTGGAGCGGGAGTGTCTTTAAAAAAATGTTTTAGAAGTTGATTTTGAGCCAAATCCACTCGTAAGCCATGTATTTATCAAACTCCCTTTCAGATTAAAGGTGTCTTTAGGGATGTTCAGACATTATTTACTCTTTTCAATCCATCCTTCCACTTTTTCCCGGAGCATCGCCAAAGGAATGGTGCCATCTTCCAGCACAAGATCATGAAAAACCTTTATGTCAAATGCCTCTCCAAGTGCCTGTTCGGCTTCACTGCGAAGAGCTATAATTTCAAGGGCTCCCACCATGTAAGAAGTAGCCTGCCCGGGTGCAGCAATGTAACGATCCGTTTCTGCAATAGTCTGATTGGGTGTGAGCGTTGTGTATTGCGCCAAATAATCAATAGACTGCTGACGGGTCCAGCCCAGGGCATGCATCCCGGAATCCACAACTAGCCGGGCTGAACGATGCGCTTCACTTGCCAGCCACCCCACACGCGATACATCTGAGGTGTACAAACCCATTTCTTCTGCCAGTCGCTCTGTGTAAAGAGCCCAACCTTCCCCAAATCCGGAAAGGAAAAAATAACTGGTTATGGGATGAATTTCCGCTCCAGCTTGGGCAACATACATTTGAAACAGGTGTCCGGGATGGGCTTCATGAAAGGAAAGCGATTCAACAAAGGACTTTGATTGAGTTTCCGGCTGAAAGGTGTTGATGATGTATTGTCCAACACTTTTCCCGTCGCGTGATATAAAAAGGGCTTGGCCGAGGGGTGCATTTTTTTCCTGATAGGAGGGGTAGGGAACCACTTCAGCGGTCATTTCGGGAACACGCCCAAACCAGTTTGGGAGTTCAGCTTCCGCACGTTCAACTGTTTCTTCAGCCATTTGGATGATTTCTTCCCTGCTTGAAAAACGGTACTGCGGGTCATCCTTTACGATTCTCAAAACTTCAGCGGGGTCGGTTGTTCCAAAACTGCGTTCACCAATCTCACTGAGCTGTTGTTGGATTTTTGTCATCTGGTCCAGGCCCATTTGGTGAATTGCTTCAGCAGAAATAATTGAGGTTATATGAAATCGGGTGGAGGCCTTGTAGCAGGCGTCCCCGTCTGAAAGTGCATCTGTACCCACCTCAATTCTTGCATTTGAAAGGTATTCATTCTGCAGGTAGTCCCTGTATTCCGCGATTGCGGGATTGATTTCCGTTTCCACAAGTGCAGTCAGGCGATCGTGGAATTCCGGAAAATCCTGTTTGCCAAAACTTGCAAACGGGGATTCGTCAGCTGGTGAGTTGAGTAGAGCGTCCATTTGACCAATGACGGCTTCAACACCGGTTTTTGGTGCGGTGTAGCCAAGACGAATGCCCTCCTTGAGGTTATCTATTTCAGCACGAATGTATCGTGGTAACTGGGTTAAACGTTGATACAGATTGTCGCGTTCTTCCTGAGTTTCAACCTGCAGAGATGAGAAGGCGAAGGGAAGTTCATTTTGCCATCCCGTGTAGGTCGGGCTTACTTTCCAAAGCTCCATCTTGCAGGTTCTCACACCAATGGAAGCCTCAAGCAACTCCCGTAGAAAACCGTAAGTTATACTTTCTGGAATTCCGTTGAGTGCATCGCGGTCAATGGCATTTAGCTCATCTAAAAGTTGGTTTTCGGTGGCATACCATTGTTGCAGAGCAGTGAAGGATCGGTCGCTGAGTTTTTCCGGATGCAGATCCGGTGCTCCAACTGTAGCAGCAAGTTCTGGGAATGCAGTGAAGTATGCTTCCACATACCGGTCGGCCACGTTGTTGACTTGTTCTGCCGGTTTGGGAGGTGTTGAGCAGGCGGTAATTAGAAGGATGGATGCAAGGAGATAGAAAGTTTTCATAATGGTTTAAGTTTGGTTTTAATTTATAGAATATTTTTCAAATAGTATTTCCCCAATGGCATATAGTAAATAGCTGCGAACTTTGGATTGTTCGATGAGTTTTTGGCGAATTTTTCTGAATAAACTAATCATGATCTAAATCTTTTTGTATCATTATAAGGGTTTCCACGCATTGCTGAAAGGCTTGGTCAACAGCTGTCAATTGAGTTGCCAGGTAGTTCATAAAGGTTTGATTTACATAAAATTTATCTTCCAACAAATCCCGGATTTCATCCTTGGTAGGGCTGTTGATGTTCATTACTTTTTGGCTGACATAGTTAACTACCAATCGACCTTTTTCCTGTCCGATTTTGAGTTTTAGAATCAATTCATCATAGGTATTGTAGAGCGTGACGATTTGTCTTCGCATTGAAGGGTTTGAAATTAGGTTTAGTCCATTGTTGGATAATTCGTCCACCGTTGTGGAATTCGGGACAAAATCTATCAATAGATTATACTGCATTAAGAAATGCGCATTGAGCGAATCCGGATCTGTATCTTTTCCTTTCATTTGATTTTCGAAAACTCTTTTGTAACTGACAGCTGTCTTTAGTGATTCTTCTATTCCATTCAGGCGAAGTGAGTCAGAAATTAAGTCCTGTTGAAGGTTGATTAGAAAGGCTTTCTCCCGTTTTGCATTTTTATTGGCTTCATTCCAATTATTAATACTCAAGGCAATCAAAATCCCAATCACCACCAGCAGGATTTCGCCAATGGCATAAAGTAAATAGCTACGCACTTTGGACTGCTCGATGAGTTTTTGTCTGATTTTTCTAAAAAATTTTATCATCGGTTAGATTGTTTTATTTCCAGTCTCGTTCCTACCTCTAAAGGGCGGATTGCAACAAAGTATGGTTTCTATATTTTAAATAACCAAAGATAGATTATTTATGACTTCATCATTTTTAAATCTTATTTCTTTGATACCAATATCAATGCTCTACAAATATTCTTTCCTTTGGAGAACTTTTTCTTTTTGGAACTACTCAGCTATAGCTTAAATGGGCTAAATTCATGGCTACCTCTATTTATTCCTAAAAAGAGCTGGTGGTTAAGAAATTCCAGGCCATTCCCCCTACGAACTAAAACCCAGAAACTTGGTTTTAATGTCATAACACAACAATTAAACCTTGAAAAAAATATTGCTGGCTGTCAGCATATTGATCATCTTGAGTACTTGTCGCAGCAGTGAGAAAAAACATGAACAAGAGGAGGAATCTCTCCTTATTCAATCTGACTCCCAGAATATTGAGAAAACCTTAGATATTCCGGAGGTTCAATTCGAATATTTTAAGGTTGAAAAAGACATATTTGTAAAAGATTATCACAAATGGATAGCAGAAACCACCATATGCTTAAACGAAAACAGAAACTATGAAATCGATGAATACATTCTGGTACTAAATAATTCCTGGATTATAGATTCACTCAGGAATACAGATTACTACTATTTGAAGGAATTGGGGATCATCAGCAAAGACCCCACTGCAATCAGGTTAATAGAGGCTGGTCATCAACTGATTGTACCGGACTCTGCTACTACTGCAAAGATCAGACTAGATCTGGAAAACACGTACCTGGATGTGAATATTCCCGAGTTCATCCTCAGAATTAAACAGTATGACAGCACTCTCTTTGAGTTTCCGGTAAGAGTTGGAAAAAACGACCGTGGGTATCTCGCGATGGCAAAAAGAAATATCAATCTCAGAACCATGCCGGGAACAGGAACGATTGTACGGATAAACCGCAACCCGACCTTCATAAACCCTAGAGACAACAAAACTTATAAGGTTACCCGCCGAGATGATAATGTGGTAACCGGACTACCTAATATACCTTGGATGGAGCCTGAAATAAATGGAGTACGATATGGACACCTGATACACCCTACTACCAATATTGCGACTCTGGGAAAACCTGTTTCAAACGGATGCATAGGTCTCAGGGAATCCGATGCTTGGACAGTGTTCTTCTATGCACCCTTAGGCACTAAGGTAGTCATCAGGTATGACTTGGAAATCAAGGATGCAGATGGCAATAAATTAGAACTAAAAAACATCTATCCTGGCTTTGAGAAATTTCAAACTGTAAAAAAAGAACTGGAGGCTGCTGCTAAAGAGAATAAAGACCTGCATGGAGATAAGTGCTATTGTGGTATTCATGAAGACTAAAATCCCAATAGTAAGCTTAGTTTTAAAATGGTGTGTGACAAATTTATCTAAAGAATGCGACCGAATTAGCTGAATAGTTAATTTTTTTTTAATCTTCCGGTACATCATGATTTTTATTGGCAGCCATGCCTCCAAGAATGACCCACTTTCCATCCACTTTTTTCCAGGTGTGGGTAAACTTGTAAGTCTCCTTACGGTCTACCTGATCTTCCTTGTTGGTCCAGAAATAATCCGTATCGTAAAATACCATCACCACATCATCGATGGCATTTGATGCCTTTTTATGAAGGGTATAGCTGTATTTCAGATCAGGGTCTTGGTGTAATTCAGGTATCCAAATAGCGATCTTACTCTTGTCAGAGACACCATCTCCAAAACTTGGATAGCCTATAAAATTATTATGCCAGAGGGTTTTATAGGAAACAGTATCACTTTTCTGCACATACTCCCAATACAGTTCTTCCATTTTCCAGGCTTCATCTTCCATTTCAGAATTGCTGAGAGTCGGTATTTGTGTTTTGGACTGTGATGAATGTTTCTTATTTTCTTTACAACTCATTAGGCTAACTAATATAAGTAATGCAATAACATTGAAGGCAATCAATTTGAATTTTTTCATATTGGCTTTTATTACATTAAAAATTGTCTTGTTTCATTCATTAAGTCGATTGTATTTTTTGAGCACATCCTTCAACAATCCATGCGGGATGGCATAGGATTTATTTCCATTGACTCCTTCCATGGTCTCTGCAGCTACCATGGCATTGATGATGGCTTCTTCGACTGACTGAACTGTTGCTTCAAACAATGGGTTGATCAAATCATTGGGCAGTACGTCCACTTTTGTGAAATCATATCTCTGAAAAGCATCGGGATTGGCGGTGGAAAAGGCTATAAAAATGTCTCCGGAACCATTGCCGCCATATCCTCCTGAGTTTCCTATACCAATTGGAACTCTCTGTGCAATTCGTTTCAACTGATGCGGAAGCAATGGAGCGTCTGTGGCGACCACCACGATGATCGACCCGTCTCCTTCTTTTCGGTAAGATTCTGGAGGCAACTTCAATTCATTGTTTAATGTATCCATCAACTCCTTTCCAACCGGAACTCCCGCTATGGTTAGGGAAGGTTTTCTGCCAAAGTTTGCCTGAACCAAAACCCCTACCGTATAGGTGGAGTCCTTAATTTTTACCATTCTCGATGATGTACCTGTTCCGCCTTTGAAGCCCAGGCACATCATTCCGGTACCCCCACCTACGTTACCCTCAGCTATACTCCCAGATGACGCATTGGTGATGGCCTCCAAAACGTGTTCTTCTTTTATATGAAATCCATAAATATCATTTAAAAAACCATCGTACGTCTCTGCCACTACAGGATAAGTGTACCACCACTCTTCACCTTTATACCAATCTGTCTCCACAAACCATTTCAAAACAGCATCCCGTACTACGCCCACGCTATTTGTATTGGTGATCATGATCGGAGTTTCCAGGAATCCGGATTCGGTCACCCAGGTTGTCCCGGTCATTTCTCCATTTCCATTCAAGCTGTACCAATTGGCAAACACAGGGTTGAATTTTTGAGCTTTGCCCCGTGGGAAAATGGCGGTGACACCTGTTCTAACCGGCCCTTTGCCAACAATATTTTCACCACTTCCTGAAATGATGGTGCTGTATCCTACTTCAACACCTTGTACATCGGTAATGGCATTGAATTGACCGGTTGTGCCAATAAATGGAACTCCTAAATCCCTGGCCCGGGGTTTTTGTCCGTCGGCTATCGATAGGTTCATGGCAAGAATGATTAAAACAATTAATTTTTTCATTTTGGTTTACTTAATGCAATTATCTGTAAAAAGTATTACAGGTCAATTACTTTTTAAATTTCCCATAGACAGCTTGTCCCGGAAAAACATTTGGAACAGTCTCTCCATTTTTCAAAACAAAGATTCCGTTTACCAGGACATGTGCAATTCCCTCCGAAAACTCCAGACCTTCTTCAAAAGTCGCCTTGTCAATGATGGTATTGGGATCAAAAATCGTAATGTCCGCATCGGCTCCCACCTGAATCCTTCCTTTGAACCGCATCATGGGAGCATTTCCCTCCAGGCGCTTTGCCGGCAGAAGAGTCATTTTCTCGATGGCTGTATTCAAATCTATCACTTTGTCTTCCCTGACGTATTTGCCCAATACTCTCGAGAAAGTACCTGCAGTGCGGGGATGGGCACGTTTATTGTAGGGCATGCCATCCGATCCAATAATTACTCCAGGCGCGGCAATACCTTTTTGGATCCACTCGGGCTTCATCATGTGCATGATCACTGTTTGACCAGTCTTTCTGTGTTTTTCAAAGGTTTCTTTTGTGAGGCGTTCACCCGTTACAACCCATTGTAAATCCCCATAATCAATTCCCAGTCTTTCCTGCCAACCTTCATTAAACATAGCTGTCATTAAGCCTGTAGAAGCTGCGGTATAAGGATACAATTCTGTGGTGATGTCAAATCCTTTTTGAGCCGCTACATTGACCATGTTTAATGCAAAATCAATTTGCCCCAGCGACATGCTGTTGATGTGGACAATATGCAATGGTGCACCGGTAAGGGTGGCATTGGCAATTACTTCCTGAATGGACAAAATATTTGGGTGTCGCGTATGGGTAAAAATTAAGGTTTCCATTTGACCGGCCAATTCAAAAACACTATACATCTCCACAGCCTTTGTTTCGGGAAGGTATCCAATGGGGACGCCAATCCCGATGCCACCCTCCTCCAATGATGTTTTGATATTGGCGAGGGTTCGATCCATTTCTTCGGGATTTAGATCTATTGTAAAGGATGATGAGGCGATGTGTAAAAAGGACATAATTTCTCTTTCTTTTTTCTGTACTAAATCCAGAAGCTCTTGCGCACCTTGCTGATGTCTCTCTATAGCCTTAAAGCGCTCAAAAGGCCAATTTACACTTGCCCCATAATGGATCAGAGCATTTCCCTGCCGCGACTGATACCAGGCACCGGTATGTTCTATTCCCCATTCAAGCTCCAAAGCCGTAGTGACACCGTCATGCAGTTGGTATTCCTGCTCTACGTTTGTCATTCCGTGCACATGCAAGTCAATAAATCCAGGAGCTACCACCAAACCACTAACATTAACGATTTCCTTTCCCTGCAAAGGGTCGGAACTGATCATTGCTATACGGTTATTGAGGATGCCTACATTTTTGATGGCATCGAGTTTTGTCTCAGGGTCTATGACCCGGCCTCCTTCCAGTACAATGTCATAATGGACAGTGGGCTGTGCTATAGCTTCAAACCCATAGTACATTGTCAGAAAAAGGCAAGATAAAATGGTCAGGCATTTTGATTTCATGATTTTTTTTTGAATTATTTAAGTAGTAAGCTACATTAACTCTTTCATCTTTAGATATTTAAAATACTGTAATGTTTATTCTAATAATAACTGACATCGGGAAGCGAATATGTATTTACCATGTGAATGCTTTGTTTTCTATTTTATACTTTCACAACTTCAACTTTTGCCTCTTGTATAGCCCCACCCCTACCCATATCAGTTATCAGATCGTTTGTGAGTGCATTGGCAGAGGATCCACCTTTTAATAATGAAGGCCAAAATCCTTGTGGCATACAAACAATTCCCTGTTTTACCTTCTTGCTAATCCGGGCAGTTATTAATACTTTTCCTCTTTGATTGAATACTTTGAGCTCATCGCCGTCAACAATACTTCGACCAGCAGCATCCTGTGGATTCATTTCTAAATAAGGTTTACCCTCTTTCTCAAGGATGTGATCCACATTTGCGTGGCTACTGTTTAAGAAATACCCCGGCGTTTTTATGGTCAACAGATGCAGTGGGAATTTCTCATATTCGTGATCGCTATATTTCAAAGGGATATAATCCGGAAGTGGTTGTTCCAGATCAGGGTCATAAAAATGGCACTTCCCGGAACTGGTTTTAAAATTCCCCTCTGCATGTGGCATCCATTTCTCCGGTAGATTGAGTTTTTGGCCGCCTGTTTTCCTCAAAGAATCAAAAGTAATTCCTGTCATGTAAGTATGGTCGCTTTCAAGAGTTTTCTTTACAATGTCGATATCCGCTTCGTATAAGTACGTTTCTGTTAATCCCATTTCCCTTGCCAGAAGTCTGAATAATTCTGAATTGGGTTTTGATAGTCCCAAAGGTTCAATAGCAGGTTCATTGATGTTGAGATAAGGTGTGCCCCAGGAGTCGAATATGTCCCAATTTTCAAGAACAGTAGTGGCGGGGAATATATAATCAGCATACCTGGCGGTATCTGTCAGGAAATGTTCTGACACAACTGTCAGCAAATCATTTCTTTCCAGCCCCTGACGTATTAAATTTTGATTTGGGGTAGTGACTGCCGGATTCGAATTAAATACAATGAGCGCATGTATACCTGGGTTGATTTCAGGATTGGTCAACACTTTTCCCAGTTCAACCATATTGATTAACCTTGTATTGGAATCTGCTAGTGCTGGGGGTAAACTTATGCTTTCCCAGTTGAGTGCCTCGCCAAAAAGTTCATAAGTCATATGCATGAGCCCCCCACCGAAGTGTCGCCATGCGCCGGTCAATGCTGGCAGTATCGCTACGGCTCTGAATGCACTTGCCCCATTTACCTGATGTTCCATTCCAATGAGTACGCGAATCAAAGAAGGTGTACTTTGGGCATACTCTTGAGCAAATGTTATGATGGTTTCTTTTTCCAACCCTGTGATTTTAGAAACGTATTCGGGATTGTATTTTTGAACATGTGCTTTTAGCTGATCAATGCCTAAAGTGTATAGGTCAATATACTCCTGATCCTGAAGCCCATCTGATAAAATCACATGTATCAACCCCAATGCAAGTGCAGTATCCGTTCCAGGGTAAGGTTGAATATGCCAATCCGACTCCATCGCCGTTTTAGACTGAAATGGATCGACTGTAATGATTTTGGCGCCATTATCTTTTGCTTGTTGTATAAATGGCCATAAATGTTGATTTGAAAGAATCGGATTGGTTCCCCATAGTACTATGTATTTGCTATGAATTATATCCTCTGGCAATACACCCGTAGTTTGGCCATTCGTTGCCAAAACACCTGCTACGGCTGCATTTCCACAAATGGTTCTATCGAGCCGACTTGCACCGATATGAGCAAAAAAACGACTGGAAATAGCTTCTCCCTGAACCATCCCCTGATTTCCTCCAAAACTATATGGAAGGATTGCTTCGCCACCTTTTTGAGCCATAATTTCTTTAAGCTCCGAGGCTACTTCACTGATGGCTTTTTCCCAACTGATTTTGATGAACTCACCACTTCCTTTGGGTCCGCTTCTTTTCAGGGGTGTCAATATTCGGTCCGGATGAAAAGTCACATCATTGGGAAAGCTGACCATCTTATTGCAAAGAAAGCCCGCAGTATAGGGATTATTATTACTCGCCTTAAAATCTATTACTTTATTTCCTGAAGTGGTCACCTGCCAACTACACCTGTCCGGACAATCGTGATAGCAAGCCCCAAATACCGTTTTAGTATTTTGGGTTTCCGCACAACCAGACAGAACAGGGAGTGATACCATACTCATCACAGCAGCTCCCTTTACGCTTATTTCAATAAACTCTCTTCGATCAATAGTTTTATTTTTATCTAAATCCATGATGATTTTAATTGCGAGAACTGTAGCTCTTCTATCGGGGACAAGTTAATTCAAAAACCAGCTATTTTTCGTTTTACACACTATAAAATATCTATAGATGTTAGAAAGAACAGGAAAAAATCCGGAATAATTTAAATAGTTGGTTTGGGAAAGAAACAATGACAGGTATTTCCCAATAAATGATGCCATAAGTCGAAAACCTTAACAGCAAGCACTAAAATTGATGCCTGAGCATTAAGAAAGGGCTTCATAGGCACTATTCATCAAACTGAAAGGGATTTGCCTTTTTCTGATCATCCTTTTTTCGTATTCCAAACTGGTAACGGAGGGTCATGCCAACCCTTTGATTATCGGCATAGCGCTCACCTTCAAAAACGATGTCGCTTTGACGCAAAATGAATGGGGTTTCCATCGTACGAAGTACATCGCGTATAAACAAGGATATCTGTAACTTTTTATTCATTAAAGTCTGACTCAGTGTAAGATTAAGCTGCCCTATATTTCCCAGTTCGATCAGGTTCATCTGCCCGTTGAGCAACATAAAACCACTCGCCATGATTCTGGTGTTTTTAGTCAAATTAAACGAATGGAAAGTAAATAACCGCCAACTGCCACGGGAAAAGACTATGGGTGCATCGCTGTAAATTCCATCGTATTCCAAATGGTTGTATTGTGCCCCAAACACCCCGAAGTAGCGGTTTACCGGAGGCAGACCCATCACGATCCTGAAATAGGTCTCTACACTCGAACCCACATTGTCAAAAGTATTGTAGGTCAGCGCCGGATTGTCAGGATCATTGTACAATACATTCGAAATTATTCCGGATGTTTGATTTCTACCTACTGCGAAAATGGGGTAATCATTCATACTGATGTTCAACTCCGTATTGTGTGTAAACTGAGGGGCAAGTGCAGGATTTCCGGATTCGTAATTAAACTGATCCAATATCCGGATTCCCGGATTCAAATTTTGGTAGGAAGGTCTGCTCAGTGTTTTTCGGTATATGGCAAAAGCTTTCAATTCATAACCGGCTATATTCACCAGGCGTCTGCTCAAAAATGCATACGGAAACCAATCAACGCGGTTGACAGAAAATTTAGCTTCAGTGGGAATCTGCTGATCGCCCAACATACGGGTATATTCGCCGCGGATCCCCGCTTTTAACACTATATCGCTAAACAGAGTTTTGGAAGCCTGTACATAGGCAGCTCCGATGGTTTCCCTGTAATAGTACTCATTGTTTCTGATGGAATCAGGCACCGGATTGCCATTAAACCCTCTAAAAAATTCAGAAACGTTTCCAAAATCCATGTAACTCCCTTTAAAACCTGCTTCCAGATTCACCTTTCCTGGAAGGAAAGTAGTCAGATCGCTTTGTATTTGTACAAATACCCTGTTATTAACCCACTCCCCTTCACCGGCATCAGCTGACATCGCCGGAAAGAGGAACTCATTGCGATATTCCTGACTGGTTTTGGCAGTGGAGTGAGCAAAACTGAATCGAACATCCAAAGATGAGCCCAAAGTATCCCATCGGAAGAGGGTGTTCAGATCGTGTTGCTGACTGAGAAAAGGGGATTCGTTATCCACCAGGTTGGTGGTTGCTGACAATGGCATATTTTCAAAACTTACCATACTATTCTCACTGATTGTATGGCTTTGGGTTACATTGCCACTGATACGTCCATCGTATGAAAAAGAAATCTTATCGTTGATCTCCAAATGGTATCCTCCACCGATAAATCCATTGCTGCTTTTGCGTGTATTGATGGATTCCTGACTCAATAAAAACGGAGCTGCTGAGGACCGGGAGGACACCAAATCGTTTTGCACTGCGTCGCGGTTTACATTGGTATTCAGGTACCAGCCCGAACGATCACCTGTACTGTACAAACTAAAACCAGCGAACAGGTTGCCCTCCTTACCCTGGTTCATCCCTGCCTGTACACTTCCAAACCTTCCGATTTTTACGCCTTTCTTCAATACGATATTGATGATCCCACCCGAACTTGCTGCATCATACCGGGCAGAGGGATTTCTGATCAGTTCGATGCGTTGAATGCTTCCAGGAGGCAAGCTTCTGAGCAGATTGGTTATGTCCTGGGTGCCTAATCTCTGTTCTCTTCCATTGATGTAAATGGTGGCAGGAGAAGTATTGCCCAGGTAAATGCCTCCATCCTGATCCACAAATAATCCAGGAGTGGCTTCCATAATCTCAAGTACATTGGTACTGATGTCAAGCATAGGGGTAGGGTCGACAATGATCTTGTCACCGTCTTGCCTGAGCATAGGACGCCTGGAGACAATGGTCACTTCATCGAGTGTGAGTGGGTTCTCCTGCAATTGGATGTTAAACTGAGAGTTACCCTTTTCGACACTGATTTCAGTTTTCAAAGAGGAGTAACCGATGTATGTAATCTCAACACTATATTGACCCAATGATTTGCTGTGAAAAATGGCCTTTCCGTCAAAGCCGGTGGTGGTATGTCTGATGGTGCTATCCTGCAAAAAAATCAATGTTGCATTGGCACCTATCAAAGGTACGCGGTTTTCACCTTCCACCTGAATGATGATGTTTTGGGCTCCTAACCCTGCAAATAGCATAAAATGAAAAAAACAAAACAGCCAATTTTGTATATTCATACTTTAAAAATTGAATCTCATAACCACAATCCCATAACAACGAATCCAAGGGAACATGTTTGGACTGCAATGTTATGAATTCGACGATTAACCAGCGTCCGTCGACATGTAACCGGACTTCTTTTTATACTGAGAAGGGGTCATGCCGGTGTAACGCTTAAAAAAATCATTGAAAGTAGTTTTAGAACTAAATCCGCAATCCAATGCCAATCCCAGAATGGAGTAATGATCAAACTCTTTTTGGTGTATTCTCTGCTTGAATAATAGGGTGCGATAGGTATTGGTAAAATCATAAAAATTTACACCTTCACCCTGATTTAATGCCTGGGATACTCTGCCAACAGGCATACCGCACATACCTGCGAGATCGCTGATGGTGAAATCAGGTTCCAGGTATGGTTGTTTCTCATCCATGAGTTTTTTCAATTGTGCGACCGTTTCCTGGAGCAATGCCAGATTTTCCGGTTCAGAATAGGTGATTTCCATGGATTTTTCAAGACTTTCCAGATCAATATGAGCAAAGGCTTCTTTGTGACTGATTCCATAATAACCCACATAAATGATGTAAAAGGTTGTTAATACGCTGATGATACCGAACGTGTCAGGAACTTGTATCCAGGAGGTGTTGAGCGACACTTCTATGATTATATATGTGAAAATAAAAAAGAGGATAGCCAGTACAATCCACTTTTGTAATCCATTAAAAACAGCCGGAGCTTCATTGGCATGGGTATCGGAGAGTTTTTTCTTATATCGAATGATGGTAATGTACGACCAAACTGTATATACCGCCGCCACAAGTGCAATGACTCGCCCGTGTTGATATAAAAGAAATGGCACCTGATTTTTCCATACCAAAAATCCGTTTTTAAAATACGAGGCATCGGGATAGACTATCAGGGTACCTCCTATTACTCCAGTAAACAAAACCCAGGGAAGGAAATGCCAAAGGATGTGGGAAGGAAGTCTTCGGGATAAGCTATAGCGAACAAATAAATAAAGTAACGGAAAATGTATGAAGGGCATGGAATAACCCAGAAGATGAAAAATTTCAGGTAAATTTTCAGACCATGCTGACCTGCTGATGAAAAAATAGCATTGGTTTATAGCCAAAGCCAATAGCCAGGCTGCCAGCAATTGCGAGGTATATCCCTTCTTTTGCCAGGGAATGATGAGAGCCGTAGAAAAAATGGCAATAAATATACCCCCTACTGCTATGATCTGATATCCGTCACCCATACCTGCAAATGTAATTAAATAGAAAAGTAAAAATAAATAGCCGGAAAGGAAGTCTCTAATCATTTATGGTCTAACCCTACGATCATTTGTTATGCAAACAACAAACATATTTAATTCTTACCTTACAAATATAATATGCAATTAGTGGAAAGATCATTTGATAAAAAATCATACAATCAGCTACAATAAAAACTTCAAATTTTGGTTTGAATCTTTAGCAAAATATTATTTTACATTAAAATATTGTTTCAATGAAATGGATATTTTTAATGGCAATGCTCGTATTGTTTTTGGCCTGTCCTACGACGTATCCGAGACCTGCGAACCCTTCGGATGAAAACGGAGAACCTCCCACATTTACATTCATGGTGACTGGACCTGGCATAAATAAGACGATCAGCTCTAATGAAAGTTGTCCCCCTGATGGTATCACCAATAACTTTCAAGTGGTATATCTACAGCTGCCTGCAGATCGAACTTTCAATTTTACCTACGCGGTCACCGATCATGGCGGAGTCGATTTAGCAGACATTATAAGTAGTGATACAACCATGATCAATCTATTTCCTACATTTCCGGATAGAGTTTCCATTGTTACTTTTCCAGAAGACCCACAAAAGATGTTGCGATTGCCTGGCCGCTCACCTTTGTATACCAGCGAAATCATAACAGGCCGTCTCCAAACGATGAATGTCACAAGGCGATTTCCAGCTTTAGTTTTCCAGGCATGGGATGGTTCAAGAAATCAAATATTTCGATCTCTTACTGTCATTGTCGCTCCTGAATATGAACCAGAATTTGGTTATGAAGGGGAATGCAGGTGATCATTACCAATATATAACTACGAACCCTTGCGATTTTTTTCAGCGGAAATTGAGTGATATAACAATCAAAACAAGGAAAACTATATCATCAAGTTTGCACAATGGATATCTGCGGTAATTCGCGGGAACCTAGTTGAATATAAGTCCAGAATCATAATCCATTTAACTCCAATCCTTATAAGTGCGCAAATATTACTACAATCCCTCTCTAAGAAAAAGCTATTGTTTATCAAGCAAGACATGATTGGAGGGAAGTAAGAAGTTTTATACATAAATTTACTCCTTTCGTACAAAATATAATGTACACATTCATGTTTTTCCGATCTTGAGTGAAAGCTGTTCCGATAAAATTTGATATCAGAGCAAATTACTATTTTTGAAAAATCAATAGTTTACACTATATTTCCATCGGAATTGTATTGTTTGAAATATGAAAAGCGAATGTAAATATCACATATACAGGTCAAAGATCGAGTATAAAAAATAGATGTAGTCATAGTTCAAATACACACGGGTTTAATGCATCAGAAATATTTTGTGGTAAACTTTATATAGTTCAAATTTTTTGGTTGATCATTTCCAATGATATTAATAAATGGAGTCATTTTTTCAAAGATATGAATATGATATTCAGAATGATCGAATAGGAAGCGGTGCTTTTGGAACCGTATATAAAGCTTATGATAATTTCCTTAATCATTAACTAAACTGCTTACTTCTGTCCTCTTTCAGAAATAACTTTTCTTTTATGGTATCGCTTTAGCTGATGTTGTTTTGCTCCAAATTCTAAAAAGTGCCCGATTAATATGGAAAACTTTCTATTTTTGAAAATCATCTGCCTGAGTAGTGCCATGAAATGAATTGAAAACCTAGTATGCAATGTTTGGATCTTTTAAAATATTTAGAGAGTTTTGAAATGAAAAAACTTCCCTGCTTATGAACAAATAGACTTGAGGAAGTTATTCGATACAATACCTATTAGGATTCTGCCGATTTCTCCATTACAATATAAATTTTAATCAATTGAAACGAAGATCATTTATAAAAAATACAACTCTTGCCGGTATAGGACTCGGTGCAGTAAACCCTGTATCGGCTTTACCGAAAAATAAAATTTCCCACAATACGAAAGAAAAAATTCAGATAGGGCTTATCGGGTGTGGCCTGAGGGGTCAAAACCACCTTAATCTCTTATTAAAGAGAGAGGATTGTCATGTCACTGCTCTCTGCGATATCGATGACAGAATGATGCAGAGATCTATGGAAATGGTAGTTAAACATAACAGACCTAAACCCAAAATCTATTCTGAAGGGCCGCATGATTATATCAACATGCTGGAAAAGGAAGACCTCGATGCCGTCATTATCTCTACTCCCTGGGAATGGCATGTACCTATGGCTGTAGAATCCCTGAACCGTAAAATTTATACCGGATTAGAAGTGTCAGGTGCCTCTTCTGTTGAAGAATGCTGGGAGTTGGTCAGAGCCTCAGAAAAAAATCGCACTGCTGTCTATTTTTTAGAAAATGTTTGTTTTCGAAGGGATGTGATGGCTGTCCTGCAAATGGTGCGGGAAGGTCTTTTTGGTGAACTCATCCATCTTGAAGGAGGGTACCAACACGATTTGCGTGGGGTAAAATTTAATGATGGAATCACTCCTTACGACAGCGGTGTAGAATTTGGAGACCATGCTTTCAGCGAAGCAAAATGGCGCACTCAGCATTCTATTCATAGAAATGGTGATTTATATCCTACCCATGGTATCGGTCCCATTGCTCAATACATCGACATCAACCGTGGAAACCGTTTTGAATATCTCACTTCTATGAGTTCAAAATCAAAAGGCTTGCATAACTACATTGTAAATCACCCAAAAGGAGGAAAGGATCATCCAAATGCAAGTATTGAATTTCGCCTTGGAGACAAAATATCAACCAGTATCCGTACAACAAACGGTGAAACCATTATCCTGCACCACGATACCAACCTACCCAGACCCTATTCTCTGGGATTCCGAGTGCAAGGCACCCGGGGATTATGGATGGATATCAATAAGTCTCTGCATATTGAAGGCATTTCACCGCCTCATCGCTGGGAAGATGCACAACCGTATTTCGAAAAATACGATCACCCGCTATGGAAAAGGTTTGGAGAAACAGCATCCGGTGCCGGACATGGAGGAATGGATTTTTTTCTGATCCATTCATTTGTCGAACATGTAAAACGAGCGGAAGATCCTCCTTTTGACGTGTATGATGCGGCAGCATGGAAAGTGATCACTCCCCTTTCAGAAGAAAGCATTGCCATGGGAAGTAAACCGGTATATTTCCCGGATTTTACCAACGGAAAATGGATAAACAGAAAAAATACATTTGCATATCATGACCAGTATTAAGGAAGCTACAATAGCCCATCACAGATCTCTCTTTGGAGAAGAGGATCTCATCATTGCCTCTCCTGGAAGGGTAAATATCATCGGTGAGCATACCGACTACAATCAGGGGTTGGTATTGCCCTATGCCCTGGACAAGCATATCTATTTATGCTGTAGCTCCGGAGAAGATGAAACCAAAGTGTATTCATTGGATTTTCGCCAGTTTCTGGACATGTCCGGTCCTGTTATGGAGGAGAGTTGGATGTCTTATTTTTATCAGGCCAGGAAAACCTTTCTGCATTACTATGGAAAATGCCCGGCTCTGAATATTACTCTTTCTTCAGATCTTCCTACCGGAGCAGGAGTGTCTTCCTCTTCTGCTCTTACTTGCGGTATTGTATTTCTTTTTCAGAATGCACTCCAACTCAATCTCAAAAAGGAAGAAATGATCAGACTCGCGGTAGAAGTGGAGCACGGTACCGGTGTTAGGGGAGGTACTATGGATCAGACAACCATATTTTGTGCAAAGAAAAACCAGGCTATAAAGATAGATTTTCATAATGGCACAAAGAGTTTTGTTCCTCTTGACTTTGGCGAATACACCGCTTGGTTAGTCAACTCGGATATCAGCCATTCTCTTGTTGATTCAGAGTACAATGATCGGCGCAGTGAGTGCGAAGAGGCGGTTAAGGTCATTTCTAAGAACTATAAACCCATCCAACATCTTTCAGAACTTTTACCCCGGGATTTGGATAATCTATCTCTGCCTGAGGTGTTAAAGAAAAGAGTGCGTTTTGTAGTGGAGGAGAACAATCGGGTCAACGAAGCTTTTGCATTTCTTATGAAAAAAGATATGAAAGAACTAGGTCGATTATTGTATGACTCCCACAATGGATTATCTACTTTGTACGAAGTAAGTACTCCGGAAATAGATTTTTTTATCAACTCCCTGAAGAATCACCCGGAGGTTGTTGGTGCACGACTAATTGGGGGAGGTTTTGGGGGTAGCATGCTGGCTCTGGTCAAAAAATCATCTCATGTCATCCATGATATGGTTGAAATCTACAACCAAAAATATGGGAAGCAGGCTTTTTATTTTGAAGCCGACAGTAGTGATGCATTAAAAATAATCAGCTAGCCGGTATACTCCAAGAAAGGATTATTGGAAAGTTTTTCCGTATGTATTACATATCATAATTTAGCACAGGTGCCAACCATTTTTCTGCTTTTTCTTTAGTCCAGCCCTTTCTCTCAGCATAATTTTCCACCTGATCCACAGCTATATGGCCCAGACCAAAGTATCTGCTTTCGGGATGACTGAAATACCACCCGCTTACAGAAGCAGCGGGATACATCGCTTTACTTTCTGTAAGGATGATTCCTGTGTTTTTCTCCACTTCCAGCAAAGACCAAATCACATCTTTTTCCGTATGTTCCGGACATGCAGGGTAACCAGGTGCTGGTCTGATTCCCTGGTATTCCTCTTTTATGAGGGCTTCAATGCAAAGCTGTTCATCCGGAGAGTAACCCCATAATTCTTTGCGAACCCTTTCGTGCAAATACTCGGCAAGGGCTTCCGCAAGACGGTCGATTACGGCTTTGAGCATGATGCTGCTATAATCATCATTGTTTTTTTCAAATCTTTCTATATGTTCTTCAATCCCAATACCTGCCGTAACGGCAAATGCACCTATATAATCCTTTTTTTCTGCGGATCTAGGAGCGATAAAATCAGCGAGACACATAGAAGGTTGTCCCGCCACTTTTTTAACTTGTTGCCTCAGGTTCCTGGAAAAAATTTCCATTCCATTATGTTGTATCAGTATGTCATCATTATCTATGCTATTGGCTTCAAATAGTCCGACAACGGCCTTGGCTTTCACCCATTTGTTTTTGATGACATTGTCCAGCATTTCCAATGCATCCTGATATACTTTTTTGGCTTCTTCCCCTACCACTTCATCTTCAAAAATATCAGGATACTTGCCTTTTAATTGCCAGGTACTGAAAAAAGGTGTCCAGTCGATATACCTTTTGAGAATAGCCAGATCAATATTTTCAAAAATTTTTACCCCTATTGAATGGGGTACAGGTGGATAATAGGAGTCCCAATCGATATGGTATTTATTTTTTCTGGCCTGGGAAAGTGAAATGTATTGTTTATGAGATGTGCGGTTTTTTCTCTGCTCCCGGAGCTCTGCATACCCATTTTTAAATTCCTTTTTATAGGCCGAGGCCTGCTCTGTACTCTCTGCAAGCAGGGACGAAGCAACAGTTACACTTCTACTCGCATCCAGTACATGAATTACAGGTCCTGAGTATACCGTATCAATTTTCAGAGCAGTATGTGTTCGCGAAGTAGTGGCACCACCAATCAGAAGAGGTGTGGTCATTTTTTGTCTATCCATTTCCTGAGCTACATACACCATCTCGTCCAGTGATGGGGTGATGAGTCCACTGAGGCCTATGATGTCAACCTGATTTTTTTGAGCCTCTTCAATAATTTTTGCAGTGGAAACCATAACCCCCAAATCTACAATCTCATAATTATTACAACCTAAGACGACACCTACTATATTCTTGCCAATATCATGTACGTCTCCTTTAACTGTCGCCAGAAGAATCTTACCACGAGCTTTCATTCCCGATTTCTCTTTTTCTTTTTCAATATAAGGCGTGAGATAGGCTACTGACTGCTTCATCACCCTTGCACTTTTTACTACCTGAGGTAAAAACATTTTGCCGGAACCAAAGAGATCACCCACTACATTCATACCATCCATAAGTGGGCCTTCGATAACCGATAAGGGCGAAGTATACTTTTGTCTGGCTTCTTCCGTGTCCTCTTCTACATAGTCTGTAATCCCTCTCACCAACGAATGAATCAGGCGCTCCTCCAAAGCCATTTTTCTCCATTCATCATCCTTTTGACGCACTTTGCCTTTATGCGTAATGGATTCTGCATAAATGGTAAGGGCCTCGGTTGCATTTTCATCCCTGTTAAAGATCAAATCTTCAACTTTGGTTAACAGATCAGGGGGAATCTCTTCATACAATTCTATCATACCGGCATTGACAATGCCCATATCCATTCCGGCTTTAACAGCATGATAAAGAAATGCCGTGTGTATGGCCTCTCTGACCACATTGTTCCCTCTGAATGAAAAGGAAAGATTACTCACACCACCACTTATGCGTGCTCCAGGGCATTTTTCTTTTACAATCCTGGTCGCTTCCAGAAAGTCAATTGCATAATTATTGTGTTCCTTTATTCCGGTGCCAATCGCAAATATATTGAGATCAAAAATAATATCTTCTGCAGGAAAACCTGCTGCAGTAGTGAGAAGACGATATGCTCTTTCGCAAATAGCTACTTTTCGCTCAATAGTATCTGCTTGTCCATCTTCATCAAAAGCCATTACAACTGTAGCCGCCCCATATCTCCGGATGATCTTTGCCTGCCGCAACATTTCAGCTTCCCCCTCTTTTAGAGAAATCGAATTGACTATACATTTGCCCTGAACGCATTTGAGGCCTTCTTCTATTACTGAAAACCTGGAAGAATCAATCATTATAGGAAGCCTGGCAATATCAGGTTCTGACATGATCATAAAAAGAAATGCCCTCATTTCCTTTTCGGAATCCAGCAAACCTTCATCCATATTCACATCCAGGATCTGTGCCCCACCTTCCACTTGCTGACGGGCAACTGAGAGGGCAGCCGAATAGTCTTTTTCTCTAATCAGGCGGGCAAATTTTCTGGAACCGGTAACATTTGTCCTTTCGCCGATATTTATAAAATTCATGTTATCCCTGATGATCAGGGGCTCCAGTCCGGCATATGCACTCATACGCACTGGTTTGGGATTTTGTCTTGGAGCTACATCTTTCACTGCCAAACTCATTAATCTGATGTGCTCTGGCGTAGTTCCACAACATCCGCCAATAATATTGACCAGGCCCCCGGAAGCAAAATCACGAATATAGTTTTGCATTTCTTCCGGACTTTGTTCATATTCTCCGAAGGCATTGGGCAAACCAGCATTGGGATATGCACTTATAAAACAACCCGCTATTCTGGATAGCGTCTCAATATGAGGTCTTAATTCTTTAGCTCCCAGAGCACAATTCAATCCCACGCTGAATAAGGGCATATGGTTGATGGAAATCCAGAATGCTTCTACAGTCTGTCCACTTAATGTCCTGCCACTGGCGTCGGTGATGGTCCCGGAAACCATGATGGGAATTTTTATTCCTCTCTCCTCAATCAATGTATCGATGGCAAAAAGTGCAGCTTTGCAATTTAGCGTATCAAAAACGGTTTCTACCAATAAAACATCAACTCCCCCATCGACCAATCCACGAGCCTGTGTGTAATACGCTTCCACCAACTCGTCAAAAGTTATACCTCTAAAGCCCGGGTTGTTTACATCGGGAGAGAGAGAAGCGGTTTTATTGGTTGGTCCCAGGGCACCGGCAACAAATCGGGGTTTTTCGGGTGTGATGTTGCTCATTCGATCTGCTTCCTGTCGAGCCAATCTGGCTGATGCGAAATTCAGGTCGTATGCGAGATGACCCATTTGGTAGTCAGCCATTGAAATAGAGGTGCTGTTGAATGTATTGGTCTCAATAATATCAGCGCCCGCTTTCAGATATTCCCTGTGTATCGATGATATGACTTCAGGGCGGGTAATAGAAAGTAAATCATTGTTCCCCTTTACATCACAAGGATGATCTTTGAAAGCTTCACCTCTGAAATCATCTTCAGTGAGACCCCATTTCTGGATCATGGTTCCCATAGCTCCGTCAAGAACCAATATCCTTTCTTCAATGCATTTTTTTAGTAACTCTCCCTGGTCTGATGTTCGCATTTCACTAATAATCTATGTTTCTCACACCCAGATTTACTCTGATTCCACCACCAACATAACTGGTTGTTAGATGGTTTCTTTCAAGAGTACTGTTGCTTTTTCTGTAAAGAAAATTCAAATCAAAAAATATATTGTGACCCAATACATAAGTAGCGTCAAGTCCCAACATATTCACGTCGGTTCGCTCTCCTTGTAAGACCCTGTTTCCGTAATCCATTTCCCTGGTTGTATAGGGTAACAAAATATTTCCTCCCCAGTTTTTACCCACAGCATCATCTCCATAAGCAGACCGCATTAACCTGGCTGAAAAATCAAGACGCTTAGTAGCCCTATAATTAACGGATAATATAAACTCTCTGAAATTAGCTCCCAACGGATGTGCCAGAGGCTGATTAAAATGACTGTAACTGGTGGGTGAAAACATAGGGCTTTCAGGGATTGTGTCACGGTGGGTATAGGTGTAGGGCGCTACTGTATTGTATTCTAATTGTGCATCCAGATGATCAATGCCGCCTACGTTGATGTATTTTAAACCCAGTTGCAATCCGTAATTATTTGACCACCAGCCATTGCGTGCTCGCCATTCACTTATTTTTAACTCATCGATTATGATCTGACCGTAAATTTGAAATTTACCAACCAAATTTAGCCTGGAATTCATTCCCAATAAAACCTTATCGGGACTGCCTAAAGAGTGTTCTACAGCCCTGTAAAAAATCACTGGATTAAGATACTGTAATTCAAAGCCCGAATCCCGGTTTAAGATCACCGACTCAAATACACCTATTTCGAAATGATCCGTCACCTTAAATGTTAAATAATGATTGACCATGTATTTTTTTGGAATAAGAACATCTCCGGATATAAATCCTGAACTGGTAGGAGATAATTCTGTAAATAAGTTTTGATAGTGAAATTTCCAAACCTGTGTATTGAATTTTAAATAAAAATAATTCGCCGAGTGATTGGAGAGAATCATAGAGCGTATACCATTTCCAATAACATGGCGACCATGACCGAGTTCTACATTTATACTTTTAGTCACGGGCACCCCTACATATCCCTGTGCATTAAAAAAATCCCTGCCCCTGATTCTCGAAATGAGGCTACTTTGGTAGCTCTTATAAAACCCAGCTCCGGGAATGGCCCTGAATCTGTTGATCCTTTCTTCTTGAAAATCAAAAAACAAGGCTTGGTTTTCATGCAAACTTGTAAAAAAGTAGACTTTGTTGTCAATGAAACCCCTGAGGTTGACACCTCTGAGATTACGGAAAGGTATATCATCATTAAAAGAACTTCCCATTTTCAAGTCTAAAACGGGATTTACCCTCAAAGAAAATCCTGGAACATTCACTTCGTACATGTTTGCCGGAGTACGGTAGAAGTGCTTTAATATTGGTTTCCTGGATTGGCGATAAATAACACTATCCTCTGTATAAGTATCATTTGAAGAAAGTGAGATCTCTTCGCCACTGTTAAAATAAATCATGCTTGCATCATCATCTGAAGGGATGGGTTCTGCAAATTCATTATTGTCAAGTAAAAGATATTCCAAATCCCAAAGATCCTTCGGACGCAATCTGTCTTTTTGAAAATACAGGGTTTTTGCCAGTTCGAATGCTTCATGCCGTCTGAAATTTCCATTTGATGTGTAAATGCTGGAACCGTATAAGATATCAAACCGATCTATAAATCTTTGTGACCAGGCGTTTTCCGGAATGATGGGTGACTGTGCAATGAGAGTGGTACCCAAAGTCCAGCAGAACAGCACTATAGAGTATAAAAATTTATTTTTCACCTTACACCTTAAAATTTAATAAAAAAGATTTAACAAGCTCAAGGAATTGGTCTTCATTTTCCACAAACTCCACTTCGGCCGGTAACACATATAACGGAATATCTAAATTTTTCATTTTATCCCTCCAAATATCTAGCCGGACTGCATCTTTTTCAGTTGTCAGTATGATTTTATTGGGGGTATCCCTTTTGGTATACACCTGAAAGATATAGTCAATATCTTTTTCAGTAAATACTCTGTGGTCTTCATAAGCCATATGATGAACGGAAGAAACCCGGGGCTCCAGGTGTTCAAGCAAATAGGAAGTGCCGGCAATTGCACTGATCAAGATGATATCCTGACTTTGATCAAGAGCAAGTTTTTGGTGAGAGTCCCAAAAACTATATATGGGCAGATACCGGTATCGGCTAAAGAAAAGGTGTTGATGAGGCAGGGGATTAATCTCAGAAACCAACGATTCTTTCTCTTTATTTTCTAATACTTCCGGACATTTTGTGACTATGATAATGTCTGCACGTTTGTAGGCGGAAGGATATTCCCTTAGTCTACCGGACGGAAGCAATGTGTCCCGGGTAAAAGGTTGTTCATATTGAGTCAGCAAAATATTGAGGCCTGGTATGATCCCCCGATGCTGAAAACCATCGTCCATAAGAATTACCTGAGTTTCAGGATAATATTTCATGATCATAGGAACCGCCAAAGAACGGCTTTCACAAACGGCTACCACCACATCATGATATTTTCTTTTATACATAAGCGGCTCATCTCCGGCATCCATAGCATTGTGCTTTGATTGTACCAATAAAAAGCCCTTGGTTTTTCTTTTGTAGCCCCTGCTTAATGTAGCCACCTCGAGGAAAGGAAGCAATTGCCTGATCATATATTCTACATGGGGAGTCTTTCCCGCTCCTCCAATGGTAAGATTTCCTATGCTGATTACTGGTACATTAAATCGTGTTGCTTTGAGTAATCCGGCATCAAAAAAAAGATCTCTTGCACTGATTACAAAACCGTACAATAAGGAAAAAGGATACAGAATGATGGATGCAAGCTTGTTTTCTACCATATTTGCGGCTAAAAGTAGCGTTTTATTCCTAAGACAAAAAGGGTTTTTATCGTCCAGTTATAACTTCATGACCAATAGAGCATTTCAAACAATGAATGTCGCGGCAATATTCATTCATCAGTTGTATCAATGCCTGGGATCGGGCTGCATTTTCTGAAGAAATACCCAGCTCTTTCCACATTCTTATAACCTGGTTATTTTCACCAGGGGTGTTTTCAAGCGTTTTTATGGCCCTATCTTTCATTTCCTGCATTCCCGTTTCCATTCCATAAAAAAACATTAGAGGTGCTATCACATTTATTTGCAATAATCTGAGTAAATCTTTACCTATGGTTTTATTCTTCGGGGTACTCATAACATCAAACCGGTAATGATCATGCCAATAAGATGATATTGTGATGGTTTGCATATTCATTATGTTAAAATCTTGTCCTTCTGATATTAGTTTGCGAAATAAAAAAGGATAATGGCATAACATCGAACTTAATTGTGCCAATCGAATAGTGGGAAAATGAGCAGGTCGGAGCTTTGAAAATTTCCATATCGCCGGGTCAATGGGCGTCAATGAATATTTCTTTTGCAAAAACCTGTACTCAAGCTTTAACTGATTGGGGTATTCATCCTTAAAATGAGATTCAAGCAATCCCGCCTGACCGAATAACAAAGCTTCAACACGGGTTGGATTGTCGCGATTTTTATACAAAATCTGAATATCAACCGAACGAGCCATAACTTCAAAAGGGAGAACATTGACACGCGAACCCATATACCTGGACAATAAAATAAAAGCTGTTTGTTCCCAATCCTGATTATTTTGTTTGAATATTTCAATGATTGCCTTTACCTTTCTTTCAATCCTTTCTATTAAAATCGATTGCAACCAAAATGAAATCTTTTCACTCGAAACTTTTGATATCATTCCTGCACATGGCACCGATGAATCATTACTTTGGAGATATAGATAGTTTCTCCTTATATAATCTGGAATTCGGTTTTTCAATTCAATGCAGGGTATTCGGGTACCGTCTTTTCTATATACATCTTTGTCATTTTCGTAAACTACATGGAGAATAACACCTCCATAGGCGTCATCCATCTGATGTTTATGTTGATACCACTGAGATGAAAGTACATGCATTTCTACACTTCCCACCCATTCCGTATTGTTGATTTTTATGCGAGCCTGCATAAAGTCAGGACCGGCATCGCTATTGAGATATCCGTGATGTATGATCTCAATGGGCTCACCTGTATCTGTAATCAGATTCAATGAGTCGTACTTTTTTGTTTTCCAAACGTACTGGATGAGATCTTCTTTAATGAGTGAAGAGGCGATCATAACCGTTCATATACCTTGAAGGTATAATGATACGGATTTTTTTCGTCAGGTACATTGTGTACTTCTGACTTTAACATCCAATCTTCTAATTGAATAGTGGGAAAATAAGTGTCTCCTTTTACATCAATTTGGACTTCAGTGATATAAAGTCTGTCCCAAAAATCAACAGTCTGCCTGTAAATCTGCCCTCCACCAATGATGAAACATTCCTCCTCTCCATTTTCGAAAGCCAAAGACAGTGCCTCCTCGATAGAATGTGCTATCAGGCAATTTGATACAATAAAGAATGGATCTTTGGTGATGATAATATTGGTTCTTTTGGGCAGTGGTTTTCCTATAGAGTCATAAGAAGATCTTCCCATGATGATATGATGTCCTATAGTGGTGCGTTTAAAATACTGCAGGTCTGCTGGTAAATACCATGGAATAGTATTATTTAAGCCAATGACATGGTCATTTCCTACTGCAACGATACAAGAAATGATCATAACAAGGGTTTTGTAAGTAAGTCGGCATTAATCATTCTTTCCTCTAACCACTTTTTGGAAGGACTGATCTCCCTTTTGATGTATTTTTCTATCATCAAGCCTGCTATAGGAGCTGCATAAGATGCACCCCAACCAGCATTTTCAACAAAAACAGCAATTGCAATCGTTGGCTTTTCCTTAGGAGCAAAGGCAAAAAATACACTGTGATCTTCCCCGTGTGGATTTTGTGATGTTCCTGTTTTACCACATACTTCTATATCTGGAACGGCTGCAATACGAGATGTACCACCTGTGACAGCTTTATCCATACCATCCACGACGTGAATAAAATGCTTTTCATCGATGCCCGTGTAGTTTTTCCTGGTATATTTCTCATGCAGGCTTTTCTTGCCACTTCTGAATCCTTTGAGAAAGTGAGGTGTAATATAATAACCTCTATTGGCAATAGCTGCAGCCAGGTTGGCCATTTGCATAGTGGTAAACTCAAATTCGCCCTGCCCTATACCCAGAGAAATGACCCATGTAGACTTCCACCCTGCAACTTCAGAACTATATCTCCGGTCATAATAACTTGATGTGGGAATGAACCCGTCATTTTCATATGTATAATCAATATCTAATTTTTTACCCAAACCAAACTTTCCCAAATAGGCAGTCAATGTATCCAGAGCCACACCGGGCTGGTTATACCCGTATTGATCTAAAAAATCACGCAACATTTGGAAATAATAAGCATTACACGAATGTTGAATTGCCGATGAAATATGACTTATACGAGGATGTCTGTGGCAACCTAATACTCGCGAACCCAGGCGATACCCCATATTACAAGTTACCGTTCTGTTGAGGTTCCATGCTTCTTTTTGTAATGCAATAAGTGATATGACTGGCTTGAAAATGGATCCCGGTGGGTACTTGGAAGTAACAGCCCTGTTGATCATGGGTTTATTTTCTTCATCGGAGACCAATGCTTTAAAAGTCTGATTTCGATTGCTGGTAAAACTTAACAAATTGGGATCGTAATCCGGAGTACTGATCATAGCCAGTATCTCTCCGGTTTCCGGTTCGATAGCAACCAATGCACCTTTTTTATTTTTCAAAAGTAATTCACCATAAGCCTGTAGATCAAGATCAAGTGACAGGATTAAATCTTCCCCTGACACTGCGGCAGAATCAAGCCTTCCATTATTATATGATCCTACATTTCGCCCCAGATTATCTCTCAAGAGATACTCAATTCCTTTCTTTCCTTTAAGCTCATTTTCGTATTGATTTTCAAGGCCAATCGTACCGATCAGGTCCCCGGGAATATAATCACTCCCCTCCATCTCCACTTCTGTCGGTCTAACTTCACTAAGGTAACCAAGAGCATGGCCAGCACTTTTATGAGGGTAAGATCTCACATTTCTTACTATGGGATAAAAGCCGGGAAACTGGTACATTTGTTCCTGATACCTGGCAAATATATCGGGGTCTATCTTACTTAAAAAAGTAAAAGGTGTAGATTTACTATATCTGATATTACTCCAATCCTTATTGATATGGTCAATAAAAGTCTCTTTACTGATATTTAGTAGCTGACAAAATAAAGTTGTATCCATATTTGGATTCAAATTTCTGTAGATGACTTCTATATCATATATGGGATTATTTGCGACCAATATTTTGCCATTCCGGTCAAACATCATCCCTCTCGCCGGGTGGATTACATTACGTGTAAGTGTAGTCCTCTCAGCCATATCTCTATACTGAGAACTAAACAACTGAAGCTGAGCAGCCTTCGCTATCAATGCAATACCACAAAAGGCAAAAAGATATATGATAATATACTGTCTGTCTGCGTATTTATTCACTCTTGGAAATTCTTAGTATCAAATAAACTCCTGACTGTAAAGATAAGGTATTAGCGGCAGTAAAAGTTTACAAAAAAGAATGTATTTATTGGTTGTTTTCACCATCAAAGTCTTTTCCATTTTTACTGTCAAATGCAAGCTGTAAATGTACATTGCACTAATATATCCTTTTGCAGTTTGTTATCATAATATAATTCAAAAACCCTTCATTGGAGAAACCAATTCTAAAGCCCTATCGTAAAACTGCGGTGCTGTAGCGAGGATTTGGCCATTATTTAAATGATGATCATCACCTGAAAGGTCAGAAACAATACCTCCGGCCTCAGTCACAATCAGGACCCCGGCCGCCACATCCCATACATTTAAGGTAACCTCATAATATACTCCAAACCTGCCAGCAGCCACATAACACAGATCAACAGCAGCAGATCCCAATCTCCGTATATCTCTCGACTCAGTCAAAAAACTTTTGAATACACTAAGAGCCGTATCATAATCAAATTCCCTCGTATAAGGAAATCCGGTAGCAGTGACCGCCTCATGTAAGTTTTCTTTTTTCGAAACCGAGATTGATTTACCATTTAACCATGAACCACCACCTTTGTAAGCATAAAACATTTCATCTCTGCATACTTCATACACAATTCCAATGACAGGCAGACCTTTATACATCAATGCAACTGACACGCTGAAAATGGGAATTTGCTCTAAAAAATTAGTAGTGCCATCCAGAGGATCTATGATCCAAACCCAATCTCTTTCAGACGGACCTACTGTGTTTTCCTCGGTAATAAAACCCGCTTCTGGTAAAATTAAAGATAATTCGTTGACAAGAAATTTTTCTGCATTTTTGTCAACATAGGAAACAAGACTGTTCCATTCTTTTTCCTCTACTTCATCACTACTTACTTCTCCCAGAGAAGAATAAATCTGCACACCCGCTTCTTTTATAATGTCAAGACAAGGTGTAATCAACGCTTCTAGTTCGATATGATCTTTCATACGTCGTAGGTAATTTCTGCTGATTTTGATAAAATTCTCGATTGGCAGGTAAGAATGTAACCTTCTGCTACCTCTTCTTCATCGAGTGCATAACATGCATCCATTTTTATGTCTCCATCGAATTTTTTAGCCAGACAAGTACTGCATGCACCACTGGTACAGGAATAAGGAGGATCAAGCTTATATCTTAACATCGCCTCCAGGATGGTTTCCGTCGGTAATATTTCTAATTCTCTTTCAACACCATGTAAGGTAACTTTACAGGTTGCTGCGATCCCTTCCCCTTTATCTATAGTTTTGGTACTAAAATATTCCTTGTGAATGTGTAGAGGGAGTATTCCTTGCGATAGGAGATATTTTTCAGTAGTTTCAATCAAATCGCCCGGACCACACATGTAATATTCCGAACGCCCGCTTCGCGAAGTATACTTTGAAAGAAAGTCCTTCACTTTATTCGTTTTTATTCTTCCTTTTTCACCACTCCAGGAACTCACTTTCTTACCAAACAAGCCTCCAAGACCTGATGATCTTTCTTCCAAAGGCCGGCTCAACGTATGCACTACAAAAAGCTGACCGCTATATTTGTTCTCTAATCGATCCAATTCTTTATTAAAAATAATATCCTTTTCGCTTCTGCTTCCATATAGTAAATATAAAGTGCTTTGGGGTTCCTTCTCCAGGAGGGATTTGATCATGGACATGACCGGAGTAATACCACTTCCTGCAGCAATAAAATAGTGATCTCTTACCGCATCATGGTCGGGCTCTACAGTAAACCTGCCTTCCGGAATGGATACACTGATCACATCTCCGACTGAGATGACTTCATGTAGATATCCTGTCATTTTCCCCTTTTTTACTGTTTTTACAGTAAACCCAAATTCATTTTCATAGGGTGAGGTGCAAAGAGAGTAAGATCTTCTAACCTCTTCTCCTCCGATTTCTGCTCTTACCGTAATATATTGACCCGGAAGGTAGTTTTGGTATGATTCAGAGGGTGTTTTAAGATAAAAGGTTTTGGTATCATGGGTTTCATCTATAATCCCAGTGACCAATAATTCATTAAATTCCATATTTACAATGGGTTTTGGTATAATATTTTATTTTTGACAGTAGTAATTCAATACACGAAAAGTGAACTGTCAAAGAATCGGGCAAAGAAACAAAAAGATCTATTTATCAAATAATTCTCAGTTAAGTGTTTAAAGCAGATTTATGGTACAAAAGCTTTCAGTGATCGTGCCTGCTTACAATGAGGAAAAAACCATCCGGATCATTCTTGAGAGAATCCTGGAAGTAAATCTTTTATACCATATCAGTAAAGAAATCATTGTTGTCAATGATTGTTCAAAAGACAAAACTGAAAATGAAGTACTTTCATTTGTAGAAAGTCATCCGGATGCACCCATTAAATATTTCAGACATGATGTAAACATGGGAAAAGGCGCTGCTTTGCAGACTGGCATTGCACAGGCATCGGGAGATTGTATCGTAGTTCAGGATGCTGATCTTGAATACGATCCACAGGAATTCAACATACTACTCAAACCAATTGTAGATGGTGTGGCCGACGTGGTGTATGGTTCCAGATTTATGGGAGGAAATCCCCACCGTATCCTTTTCTTCTGGCACTCCATTGGCAATAAGTTTCTTACCTTTCTGTCGAATGCCCTCACCAATCTCAATCTCACGGACATGGAAACATGTTATAAAATGTGGAAAGCTGAAATCATCAAACCCATTCAATTAAAAGAAAAAAGATTTGGCATAGAACCCGAAGTTACCGCAAAAATCGCACGGATTCCCGGCATCAGAATCTATGAAGTGGGAATTTCGTATTATGGACGCACCTATAAGGAGGGCAAAAAGATTAATTGGAAAGATGGTTTCAGAGCCATTTATTGCATTTTAAAATACAATATCCTCCCAAAATAGAGGGTGGTATATTCTGTTTTGGATTAAGAATCCAACAATTTTTTGATAAATTCCCTGTCAGCCTGTGCAAGATTCATTTCCAACTGTTTTGCATAGTCTTTACTTTTATCCTCCATTCCCAATTTTTCATAACACGTTGACAATCCTCTCAAAGCGTGAAGTCGGCCGGGACCTCGCTGAAGAGCATATTCGAATTGCTTCAGTGCATCATTATATCTATTGTGGGCTAAAAGAAAATTTCCATACATTTCAAATGATGGTTGTACAATGCCAGGTGGGCCATACTCATAGCTTAGGGATATTTCTTTTTCAGAAGCCGACATTAAAAGTTCTTCCTGCAGTTTTATATTGCCGGAAAGTTCTGCCTGTAAAGATTGTAATTGTTTTAGGATAACATCAGCTTGACCCATATCCAATCGGTTGGGAACATTTCTCATAGGTATGGCACTGCACATTGCAGAAGCAGCATCGGTCACATAGAGTGAAGCTTCCTGAATCTGTTGGATTAAATTATCCGTTACTTTATCGAGTTGTTTCGAATCTGCATTTGAGTACGCCAAACTTCCCAAAACAAATGCATTTGTAGCTTTGCCTACTATATTGAGATCTGATAAATCTATCTCCATTTCCAGAAATTCATCCAGGATCCTACCGGATTCCACCCAATGATTTCCAGACATGGCGATCAGATATCCTTTTGCCCGCGGAGAAGGTAGTTCATGTGTATATTGAGCAACGTCTTTTATTATGCTTTCTGCCTCCTCTATTTTTCCTTTTTGCAAAAGGCCATAAATCAGAAAATGCAGGGCATGATAACTTCTGGCATCATTATCCAGACTTTCCCTTTCCATCCTTCTCACACTTGCTTCATAAGAGTCTATGTTTGATTGTATTACTTCATCCCACATACCCAGGGCTACATAAATGTGTGAAGGCATATGTAAGGCATGTGCTGCATCCGGAGCAACCTTGGCATAACTATAGGCTGCATCTAAAGCCAGATTAGCGTGTTCCGGATCATCATAAGCGTGAATAAGGTAGTGCAATGCACCGGGGTGATTGGGGTTTTCTTTTAAAACTCCTTTAGCAATGGCAGCACTTTTATTATATGTCTCATCATCGCGACCTTCTGCTACGGATCCTAAAATAGAAATCGCATAAAATGCGGCCACTTCGTGATTACCCGGATATTTTTTGTACAGATTTTCCATGTATTTTGAATACGCCAGATCTCGTTCATTTTTAGTGCCTTCTTCGCTAAAAAGCACAGTTAGAGATCGCCAAAAGTCCATTTCTAACTCCGAATAGTTTTCTTCTTTGATTGTTTGCAAAACAGCATGGCCCTTTTGCATGATATCTCTCGCATTATCTATATTCTGATATCTCCATAGAGGATGATTGTGTGTCATGGCCTCTCCCCAATAGGCCATTAAGCACAGACTATCCAATTCTATGGCTTTTTTGAATGCCGATTCGGCATCTTCAAATTCGAAACTGTGGAGAAGAAGAAGTCCTTTTTCAAAATAGGGTGCAGCTGTCTTATTTGCAGTAACTTCAAAACTCACAATACCCAAAGAGGAAGAGTTCGAAGATTTTGATGAGCACGACGATAGGATAACAGATGTTACCAATCCAAAAATTAAAAAACTGAAGGCAATTGGATATCTAACTTTAAGTTTGAAGTGAATCATAGGTAATAGATTAAATGGCAAAATCACATTACAAATATAATCATTTTATTCTGAGCTTAGTTTTCGCAGCTTTTTTCTGATTACCATTTCTCTGATCCAAACCGGTATAACGATAGCACCAGAAATGAGATATGGATAATAGGTTACCAGTCTCCACACCAGTGCAATCAGGGAAGAAATGCCCGTTTGTATGTAGTCGCTAAAAAAACCACCAAATAGAAGTTCTGCCACACCGGCTCCTCCTGGTGTAGGACTGAATGTGGTAATAGCATGCATGGACATGGCCCTGGAAAATACAATTAGTTGATCCCAAAATTGCATGGATATGGAAGGAACCAATGCTATGATAATACAATTTAATGCTAAAAATCTGAGTGTCCAGGCTCCTAAAGTAGCCGTCATACATTTTAAGTGAAATGCAGAAGATTGAAGAGTTATTTCTCTTGAAGTATTGACAACATCTACGGCTGTTTGTCTCAAATCATCCTTAAATCTCTTCAAAAAAGGTATTTTTGAAATCCATAAAAGAATTCTTTTAAAATGTACAGGCTTCCAAAACAGGCCATAGGCAAATAAAGATCCATAAATAAACATGATAATCAATACCACAAAAAATGTATATACATAGCCGTTATTTTCCATGCCGTTATCCAAACCCGGTCTTACGATAATGGGACCTATCCAAAGATATAATAAGGGAAGCATTACTACAAATACAATAGTATCTAAAACCATAGAATACAATACAATCGAAACTGTCCGGGCACTCGATATTTTTTCTTGGGCCAATAAAAAAATGGCAACAGCAGAACCACCAACATTGGTAGGGGAAACGGCAGATGCAAACTCCCAGATCGTTATTAATTCTACACTTTTCCACCAGGAAAAATCGCCTGTAGTCATAACATACAATCGCCAGCTATAGAACATGTGCCTGAGAAAATAAAGAAACCCCGCCAGACCCAGCCACAAAATGGTATGAAAACTAATGGGAATCTGTTTGAATTGTTCTATATCAAGCTGGTATACCATTAAAAGTATAACCACGCCAAGACCCAAAAGAATCGGAGCAATGATCTTTTTTAGTTGGATGGATTCCAACGCATCTTTTTCCTTCTTTTCGGTTACAGGTTCCAATTATTTTACATTTAAACGCGAATATATGCAATGAAAATCTCCATAAATACCTGCAATTCCAGCTTTTGGGTTTTCTATCTTTAATATTCTCTACAATTATTTAATTAACACTTACAAAGTGAATTGTTTTGGAGAAATTGAAGAAAGTTACACAAATAGTCACAAATTATAATTTCATTTCATTTACCGTCCTTTTGATAGGCGTTTTGCTTTGTTTTAGCAATATATTTTATTTTAATTCTTTGGTCATTCACTCTACAATGAAGTGCTTTTTTTGGACAAAACAAAAAAGTATTTTACAATATACTCCATTATAAAAAGATTTTATTATTTACCCATAAATACAAAATTTTATATATGTTAAATAAGGAATAACATATTGCTAATTTGCAATAAATATGTTTATCTTTGCGGTACGATGCAGCAATTTAACAGCATATTATCCCCTTCATTTACTTTGGTGTCAATGACATTGACTCCCAGGTTTCCTTTCAGACCCAGGGCTCTCAGGCCCTGATCTTATATCCCCCCAACAAAGTAGGGTTGATTTTTAGTAATCATTTCCGAAGAAAGAGTAGATCTCTTTCTAAAACTAATTTTCTTTCACACATTAATTATATATATTAAAATGAATTTTGAAATCAGGATTGCCGGTGAGCAAGATATACCATTTTCATTGCTCCTGTCAAAAATGTATGAAGCTTCAGCTATTAAAAGAAAAACGGGCATAGCCACCCGATCGCCTGAATACATTGCCACAAAAATGCAAAAAGGAGATGCTGTCATTGCATTGTGCGGCACAAAATTGGCAGGATTCTGTTATATCGAGACCTTCACCAATGGAAATTATGTTTCCAACTCAGGACTCATAGTCGATTCTGACTTCCAGGGGATGGGGCTGGCAAAAAACATAAAGGGCGAAGTCCTGGATCTGGCGAGGAAAAAATATCCAGATGCAAAAGTGTTTGGAATTACCACCAGTCACGTAGTCATGAATATCAATTTTAGCCTGGGTTATAAACCCGTACCTTTCAGTAAACTTACCGATGATGAGCAGTTTTGGAATGGTTGCAGGACCTGTGTCAACTTTGATGTTCTGACCAGAAATGAAAGGCAATTGTGTCTGTGTACAGGCATGATAGCACCTTCCGGCAATGAATTAGCTGCCCAGGAAAAGCAAAAAGAAAAAGATGCAGAAGACAAAGCACTCGGTGAGTTGTCCATTGTACTGGCGTAACATCCGTATATTGCAAATGGATTTGGTGCTTTCTTTTGGAAAAATTCTACTGAGAATAATATAAAATCATACAGTTAATGAAGAAACTCGTTCTCGCATACAGTGGTGGTTTGGACACCTCTTATTGCATCCGTTACTTTACCCGCGAACTGGGATTAGAGGTTCATGCAGTTTTGGCTAATAATGGCGCCTTCTCTGCAGAAGAAGTAACCGTCTTAAGAGAAAGAGCCATAACTCTTGGAGCAACAAAATTTATAGAAATGGATATTACCCGGCACTACTATCAGGCTTGTGTACGGTATTTGATTTTTGGAAACATAAAAAGAGGAGATGTCTATCCCTTAAGTGTTAGCTCTGAAAGAATGTTTCAAGCCCTGGCTGTAGCCCAATACGCTCAAAAAATAAAGACCGATGCGGTGGCGCATGGGAGTACAGGTGCGGGAAATGATCAGGTGAGATTCGACCTTGTTTTTAAAACCTATCTACCGGGAGTTGAAATTGTAACCCCTATTCGGGATGGCCAGCTCACCAGGGATCAGGAAATTGAATATCTGAAGAAAAGCGGTGTAGAATGGAATGCTGAGAAATCTATCTATTCAGTCAATCAGGGAATTTGGGGTACAAGTATTGGAGGTAAAGAGACTTTGACATCACATATGCCCCTGCCTGAAGCAGCCTATCCGCATCAATTGAAGAATGAAGATAGTGCTGAAGTGATACTCGCATTTAAAGAAGGCGAACCCGTATCCATGAATGGGAAAAAATTTAGTCATCCGGTAGACCTGATTCATGCATTAAACGAAATGGGATATCATTACTGCATTGGCAGGGATATCCATGTAGGGGACACCATTATAGGGATCAAGGGTCGGGTCGCTTTTGAAGCACCGGCGGCTATCATGATCACGGCTGCACATGCATTACTGGAAAAACACGTACTGACCAAACACCAGATTTTTTGGAAAAAGCAACTGGCAGACTGGTATGGAATGATGCTTCATGAAGGAAATTATCTGGAACCCACCATGAGATGGATTGAAAAATTATTGCTCGATAGTCAAAAAAATGTTACAGGAGAAGTTATTATGACATTGCATCCATACCGATTTACGCTGGATGGAATCCAATCAGATCACGACCTTATGAAATCGGGTGGTGGAGTTTATGGAGAAAAAAACACAGCCTGGTCAGCGGAAGATGCCAAAGGCTTTATACATATGCTTTCTATACCTTTCGCAAGCTATTACAGCATTCACCCTGAAGAATTACCATCATGATTAAAACGGGAATTATTGGAGGTGGAGGTTATACTGCAGGTGAACTCATTCGCCTCCTGAATTTTCATCCTGATGTAGAGCTGAAATTTATCTATTCTGAAAGTCAACAGGGTAAAAAAGTAAGCGAAGTACATGAGGATCTTCTTTACCTGGATGACTTGCGTTTTATTGGAAACCCGGAAGAAGCAGACGTTTTATTTCTATGTCAGGGTCATGGAAATAGCAAAGCATTTATGGAAAATCATTCCATAAATGAAGAAACGCTGGTGATAGATTTGGGCAATGACTTCAGGCTTCATCAAGGTAAGAACAATACATGGGTATACGGTTTACCTGAGCTGAATCGCGAAAAAATCAAAATTTCCCGAAGGATAGCTAACTGCGGATGTTTCGCTACCGCTATTCAATTGGCTTTATTACCACTTGCACAAGAGCAGCTCATCAATGCCGATGTACATATAAGTGCCATTACCGGGTCAACCGGTGCTGGGCAAAAGTTACAGGATACAACGCATTTTACTTGGCGTCAGGGAAATGTATCAGTGTATAAAGCGTTTTCACATCAACATGAAGGAGAAATTCTGCAATCCCTCTCTCATCTTCAACCCGGTTTCAATCATCGTTTAAGGTTTGTTCCATACCGGGGAAATTTTACAAGGGGCATTTTGGCATCCGTTTATACTCCTTGCACTTTGACTGAATCCCAGGCCATTGACATGTACAGAGCTTATTATGATTCCCATCCCTTTATAAGAATTACTGAAGGCCCTCTTTCTTTAAAACAAGTCGTAAATACTAATTTTTGCTACATGAAAATTACAAAAAGCGATGATTTGATCCATATAGAATCCACCATTGATAATCTTCTTAAAGGGGCATCGGGACAGGCCGTGCAAAATATGAATCTCGCTACAGGTCTGAAGGAAAATTCAGGATTACTCATTAAGCCTTCAGGGTATTAACATGTGCATTATCATGAAAATAAATAAAAGAAAATGTCTCTATTAAATGTATACCCACTCTACGATCTGGAACCTGTAAGAGGAGAAGATGTCTATATTTATGATAAAATCGGAGATCGATATCTTGATTTTTATGGGGGACATGCAGTCATTTCTATAGGTCATACCCATCCTGACTATGTAATGACTATGAAAGCACAGATGGATAAACTCATGTTTTATTCCAATTCCATTGTCAATCCCCTTCAGCACCAGGTCGCAGAAACCCTTTTACAAGTTTCTGATCTTAAAACCGGATACGAGCTTTTTATGATCAATTCGGGAGCGGAAGCGATTGAAAACGCTGTAAAATTTGCCTCTTTTGTAAATGGAAGAAAGAGATTTATTACACTTAAAAAGGGATTTCACGGAAGAACGGCCGCCGCCATTGCTCTCACTGATGGGATGAAACACCGTACCTCATTTCAGCCTGATTTCACACATACCATGGTGGATATCAATGATTCTGAATCCATTAAAACAGAACTGGAAAAAGGAGATGTTTGTGCCGTCTTGCTTGAACCCATACAGGGAATTGGAGGAATTCACATTTGCAGCGACGAATACCTTCAAAATGTAAGACAATATTGCAATAGTACCGGCACCCTCTTTATCGCAGATGAAATTCAGTGTGGATTTGGGCGATCAGGAAAATTTTTTGCCTTTCAATACGCAGGTGTATTACCGGACATTATCACCATGGCCAAAGGCATGGGAAATGGCTTTCCAGTGGGTGGAGTAATGATCAGAGAAGGCTTGATGAACGTAGAATACGGAATGGCCGGAACAACCTTCGGCGGAAACCACCTCGCCTGTACAGCCGTATTATCGGTATTAAATGTGCTCGAAGAAGGTCAATTGATTCATCATGCAAAGGAAATGGGAGACTACCTTATCAAAAATTTAAAATCTCTTCCAGGAGTCAAAGAAGTCCGGGGTAAAGGTTTGATGATTGGTATTCAAATGGATTTTCCGGTTTCTTCCTGGAGAAAGGATCTTGTCTTAGAACATAAAGTATTCACCGGTTCATCTTCTGATCCTGATATCATAAGACTATTGCCGCCGCTTACCATCAAAAAAATCCACTGTGATTACCTGATCGAAGCCATGGAAAAGAGTTTAGTCAATCAGCAAGTGTAAAAATAAATGATATATGGTAAGGCATTTTTATGATATCAACAGTGTAAATAACCCCGAAAGTCTGATTAAAAGAGCACTTGAGATCAAACAATCCCAAGTTCGATCCAATGAGGGAAAAAACAAAACGATAGCTCTCATTTTCCTCAATCCCAGTCTGCGCACCCGGATAAGTACCCAGGAAGCAGCCTACAGAGTGGGGATGCAGGTCATCTGTTTAAACAGTACAGATGCCTGGGCATGGGAGCTGAAAGAAGGTGCTATCATGGATGGCGATAAATCAGAACACATTAAAGATGCGGTAAGAGTATTATCCAGTTATGTGGATATGATCGGTATCCGATGCTTCGCCACACTTAAAGACTTTAGCGAAGACAAGTCAGATCTGTTTATAAAAACTTTTATGAAATATGCCACAGTACCCGTTATCAATCTGGAATCTGCTGTTTTACACCCCCTGCAGTCACTTGCTGATATGGTCACTTTAGAAGAAATGCATCCGGGCAAAAAGTTAAACGTAACCTTGACATGGGCGCCTCATCCGAAGGCTTTGCCCCATGCCGTTGCGAATTCTTTTGCTCAGTGGGCGTTACGTGCCGGCCACCAACTCACCATAACCCATCCGGATGGCTTTGAGCTGGATGATCAATTTACACACGGAGCTACGATAGAATACAACCAGAAGACCGCATTACAAAATGCAAACATCATATATGTAAAGAATTGGTGCTCTTCTTCAGATTATGGACAACCTGCAAAGGGCCTTCACTCATGGATACTTGATGAGGGAAAGATCAGGCTTGCCCCAAATGCAAGCATCATGCACTGCCTGCCCGTTAGAAGAAATGTGGTGGTGACAGACGGAGTCCTGGATGGACAGCAATCCGTTATTTACAATGAGGCACACAATCGGCTTTTTGCCGCCCAGGCCGTAATTGAAAATCTGCTTAATTCCTGATGAAGTGGAAAAAGTAAACATAGTCAAAATAGGAGGAAACCTCATTGATGATCCTGCAGCCTTTGAAAGTTTTTTAGATGCATTTGTCGAGATGAAGGGATCCAGGATCTTGATCCATGGAGGGGGTAAAAAAGGTTCAGAATGGTTGCAGAAAATGGAAATTCCTGTAAAATACCACGAGGGTAGACGCATTACCGATGATGCTACATTGGAAGTCATCATAATGGTATATGCCGGCACGATTAATAAAAGTTTGTGTGCAAAATTACAGGCAAGATCCTGTAATGCGTTGGGATTATCAGGGTGCGATCTCAATATCATCACTGCGAGTAAGAGAAAGGCCCGGAATATTGATTATGGATGGGCAGGAGATATCCATTGTATTGGCACAGAAAACCTGCTTTGGATCCTCCAAAATGGAGTGGTTCCCGTTATCAACCCTATAACCCACAACGGTCAGGGCCAACTGCTCAATACCAATGCCGATACCATAGCTTCAGAAGTAGCGATGGCTCTAAGCCCATTTTGCAAAACTTACCTCCATTACTGTTTTGAACACAGAGGAGTATTAAAAGATATTCACAATCAAGATAGTCTGCTTCATACCATTCACTGGGATGAATATCAAGATTTGAAAAACCAGGGAATTATTTCACAGGGTATGATCCCAAAACTCGATAATGCCTTTACTGCACTCCGGAAAGGAATATCTGAAATTACCATCGGAGACGCTCAACATTTTTTACCAGACAGGGATTGTACAAAACTCAAACTATGAGTCACATCGAATTATTGAAAAGGTTGATTCGCACCCCTTCCTTCTCGGGTCAGGAGGATAAGACAGCCACTATCATAGCAGAGTATTTGCAACAAAACGGGGTTGAAATAACAAGAATCAAAAACAACATCATTAGCAGGAATAAACATTTCAATCCTGCAAGCAAAACCATCCTATTAAATTCTCACCACGATACGGTAAAAGATAATGAAGGATGGATCAAAGATCCCTTTGGCGCTGAAGAAGTGGGCGACACCATATACGGCCTTGGAAGCAATGATGCGGGAGGATCACTGATCTCCCTGATAGCTACTTTTATACAGTTGCACGACAAACCATTACCTTATAACCTGGTCATGGTGGCGTCGGCAGAAGAAGAAACATTTGGTAAAAATGGACTTTCCTCGCTGCTCGACCATCATCTTCCCCATTTTGACCTGGGCATTATAGGAGAACCTACCAGCCTCGAACTGGCAGTAGCAGAAAAAGGATTATTGGTCCTTGACGGAGAAAGTAAAGGCGTATCCGGGCATGCTGCAAGAAACACAGGTACGAATGCGATTTACCGGGCGTTGGAGGATATTGAATGGCTGAGACAATTTACTTTTGAGAAGGTGTCAGAAAATTTGGGGCCGGTCACTCTTCAGGTGACCCAGATCGAAGCGGGATATCAACACAATGTCATTCCGGATTCCTGTCGTTACGTGGTAGATGTAAGGGTAAACGATTGCTATACCAATGAAGAAATTGTAAATATTATACAACAAAATATCAAAGGAAGCATACAGCCCCGATCACTTAAATGGAATTCAAGATATATACCTGCGCATCATCCTATTGTTAAAAGGGCTAAAGATCTCGGTATTCGCACATTTGGTTCTCCAACCTTATCCGATCAGGTACATTGCCGGTTTCCCACTGTGAAAATAGGACCCGGTGATTCAGAAAGATCGCATACCCCGGATGAGTATATTTTAAAATCGGAAATCGAAAAAGGGATCGCTACCTATATCCGTCTTTTGGATGGATTGGAGTTATAGCAATTCTTCAATAATTTGCAGTTTAGTTAATAATTCATTGAGCAAATATCAAATACTAGCATGAAACTCTGGAACAAAAAAGAAAAGCTGGATAAAATTATTGAGAAATTCACCATTGGTAATGATCCGGATTTCGATATGATTCTGGCCAGGTATGATGTCATGGGTTCAATGGCCCATGCGCGCATGCTGAAGAAGGTGGAGTTGATCAGTGAAAAAGAATGTCAAATACTGGTACAAGGGCTGGAAGAGATCCTAAACGAAATAAACCAGGGAACTTTTACAATAGGCGAGGGAATCGAGGATATCCATTCTCAGATTGAAATATTGCTGACGGAAAGATGTGGTGATGCAGGCAAAAAACTACATACCGCCAGAAGCAGAAATGATCAGATCGCCACTGATCTGAAACTATATTACAGGGATATATTGAACGATTTATTTGAAAATGTCAAAGAATTGGCCTTTCATTTTCTGCACAAAGCTGATGCAACCCGTCACCTACTTATGCCAGGATATACGCACAGCCAGGTAGGTATGGTTTCGTCGTTTGGATTATGGTATGCGAGTTTTGCTGAATCCTTAAGCGATGACCTTGTCTTACTGAAAACGGTAATCCGGTTAGTCGATCAAAATCCTTTGGGTAGTGCCGCGGGATACGGATCCTCATTGCCGATAGACAGGGATTACACCACAGCGGAGCTTGGATTCAGCGATCTGCTTATCAATCCGGTATATGCTCAGGTTTCAAGAGGTAGAGGAGAGCTATTTATCGGATTCGCTTTACAATCGCTGGCTACTACGATAAATAGATTTGCTTCGGATATATGTTTATATTCCAATGAGAACTACCGTTTTCTCAACTTGCCAGAGGCTTTTACCACAGGATCCAGTATTATGCCCCACAAAAAGAATCCTGATGTGATGGAATTGGTACGTGCACAATGCAATAGGGTAGTTACCATGCCGGTACAAGTGCAGATGATGCTGGGCAACCTGCAAACGGGATACCACCGCGATTACCAATTGCTCAAGGAATTGGTTTTTCCAAATCTGGATAAAATGGTTGATATCATCTGCGTGTTGAATTATTGCGTACCCCACATTACCGAAGAAGAGGGTATCATGCTCGACAGTAAATACAAGCTTTGCTATACTGTAGAAAGGATAAATGAATTGATTGCTGACGGTGTTCATTTCAGAGATGCCTATCATCAGGTGAAAGAAGAAGTGGTATCCGGGCATTTTGAGGTAAAAAATTATGCCGTTAACCATTCTCATGCCGGGAGCATTGGAAACCTGGGATTAAACAGGATAGAAAAGAAAATAATGAGCGCCTAATTTATTGGATAAAATCGACAACAAACTAAAAAAAAATGTAAATTTGCCCTTCTTTTTAAAAGAGGTCCCATAGCTCAGTTGGTTAGAGCATCTGACTCATAATCAGGAGGTCCAAGGTTCAAATCCTTGTGGGACCACTTACATGAAAGGGTTGCATTTGTGCGACCCTTTTTTTATTTGTGTATTGTAGAGCTATTCCAACGTAAATGCAAATTTATAGGTGTTTCAGGTTGCTCTATACTGGTAATGTATAATGGTAAATCCTTAATTAGTTTCATTTCTTAACTACTCAGCGATAACCACCAATGCTTTGGGGGGGCTCATTTTGAATCTACATTAAGATGTTGTTTTTAGGGGCGATTGGGTCCGGTAAATTGATTTCGTCAAGCATATCTCTTAAATCAATTTCTATTGTTCGGCTTAAGGCAGCCATAGGAATATCGTTAGCTCCACCTTCAAAAGGATTTTCAGTTGCTTCGCCTACTTTTTCCATTGAAGTGAAAACCCAAGAAACAATAACCGTAAATGGAATGGTCAGCCAAACAAAATGTTCACCCAATTTTTGAAATTCAATGAGCATTCCGAAAGGCAACATCAAAACCAAAAGCCAAACAAAAAACAGATTGATGCTCGCAAATTGTCTTGGATATGGGAAGTTTTTAATGCGTTCACATTTGCCTTGATGGTCATATAAATCAGCCAATCGTCTTTCCATTTCTACATATTCATAGTGTTCAATTTTTCCTTCTGCTCTTAATTTTTTAATATGCTTCGATTGTAAAGCTATCAATTGAGTGGCTCGGTTTTTCTTGCCTACTACATAATTGTGTTCTTCTTCAGAAAGGTATTTTTTCAACTCATCTTCCAAGTTGCTTTCCCATTCAGGAACAGAATAATAATTGCGATACTCAATATGGTGTTTCTTATTGGAATTTTCCCATGATTGTGGCTTCCGTAATTGAAAACGCAAGGCCGTAAGCCAGGCACAATGCCTATAAATCAGTAGTTCAATTTCCGATTTATCGGCTTTCACAAAATCTTTGCTCATAATTCCCCAGGTACGACTTGTGTTTACAATAGCCCCCCAAATTTGACGGGCTTCCCAAAGTCGGTTGTAGGTTTGTGTATTTTTGAAACCAACGATAAAAGCGGCTGCAGTGCCAACTAATGCCACAGGAACCCACGGAATTGCAATCCATTTCAAATCAAAGACTTGAAATAGAACCGTTGGGATAGTTGCTAAAATGACCAATACATAAATATCTCGTCTTGTCCAAAGTAAAAATTCTGATATTTTATAATGACTACCTGTATGCATCTTTTTTAATGGTTAATTGTCAATGGTTAATTGATTTTGCTGATTTTAGTATGGCGGTAATCAATTTTATAATTTCAATGGCATCTGCATTTATACTTTCAAATTGTTCGGTGTTCAAGTAATCTGTTTCTTTTAGAAGTTCCAGCCAGTATATAGATTCATTGATTTCCTTTTGAGCTATGCCCATTTTGTGTTTGAAATCTGATTTACTTTCTGCGTGTTCAGCTTCTCTGATCATTGCTCCAACAGATGTTCCACTTTTTAACAATTGCTTCGACAACACAAACTCTTTCTTTTGCTCACATAAGAATTGATATACCTTGACAATTCTCACGGCAAAAGCAAAACTCTTATTTTTTACAATATTCTCTTTCATTACAATTCATCATTTATCATTAACAATTTACCATTCATCATTTATCCTTATTTGAAAACTTGCTTATTATAATACCAACTAAAACAACCGAATAAAATTGACCTGCGATTCCAATAAGCGAAGCTGCCAATTTGGTGTAATGGGCATTGGGTGTAATGTCACCATAACCAATAGTCGTCAAGGTGATGGAACAATAATATACCAAGTCAATAAAAGTATGTGCCGGACTTGTATAGTCAATACCTTTAAATGAATTTTGGTCTGTGTAAACCCAAATTTGCAAAAGAAAAACAAAAGTTTCTATCAATAGAAATAGCCCGCAAGCTGCTGCTGAAATAATGTCTGTATTGATGTAGCTGGGTTTGATTAAAAACTTCTAAAAAAATAAACGAGTAGAAAATCACATAACTCACATTCAGCAGGATCATAAATTCTGGAACACCTTTGAAAAAGGGAAGTAATATAGGAAAAGCAATGACAATGATTGTCAATATGTTTTTAATGTAGTTTTTCAGTTTACCTTTTTCAATGAATACACCAACGCTTGCCAATCCAAGAATTACCATATTGATAGGCCAAAGAATTTCTACGTAGAAGGGCATATCACTCACAACAATACCTATGTAAAGGTGCTGTATAAGAGCAACAAGCAACAGTTCATACTTTCTTTTCTGTAAAAAGCTTTTGATGTTCATTTTACTTTATTTGCCCAATATCTAATCTGGTAATTTTCCCTTCTTCGTTCATTGTAAAATGGAAGTACACATGGAATGTGCCCCATTGTCCTGCATAAAAATTGCCGTAAATGTTCTTTCCATCATTTTCAACTTTGTCAATGGATAGAAATTTTTCCTTTTTGTCAAATGCGTTGTCAAAGAAGGATTTGAACCCTAAAGTCCTTCCATCATCTGTAAAAACAGCATCATTGGTAAAATGAGAATACCACGCATTAAGGTCGTTTGCTTGCAGTGCTTCAATAGCATTTTTTACGGTTGGGTTTGTGAGTTTTGATAAGACCATATTGTTCTTTGTTTATCTCTGTGTCGTTTTTTAGGTTTGCCCATAAAGGTTGGCAATATGGCCAGTAGCGGTTTGCGGACTACGTGGATCTCCGTTTATAATCTTTTCAAATCCCTATTAAATTTGTCTGATTGCTCTATTCCTTCTTTACTACTTCATATTTACCTTGCGATATACTTTCCTTAACCGCCCAACCATCTCCTACAATTAAAGTCCAACCATCCCCCTTAAAGGTCTTTTCATCAATTCGCATTGGTGCTGCTAATCTTCTTTTACTTCCATCACTTGATACGAGTACACCTTTGGTTGCATCTAGGGAACCCCACGGACCGCTAGCTTTGAAAGGCCCAAAATAAATAGTGCCTTCTCCGGGAATTACGATTGCACCCCGGGTGTCATAACTATGGCTACCTCCTGGAAGAATTAGAACAGAATTGTCCACAAATGTTTTTCGTAAATTTTCAATTTTCTCTTGTCTGTCTTTTTCTCTTTGATGCTCAGATGCCATAATTGCATTACCATTGTATTTTAAAATTGATTTTGAAACATCTTTTGACGGATGAATTTTATAAGCTTGGGCGACAAAAGCAGCCAAATCATCAGACCCTTTTATACGTTTTCGCCAATCGTTACTAGCATGGTCAAGCAAAAGACCATATGCTGGTCCTGAAAAATAAGCGAATGTACGAATGAAACTAGAGGTTATTGCTGTATTTTCGATGTTATCAAGTAAACCAAGAGTTGCTGTAATAGCTTCTTTATCGGAAGTAGCTACAAGTTTAGTTGCTGTATAAGCGGCTAAGCCTTCTGTAATTTCCTGTCCTTTCTCATCATCTTTATGTTGTGGATACAATTGCTGTCTTTCTTGACGAAATAAAAGAGCATCTGATAATGCTATCTTACGCTTTTTACCTGATGATCTAAGAGCTAAAGCCAAAGCACGCCACTCAAGTCTCATCCAATATCTCCCGTGAATTTCATCAAGATGCTCAGGCGTGCCAGTACCAACTACAAGGCCCAGCTGTTGCTGAACACCATGAAACATTTCATGCAACAGAAGTTCTTTCCTGTCACGTGGTGTCTTCGTAGCCACATCATTCCATATATAAGCACCCCAGGATTTTCCACCCCATTGCATAGGTGCATTTACGACACCCAATATTCCGGGTCTTTTCTCATTTGGTTCAGGTTCGCTAGTGGCGATAGTTTTGGAGGCTATATCATATATCACCATTGGGCCACAGATTGAGACACCCCAAAGTTTTCCGTTGTCTTTGATGCACAAATCCCTGGCTTCTTTAAAATATTCTTGAGCTAATTCTTGGTTGATCTGTGCATGTAAATTATTTAGCATTAAGAAGGCAACTATAAAAAAGTATAGCTTATTTCTCATTTGAATATTATTTTGTGATCATTTTCAATGTTTGAAATAATGCTGTCAAACTGGTTTGGATTGTTCAGTTCTTGCGCATTGGTTACAACTTGTTTATTGACGAATGTTTTTATAATATATCTCTCCAAAACAGTCAGATTGAAGAAGTTTTGCAACTCAAATCTGCTCATATCATAATTCCTAATTCAGAGAGTCTCCGAACCTGTCTCTAATTCCAATTGCTTATGATTGCAATTTATTGCTTTCTGCAATAAAAAAGAAATGCGTCCAGAATGGAAGTTCAAAAATAAGCCTCAGTTTCTGCAAGTCTTATAAATGCTTCAATAGGAGAACCGAATCAATATCCACTATGGCATATTTGTTGTTTTGGATATCGGGGAAGGCATGCTTTTATACCGGCTCTTGTATTCAATTTTCTGAAAACTCCCTGGATCACAACAGTGTAACACTTTTTATATGTCCGTATACCATACTATAAAGTCCCGTGTTTTCAATGTTTTAGAAGTATCGAAACATAAGGGCGACCTAAGTTGGAAAATAGATGCATTCATCATTGTATTAATAATACTCAATGTAGTGGCCATCATTCTTGAGTCTGTTGAAACCATCAGCATGGAATACTCAAGTGAGTTTTTCTATTTTGAATTATTCTCAGTGATCGTTTTTACCATAGAATATATATTCAGGATCTGGGTCTCTAATCTATATCCGTCTTATGGTCATCCGGTAACCGGGCGACTGAAATATGCCCTCACACCGCTGGCTTTAATTGATTTATTGGCCATTTTACCATTCTATCTTCTGTTTACAAGTCTTGATCTCAGACTGTTGCGGATGTTCAGAATATTCAGAATATTCAGACTTTTTAAAATTGCAAGATACATATCAGCGCTGTCACTTATCAACAGAGTTGTTTCCCGGAAAAAAGAAGAATTGATTATATCCCTGATTTTTACATTATTTCTTTTACTGCTGACATCCACGATAATGTACTATGTTGAAAATGGCGCACAACCCGAAAAGTTTTCGAGTATACCCGAAACCATGTGGTGGGGAATTTCTACATTAACTACTGTGGGGTATGGAGACATGTATCCCATTACAGCTATGGGTCAGTTTTTAGGTGGCATGATTGCCATCATTGGTATTGGACTTTTTGCTTTGCCTACGGGAATACTCGCTTCCGGATTTTCCCAGGAACTCGCACATCAGAGTCACCAGGCAGAGAGTTGTCCTTCCTGTGGGCGGCCATTTTAGACAACACGTGTTTGTTGGGATCGAAAATTAGTTAGCTATATAATCAAAGGGAAGAAAAGTAATGTTTTGTCTATGACAAATGACTAAGGAATATGATCAAAAAAAAAGAGATGATCTCAACATGAGATCATCTCTTATAAAATTTTTCTTGAAAGCAAGATCAGCTAATTATCGAATACCCAGCTTTGATTTAACAAGAGTCGTAATATCTGTACTTTCGTCAGCGTAAAGGATAATACCAATAGACGCGTCGAAGATATAGGTATATTTGTTTTCAGCAGCTACATCTTTAATAGCCTGATTGACTTTGTCCTGAATGGGCTTGAATAAAACCTCGCCTTTCTGCATAATCATTTGCTGTGAGGTTTGCTCATATTCCATGATTTTCTGTTCCTCATCTTTCAGTTTAGCAGCTTCTACTTCCAGTTGCTTTGGAGAGATTTCCCCTTTGGTTTGTCTTTCCTCCAAAGATTGATACTTAGTTTGAAAAGCAGCGATCATTTCCTGCCCTTTCTTTTGGAGCTGTTTCTTTAATGTTTCAATATCGGCATTGGCTTCTTTAACCTCAGGCATACCACTGATGATTTCCTGAGAGTTTATGTAGCCGAATTTTTGAGCCTGAGCCTGGAATGCCATCAAAACCAACAAACTTAAAGTAAACATATACTTTACACCAGATTTCATAATAGATTTATTTTTTTAATGAAAATAATGATGTTCAATTTCATTTGAACCGCAAAATTACTGCAATAATTGACTTTCACAACAATTTAAGAAATCAATAACACCAGCGTATTATCTTAATCGTCTTTTAATATCCTCAGTCTTATCGAAATTCTCATTTACAAAAATAAGACCTGTATTGCCTCCCTTGTCGAAAATGATGTCATACGCTCTTTCAGAAGCATATTCATCAATAGCTCGGTATACTTTTTCCTGCACAGGATTTACCAACTCCTGTCTTTTTAAAAACAAATCACCTTCAGGGCCAAATCTTCTTCTTTGCAGTTCTCTCACTGTCGCTTCTTTGGCAACAATCTCATCTTCTTTTTCCTTTTGGGCTTCGGGGCTTAAAAGTACCTGCTGAGCCTGGTATCGATTATATAAGGATTTGATTTCATCCATTTCCTGTGCGATTTCCTGTCTCCATTCTGAGGCAAGTCTGTCTAATTCAGCCTGTGCTTGTCTGTATTCAGGCATATTATCCAGGACTGCATTGATATCCACCAATGCAATTTTTTGGGCTTGTACAGATACAAATCCCGATAACATGATGGCAATCATAGAAAGGGTAAGTAAACGTTTCATTTTCTTGTTATTTATTGTTTCAAAATTAATATACTCAGCGATATTTCCTTCAATTTTCTTAATTTGATTCGCTACCCATTTGACGTACAAACATGAGGTAAAGTTTCTGAAAAAATATTTTCTTAAATCGAAATACAACATCTAATATCAACTAATTCAGGCAATTATCCAATCATTTCCTATGAAAGTACACTGTTTTTAACAGTAGTTTAACGACAGCGTGCTACTCTAATCCTTTGAGAAAAGGAGAACAACAACTAAGTATTATTCTCCTTTACCATATGGAAGCCCTACCTACATTATTTCATTTAGTATAAAACCGCATCTATACTTATTCGCAATTCATTTTTAAATGATCCCTCATTAAACTAAAAAAGGAGCAATCACCAGGGCTACTACTGCCATTAGTTTCAAAAGTATGTTGAGTGAAGGGCCTGACGTGTCTTTAAAAGGATCACCTACAGTATCACCTACTACAGTTGCTTTATGTGGCTCCGAACCTTTATAATACATTTTGCCATCAATTTCCACACCTTCCTCAAACATTTTCTTGGCGTTATCCCAAGCTCCACCGGCATTGGATTGGAAAATGGCCATCAAAACCCCACAAACCGTGACGCCGGCCAGCAGGCCTCCAAGCATTTCTGCACCTCCTAAAAACCCAACTGCTACAGGAGAAGCTACCGCTACGAGCCCGGGTAATACCATTTCTCTGAGAGATGCTTTTGTGGATATTTCTACACATTTACCATATTCTGCTTTGCCATCAGCAGCATCAAAAGTAGCTTTATCTTCACTGGACCAGGTATTAAATTCCTTTCCGTCATTCTTTTTCATAACTGCAAGAGCATTCTTCAATTCCGGAATATCAGCAAATTGCCTCCTGACTTCCTTGATCATGTCCATGGCAGCCCGGCCTACAGCCCCCATTGAAAGGGATGAAAATAAAAATGGCAACATTCCCCCCAACAGAAGACCGGCCATAACTACTGGTTTTGAGATGTCTATAGAAGATATTTTTGCCGTTGTCATAAACGCCGCAAACAAAGCCAATGCAGTCAATGCTGCTGAGCCTATAGCAAATCCTTTTCCAATAGCAGCCGTTGTATTCCCCACTGCATCCAGTTTATCTGTCCTTTTTCGTACTTCTTTTTCCAAATCTGCCATTTCTGCTATTCCACCTGCATTGTCAGATATGGGTCCGTATGCATCCACGGCGAGCTGAATTCCCGTATTGGAAAGCATACCCACCGCGGCAATAGCAATACCGTACAAACCGGCAAAATGATGCGCTCCTATTATGGCTATGGCAATGATCACTATCGGGATGGCTGTAGATTGCATACCTACTCCAAGACCAGCAATGATGTTGGTGGCCGCTCCTGTTAAAGACTGTTTTACAATAGAAAGTACAGGCTTGGTGCCGGTACCGGTATAAAATTCAGTTATAATTCCGATCAACAGACCCGCAACCAATCCTAAAATGACAGCCCAAAATACACCCATGTAACCATAAGTAATCCCGTCAAATGTCCAATTGACAGGTATCATCCACTTCACTAAAAAGAAAGTGGCAACCAACATTATTGCTGCGGAAACAAATTCGCCCCTGTTCAATGCTTTTTGAGGATTACCACCATCACCAACCTTCACAAAAAAAGTACCGATAATGGAAGTGACGATTCCAACACCCGCCAATACCAATGGTAATAATACAGCATTTAAACCACCAAATTCATTGGTATTTTCAAATCCGGCAATGCCAATAAAAGCTGCTCCCAGTACCATCGTACCTATAATCGATCCCACATAGGACTCAAAAAGGTCAGCTCCCATACCAGCTACGTCGCCAACATTATCACCTACATTATCTGCAATCGTTGCCGGGTTAAGAGGGTGATCCTCGGGAATCCCGGCTTCCACCTTACCTACAAGGTCAGCTCCTACGTCTGCTGCTTTCGTATAAATACCACCACCTACTCTCGCAAAAAGTGCAATGGAAGAAGCACCAAATGAAAATCCGGTAATAACGGTGATCACCTTATCGATGCTCCAACCCATATTACTGTATATTAAAAACAATGAACCAAGCCCCAAAACACCCAGACCTACAACTCCCAGTCCCATAACAGACCCACCACCAAAAGCTACTTCAAGGGCTTTACCCAATCCGGTTCTGGCTGCATTTGTGGTTCTTACATTGGCTTTTGTGGCCACTTTCATCCCTATATATCCCGCTAAACCCGAACAAATAGCGCCTATGATAAAGGATAATGCCACCAGAGGAGATGATTCCGGAGTATTTCCGCTAAATGCTAGTATAATGGCTACTGCAATCACAAAAATTGAAAGCACTTTATACTCCGCTTTTAGAAAAGCCATGGCACCTTCAGCAATATTGGCCGCTATCCTGGCCATTTTTTCAGTTCCCACTTCCTGCCTCGATACCCAGGCAGATTTCCAAAATGTATACAATAAAGCCAAAACCCCAAATGCCGGGATGGCATATATGATCATTGTTTCCATAAAATTGATAATTTCTGTTACTAATTAATAATCCGGCTAAGAACATACGGCTCCGACCGGCAAGCTGATTTTAAGATCGGCTGCAAAAGTAAGTCTATTGTTGTTATTTACAAAAATTTGTGAACGGTATTGAATATTAGATATCAAACCATGAAGTCTTTTGACTGATCTCATCTCGCTTACCTGACATTTCTGTCTGTTTTGGCCTTCCCATATAAAACATTCCCAAACATTTTTCGTCGTCTTCAAGCTGCAAAAAAGACCTCGCCTGTAAAATGGCAGAAGGAGTACTCCAATATCCGCAAATGCCTCTCGCGGTACACCCAAGCCAAATGTTCTGAACTGCCATAGCGACAGAGGCGATTTCTTCCCATTCCGGAAGTCTTTCATCCTTATCCCTTTTCATACATATAATTATTACACAAGAAGAAAGTAGCGGTTTTTCTGTGATCTTTCGGTATTTTATGCCAGATTGTTCTTCCGGAGGGGTATGATCTTTATAGTGTTGGCCGAGATGATCACTGAGTCTTTGAAGTGCTTTTTTTCTAAAAACCTTAAACCTCCAGGGTTGAGTCATTCGGTGTGTGGGAGCCCATCTGGCATTTTCTATAATTTCCCATATTTCTTCATCTGATATTTCCTCGCCGGAAAACATAACAGGATATACCGAACGTCTGGTTCTGATAATGTGCTCAATTGATGAAACAAGATCCATATGCATAGTCATACCATTTTGATTGCAATATAATCACTGAATTTTACATTTCTCGCCAAACCCCAGTGCTACTCATGAATTATTCCTTAATTATGTTTACCTGAAACGAAATGGCCGGATTTGCGGACTAAAGTACTGGACTTCTTAATAGGAATCCGCCATCCTAAAAATTGGTGAAGCAGTACGTTTTTTAATTAGTTAAAAATTATTTTAGAATAATCTAAAAAAACACTAATTTTGCCTTTATGCCGACAAGAACAGAAGAAGATTACATCAAAGCTATATACAAGCTTGCAGAAAAAGAAAAAAGCAATGTCAATACAAATGCTATTGCAGGTATGCTAAATACCAGTGCAGCCTCCGTTACCGACATGCTTAAAAAACTAAAGACCAAAGGATTTATCAACTACAAAAAATACAAAGGAGTAACCCTGACTCCGGATGGAAACAGGATTGCTACCAAACTGATACGAAAACACAGATTATGGGAATATTTTCTTGTACATAAGCTTAAGTTTACATGGGATCAGGTTCACGATATTGCTGAGGAACTCGAGCATATACAATCCGAGGAATTGGTTAGCAGGCTTGACCATTTTCTGGACAATCCAAAATTCGATCCTCATGGTGATCCCATTCCCAATGCAGAAGGCAAGTTTACCATAAGAAATCAACATATTCTTTCCGATCTATTTCCAGGAGAAACCGGCATTGTCATAGGTATAAAAGAAAGTAATGATGAATTCCTTCGATTTCTGAGTGGTGAAAAAATAAAATTAGGATCTGAGTTGACCATCGGCAAAATCATCCATTACGACCAATCTGTTGAAGTCATTATAGATCATGGAAATAATGTGAGATTGGGTCAATCTGTGGTAGGTAATATATTGGTCAGAAAAAAAATCCTTAACTATGAATAGGCTAACAACTTTCCATATACTCATTTTTCTCGTTTTGGCACTCCATGGAAAAACACAGGATCGATTAACCGTTGTTGCCTCAACGACGATCTTTGAGGATATGGCCAAAGAACTAGGAGGAGATAAAATTGTGACCAAAAGTATCGTACCGGTAGGAGGTGACCCCCATATTTATGAACCAAAACCCTCAGATGTAGTTCTGGTTGCTTCGGCAGATCTCATTCTGGTTAATGGCCTAAACTTTGAAGGATGGATCATGGAACTGATCAGAAACAGCGGCACTAAAGCTACCATCGTAACCATAACAAAAGGCATAGAGCCTATTCAAAGCGAGCAGTATAAAAATGCCTTTGATCCGCATGCCTGGATGGATGCATCTCTCGGTCAGATATACATACAAAATATTGCCTCAGCACTGATGATGATCGATCCGGACAACCATCACTTTTACTCTGAGCGGTTAGACCGGTATAAAGCAGAATTAAGTAAAACCGATGACTTTATTTTCCAGGCTATTGCAGAAATTCCTGAAAATCGCAGAATATTGATTACTTCTCATGATGCATTTGCTTACTATGGCAGAAGATATGGTCTTGAGGTTTCTCCTCTTATGGGCATCAGTACTGATTCTGAAGCCCAAACTTCAGATATGGTTAGAGTAGTTAACCAGATAAAGGAAAGAAACATACCTGCTATATTTATAGAAAGCACCATTAATCCAAAACTCATGGAACAAATAGCCAGCGACAATAAAGTGATCATAGGAGGTGAGCTTTTTTCCGATTCTATTGGCGATGTACATTCAGGAGCGGATTCATATATAAAAATGTTGACCCAAAATACAAACATCATACACAAGGCTCTCAAAACCGGAGTTGGGACGGCCACAAAAATAGATAGGGACGATCGTTCCTCTTCGTGGGTTGTATATGCGGTAATGGCCTTAATTATGGTTGTAGTTATGATGTACATGTTTAAAAAAACCATCAGATAATGAATACGAAAACCATTTCTGTTGAAGGTCTTTCCGTTTCTTACAATCGCAAAAGAGTTTTGACCAATATTTTTTTCCATGCAGATATGGGACACATTTACGGAGTTATTGGCCCAAACGGAGCAGGTAAATCCACATTGTTTAAAGCAATATTGGGATTGATAGATACCAATGCCGGCAAAATAAGGGTATTGGATAAAGAGGTACATGAAGTGCGGAAGAAAATCGCCTATGTTCCCCAAAAAGATGAGGTGGACTGGACGTTTCCTGCTACAGTTTTTGATGTTGTGCTTCAGGGAAGATACCCTCACAGAAACATTTGGGAAAGAATCAATAGTGAAGATAGAGCCATCGCTACCCGTGCCATGGAAGAATTGGGCATCGGCGATCTAAAAGAGAGGCAAATCGGAGAACTTTCCGGCGGTCAGCAACAAAGAGTTTTTCTTGCGCGTGCCATCTGCCAGCAACCGGATATTTTCTTTTTAGACGAGCCTTTTGTAGGAGTGGATATGATCACGGAGGAAAAGATCATAGAAATGTTACGCAAATTGGCAAAAAATGGAAAAACACTACTGGTCATCCATCATGATCTTTCTTCGGCTCCTCAATATTTTGACCGGATCATTTTACTCAACCAAAGACTTATAGCTTTTGGTGATACTTCTGAGATTTTTAATGTAGAAAACGTAGAAAAAACCTACGGGCCTCAACTAACTATACTGCACAAAACGCGATATTAAATCTTTGCATATTTATTTTTACCTTGTAAGATACATAGATCTGTCCAAATCGAGCTTTCGGAAATAAGGGTCTTTCATGTCTTTTATAAAGACAATCTCTTCTCCTGTTGATTTCATTTCAGGACCCAGTTGCTTGTCTACATTTGGAAACTTGTCAAAGGAAAATACAGGCACTTTAATGGCAAACCCTTCCAAACTTTTTTCGATCTGAAAATCCTTCAATTTTTTACTTCCGATCATCACATGAGTAGCAATATTTAAATAAGGTACATTATATGCCTTGGCAATAAAAGGTGTGGTTCTTGATGCTCTTGGGTTTGCTTCAATTACATACACCTTCTCTTCATTTCCATCCTTTGCCGGACTTATGGCAAATTGTATATTGATGAGTCCTCTAATGTTAAGGGCCTTGGCCAATTTGAGTGTGTATTCCTTCATGTACGCCAATGTTTTATCAGAAAGGCTGTATGAAGGCAAAACTGCAGAACTGTCTCCTGAATGAATTCCTGCCGGTTCTATATGTTCCATTATTCCCATGATGTGAAGATCCTCACCATCGTAAATGGCGTCTATTTCCGCTTCTTTAGCCCTTTCCAGAAACTGATCGATAAGGACACTGGTGTCGGGCATATGTTTAAAAATGGTCAAAACTTGTCTTTCCAGTTCAGCATCGTTGATAACGATCCGCATTCTCTGGCCTCCCAACACATAGGATGGACGTACCAACACAGGATACCTGATCCTTTTGGCTATGGCTATTGCACCATCAGCATCGGCAGCTACGCCATATTGAGGATAAGGAATCTCCAACTCTTTTAACAAGTCTGAAAACCGTCCCCTCTCCTCCGCCAGATCCATGTCATTGTAAGAAGTGCCCATGATCTTTATCCCTTTTTCATGAAACTTTTCAGCCAGTTTCAATGCGGTTTGACCTCCCAGTTGGACAATGACCCCCTCGGGTTTTTCAAGATCAATAATCTCTTCTATGTGTTCCCAGAATACGGGTTCAAAATACAATTTATCGGCAATGTCAAAATCAGTGGACACCGTCTCGGGATTACAATTAATCATAATAGATTCATACCCGGCTTCTTTAATTGCAATGAGACCATGCACACAACAATAATCAAATTCAATTCCCTGGCCTATTCTGTTTGGACCTGAGCCCAGAACTATAATTTTCTTTTTATCCGTGGGGTTGCTTTCATTTTCAGTATCAAATGTAGAGTAAAAATAAGGTGTTTGTGCTTCGAACTCGGCGGCACAGGTATCTACCATTTTATACGTACGTGTGATTCCCAATTTTTTTCTTTGCTTTGTCACACTTTCTTCATTGACCCGTAAAAGCCACGCGATTTGCGCGTCCGAATAACCCATTTGCTTGAGTTCAATAAAAAAATCTTTAGGTATATCTTCCGGGACATTATATCTAATCACCTTTTCTTCTGCCTTAACCAGTAGTTTAATCTGCTTAAGATACCACGGATCAATTTTTGTTAATTTTTGAACGGTATTTACCGGAACTCCGAGCCGGAGAGCATCTTTAACTCTGTAGATTCTATCGTCGCTCACTTTTTCGAGGCGTTCGAGTATATCCTCTGTCCTGATCCACTCTTTCAAATCTGCTCCCAATCCCGCCCTGTTATTTTCCTGAGATTGACATGCTTTTTGCAAAGCCTCCAAAAATGACCTACCAATAGCCATGACTTCGCCCACCGACTTCATCTGTAAACCCAACGTATTATCAGAACCGTAAAATTTGTCAAAATTCCATCTTGGCATTTTAACAATGACGTAGTCCAGTGTGGGTTCGAAGTACGCAGAGGTGTTTTTGGTAATTTGGTTTTTTAATTCGTCAAGAGTATAACCCAGAGCCAGTTTTGCCGCTATTTTAGCAATCGGATATCCGGTTGCCTTACTGGCAAGAGCCGAAGATCTTGATACCCTTGGGTTGATCTCTATGCAAATTAACTCTTCTGTTACGGGATTTTGGGCAAATTGAATGTTGCACCCACCTGCGAAATTTCCCAGTGATCGCATCATGACAATGGCATCATTTCGCATCTTTTGATAGGCCGTATCTGACAAAGTCATAGCTGGGGCTACTGTGATGCTGTCCCCGGTATGGATTCCCATCGGATCCAGGTTTTCTACTGTACAAATAATAACTACGTTGTCTTTCTGGTCTCTGAGTAGCTCAAGTTCGTATTCTTTCCACCCCAACACCGCTTTTTCCACCAAAACTTCATGAGAAGGAGAGGCTTGTAATCCGCGTCTTAATGCTTCATCAAATTCGCCTTCTGACATTACAATTCCACCTCCGGTACCTCCCAGGGTGTATGATGGTCTGATGACCAAAGGATAGCCAATCTTCTGTGCTGCCTCTTTCCCTTCCAAAAAAGAATTGGCAATAAATGAAGGTGCTACATTTTGACCCATTTTCAGAACATGCTTTCTAAATTCCTCTCTGTTTTCTGTAAGTTCTATCGCCTCAAGATCTACTCCGATCAATCTGACATTAAACTCTTCCCACAAACCCTGCCGACCGGCTTCAATAGCCAGATTCAATGCTGTCTGGCCTCCCATAGTGGCAAGAACAGCATCAATTTTCCGCTCCATTAGGATTTTCCTTAAACTTTCTACGGTGAGTGGCCACAGGTAAATGTGGTCAGCAGTCACAGGATCGGTCATGATGGTAGCAGGATTAGAATTGATCAGGCTTACTTCAATACCCTCTTCCCTAATTGACCTTGCCGCCTGAGATCCACTATAATCAAATTCACAAGCCTGACCTATTATGATAGGTCCGCTACCAATAATTAAAACCGATCGTATACTATTGTCTTTTGGCATAGAGAATCATCTATTTTAAAAATTGGGTGCAAATATAGGTATTTCAAAAAGGTGGGACGGAAATTGGCAAATATTTTGAAAAGATTGACCCATAAATAGGGCATATCATACATTGAAAATTAGTGATAACCCATTAATATTGACTTGTTTTCAGGCTTGATGTTACTTTCAAAATATAACAACTCATGTAAAAAGTCAGACTGGAAACCTCGGAAAGATGACCCTTTTATTCAAAGGCACATTTATGGAGTATTTCCTTTTTTAATTACAAAATAGTTTTTCTATTTTTGAAATAAATCCTGGTTATGATCTATTCTCCAGCAATTCAGAGTGAGAACGATAATAAATGAATAATTATAACAATTAAATACTATTGTTTAGTTATAGGCATGATATTACCATCACCACTAAGTGATGATAAGTCGGTTTAAGGGATTTTAACGATTAGTTCACATAGG
>JBGTBR010000009.1:0-2353 GCA_041749255.1 Saprospiraceae bacterium
TGCTCCGGAGCAGAACTACCCGACACCTCCTCGTCATAATGCAGTATGGAGTAAAACAAATCCCTCTCATCATAGCTGCTCCCCGATGATGGGGTATGCTCCTGAGGAAGAGAGCACCAGGTGATGGGTTGAACTCCTCCGTTTTCCATTTCTAAATAACACAGGTTTTGAAATAGCAATGCAATTTTTCCCTTTTGTTTGAAAGGATTTCCCTAACACTTCGCTCCACTTAATTGATCCCCTTGAAAATTCTGATTCTATTGACCTTTTTTCTTCTTCTGTTAATCCATCCGTTTCTTCATTTATCGAATCAGGGAACCTAAAGTCAAATGAAACCGATTTTTCAATTAAACAGATATTATCCCTATCTCTTCTTGTTACTTCGGAGAGGATAGCACTCACCAATTCAGTTAGAGAGTTATCTTTTGATTGATTATCAATTTTCGCTGTCTTGCAACTCACTATAAACAAGATAAATAGTATTATATATTTCAAAATCCAAGATGTTTTAGTAAACCAATCCATTCTTTATTTGCATTGATATAGCCCGATATATCTCTAACGCCACCGATGTCTGGCGGTTTCAAATGAAATTTGTTTGCACACCATCAATACCATCTTTGTGCTTTAATCTCGCTAACATTTCTCTTTGCTTTTCATCGTTGACGATCTTGGACTAGAGCTAAGGCATCTAAATACAAGGAGCAATACCCACATATTGATTAATCTTATTTTCTAAAATAAGTCTATTTTGGTACTTAAACGAAGTATCTTTAACTGAAAAGATATTTTCATTTACGTTCCCTAATTTGTATAACCATCTCTCACCATATCCTGAATGTGGTGGAACACTCATATCATCAACATTCAGGTCTTTTGTTAAGTCATGTAGTAGTTCATCATCTAAATGGTAACTATCAAACAAATAGGTTTCTGCTGAAAATATAACCAATGGAACATTGTCAATATAAGTATAGTATTTAGGTTTGTATTTGTTAAAAGAAATCCAATGATTTATTAACCATAATTCTATAAAAGCACCGTAACATGTGTGATGAATTTTAAGTGCGGGAATTCCATCTAGACGACTTTTTGAGAATAAATATTCTTTATTAAAGTCTTTTATAACATCCATAACCAACGGGTCACTTATTTTTATAAATGAATGAGCAGATTTCATTTTAATCTGTTCTTTGTTGCATGAAGCCAAGTATGAAATTATTATAATAAAGAATGAAAGTTGTTTAATCCATTTCATTTTAGTAATTTTAATTCACCATTTAACAAATTTACTGTAAGTCCTAGTACATGATGATGGAAATTTCCATTTGTGAAATAACCACGATGTACGAATTTAGGTCCAATAGTATGTACTGCTCCATAACCTATCCATTCAGAAAGACTTTGATCGAGAGGTCCTAAACCATGATCTCTTCTTGGATGGGTATGTACTTGTCCTAAAATCTTATGTGCCTGACCATTGTAATGAGCATATCGAGTTTTTCCTCTTATTGATATTGGAAAGAATCTATTTGATGAACCTCCAACAGTATTTTTTCCTTTAGTACCAGGAAATTCAATCGGTGCAATTAAAACTCCATTTTCAGTTAACCAAGCAGCAACTTCTACACCATAAAACAAGGTTTCAACAATCATCCATTTATATGCATGAGTTTCGTCCTCAAAAATTCCTATTAAGCCTCGTAACTTTTTTCCAGTAAGAAGTTCTCCTTCTTGTTGTTCAGCAGAATTACCAGGATGTACTTCTCCCCACATAAATGTACTTGACACACCAGCACTATACCCTATTCCACTCTTTCCATAACTAAGCCCAACTGAAGCATTATTCATATTTCCAAAACCCTTTCCATATCCTAAACTTGCAGTTCCAGAGCCAAAATCAAAACCGGCACTAAATCCATTCCACTGATATCCATATCCTGCAAATGCTCCACTACTTCCATATCCTGCATAAAATCCAAAAGCTCTGCCTTGAATAGACCAGGAACTTTGAGCTCCCACCATTCCTGTTGCTGATATACTCTTACCCGGTACTCCAAATCCGACTTCCAGTCCAATTGAAAACCCACCATTAAAACTAATTTGTGGAATGGCAAAAAACAGATCTCCCTCCGGATCCACATTACTAATCGGATTATTCCCCATACTATTATAAGGAGAGAGGGATTTCAATGCCTCCGCTTTCGGATCTACCTGCCTCTAACCCTGCACAAGTTTTTGCTCAACTTTCAACTGTGCCTTGCATAACTTTTTATGCAAGTTCGATTTTGTAAAGATAAAAATTTTTTTCTTTTCATTTGATTCCTTCAATTGAAAGTTTCAGTTGAAAAAA
>JBGTBR010000010.1:0-132529 GCA_041749255.1 Saprospiraceae bacterium
CACAAGCCTGAAATACTTGTCGTACTTTTTTGTTTCCGGATTTACTCTTCCACTAAATTTGAAATACATGTAGCAAAGGTACAACATAGGAATCGACCCTGTCAACCCCCCTGTGTACTACAAAGCCAATTTTAAAAAATACAAATATTGATTTTCAAGTAATTATGAATTTACAAGTTGCAAACCATGCCTAAATAACTCAAAAATTAATTCAAAATAATTTATTTTAAACACTTTTAATGCCATCTTGAGCAATGTGGGTTAGGTATATGCTTCGATCTCATATGAATTTTTTTTAATCATACTCCGTTGTGAAGCTTTGATTAATCCACTGTTTAGCGGACATTGGTACTAACATGTATATATTGACAATTTGCTGAAAACTGCCAAAAAATATTTGTTAATAACAGACATAGATGAAAAGATGATTTTTATCGTTATAGATATAAAAAATATCTACAAATAGAAACTCTTTACCTGGAAAGTGATTATATTTATAAGAATTAATACGATGATTTGAAAATTTTATATTCCATATCATTATTTCTACTGGCATTCCCGATATGGGGGCAGTTGACTTTCCAACCAAAGGATGTTGACAATAGTCTTAAAGGAGTGGTTTATAATTCTGAATGGTTGGTAGATTTCAAAGTTCACACCAATGGAATGTCTATTGCCTATAACTCGGGTAAAATTGTCACTTTCGATAAAACAAATTATGTCCAAATAGAACTGGGATATTTACGAGATCCCAGAGAAAGAAGACAGAACAGGAATCTCACATTGAACCGGTTTGGCAGATCTTCTTCATTTATATTTGGAAAAGAAAATCAAATGTTTGTAGTTCGAGCCGGTTGGGGAACACGTAAATATTTGTCTGAAAAGGCTAAACGACAGGGGGTAGCATTAGGTTATACCTATATGATTGGTCCTGCAGTTGCTATTATGAAGCCGTATTATCTTAATCTAATTTACAGGGAAGAAGAAGAAGGCCGTCAAATGTTAGAAATCAGAAATGAAAGGCTTAACGATGATAACAGAGACATGTTCCTCAATTATAATGATATATTTGGCGGTGGAGGTTTTGCCCGGGGTTGGCGCGAACTAAGCCTTACCCCAGGAATTCATGGGAAGGCGGCTTTGGTTTTTTCATTAGGTGCCTTTGACGAATACGCAAAAGCCATTGAAACCGGCATTATGTTTGATATTTTTCCCAGAAAAATAGCGATAATGGCCGAAACCGAAAGTATCAGCAACAAACCTTATTTTATCAATTTCTATGTTAATATTCAATTAGGCAGACGTCGCTAAGGCAAGATTACTTCTACGCCATATTATAAAACTTTAATGCAAAGTAAGGTGTTACATTTTCTATATTTGCATATTTGCATATCGTTTATCTGTATTCATTAAAATATAACTTTGCATTCGTGATAGAGCTGCCAGTAGTACCCTTTGAAAGAAAATCTTCCGGAAAACCACCATGGCTTAGAGTTAAGCTACCTATAGGTGAGGACTACAGAAGAGTTCGCCGATTGGTTGACGAATATAAATTGCATACCATTTGTCAAAGCGGAAATTGCCCTAATATGGGGGAATGTTGGGGAGCGGGTACGGCTACTTTCATGATCCTCGGTAATGTTTGTACCCGAAGTTGCTCTTTCTGTGCTGTAAAAACCGGTCGCCCACCAGAATATGACGAAGATGAACCCAGACGCGTAGCAGAAGCCATCAAGCTAATGCAAGTTAAGCATGCGGTGATAACATCTGTTAACAGAGATGAGCTTAAAGACAGAGGTGCAGAGATCTGGTATCAAACTGTTAAAGCAGTAAAAGAATTATCTCCTGAAACCACCATAGAAACCCTAATCCCAGACACGAAGGCCAACTGGGAAGCCCTGGAAAGGATGATCAGTGCCGGTCAGGAAGTGGTATCACACAACATGGAAACGGTAGAAGGTCTTTACAGAAAAGTAAGACCTCAGGGCAAGTACTATAGAAGCCTTGAACAGATAAAAAGGATCAAAAATTACGGAAAGAGAACTAAATCAGGCATTATGGTTGGACTTGGAGAAACCTCTGAGGAAGTGTATACAATAATGGACGATCTTATACAACATGGATGTGATGTACTTACCATAGGACAATACCTCCAACCCACAAAAATGCACCTTGAAGTAGCAGAATTCATACATCCTGATCAATTTGCAGAGTATAAAGAAGTGGGTCTTTCCAAAGGTTTCGACTTTGTAGAATCCGGACCTCTCGTTAGAAGTAGTTACCATGCGGAGAGGCATTTATGAACTGATTTCATTTTATCAAAATCCAACTCTGAACTACATCAAACCAACAATTATCAAAGAGAGGTAGAATTATCAATTACACTTATTGTTTAAACAAAGGTATCAAATAACCTGGCTAAACTTGTTGATATCCACTGGATCCCCTAAAACGATCAATAGGTCTCCCTGCTCAATTTTTGTATCATCTGATATTTGTGTTATATAATGATCACCTCTCTTTATGGTTAATATATTGATACTGTAAAAAGATTCTACGCCTGATTTTCCGATGGTTTTTCCGATGAAATCATCATTATTGCTATTGACCATCAAAGAGGTGATTTCTTTATCGGGCACATGGAGGTTATAAAAAGGAAATTGGTCTCTGGCTGCTTTTATACTTGTCAACATTTGATAATCAGAAGATCTTATCTTATTAATGAATTGTTGAATTTCATCATAGGGCACAAGATACTTACGCAATACCCTGGTAAATATCTCTATGGATGTTTCAAACTCTTCAGGAATGACTTCATCAGCCCCTATACGGATATTATCTTCTATTTCTTTTACGTAACGTGTGCGAACAATAACACAAGCCGCTTTTGTAACCATCCTTATATTGCTGATGATCTGCTTGGTAGCATCCGGGTCAGATATAGCAATAACAACCACCCTCGCTTCATGAACCCGAGCATGATGAAGAATAGATTCATCCGATGCATCACCATAGATGATGGGTTGATTTCGTTTTTTGCCAAGATTAAACTGTACCGGATCCAAATCGACTATGAGATATGAAATGTTAGCATAATCAGCTGCTTTGGCAATGTTTTGGCCATTGATCCCATATCCTATAATAACCAAATGGTCGTGGATTTCTTCATCCATTGGTACTTCTGTCATTCTCTTCATTCCAGGTAAGATTAACCCTTTCTTCATTGCTTCCGGCAAACGGACTTTCAAAATTTTATCTGTAATCCGGGGAGCAGCTTCGATTATAAATGGTGTAATGGCCATAGATAGAATGGCTACTGACAAGAAATATTGATAAACACTCTCTTGCACAAGGTCATTTTGCAGTCCTATACCAGAGAGCAATAGTGAAAACTCGCCGACCTGGAACAGAGCAAATGTGGTGAGCAATACCGTTCGTAACGGGTATTTAAAAGACCATACCGTTACATAAACAATGGCCATTTTTGCCAACATTACTCCCGCTGTCAAAAGAAGTATAAACACGATATTAGATACAAAAAAGTATACGTCCAACAATGTACCTACTGAAATAAAGAAGAAACTGATGAATATCTCTCTGAATGGCAATACATTTGCAGTCGCCTGATGACTATAATCTGACTCAGAGATTATTAGTCCTGCAAAAAAAGCACCCAAGGCCAGAGATAAACCTACTGCTGAAGTCATATAAGCAATCCCAAAACACAGCACTGTGATGGTAAGGATAAATAATTCCCTGTTTTTCGTCTTAACCACGACACCCAGAACGAAGGGTACAACAAAGCGTCCCAATAGGTATATCATAAATACAACGAGTAGTAATTTTCCAGTAAGTAGTCCAATGGCTCCCAATATATCATCTTCCTTTCCTGCCAGTAATGGAGTAAAAAGCATCATAGCCACAACAATGATATCCTGAAATATGAGTATGGCTATGGAGAATTTACCATGTGGGGAAGTCACTTCTCCCTTCTCCTGTAATAATTTTAATACAATAGCTGTGCTACTCAAAGAAAATAAAAATCCAAGGAAAATGGCTTCGTTTAAGGGTAGGCCTATCCAGAAGGCAATAATCGTAGTAATTGCAATAGTAAGGCCTACTTGCATGGCACCCCCTACCATAACCGCCTTTTTTACGGAAGCTAGTCCTTTAAGCGAAAATTCTATTCCGATGAGAAATAGAAGTAATATAATTCCTATTTCGGACAGTAGTTCCACCTCATGGTGAGACCTGAGTAAATTAAGCATATAGGGACCGGCAATAATCCCTGATAAAAGAAAACCAAGAATAGAAGGAACCTTAAATTTTTGAAACATCAATATTATGATGATCGAAAGACCTAAGACTATAACTATTTCACGTAATATGGGTATTTCCATTCTTTCAGTTCATTAACAAGCAGAAATATAAAATATTCAATTCAAATAGAAAGCAATTTCATCGAATAAAAATAAATATCAATTTACACAATGTAAGTACAAATAGGTCGTCTATTGTTAAAATCGAAAATGAGAATATCAAAATTTTGAGTTGTTACTCAAATTATTACTCAGAGTTATAATGTAAATTCTATATTCATTTCATCTTCTTTTGGTCATATATTGCTCAGTCTTCATGCAACACACCTGTTTTTAAAGTGAACTCCTGGTTCGATCTTTTCCAAAGAAGTATGGATCGTATTATGTAATCGTTAGAACCGCTGATTCTTCTGACCACATTTAATAAGGTTGGCAAGGAGATTTCTTTAACCACGTTTTCGCTATATAAATCATAAGCCTCTTTGACTTCATTGTTATAGTGCTGACGTACGATAGTTTTTATATTCTCCATATCATTTTCTACCATCTCACCAACGCTCAGTAAAAGAATAGAAATTCGTCTATAAACTTGTTGTTGATTTTCACATATGCGTTGATAAAATTGAAAAAACTGGTTATCGGTAACCAGGGATAATTCGATGAGATTATGCCTTATATCTTTTATATCTTTTACTGATAAAGTAGCATTTCGAATGCTGGAAATACATGCATTTACTTTTTCTACTTCGTTTGCCACCATTTCGTTCTGTTGCAATTGAACATAAAATGTACTCACTTCTTCTTCGTATCTTTTTAACTCTTCGTATTGAAGTGTGAAGTGGGAGCCCCCTGCCACATTTTCAACCGAAAAAGACGACGTATTTACTTGTAACGCTCTTTGTATAAATATACCATTTTCTTTTACAAGTGACTCTAATCCAGCATGCACTTCATGGGGTATCGCATTTGCAAGATAAGTGGAAATCCGTAACGTTTTATCCCGAACCACTCTATTAAGAATGTTAGCGAACAATCCCAGAAATGGAAGAAAAATAATAATACCTACAAGATTGAGCAATGTGTGAAACGAAACCAGCACGATCAAAGGATCAGATATATTAAGTACCTTTTGTATGAAGTATAAATAAACCTGATAAAGGATCAAAGTAATACAGGCATTGAACAAGTTAAAGAAAAACTGAGCCCACCCTACTTTTCTTTTAATGGTGTTGGCATTGATCGTTCCAATAATAGCTGTAATAGTTGTTCCCAGATCAGCTCCAATAACTAAAAATGCTGCTTGTTCTATACTAATCAACCCAGCTGCCAGCGACGAAAGAAAAATCATAATCGAAGCGGAACTTGACTGAATAGCCACAGTGAGTAGATATCCGAAAATAAAAAAAAGGAATAGGGGTTTGTCGTGTAGCAGAGTCATGTCTACTTGTTCGGAAAAATCTGCAAATCCGTCTTTCATGTAACTTAACCCCAAAAACATTAAACTAAATCCCATGAGGAGTTTGCTCCAGTTTGAAAGTTTTTCTGATTTTAGAAAAATAATTCCCATACCACCAATAGCCAAAAAAGGTAGAATGAACTCTTCTAAATTGAGTTTAAAGCCAATGAATGATACCAACCAACCCGTAAAAGTGGTGCCCAGGTTTGTACCCATAATCATACCTATGCCATTCCTTAATCCTATAATTCCGGCACCTGCGAATGACATGACCAGAAGTACAACCATAGAGCTGCTTTGTAGTACCGCTGTTACCAAAGCGCCTGAAAAGACAGCCTTAAATCTATTTTTGGTTTGATTTCTTAAGAAAATCTTGAATGACCTGCCTGCTAATTTCTTGAGGGATTCTTCAAGCATATACATGCCAAAAAGAAACAAACCCAAGCCAGCCAACAATGCCCATATCTGAATATCTTTCAATACTTCCATATGGTAAATTTAATGAAAAAGACATTTAGAAATCTATTTTATTACAATCTTCCTAAACAATGAGAAACCAAGGGATTAGGTTTGCTAAGTGTTAAGGTTAAGTGTTAAGGTTGAGGTTAAGGTTGAGGTTAAGGTTAAGGTTAAGGTTAAGGTTAAGGTTGAGGTTAAGGCTTATTGCCTTCGGCAGGTCAAAAAAAGGTGAACGGTGAGCAGTGAACGGTGTACAGTGAAGAATTCAAAGTTTAAAGTTTAAAGCGAATAGCTAACTGCAAAAAGCCTATAGAAGAATAGAAAGCCAATGGCTGCTAAAAGCTATTTGGCTACGAACTACCTACGAACTACGAGCTAAGTACTACGAGCTACAAGCTACACTAGTCCTCCAACTTCAACACGTCTAAAAATGCCTTTTGGGGTACCTCTACGTTACCGATCTGACGCATTTTTTTCTTTCCTTTTTTTTGCTTTTCAAGAAGTTTCCTCTTTCTGGAAATATCACCACCATAACATTTGGCTGTAACATCTTTTCTCAATGCTGAAATGGTTTCTCTCGCAATGATCTTTGCTCCAATGGACGCCTGGATAGCAATCATAAATTGTTGTCTGGGGAGCAATTCTCTCAATTTCTTACAAATTTTACGACCTATATAATCCGCTTTACTCCTGTGAACCAGCGAGGAAAGTGCATCCACAGGTTCGCTATTTAACCGAATATCGAGTTTTACCAAATCAGATGGGCGATAATCAATGGGTATATAATCGAAAGAAGAATACCCTCTGGAAATAGATTTCAGTCTGTCATAAAAATCGAATACAATTTCGGCAAGAGGTAACTCAAAAGTTAATTCTACTCTTTCTTGTGTCAGATAGGTTTGCTTTATCAACACACCCCTTTTTTCCAGACACAAAGTCATCATCGAGCCAATGAATTCTGGCTTAGAAATGATTTGTGCCCTGATGTAGGGTTCTTCTACTTTTTCAAGTACAGTGGGATCCGGAAGATCAGATGGTGTATTTATTTGAATCTTATTTCCTTTTTTATCATAGGCATAATAGGATACGTTTGGAACTGTAGTGATGACTTCCTGATCAAATTCTCTGGAGAGCCTCTCCTGAATAATCTCTAAATGCAACATGCCCAAAAATCCGCATCTAAATCCAAAGCCTAAAGCTACAGAGGTCTCTGGTTCGAAGACCAGGGAAGCATCATTAAGTTGCAGCTTTTCTAAACTGTCTCTCAGGTCTTCAAAATCTTCATTTTCGATGGGATAAATTCCGGCGAAGACCATTGGTTTCACATCTTCAAAACCTTGGATTGCACTGGCACAAGGTCTTTCAACATGAGTTATCGTATCTCCTACTTTAATTTCTTTAGATTCTTTGATTCCTGTAATAATATACCCTACGTTTCCAGCCATCAATACTTTTTTAGGAACCTGATGTATTTGAAGTATGCCTATTTCATCTGCTTCATATTCCTTGGATGTATTTACAAATCGCACCTTATCGCCTTTGCGAATGGTTCCATTCATAATGCGAAAATAAGCGATAACACCTCTGAAAGAATTAAATACCGAATCGAAAATGAGAGCTTGAAGTGGAGCATTTACATCGCCCTTAGGTGAGGGGATCTTTTTAATAATGGCCTCCATTATGTCATCAATTCCCTGTCCAGTTTTACCACTAGCTAAAATGATATCGTCCAGATCACAACCGATCAAATCAAGTATTTGCTCTGAAACTTCATCGATCATGGCACTTTCCATATCTACTTTATTCAAAATAGGTATGATTTCCAGGTCATTTTCAATAGCCAGGTACAGATTAGAAATGGTTTGAGCCTGAATGCCTTGTGAAGCATCTATTAGAAGAAGTGCCCCTTCACAGGCTGCAATGGATCTGGACACTTCATAAGAAAAGTCTACATGACCCGGTGTATCGATAAGATTAAAAGTATACAACTCTCCATCTTTTCCGGTATGATACATTTGGATTGCATGGCTTTTGATGGTAATTCCCCTTTCCCGCTCAAGATCCATACCATCCAGAGCCTGCTCTTTCATATCTCTTGCAGATATGGTATTGGTAAATTCCAAAAGCCTGTCTGATAAAGTACTTTTACCATGGTCAATATGGGCTATAACACAAAAGTTACGGATATTCTTCATAGGCTGCAAATATACGCCAATTAGTACATGCAAATAGAAAGGAAATAATAATTAATTTTCAACTTCATTGTCAAATATACTGATTGTAACATTCTGTTTTCTTTACGTATAGGCATACACATTTAAATTAAAAATCGTTCACAAGTAAAATGGTAGAAAAAGTTTATCTATTATAAGAAAAACAAGCAGCATTTACCCCCCCGAATCGTTTCCTGAATATATTCCAATACAACATGCTACCCGTACCCAATATATTCATATCCATACTTTTGATCATTACTTTGTACTCTTGCCAAAAAGATGCAGGACAAAGTGATTTAATACTTATTCCCGATGAATTTGCTCTCGATCTGAGTCAGCAAATCACATCTGAAGGCCCCATCCCATCATTTTATTTTACTACATTAGATCCCGTAGATTGTAAAACCAAAGATTTGGTCACGTATCATTCTCAGGTAGGTAAAAAAATTCTAATCTTTCTCGACAGAATTCAACTCGATGAAGAATGTGAAGGAGAGGAGAGAATTTTATCAAAAGAGATTTATTCATATATACCTTTTGGGACTTTTGATGTTGAAATAAAGGTCAGAAATATCATTGAAAATTCGGGAACCTTAAAGATCAATGCCCAATCTTTTAACCTTGAAATGCAAACTTCTTATGGGTTCAGAGAAGGAAAATCATTCATCAAAAGAATACCTCCAAACCATATATGGGGCAACATCAATTGTCAATCAGGATGTCCGAACGGAATAGAGGGTATTTTTAAAAAACATATGGAAGGATATGTCCAGGATTCAGACATGTTGGAAATGGGTGATTACGGATTATTCTCAGTGTCCTCAGATTATGTAACTTTCAGAAATTATTCAAGAAATCTCGAAAACAAACAATTTATTTATAAGATGGTGTTAGAAAAATCGGAGATCAAGAATCGGATTAATGAATTTAAAGCAATATATCCTGATATCTCTTTAACTGTTATGTCCTCTACAGGTCCGTTATTTTAGAGTTAAGGTTAAGGTTGAGGTTAAGGTTAAGCCTTCGGCAATTCGAAAGTCAAAAGTCTGAAAGTCTGAAAGTCTGAAAGTCTGAAAGTCAGAAGGTCTGATTGTTGAATGGTGAAAAGTGAACTAAAGCCAAAGCTAAAACTAAAACTAAAACCATTTGCAACCAGCTACGAGCTAAAATGGTCTGAAAGTCTGAAGGTCGGAAAGTCGGAAAGTCGGAAAGTCGGAAATTGAAAATTGAAAATTGAAAATTGAAAATTGAAAATTAACCAAAACTAAAACTAAAACCAAAACTCTGCCTACTACCCAATGCCTACTGCTCACTGCCTACTGCTCACTGCCTACTGCTACGAGCTACGAACTTTTCACTTTCCACTTTCTTCTTTCTACTTTTTACTTTCCACTTTTCACTTTTCACTTTTCACTTTTCACTTTATACTTTACACTTCAAAACTAAATCCTTCTTTTACTGACATACTATATCGATCTGCATCGAAGGTAAATAGTTTGGCCGGTCGATGTGCCACACCTTTCTGAAATTCTCTGATATCCTTTAGAATTCCCATGGATAAGATCTTCTTTCTAAAGTTTCTCTTATCCAATTTTTTTTGCAAAACAGCTTCGTATAAGTTTTGAAGCTCCGTAAGCGTAAATTTTTCAGGCAATAATTCAAACCCGATGGGTCGTATACGAAGGTTTAATCTGAGTTGCCTAAGACAAGCCTGTACTATTTCCAGGTGGTCAAAAGCAAGTTCCTCTATTTTACTGACTTCCTTCCATTCCACCAATTCTGCAAATGCTGCTGCTTTGGGGTTAACTTTCTGAATATTGATCAGTGAATAATAAGCAATGGTAAGGACTCTGCCCAAAGGATGCCTTTCTACCTTACCAAAAGTGTGAACCTGTTCAAGAAAAACATCAGTAAGACCTGTAGCTTCCTTAAGTACTCTAAAAGGTGCATCTTCCAGATCCTCATCGGGATAAACTAGCTCTCCGGGCAAGGCCCACATATCCTTGTATGGGTCTTCATTTCTTTTAATCAATAAGATTTTCAGAAAACCCTTATCAAATCCAAAAATTACAGGATCGACCGAAAAGGCCGAATTAAGAAAATCTTCTCTAAAAGGCATTCAATTGGTTTATTGTTAGCACAAAATATTAATTTTAATGTAATTGTCGTGTAAAAGCCCATAAAACAATACCTACACAAACAGATACATTCAATGAATGCTTTGTTCCCCATTGTGGAATTTCTACACAAATATCAACCAATGGTAAATATTCTTCGCTTACCCCATCCACTTCATTACCAAAAATAACCACGTATTTTTTATTTTTATTCATTTCTATACTATTTAATGAAATAGAATCACTAGTCTGCTCGACTGCTACTATGGTATAGCCTTCGCTTTTCCATCCTTTAATTAAAGAAGAAACTTCTTCATGGTATTCCCAAGGCACCGATTCTGTAGAACCAATCGCTGTTTTATTAATTTCTTTGTGAGGAGGATGGGCTGAAATGCCTGAAAGTATAAGTTTTTCAACAGCAAAAGCATCACAACTACGAAAAAACGATCCAATATTCAATGCAGACCGGATATTGTCACCCACAACAATGATTTTGTGTTTTACCAATGCCTGAAATTCAGCTACTGAAGGTCTGCTAAGTTCATGAAGCTTCAACTTCTTCCTCATTTTTCTTTTTATGAGTTTTTAATTGAAGTGCTGATCCAATAAAGGAAACAAAAAGAGGATGTGGGTTTTCTACAGTACTTTTCAACTCCGGGTGAAACTGAACTCCAATAAAAAAAGGATGATCCTTTAGCTCAACAATTTCAACCAATTTGCTGTCTGGGTTTATACCTACCGGAATCAATCCGGAATTTTTCATTTGATCAAAATAAAAATTATTAAATTCATAGCGATGACGGTGTCTTTCAGAAATGATTTCTTTCCCATAAGACAAATTGGCTTTTGATCCAATGCTAAGTTTACAGGAATATGCACCCAGTCTCATAGTCCCTCCTTTTTTAGTAATTAACTTCTGTTCTGGCATCAAATCAATAACTGGATGCTGAGTATCCGGGTGCACCTCTGTTGATCCTGCATCTTTTAGTCCTAAAATATTTCTTGCAAACTCAACCACGGCACATTGCATACCAAGGCATATCCCGAAAAAAGGGATATTATACTCTCGGGCAACCCTTATGGCAGACACCTTACCTTCAATTCCCCTTTCACCAAATCCAGGTGCCACCAAAATTCCATCAAATCCTTGTAATATGTCAAATGCATTTTCTTCATTGATCAATTCAGAATGGATGGGTATTACATTCACTTTACAATCATTCACTGTACCTGCATGGACGAAAGATTCATAAATGGATTTATAGGCGTCTGGAAGCTCATTGTATTTTCCAACCAGAGCGATATTTACTTTAAATTGAGGGTTTTTCAACTTATTCAAAAACTCCTTCCAATGAGTCAGATCAAGAGGTTTTCTACCTTTTAATTTTAAACGCTTTAAGACAATTTTATCGAGTTTTTCCTTTAACATCAAAAGTGGTACATCGTATATGGTATCGGCATCAATAGCTTCAATAACAGCTTCCTTTTTTACATTGCAAAATAGAGCAAGCTTCTCTCTGATATCATCAGAAAGGGGTTTTTCTGTTCTGCAAACAAGTACATCTGGTTGGATTCCTGTTTGAAGCAATTCCTTTACCGAGTGTTGTGTTGGTTTTGTTTTAAGCTCTTTGGCTGCACTCAAATAGGGTATAAGGGTTAGATGAAGCGTTATGCAATCTTCAGAACCCAATTCTCTTCTAAGTTGCCGCACAGCCTCCAAATAAGGTAAGGATTCAATATCGCCGACTGTACCACCTAATTCAGTGATAACAATATCTAACTTTCCGGACTGCCCTAATAGCAGCATTCTCCTTTTTATTTCATCGGTTATATGTGGAATGATCTGGACGGTCTTTCCCAGATAATCTCCGGCTCTTTCTTTATTAATGACTGTTTGATATATTCTTCCGGTTGTAACATTATTGGCTTGAGAGGTGGGTACGTTTAGAAATCTCTCATAATGACCCAGATCCAAATCCGTCTCAGCTCCATCATCTGTTATATAACATTCACCATGTTCGTAAGGATTAAGAGTTCCGGGATCAACATTGATATAGGGATCAAATTTCTGAATACTAACCCGGAGGCCTCTGGCTTGAAGGAGTTTTCCCAATGATGCAGAAATGATTCCTTTTCCAAGTGAAGAAGTAACACCACCCGTAACAAAAATAAATTTTGTCATGATAATTACAATTGAGTTAATTTCATTACGGGATACAAAGGTACAAATATGTTTAAAGAAAAGAGTAACACCGGGGTTATAGTTGTTAACATAAATTCGCCAAATCCTCAAATCATTTAATTATATAAATTATAATTTATTGTTTTTCAATTATTTATATAAAATTACAACGAAAAATAAATTCTTTATATGCATTAACTTTAAAGTAACATTACATGAAGATCAGGACACGATATAATAACAAAGGCTTAACCTCTTGTCTATGTTTACATAATATAAATAAACTTATTTTGTAATGTGAATTACATATAAGACTTATACAAAAATTGATTGCACTTTTTAGTGCTAAACTTTATAAATCAGTGAAAATGAACTCAAAAATATTTTTCTCCATTTTATTAGTTCTTCTGATTACCATGCCATTTAGTCTGATTTTAGCCTTATATGAATTAATAACAGGCAAACAGCATAATCAAGAAAGTCAGGTTCACTCAAGAAAATCTCAACCTACATTTTGAACTGGTTTTAAATCATTCCTTTTTAGGATATTTATTCATTCAGGTATTCACCCTGGATATCTCATACAAAATTGTGTCTCCTCCCCAAATATTGAGTATACTATGTTTACATCACAGCTGGTTTGTTTATTTATAGATGGTCCATAATACGTTCAGGCATGTCTTAGGTTATCAGGTTTAATGGTATATTCGCAATAGTATTTTGTGAGTTGTTATATCGAGTAAAATTGTTATATAATAGGCAGGTTTAAATTGACATTTCATACATGGAGTTTGGTATATATGGTTTAGCGAAGATCATTGGTGCATTGGGATTATTCATTTATGGAATGAAGGTCATGAGTGAAGGAATCCAAAGAGCAGCAGGTGGAGAGCTTAGATCTGTCCTGAGGACTCTCACTAAAAACAGGTTTTATTCTTTACTGACAGGTTTCTTTACCACCATAGCCATTCAATCTTCTTCTGTTACTACAGTGATGACCGTTAGTTTGGTAAATGCCGGACTGATTACACTAATTCAATCTGCCGGATTGATTATGGGAGCTAATATAGGAACAACCATTACAGCGTGGATATTAGCGGGGTTGGGATTTCGGTTAAATATTCAGCAAATTGTGCTTCCCATTATTGGCATAGGTGTCATCATATCATTCAGGAATGAAGCCAAAACCAAATATTGGGGGGAATTTATAATTGGGTTTGGTTTACTTCTTTTAGGCATGGGTTTTCTCCATTCACTTGTACCTGATATCAACTCAAATCAACAATTATTGGAATGGTTTCAAACGTACACTGAAACAGGATTTACTTCAAGGATCATATTTTTTGCGATCGGTATGATTGTCACCTTAATATTACAGTCATCAACTGCCGCTGTTGCACTGACTCTTACATTATGCATTAAAGGTTGGATTCCATTTGAACTCGGTGCCGCGATGATACTCGGTGAAAATCTTGGAACAACGATAACGGCCGAATTAGCAGCCATTGTGGGAAATATTGAAGCAAAACGAGCTGCACGAATTCACACAATATTTAATGCTATAGGTGTATTGTGGATGATCGCTCTTATACCGGCTTTTTTACATCTGATTGCAAAGGTTATGGACTTTTGGCCTGGAATTGAAAGTCCTTTTGTCAATGAATTGTACACACCTTATGGTTTAGCGGCATTCCATACCATTTTTAATATTTTAAATGTCCTAATTCTTATTGGTTTCATTCCATATTTGGTCAAACTTTCCATTTGGATTTTACCAGAAAAGAAAGAAAAAGTTGATAATATTGGCAGAGTAATCATATCCAATCTTTCCCTAACACCCGAATTGACAATATCAGAAATTAAAAAAGAAGTCGCTCAATATGGTGAGATTATTATCCGTATGCTGGGCTTTACAAAAAGTTTAATCAATTCAGTCAATGAGAAAGAACAATTTAAATTATACAAGAAGCTTCTCAAATACGAAAATATATCTGATCAAATTGAAATTGAAATTACAGGTATAATTACAAAAATGGCAGGCAAGGAAGTAACAACCCGCACAAGTATCAGACTGAGAAGTCTCATGAAAATTTCCAATGACCTGGAAAGGATTGCTGACATTTTTAAGCAAATTGCCCATGAATTGAAACGTAAGAATGAAAACAAAATTTGGTTTTCTCCAGAGCAGCGACAGACACTTAATGAAATTTGTGACCTGCTGGAAGAATCATTTCAAATCATGATGAAGAATCTAGATACACCTGAGTATGAAAATGTCAAAAAGTTTAGTGCAAAAAATATTAAAAAGCAAATAAGTCAAAGGCAAGAAGATTTGAGAAATGAATATATGAATTTGGTTGATTTGTCGGATGTTAATATAAGAGGTTCACTTCTCTTCTATAATATAGTTACTATGTTGAATCATATTAATAACCATATTTTAAATATAACAGAATCCATTGTAGGTGAAATTTAATCCCAAATATTACTTTATACTGAGCTTTCTCGAACAGTAATTGATATGATTTTGCATCTTAAATTAAAAAGTTAACTATTATATATAACATAATATCCTACATTTACGGTTAAGACCAACAACAGATATAATCACATGGATCTATTTGAATTGATAATGTGGCTTGGGTTTTTGCTGGCGGCTTATTCAGTAGTAGGCAATGATGTCATTCAAACTCTGGGAACCTTCCTTTCTTCTAATGAAAAAAGAGTTCCATGGTATATTTTGTTTTTTTATGCAGGAGGGATTCTGACATCTGTATTGATTGTTGGTTATTTAGGGTATGGTACTGCATTGGGTTTAGGTGGAAATGATATATCCTTTGGCCGTTTGGAAAACATTCACAGGCCAGAGGTGCTGAACTGGTATTACTTATTACCTCCTTTGGTACTTATGCTGATTACCCGACTGGGAATTCCTGTTAGCACGACTTTTTTAATTTTAACATTCTTCTCACCAGCTAGTTTGGGCAGTATGATTCAAAAATCTGTGATGGGGTACATCGCGGCGTTTTTATTCTCAATGATTGCCTATTATATGATCACTAATTTTTTTGAAAGAAAATTCATAAGTTCATCTGTATACGATCAAAACAACAAAGATTCATTATGGACAAACAGAACCTTTTGGTCTGTACTTCAATGGATTTCAACCGGTTTTCTTTGGACTCAATGGTTGACACAAGACCTCGCCAATATTTATATTTACCTGGGAAAAGATAAACTCTCAACTTTCCAGTTCGTCGCATCCGTAGTAATTATAGTATCAATGTTAGGTTACATTTTTTATTCTAAGGGTGGTAAAATACAAGAAATTGTTAAGCGAAAATACAATACTGCTGATATACGTTCTGCCACATTCATCGATCTTTTTTACGGGCTCGTTCTTTTAATTTTCAAGCAAAATGTACTTGGCCTTTGGGAGGCGAAACTACCTATGTCGACTACGTGGGTTTTTATCGGAATTTTAGCCGGTCGAGAATTAATGATTGCCTGGAAAATGGATGGTGTCCTCGAAAAACGAGAGCTTTACGGTATTGCTCAGGATCTGATTAAAGTATTTGCCGGATTGGTTGTCAGTATTTTACTCGTCTATATCATGCAATTTTTAACCTCTACATTTTAATAGATTATCGTTAACTTCTCGGTGTTTGTGTGTGTTTCTTTCTGTGTGTAACACCTCAATTCAACCGATAAGAGTATGATATATCATGTAGTTTACTTCTTTTCTATTTTGAAAAAGCCTTGAGAACTGATCTTAAATTTTTTAATTGCAAGGGCATCAATAAATACAATGAATTAAACCCACTACTCTAATTCAATAAAACAAAAAAGCCCGGTATAAATACCAGGCTTTTAGAAATAAAATTTCAATTAACTTAATTACTTTTTATCATCCACTTCTTCAAATTCCACATCAGTGACATCTTCGGCTCCGTTACTACCAGCTTCTTCGCTAGGTCCTGCAGTAGTATCTTGTTGTCCTCCTGACTGATTTTGTTGTGCCTGATATAAATCCTGACTGGCAGCTTGCCATGCATCATTGAGTTTCTGTGACGCTGAGTCTATCTTTGCTATATCCTGCAATTTATGGGCTTCTTTTAATTCTGCCGCTGCACTTTCTATTGTGGCTTTTTTATCAGCTGGAATTTTATCACCGTAGTCCTTAAGTTGCTTTTCAGTTTGGAATACCAATGAATCCGCAGCATTCAATTTATCAGCTTTTTCTCTGGCGGCTTTATCTGAACTTGCATTTGCTTCCGCTTCTGCTTTCATTCTGTTTATCTCATCCTGAGAAAGACCCGTTGAAGCTTCAATCCGTATATTTTGTTCCTTTCCGGTACCTTTATCTTTGGCAGAAACATTAAGTATACCATTGGCGTCGATATCAAAAGTCACTTCCACCTGTGGAAGTCCTCTTGGAGCAGGAGGTATACCATCTAAAATAAATCTTCCTACACTTCTATTATCCGCCGCCATTGGTCGTTCACCCTGGAGGATGTGAATTTCTACAGAAGGCTGATTATCTGCAGCTGTTGAATATACCTTTGCTTTTTTAGTTGGAATGGTTGAATTTGCTTCAATAACTACATCATACACTCCGCCCATAGTTTCTATACCAAGTGAAAGTGGAGTGACATCCAATAATAAGACATCTTGCACATCGCCACTTAGTACGCCACCTTGTATAGCTGCCCCTACGGCTACCACCTCATCGGGATTTACTCCTTTGCTTGGCTTCTTTCCAAAGAATTTTTCAACTGCTTCCTGAATTTTTGGAATCCTTGTAGAACCGCCGACAAGGATAACCTCATCGATATCATCCTTTGATAATCCAGCATCTTTTAGAGCCTGTATACAAGGATTTAATGTTCTGGTCACTAGAAAATCAGACATTTGTTCAAATTTTGACCTGGAAAGTTTCAATACCAGGTGCTTAGGCACTCCATCAACAGCAGTTACATAAGGGAGATTTATTTCCGTTTCTATAGATGATGACAATTCAATTTTAGCCTTTTCAGCAGCATCCTTCAGCCTTTGCAATGCCATAGGGTCTTTGCGAAGGTCAATATTTTCCTGGCTTTTGAAAGTCTCTGCCAAATGATCAATTATAACATGGTCAAAGTCATCTCCACCAAGGTGTGTATCGCCATTGGTTGATTTTACTTCAAACACTCCATCCCCTAATTCGAGAATTGAAATATCAAAAGTTCCTCCACCAAGGTCATACACAGCTACCGTCATATCCTTTCCTTTTTTATCCAAACCATAGGCAAGTGCTGCTGCTGTGGGCTCATTGATAATCCTTTTTACATTTAATCCCGCAATTTCACCGGCTTCTTTGGTGGCTTGCCGCTGCGAATCATTGAAATAAGCCGGAACCGTTATGACAGCATCTTTTACTTCAGATCCAAGGAAGTCTTCAGCAGTCTTCTTCATCTTCTGAAGAATAATGGCAGATATCTCCTGGGGTGTATATTTTCGATCATCTATCGACACTCTGATCGTATCATTCTCCCCTTGAGTAACTTTATAAGCCATTCTTTCCTTTTCGTTTCCAGATTCTGTATATCGCAATCCCATAAATCTCTTGATGGAGGATACTGTTCTGGTAGGGTTTGTAATGGCCTGCCTCTTTGCCGGATCTCCTACTTTTCTTTCACCATTGTCAAGAAAAGCAACAATCGATGGTGTCGTCCTTCTTCCCTCTTCATTGGGAATGACCACCGGTTCGTTTCCTTCCATCACGGAGACACATGAATTGGTTGTTCCGAGATCAATTCCAATTATTTTACTCATTATTATTCTATTTTCAATTTTATTAAATTCTTATAATATCTTATAAAGTGTCAATGAGTATGCCAATTGATTTAACTGCCGAAAATGAGTCAATATGATAATACAGCATGACATTTGAAGCACTTGCACATGACATTTCGACATATTTTAATAGACGAATGTTAATATTGGCAGATTTTCTATTTCACCAATGGCATGATCTATTGTCTTGAATAGGAATATTGTTTTGATATTTTATATTCGATGGTGCAATGTATATTGACATGAAAACATTCAAAAAATAAACTAAAATATTACCTTGCGGAGTAAAAAGGAATGCCATCTTCTAAAAAGGAAATAAAAAGGATAACCACTCATATTCTTCAAAATATGAAGAATTCCGGAGAAAAAATTTCAATGCTCACTGGATATGACTTTTCATTGGCGGGTATTTTGGATGATGCCGGAATTGACATCATACTTGTGGGTGATTCTGCATCCAACGTAATGGCTGGACACGAAACTACATTGCCGATAACACTAGATCACATGATCTACCATGCGCAATCTGTCATTAGAGCTGTAACAAGATCATTGGTCATTGTTGATTTACCGTTTGGATCTTATCAGGGTAATTCTACAAAAGCCTTAAACTCCGCTATTCGAATAATGAAAGAATCCGGTGCCCATGGAGTTAAACTGGAAGGAGGGTCTGAAATAGAAGATTCGGTGAAAAGAATACTTTCTGCTGGAGTACCGGTTATGGGACATCTTGGTCTCACTCCACAAAGCATATACAAATTTGGAACTTATTCTGTGCGGGCTAGAGAAGAAGAGGAATCCGAAAAGCTTAAAAATGATGCAAAGCTGCTGGAAGAGATAGGCTGTTTTAGTCTTGTGCTTGAGAAAATACCCGCACAACTAGCTGAAGAAGTCAGTAAATCTCTTCATATACCGGTGATAGGGATCGGAGCAGGCCCAGGCACAGATGGTCAGGTTTTGGTTACTCATGATATGCTGGGAATAACGAAAGATTTTCATCCGCGTTTTCTAAGAAGATATCTCCACTTGTATGATCAAATAAAATCTGCAGTAGAAGAGTACATTAGCGACGTTAAATCTGGTCAATTTCCGAGCGATAGAGAACAATATTAACCGGTCAACCTGTTACAACATTATAAAATCCTAAATCGATGAAAGACTCAAGTTTAATAAACAAAAATTCAATTTATTTTCATATTAATAAGGCTACTGCCTGCAACTAGTGCTAATCACAATAGTCAATGAATGCAACATTTGCTTTTATAAAAAGTATAGGTTTTCTCCAATTGACTTGTACCCAAAGCAACCAATTTACATAGTCTACTTTTAATTTCAATATATGAACAAAGGAAAAATTCTTATTGTACTAACACTTTTCGCCATAATGGGCATTGCAATTGCATTCTATTTCTTTAAAGCAGTTTACGGCAAAAATGTTACTCTACCTTCAGAATCATTGACTATTACTATATACCCTGGTCAGGGATATGATGATGTTAAAAACTTATTGGTTGACTCTTCATATATAAATAATGCCTTAACATTAAATCTTGTAGCTCGTCTAATGAAATACAATAAAGATCTGGTACCCGATGGCAAGTATAAGATTGTAGATGGATGGAGCAACAGGCAGTTAATAGGACTACTCCGCTCTGGAATGCAGGTATCTATTGATGTGACCTACAATAGTGTGCGTACGGTTGAAGAGCTTTGCGGTCAACTTGCAAAATATTTTGTCTCGGATTCAACTGCTATTTGCAATGCAATCCTGGATTCTTCGGTATTGAAATCTCAAAACCTAAGCCCCGAAAATGTATTGTCGATTTTTATCCCTAACACATATAAAATGTATTGGAATACTCCGCCTGCGCAAATTGTATCAAGACTTATCACAGAAAGGGATAAATTCTGGAATAGCAATGGCCGTGCCTCCAGGTTGAAAACCTTGGGTATGACGCAAGAAGAAGTATTTGCTTTAGCCTCAATTGTAGAAAGAGAATCCAATTACGCCCCTGAACGACCCACAATTGCAGGTGTCTATCTAAACCGGTTGGAAAGAGGAATACCACTGCAAGCTGACCCCACGGTTGTTTTCGCTACCGGTGATTTTTCTATAAAACGGGTTTTGAATAAACATCTGGCCATTGACTCTCCTTACAATACATATAAATATCAAGGATTACCTCCCGGGCCTATCACCATGCCTTCCATCAATAGTCTGGATGCTGTTTTGAATGCGGAAAAACACGAGTTCATTTATTTTTGTGCAAAACCAGGTTACGACAATCAACATGCCTTTGCAGAAACACTGAGACAACATAATGCAAATGCCAATATTTACAGAGCCTGGTTGTCCTCTGAGGGTATAAGATAGTGCGCCAGGTTACCTACCTGAAACAGAAAACCGATTATCGCGGATTTCTACAATATCAAGATGTCTGTTCATAAAATAATTGATATTCTTAAAATGGTCAGAAACTGGTTCAACCAAAACCTTTTGTATATCAAATTTTCCCTGCAACATTCTCTTGTCTTCCTGATCAATGAAATGTTGAAAATATATTCCATATTTGTGTAATGCTCTTCCAAAATACAGCATTACATCATATCCATAATATGCCTCATCATCGGGTATGGCACCGTATACTTCAAAGAAAGCTCTGCTAAAATCTTTACTCTCTGTAGACTCAACATTTATAAACTTAGACATCGCTATTTTCACATTCATAATGTTATAAAGATTAAAATCCATTCTGTCAGTTTCTAGCAGTATTGGCATTCCATATAGGGAAGCTTTACGCATACCCTTTGAACCACTTAGTTTTCTAATGACATTATAAATGTACTCTTCATCTTCAAAACTATAATTATTAAGTAAAAATACAGTCTCTTTATCTTCATTGAATACTCCTTTCATGTATACATTAGGAGAAGAGAGCGAGTCTTCGTGTACGGTATATTCCCTGAAAGGTTTGACGTCTGTTACTCCTAAAAGTTTCGCAGCGTATTCCTGAATATATTCCACCCTATTGGCATCACTTTTATCGTATTTGTTGAACACAATCACCTGACCGGGATGGTATTTTTTTACGATATCTTCTACTATTTTATGATAATGATCTCTAAGGTCAGGTCTTAACTGAATATAAAAAGGATTATCATTTGCAATTCGTGAGCTCGCCTGCCAGGGTGATACCACAGCAAAATTTTTCTTTAGTCCATGCTCCGCAGTAATTCTTAATAGCTCTCTATCGTATGGACCTATAACAACATGAGTATTTTTATGTAACTTATTTAACTTATCCTTCAATACTGACTCGGAACCTTCCGTATCCCACACATCACATTGGATATTTATTCTTTCAGATTTTAACTTTTCCAATGCCAGTTTGGCGCCGCTATAAAATTGGAGAAATCGGTGTTTTTCCGCATCCTGCGACCTACTGGGGGTGTATTCAGTAGCTTTGAAGGGAAGTAATACGGCGATGTGGTATAGATCTGCTTTTTTCACAATGGGTCCAAAATCAGACTTGATGGGATTGTATTTGTCAGTAGGCACTTGAGCCCATTTGACTGTATCTACTTTCGTTCTTTTGGGTCTATCCGACCTCTTTCTTGTTTTTTCAGTAGTGGTTCGGCCATTCTTTGAAGTGGGTTTTGGCCCACTGCATGAAGTGATCATGAGCAAAGCCATGAAAAGTAATAATAAACTAAGTTTACTCCCATTCAATGGTAGCAGGTGGTTTGGTGCTGATGTCATAGACTACTCTGTTAATACCTTTTACATTGTTAATAATTTCACTGCTAATTTTTCCCAGCAAAGAATGAGGTAATTCACTCCATTCCGCGGTCATTCCGTCTGTTGAGTTAACACATCTCAAAGCTACGGCATATTCATAGGTGCGCTCATCGCCCATGACACCAACGGACTGTACGGGTAGTAATATTGTGCCAGCCTGCCAAACTTTATCATACCATCCACTATCTTTAAGATTTCTAATATATATCAAATCTGCTTCCTGACAAAGTCTTACTTTCTCTCTGCTTACAGGACCCAATATCCGAATACCTAAACCGGGACCTGGAAATGGGTGTCTACCTATCAGTTCTGGGAGTATGCCCAATTCAAGACCCACTTTACGCACTTCATCTTTAAATAGCATTCTCAAAGGCTCTACTATTTTAAGATTAAGTATTTCTGGTAAGCCGCCCACATTGTGATGAGACTTTATGGTAACTGATGGACCATGAACCGATACGGATTCAATGACGTCGGGATATATCGTACCCTGTCCCAAATACCCCACACCGTTTATTTTTTTCGCTTCTCTTTCAAATGTTTCGATAAAAACCCTACCGATAATTTTTCGTTTCTCTTCGGGATCCCCGATACCTTTCAATGGATCCAAAAAAGCATCGCTGGCATCTACCCCCTTTACACGTAAACCCATCATCCTATAAGTATGCAATACCTCTTCATATTCATTTTTTCTGAGAAGGCCATTGTCAATAAAAATACAATGCAGCCGATCTCCAATCGCCCTGTGCAATAAAGTGGCCGCAACGGTAGAATCTACACCTCCGGAAAGACCCATAACAACTGAAGAGGAACCTATACTTTTCTGTAAGGATTGTATACTTTCTGCTATAAATGCATCAGGTGTCCAATTCCTTGATATACCAGCTACATCCAAAAAATTATTGAGCAATTCCCTACCAAATGTAGTATGGGTAACCTCTGGATGAAACTGAAAACAATATACAGGATATTCAAATTGTGACCTATTGCTTTTGAATGCTGCAATCGGAATATCAGCTGTGCTTCCTATGACACTAAAGCCCTCTGGTAACTCAACGATGCTATCACTATGCGACATCCAAACCTGACTGGTTTTAGGAATATGAGCAAAAATTGGGTCAGACTCCGATTGGAACATAGTGGCTTTTCCATATTCGCGTTTTTCTGACTTGCTCACCTTTCCTCCTAAATACTGAGCAGTATATTGTGCTCCATAACAAATGCCTAGGATGGGATGATCTCCTAAAATATTTTTCAAATCGATATGAAGTGCATTTACGTCAAGAACAGAAAATGGACTTCCTGAAAGTATTACGGCCTTTACCTGTTGATCCCCATGTGGATATTTATTAAATGGAAATATTTCACAAAATACATTTAACTCTCTTAAACGCCTGGCAATCAGCTGTGTGTATTGGGAGCCGAAGTCTAAAATAATTACTTTATCCGTCATGTTTGCAAATATAAAATTTTACACATTCGACAATGGATTGCTTAGATTATAATTTTTATAATCACAACAACATTCTCTGATGTGGAAATGAATGACAAAGCCTTTCATATTAAGATGCCTCCTTAAGTACTCTATTTTTCTTTGACCTCAACAAAAAGAAAAAACGTCATGACATTTTGCTGCCTTGCCTGTCCTATTTAAAATAAGTAATACTCACCTGATTGGCTAAAGCCGCAGATACTACAATTTCGGTTTCTATAATTTGATCGGGAATCCCTTTTGCTTTTAGGAATGCTTTCATGGACGATATTCGGCTATCCGCAATCTTATTACCTTCCTCTTCGCTAGCTTTAAACGCTGTGATCAGGATTTTATCTTCACTTTCCAAAGAGAAAGTTTTCAATGCCTCATTGATGACGTCCTCATTCAATTCAGTGATGGCTACAACTCCCGGCTGAAAGCTTACAAATGAACGGCTGGCGCGAACAGATAAGCCCGCATCTGCATCTACCCTACTTTCGATGACAATTGATCTATCGGTTTTAACATCAAATTCTTCTTTAGATTTGAAATACCCCCTCATATGATTTTTTGCTTCACCCTTAATTTCTTCAATTTCTCCTTCAGACGATATGACTACATTATAAGGTACTGAATTAATGAGTATCACCGCACTTTTGCTTTGAGCAAATGCCATAGAAAACGAAAATGCGCTCATTATAATGATTGACATTAGGTTATGACTGGATAATTTCATTGGATTACTTGTTTAAATTTTAATTTTCTTAAAAGGTTATTATCTTTTATTTTGGAGTAATGGTATAAAAATACATAAAAATAGTGACTACTCAAACAAAAAATTCAACTTAGAAATTCAAAACCTTCCTTTAAAACTTTACTAAAGACCTCCAGTTCAGTTACATTCAATCATGAAGACCTCTTCCTTCTTTTACAATTCTTCCTTCACTCAATAAATCCTTAAGTATTTTATCTAAAATTCCATTAATAAACTCCTTACTTTTTGGAGTGCTATATTTTTTAGATACTTCTACATATTCATTAAGAGTGACTTTTGTAGGTATCGTTTTAAATTCCAGCATTTCAATAATAGCCATTTTAATGAGTATAATGTCAATGAGCGCCAAACGATCATAGTCCCAGTTTTTAAGCAGAGGTTTGATCATATTCATCATCGCTATATCTTCTTCAAATGTCTTTTCAAGCAAAACTACTCCGTATTCTTTGACAGTTTCATCATCTGGAACATACTCAGAAATAAAGGATTTATTCTCATTGGGAAGACTTTTCAGGCACTTCTTAATAGCACCAACTACAAGTGATTTGTCATCCTGCCAGGATGTAAAATGATCTTCCATAATCTCATTAAACAATTCCTCCCTTCTGCAAAATCTGAATAATTCCAACAACATTTCAAGATGATCCTCTTCATCATTCAAAATATAGGACTTATAGGGTTCTGTTTTCGAGAATTTAGAATATAGCTTTTTGCAATAATCCCTGTCAATAATAGCGGGGAAATGCAATGTTTCAAATTTCTTCCTTAAAATCGAATTACTTAAAATATCCTGGATAATGGGATTATAGAAAAGTTTTGCAGTGAATTTTTTATCCAATTCACTTGGAAGGTGTTTACTTTTTCTTTTGGCTTCATCATCCACCGCTACTCTCGTAATCTGAAAAATATTGTAGAGATTAAAGAGAAAGAGGTTGAAACTTTTGTCTATACCCTCCAGATATTTCCTTTTAGCTTGATCTATAGTTAGCTCATCGTCGGTCGCGAGAGCAAATAGTGTTTGCATTACCTTTATCCTGACACTATGTCTACTAAGCATTATTTCAAAGATTACTGTTTCTTTTCTTATTCTTACTAAGAACAAAGAAAAATAAAAAAAATGCAATGTACAATAACATTACCGATTTTTAACAAAGGGAATTAAAAACATATAATAATACTTTCATAAGTAGCATGATATGACCCTAAATCCATATACTTAATTCTTAGCATAAAATAAAATTTATTCAATTTGATACATGGTCTTTACCGATGTCCAATCAGGAAGCTTTCTTATATGCCATTTATCAATAATTGTACCATCTTTCCATAATACTACCCCTGGATTAGATCGAATAATGGTTTTTAATAAGATGTCATCCGCTTTGTATAAGTCAATGTCCATTCCGGTGACTTCCTCAAAGGATCGAAGCATATCGTCTCCAGCTCCTCCTGCAATCAATCCTGTTTCGACTCCGTCTGTACCTGCTTCTCGTACAAACGGACTGACCTTCCGCTGATATGGATCCAGGTAACTTTGCTTCCAATCGTATTTAACCATGGGTATCTCTTTGGTTTCGATTCTTTCAAATTCAGGGATGATATAACTGATACCCAACTCATCAGTTACTTCTCTGTTCACGAATATGCTATCTGACACTGTGATATATTCCGTTGTTGGAGTTGCATACATTTTATGGGCAACGATCATTAAACGCCATCCTTTATTTTCCAGATAGTGATCAGTGGCCTCATAACCCTCTATGTGTTCGATAGAAAAATCCGATATTTTTGTACTTTCTATTTCAGGTTTTGTCATAACCTGTTCTATAACTGTCCATTCTTCTTTGGGATAATTCATATATTCCTTCATGTAGACATCGTTAGAAATTTCTACCACTTTTCCCGAAGACAGGTTTTTAAGCTTGAAAGTCTTAATCCTTACATTCGCCGCTGCTTCTGTCTCAGCTTCGTATATGGCAGCTATATTGGCGCCCTTTTTAAATGGCCTGAAGTCAGTGTGGGGAAGATCCCATATGAAATTACTAAAGCAATAAACCACCAAAAGAATAGAAGAAATTCCTATTATCAAAAGATGATACTTTTGATTAAAAATAGTATGCATATCTCTTTTTCTAAGTATGAAATACAAAGCTGGAATTAGAAGAACTACATCTTTGAAAAAAGAAGTTCTCGGTTCAAGTTTAATAAAATCACCGAAACAACCGCAATCCGTGACTTTCATATGGTTAGGATTATATGAGCCCCAGGCGGAAAAATTAAAAAAATTAGCATCCGGTGGTACATAGCCCGTCAAAAAGGTAAATCCTGTTAAAAAGGTAAAAAATGCAACGAGTACAAAAAATGCCCAGGAAGTAAACCGCGGAAAAATACCTATCACAAGCATAATCCCCAACAGGATTTCAAATACAATCATGATGACTGAGAAACTCACTGAAAATCCTGAAAGAGCCGGAAACAATGGAGCAATGAACGACATCCATGTTCCTGAGAAAGTAGATTCAAATTCGGCAAAATACTGTTCCATTTTATAAGCAGTGCCTAAAGGATCTATAGCTTTTACCCACCCTGAAAAAATGAAGAGAATTCCTGCAAAATTTTGAAGAAATGACATCAAAATGTTCTTATGCCACTTCAAAAAAAACATAATAGCTGTAAGTGCAATTGCAGCTATACCAATATAAAGAATTAATGTCCCCAGCGTCATAATGAAATGGTATTTATTTTATTTGCAGTAATATTTTCGTAAATATTAAATAGTTCATCTGTCCTTTTATCCATATTGCATTGTTACGACCATGTCGTGTTAGCTTATGTTTGAAATTTCCCAATGCTTCAACACAATCCTGGTCATTCCTATTATCATAAACTCTTTCTTTTGTTGACAAATATTTCCAAAAGGATTTTGCTTCATCAAGTAAGACAAGTTTATCGTTCAAACTGAAAATGAATTAACCGCAAATATAGTCAATCAGTTTCTATTTAAATGGGTGAAAATATCTCAAACTCATACTCATACTCAAACTCAAACACAAACTCAAACTCATACTCATAACTTAGCAGGTCGGAAAGACTGAAGGTCGAAGGACTCAAGGTCTGAAGGTCGAAGGTCTGAAGGTCTGAAGGTCGAAGGTTAAGTTGAGGAAGTGAGGATTTCATTTGCTTCGCGTCATTTGGCTACGCCGTCATTTGACTTTGTCGTCATTGGCTTCACGTCATTTGGCTGCGCCGTCATTTACGCTACGCCCGTTATTTTTTGATATGAAGGGATCGTTTGCCTAATGCTAACTGCCCACTGCATACTTTTACAAGCTACGAACTACGAGCTATAATGAGGTTAAGGTTGAGGTTTTCGCCTTTAACAGGTCGGAGGGTCTGAAAGTCTGAAAGTCGAAGGACTCAAGGAGAAGTCAGCCTTTTCGCTTTTAGCATTTCGATTTTCGTAGTATTAACTTAGTTTCAATTTAAAATTTAAAATGGAAAAATGAAAATTCATTACTACTCTATGATCAATAATGACAACAAATGACGCGAAGCAAATGACAACTAAAACTTAAACTAAAACCAAAACTATAACTTACAACTACACTTACCAACAAAGACAGCGAAGCAAATGACGCGCGAAGCTCAAATGACAATCAATTACCTCTAAATCCCCAATTCATTAAACAAATTCTTCGCTTCAGGATTTGAAGGTCTTGGAGCATTGGCCGTTACAATTTTTCCTTTATCGTCGATAAGTATATATCTCGGTATACCTTTAATGTTGTATTGTACGGCAATTTCTGATGACCAATCTTTATCTTCCATAATCTGAAGTCCAGGTATTTCTCTATCAACAATAAATTTTCTCCACTTTTCCCTATCTTTTTCCTGATCTATGGATACCCCTAAAAACACGATATCTTTTCCGTGATATTCCATTTCAAGTGTTTTGAGTGATGGAATTTCTGCAATACATGGACCACACCATGTAGCCCATACGTCGATATAAACATATTTACCCTGCAATTCACTTAGATTAACCTTTTTACCTTCAGGAGTCAATCCATCAAAATCTGGGGCTTGATTTCCATCTTCCAGTTGATCCCAGGTGGCAACTAATTCTTCGATCCTCTCCGCCATCACAGTACCTGCATTTTCTGTCAAAAATTGAGCCGTTTCCTCTTCAACTCCTTTTTTACCAGCATTACCTATATATTGATTTAAGTAATTGTATTTCAGATATCTCGATACTTTCGGATCATCCACTTTTTTATCTATCATTGAGAGTATGGAAGAAAAATATTCCTCTATTGAAGAAACTTCGGAAAAGTCGAGATCTCTTTCAATCAACATTCTCAATAAAGCTTTACCCTGCTCAAATGCCAAATAATCTTCATCATTGATATTGATATCTGAAACGAATGAATAAAAATCTGCTGAAAGTTGTGGTTCAGCTTTCACTGACTGTCTGTAGTATTCAGGGTAAAATAGTTTTTCCATGTATTGCATTGCACCCATATTCTTCTGCATTAAGCTAATAAATCGAAGTTGTTTTGAATTCTTCATAACATCCGTCATGAATAATTCGAGTGGCTGATGCTTTTCTTTATGTAGTTCAAGAAACCGACTCTCTTTGTGCCTGTAGTAATTGGAAACATCATATTTTTCATCCGATTGTTTCATTAAATCAAGGAAGTCATAGATAAAATTATTTTCGAGCGCTCCCTTTCCGGAGAAAACCAACCTTCTTCCACCCTCCTCTACACCAGTAATATTAAAATGATTTCCGGGTTGTAAATATACGTAGCTTCTTCCATTTCCATATGAAAGATATAACCATCGTGGCTCATCTATTAACATAGTATGAGAAAAATCCTGGCCTTTGATAAAATATATAGTATCATACACCTCCTCAATGATACTAGCAATAACTATTTCAGAAAAATCTTCAGTATCCAGATTCCCAGTAATGTTCACGTAGTTTTCATTTTTGCAAGCAGCGAAAATATAAACAAAAGCAAATATCAGAAGTATGTTTTTCATGGGTTCAGTTTATAAATGTATTTAACTCAAAAGCATTAAAGTTGATTAATGACAACATCACATAAGTAACGAAAATATTGAAACCTATATTACCGAATTGGGAGGATGCAATATTCCCTAAAAAGATTGTGAGAGATTACATTCTTTTGGTACCTGAAGTTGTATCCCTTTTTGGAAAAATAAGATCTGTACTGGAATAAGTCGTTCCAAAAGTGACTACCGCATTCCATACTTGTCTGACCGCATCCCTGAACTGATGGGCAAATAATTCTTTCATCGGGTGAATAAAAACGACCCAAATTAAGTCATCTGAAATGGCATATCTTACATCCAGAACAGAATGGAAATTAGCTTCCAAAATGGCACTCAATTGGCCTTTCTTCAAATTATCAATTCTGCTCACCGGTGAAAAAATCCGCATCCGGTTATTTGCCTGATCAACGACGCAATACATCGGAAGAGAATCAATCGTAAAGCTCCAATACCCTAAGCTTCCGGAAATTTCTTCTGCCATTTCCAATAAAACTTCTTCTATTTCTTCATTTTTCATATTCTGACAATCCACAGAAAATAATCCAACACCCCAAACCGAAAATAGAATAACCAATAAGGTACTTGCACATTTATTCATCTTCACATGTATTTTGATTTTTTATAAGAGAGCATTTGATTTCAAGGCACTATTCATTATAATTCTTTTTAGTTTTGATATGCCCGTATTGTATTAATAAATGAACAACAATATTCTATTCTAATGCTTCATTTAATCAGTCCTCTCAAACATTAATAGTTCATTTCCTGCCATCAATTATCTACATTTATCCCATTTTATGCTTTAAAAGTTTGATTAGGAGAATAAAAAGATCCACATCTTTGCCAGAAGGAAAAAATGTGACTTTGAGAGCCATAAGCATAAACAAAATCGAGAAACGACTTAATAATGAAGCCATTTAAAGTAGTAATAGAATTTCTTAAACCTTTTCCGGGTTTATATCAATAACCGTTATTTTTACCTGCAAACAATTGACTATGCTTAAAATTGGGATTATCAGAGAGGAGAAAACGCCAATAGATTCCCGGGTGGCTCTTGCTCCTGAAGATGCTGCTTTACTTAACAAAGAGAAGGATATTGACATTGTCGTTCAACCGTCGGCAGTAAGAGCATTTACAAACCAGGAATATATAGATGCCGGATTGAGGTTATCCGAAGACATGAGCGACAGAGATATTTTACTGGGAGTTAAAGAAGTGCCCATTCAGAACTTAATAAAAAATAAGACCTATTTTTTCTTTTCTCATACCATTAAAAAACAACCGTATAACAGGGGCTTATTACAAGCTGTTGTTAGCAAGCACATTCGACTCATTGATTATGAGATGCTTGTCAATGATCAAAATATCAGAATTATAGCTTTTGGGCGTTTTGCGGGGATGGTGGGAGCCCATAATGCCATATGGACCTGGGCACAACGAACTGGTGATTTCTACTTACCGGCTATGACCTATTTCTCTTCATACGATGAAGTAAGGCAGTATTACAAATCACTACGACTTACGCCTTTGCGACTTGCATTAACTGGTGCAGGCCGTGTAGCTCAAGGGGCAGCAATGGTATTAAACGATATGGGGATACAGAAAGTGACCCCAGCTCAATATCTGACAAGGATGTATGATCATCCTGTATACACACAACTCACCAGCTTTCATTATGCTGTCAGAAAAGATGGAAGGACGGTAGAACAAATACAGGACTATTACGACCATCCTGATGCTTATGATGCTGATTTTCTTCCATATGCTTCAAAGACAGATATCATGATCAACGGCATTTACTGGGATGCCAGAGCTCCTGCTTTTTTCACCAGGGAAGACATGAAGGATAACCAATTTAAAATAAAAGTAATCGCCGATGTCACTTGTGATATAGCACCCGCATCCTCTATCCCTTCAACACTCAGAGCTACCACAATTGAAGATAAGGTTTTTGGATATGATCCCTATAAAGAAGCTGAAACCACACCCCACCTCCCACATGTAATAGATATGATGACTGTAGATAATTTACCCAATGAATTACCCAGAGATGCATCCCTTGCTTTTGGTGACAAGTTTTTCCGTCATGTAATACCTGAATTAAGACAAAGACAAAGCGAAATACTGGATAAGGCAACCATAGCCAAAGATGGAGTTTTGGGTAAACACTTTGAATATTTAAGGGGTTATCTGGAAGGAAAAGAGTAAAGATATTATCGGATTGTCTTATATTTTTTATCTAGGCTAAGAATCATTTTTATTTGATCCTTATTATTGGTTCCGGTATATATCATGGTATCTGGCGTAATTAATGTATACTTACCCTTAAAATCAAAAGACCTGAATTGGTGAAAATTCCAAAACTCTAATCTGTGTTGTGTCGTGTCAATCATATATTCGAATAAAGTAAGTGTATCCCTCGCTCTGACCGCTCCAAATCTCCTTTTTTCAAGAAATAAACTTTGAATATCCAAAACCTCTTTCCAATCCTGGTACAAAGTGTCATCATCTGGTTGGTAATCAATATTTTCTACATTCCAAACTCCGATGACAGGGCTTGAAGAATTGGCATAGTAATACCGGTGAAACCTCCTTGTTTGATTATAATACAGTATGATTAAACCCAAAAGAAAAACTATTTTACATACAAAAACTACCTTATATCCATGTCCTCCTCCGGGAATAACCGGCCACCGAATGGGTTGAGAGGCCTTATTGGAAATGAGCGTATTGTACAACCCAGGTAAAAAGGGTATTAAAAGGTAAGCTATCACAAGCAAATAAATACCTGTTTCGAATTTTTGACACAATCCATAGCTCCATTGGATCATAAATACATTGCTCATTACACCTAACAATATAATCAAACCCAAGGGTGCTGAAGCTCTGAATAATAAAGTACAACAAGCCAAAACCTGAATCCATCCAATAAAAGCCTGATAGGAATAGGTATGTCCGAAAAATGCCCAAACCAGGTCTTTTGGTGGAAGGTCAGCTATCTTTCGATCCAGTGCCATCAACGAATCGGGAAAACTGTAATCTAAAAGCACGCTCATGGCATAGGTAATCAACAGGAAAACAAGGCTATACCTCAAGATAATATTCAAAAGATAGGCTGAGGTCGAAAACCATTTCTGACCGTATATAAGTATTCCAGTTAGTATACCTAAGCAAAACCAAAAGCCCGCAATGGGTAATAAACCTACAGCAAAATCGGGTTCGTCTGTGCATCTCCCCTGACCCCATTGATAAATAAAATACAAAACCGATACCATACCAGTGCCCATGGCAAGATGTAAAACGCTACTAACTCTTTGTACAGGTGCAGGTATCATATAACCAATTTATATAAGTTCTCTCTGTGAAGCTGTAGGATCTTAAACGCAAGAAAATTTATATTTGTATAAGACAAACTGAGTATACTTATACATATCTCGTCCATTTATAACGTTTGAAACGTATTCAACTCAATGATTCTAAATACCTGAAATTTTTTTTATCTATTTACGCTACAAAAGATATTAGTTGTACTACTTCAAATAGAATTTTATTAATTTTGCCTTCCAAAATTCAAATTGGGGGATTAGCTCAGTTGGCTAGAGCGTTTGACTGGCAGTCAAGAGGCCACCGGTTCGAATCCGGTATCCTCCACTCAATAACTCCAAAAGACTGTAGACCATAATGGCTATGGTCTTTTTTTATTAGGTGCAAATAATCGATACGATATATCAATCCTATATTAATTCCCCAGACATTTTGAATTCTGCAACAAACCGTTGAACACACATTAAGCCTGGCTATTTAAGAACATATGTTTAAAAATATATTTAATTTTTATATTTTACGCATTGTTTTCTGGACAATGAATTTATGTAAAGTATGCAAACAGAAAAGAACACTGCCTTCTGTAAGAGGAACCAAAGAATTTTTAAATTTTCATATCAGAATCAAATAACTGAGAATTTACAAATCAAAATAAATACAGTTTAATGAGGTCAAATGACGAATATAAATTACCCGCCAGCACCCGTATTGGTCATGTTCACTTAAAGGTGTCTAATTTACAAAGATCGCTTGATTTCTATTGTGGAATTTTGGGCTTTGAATTAATTACAACCTATGGAGAGGATGCTGCTTTTATTTCAGCCGGCGGTTATCACCATCATATTGGCTTGAACGAATGGTTTAGTAAAAATGCACCTGCTGGCCAAAGAGCGTCAACGGGAATATTCCATACTGCTATTTTATACCCCGACAGAAAGGATCTTGCATTTGCACTGCAGAGATTGATCACTTTTGAATATCCTCTCACGGGAGCTTCCGACCACGGTGTTTCTGAAGCACTATATCTCGATGATCCTGATAAAATCGGTGTCGAGTTATATTGGGACAAACCCCGTGAAGTGTGGCCTGTAAAAGAAGATGGAACAATACAAATGTATACCCGGCCTTTGCATTTAGAATCTCTTTTAAAGGAATTGGAATATTGATGTGTTTAAAATGCTTCCCTAAAAGTGAGGTAAAATGCATTGCTGTTTTTGGCGATGCCATAATCCAGTCGAAGATTTAACAAATCTTTCCTATCAATTTTTATCCTTATACCCAATCCGCCGGCCAGTCGGGTATACTTCCATTGAAAGATATCCTCATCTGAAAAAACATTTCCGGCGGATAAAAATGCAACTGCTCCCAATATTCCATATACAGGCATTCTGTATTCAGCTTGAATCAAAACAAAATGTTGATCTCTGAATCGGCCTTCATAATATCCCCGCATCCTCCTTGAACCTCCCAGTAAAGCCATTGATTGAAAGGGTACCACTCCAAAATTAAATTCAGTGTGGGCATTAAATGCTATGATATGATTTTTAACCGGAGACATATATAAACTCCCGTCAAATATAAACTTGACAAACCCCATGCCTGTATTCTTTTGACCTTCAGGGTATTGAGTATTTGTATACAGCATTAATGACTCTATAAATACACCTTTTGACGGGTAAAACTGAAAATTCCGGGTATCGTAATTTATAACAAATCCGATGCCCGTGTTTTTTACTCCAGCAGGAGCACCTAAGTAAATGTCATCTTTTAATAATCCTTGTTCTTCTAAATCATGCAGTCTGTAATGATCGTAATCCACTCTTACCCCTACATAAAGAGGTTTGCTTACGCGTATCAATGAATGCCAACGGAGTCTGGGGAAAGTGATGCCATAATATTCCTCATAATTCGGGGGATTTTCATTTCCAACGCCATAAAAAAAGTAATTGTAAATAAAGTATCCCACTTCACCATAATTTAAATATTTCTGATTGTTATTGAAAACCCTAAAGTTTATATAGGATAATAACTGACGATTTTGAGTATAGGCAACTCCGAAAACTATATTGGAAGGATATGAATTAAGGCTGTCGCCTTTAAATCTAAAAGTTAAACTCCCCGCTACCCCGCCTGCCAGCCGCGTTTCAGGCAAATAAAAAAGGATAGGAATACCAATCACCTTTAATCTCTTTTCTTCTTTTTTTATTTCTAAGCTATCTGTTATTGATTGAGTATGTATTTTTGAGTGAATCAGAAAAGGCACAAGAAGGATAAGACTACTTCTAACCATGAGTTCAAATGAAAAAGAATAAATCCAATATTTCTTCATGTTTCGTATATAGATGTCAAAACATATTACCAAAGAAATGATTTAATTAATGTGTTAAAGTAAAAGTCATCATCCTAAAGAATAAAATCAATTTTAATTGTATACCAACATGAATTTTTTATATCACCTTTTCATTTTAATTGTTTTGACTGTAACGAATGAATCTCCATACTATGCACAAGGACAAAATAGGGTTAAAAGTTTAAGTGTGGCGTCGCAGGATTTACTGGTAGCGCTCAAAGAAAGAGATATGGAAAAAACCGAAAAGATAGTTACTTTGCTGGCCAACACCGATAGATCTGTCCTGTTGCAAGAGATTTCTGATGATGAACATAAAAAAGCTTTCTGGACCAATATATACAATGCCTTTGTCGTATACCGGCTATTGAAGAATCCTTCTGAATACGATGACAGGGGTAAATTTTTCAAAACTGAATCCATTGAAATAGCAGACCAAATTTTAAGTCTGGATAATATTGAGCACGATATACTCAGGAGGAGAAAGCATAAATTAAGCAAAGGATACTTCAATAAGCTTTGTACATCAAAAGAGATAAAAGAACTCATGGTTGATCGCATTGACTACCGCATACATTTTGCATTGAACTGTGGCGCGTATTCCTGTCCTCCCATCCGCATTTACACTCCGGAAAATATAGAAAAAGAGTTTGCATCGGCCTCTAAGGATTATCTGACAGCTGAAGTGGAATATTTTCCTGAAAAGAATATGGTCAGAGTACCTGTTCTCATGGACTGGTTCATGGGGGATTTTGATGGTGTAAGTGGCACGAGAAAAATATTACATGATCTTGACTTAATTGAACCCGGATCGAAACCAAAAGTGAGATACAAATCGTACAACTGGGACTTGAAAGTAGGCATTTGAATTGTATGATACTTATTAATTAATCTAGTAGTCATTTTAATAACAACAAATATGAAAACATATTACAATCCTGAGGATCTTAAAAAATTCGGAAATATTGGCGAATTTCAAAAAGAGTTAGCTGATAAATTTTTTGCGTACTACAATGAAGTCTTTGCAGAGGGTGCATTGACAAGCAGGGAAAAATCGTTGATTGCACTTGCGGTTTCGCATGCTATACAATGTCCTTATTGTATCGACGCTTATTCGAACGATGCTTTAGAAAAAGGATGTGATGAAGAACAAATGATGGAGGCTGTGCATGTAGCAGCAGCAATTCGGGGAGGGGCTTCCCTTGTACACGGTGTGCAAATGATGAATAAAGTAAAAGAAATCACAATGTGATCCCTCGGGGACCAGAGAATATGATAAAGAGTAAAGCACTAATCATTTTTCAGAAAAACTATATTGCGGGAAAGGTTAAAACCCGTCTTGCTAAAGACATAGGTGATGATAAAGCCCTTGCTATTTTTAAAGACCTGGTAAAAGCTACCTGGTCACAGATTCCACATGATCTCCTGGATATACATGTGTTCTATAGTGATTTTGTAGATCAAAACAAAATGTCAAAAGATTATGCCTACATAAAATCACACGTCCAAAAAGGAGTTGAGCTTGGCGAAAGAATGATTCATGCTTTCAGAAAGATTTTGGAGAAAAAAAAATATTCAGAAGCATTAATCATCGGTACAGACTGCCCGTTTATTAGAACAGATATTTATGCAAGGGCGTTGGGTTTGTTAGCTAAAAACGACTACGTTCTGGGTCCGGCAAAAGATGGTGGTTATTACCTCCTTGGAAGTAAAATCGTTCCCACGACCATCATGGGAAATATCAATTGGAGTTCTCCATCCGTATTAGATGAAACCGTACATGCTATTCAAGGAGAAAATAAAACGTTTGCTTTACTTGAGATACTGCCCGATATAGATACCGTGGAGGATGTAAGAAATTATTGGCCGCCTGCGAATTATTCAAGATAGAACCGTTACAATATTAACACAGGCCGATACAGCCCTCATAAAATTTTAAAGTTGAAATTTTTCTCTTCACTCTGAAATAGAGAAAAAATGGTACAAACATGAAACACATATCCGTCATCATTCCGGTATATTGCGAAGAATTTCATTTAAGAAGACTTTTGCCCTATCTAAGAAAATATTTGAAATCGGAGGATGAAATTATTGTTGTAGATGCCCAAAGCAATGATGACTCAAAAAAGATAGTTACTTCTTTAGGAGAGATTTTTGTATCCAACGAAGAAAAATGTAGGGCAGCACAAATGAATTTGGGAACCAGCCATTCAAGTGGACAGATTTTATATTTTTTACATGCTGATGCCATACCTCCAACCACATTCAGAAATGACATCATCGCTGCCATAGGAGAAGGTTATTCTTTAGGATCCTATCCATTTAGATTTGACATTGACAAATGGTATTTACGTATCAATGAATTTTGCACAAGGTTTAATTATCTATTTTTCAGAGGGGGCGACCAAAGTATCTTTATAACAAAAGATCTTTTTGAAACTTTAGGGGGTTACGATCCTTATTACTGTGTCATGGAAGATTTTGAATTCTTGAAACGAGCCAGGAAAGTATCAAAATTTAAGATAATGAAAGGACCTATAATAGTTTCAGCACGTAAATACATACTCAACTCCTACTTTAAAGTAAATCTGGCTAACTTTAAAGCTGTATGGATGTTTAAGCGAGGTGTCCACCCTGGTATTATCAGAAAATCGTATGCTCAAATACTGGCTCAGGATCATGAGCGGTATTGATCGTCACTTCATAGAGGGTTCTATTAAATCCCATAGATTTCCATACAGATCAGAAAAAACGACTACCGTTCCCCAGTCTTCATACGTAGGCTCCCTAATGATGGTTATTCCTTTATCAAGTAGATTTTGATAGTCTCTTTTAATATCGTCTGTATGCATAAAAAGGAAGACTCTTCCTCCTGTTTGATTTCCAACCCTGCTTTTTTGTTTATGATTAGCTGCTTTAGCCAGCAATAGAGCGCACCCCAAAGAGCCGGAGGGTTTAACCAGCACCCATCGTTTTGTATCGCTCATTACCGTATCTTCAACAAGTGAGAAATGAAGTTTTTTTGTATAGAAATCAATGGCAGCATCATAGTCTTCTACAACTATAGTTACATAAACAAGATTTTGTTGCATGATAAAGTTTTTAGATAAATAGGACAACTGCTGATGAATATAAAATTCTTTGCCACGAAAAGAGCCATCTCACGCATGTATACCTTTACATAATAGATACAATATCGTTTAATTTTGGTTTATTTTATACCAGTGTTTCAATAATTAATAGTCAATGTATGTTTATACTTGGATTTATAATATTAAATCATAAACTTTGCTATTTTTGCGCAAATTTTGAATAAGCATTATGACAAGAAGAAGAAAAGGTAAATCCACAGATGAAACCCTGGTAGATATAGTTGAAGTAAAACAGTCTTCACAGGAGTATTTTGAAAAAAACCAAACATTGGTTTTAGGTGTAATAGCAGCTATAATCATCCTTGTAGGTGGTCTGCTATTTTATAACATTATGATTAAGGGTCCTAAAGAAAGTAACGCCAGAACAGCGATGTTTAGAGCCGAGGAGCAATTTGCGAGAGATTCGTTTGCATTGGCACTTGAGAATCCGGGAGGAGGATTTGATGGTTTTCTTGACATTATCGATAACTATGGAGGAACCAAGACATCTAATCTGGCAAACTACTATGCTGGGATCAGCTACCTAAACCTGGGTAGATATGATGCAGCTATAGAGTATTTAGAAGATTTTAAACCTTCAGGAAAAATTACACCCATTATGAAAAATGGAGCATTGGGAGATGCCTATTCCGAATTGGGTGATTTTGATAAGGCTCTATCTCTTTACAAGAAAGCAACGTCGACAAAAAATGACTTTCTTACGCCATACTATTTAAAGAAAATAGGACTTCTTTCAGAAAAATTAGGTGATAATAACGCAGCATTAAAGGCTTACATTGAGATTAAGGAAAATTACTTTGACAGTAATGAAGCCAGCGATATTGACAAATTTATCGCACGCGTCAGCTAAAAATGGTCATTTTTCTGAATCCAGATGTTCTGCCGGAGATGAACAATACTACATATGGCCTTTTACAATGTTGTTTAAGAATATAGCATGTATTAAGGCTGAGATTACTCTCAAAAGGTAAGTAAAGGCTTTCCCATTTTTTATCATCTACCAAAATGTTTCATAAATGTCCAGTGCTGATAAAAATCTTTCAAACTATACAATAGATAAGATACCTGGTATTGCTACTAAGGTATGTGGTGTCGTAACTTCAGAATGGAACGAACTTATTACTTCCAAATTGGAAAAAGGCTGTATTGAAACGCTCATTAAACACGGGATATTGAAAAAGAACATCCACATTTTGAAGGTGCCTGGGTCTTTTGAGCTTCCGCTCGGTGCTCGGATGCTAGCTACTAAAGAAAGACTGGATGCCGTCATTTGTCTGGGATGTGTAATAAAGGGAGAAACAAGCCATGATGTTTACATCAATCAGGCTGTAGCCCATGGCATCATGCAATTGGGTCTTACAAGTGGGAGACCTGTCGTCTTTGGAGTACTGACTCCCGATAATATGGAACAAGCAAAAGACAGGGCCGGAGGTAAACATGGAAACAAAGGCATAGAAGCTGCCATAACGGCATTGAAAATGATTGCTTTAGCAGATAAATTAAAAACGTCCCAGTCGAATATTGGATTTGGAAAATAGTGAATATACTACGGTAGTCCTCTCTCAGGTTCATATTATCCTATAAAAAAATTCTATATTTACCCTCATAAAATCAGACGTTATGAAGGTGTATTCAGTGGAGGCAGAAAATTTCAAATTGGATGGTGGCGCCATGTTTGGTGTCGTTCCTAAAAGCATTTGGCAAAAATTAAATCCTGCTGATGATGATAATCTTTGTACATGGTCTATGCGTTGTCTTTTGATAGAAGAAGGAGATAAAAAGATATTGATTGACACAGGTATTGGAAATAAACAAGGAGACAAGTTCAGGTCCCATTTTCATCCTCATGGAGATGATCTGGCCACGTCACTGAGACTCCAGGGTTGGAATCCTGAAGACATAACCGATGTGATTATTACACACTTTCACTTTGATCATGTAGGGGGTGCATTATCTCATGACCTTAAAGGAAATATTATTCCCACATTCCCCAATGCAATGTACTGGACCAATGACCGACATTACAAATGGGCATACGATCCCAACCCACGTGAAAGGGACAGTTTTCTTAAGGAAAATTTTATCCCGCTTAAAGAACAAGGCATATTACAGTATATCGATGTTGTGCAAGGAGTCTCCTTTACGGAAAACATATCCATCTACTTCTATCATGGTCACACAGAAGCTATGATGGTTCCCTTTGTCAATCTTCCCAATGGAAAAACCCTTGTGTATGCTACTGATCTCTTACCTTCAGCCCATCATGTAAAAATGCCCTACATCATGGCTTATGATATCAGGCCTATGACTACACTTCAGGAAAAAATGACATTTTACGAAATGGTAGCAAATGACGATCATTTTATTTTCTTCGAACACGACAAAGATACAGAATGTGGAAAGGTGGTGAGAAATGAACAAGGCAGGTATACCATCACAGAGCATAATAATCTGTCTGCTTTTGTCAACTCATAAACTCTAATGGTGTTTGTAAAAACACATTATTGAGGTCTGTAGGGGTAATTCGATTGAAAACCTTACGAAGATTAATCAACCGTTTTACAAATCGACATTTTAAAAATAACATACTGCTAACAAATGGGTATGATTTACGCATGATTCGACGAGATTTGGAACACATCCTTACAGGACTCATATCAAAACACCATTTGGGGAATGGGATGCTCCCATTCCTTGCGAGAATACACCTTCAGCGCTATTTCGTTGTTTCAAGGGTCGACCTTCCTGGAAATGGACATAGTCACCTTTTTTAATCTATATATTTTTTTTAAGGTCGGTAAGGCTGTTCTCTATTTGGAAAGATTGTTAATCAACCATTAAATTCAAGCGCTATTATAAACTAAATATTTCGTACCCACATCGGAATGAAAATAAAAAATTATTCAATATTTACTATATTGGAACAAATTTGCATAAATCATGATAAAGAAATTACGAATCGAAATAAAATGGGCTTTTATATTTATGGTAGTATATCTTGCCTGGATGGTTTTTGAAAGATATATGGGGTGGCATGGAGAAAAGATTGACAAGCACTCTACTTACACCTTACTTTTTATACCCATAGCATTTGTGATATATTTCCTGGCATTACACAATAAAAGAAGTTCTTTGGGAGGTATCATGTCGTGGAAAGAAGGATTTAAAAGTGGGATAATCATCGGTATTTTTATTGCTTTATTAAGTCCTTTGACTCAATTTATATTTCATGAAATTATATCCCCGAGTTATTTTGACAACATTATCCAGCATGCCATCGAGACAGGCAACTCTACTGAACAGGAGGCCAGGAATTATTTTAACTTTCAAAATTATGTGCGAATGTCAGTCATCCAAGCTCCTATAGCAGGTGCTGTTACCAGTGCCATTGTCTCTTTGATACTGCGAAATACAAAACATGCTTCCGGTTAACGATTAAATAATAATCTTTTGCCTATACCCGGACCGGAAAAAACTCCCTGATTATATGCCAGGTTCCCATTGATGAAAGTATGGGTTACTTTACCTTTGCACGTTTTACCTTCTAATGGACTCCATCCGCATTTATAGAGGATATTACTTTTTTCTATTCTCCAAATTTGCTCGGGATCAACAATGACCAGGTCAGCATAGTAGCCCTCTTGTATAAAACCCCGATCTACTATTTTGAAGCAAATAGCCGGATTATGACACATTTTTTCAACCAATGTGGGCATTGAAATTTCTTTCTGGTGGTAATATTCCAACATAATATTCAGACTGTGCTGAATCAGTGGTAATCCTGAAGGAGCCTCTAAATAATGCAAGGCTTTCTCGCTTTCCGTATGTGGTGCATGGTCCGTGGCAATGATATCAATTTCACCTTTGAGTACTGCCTGAAATATAGCTTTCCTGTCCGATTCTGATTTTATAGCTGGATTGCATTTTATTTTATTACCTAATGATTCATAGTCTTTGAGTGAAAAATACATATGGTGAACGCATGCCTCTGACGTAATCAGTTTTTCTTCCAAGGGAATATCAGTCCTGAATAGAGATACTTCCGCTGCTGTAGAAATATGCAGTACATGAAGTCTGGTATTGTACTTTTTTGCCAACATTACAGCCTGCGAAGAAGAGGTAATACACGCATCTTCACTGCGTACAAGAGGATGAAATGAGACGCTCATTCCCTGGCCAAACTTTTGTTGGTAGTACTCCAAATTGTGCCTGATAATTTCTTCACTTTCGCAATGGGTAGCGATGAGCATAGGAGATTCTTTAAATAATGCTTCCAGGGTCTTACGATCATCGACAAGCATATTGCCTGTACTTGAACCCATAAAGACCTTTATGCCACAAACCTGTGTCAGTGGTGTCTTTAAAACTTCCTCAATATTGTCATTAGAAGCTCCCATATAAAAGGAATAATTGGTAAAGGAAGTACGGGAAGCACTCTGGTATTTCTCTTCAAGGAGCTCCTGGGTTATAGCAGGAGGTGAAGTATTGGGCATTTCCATAAATGATGTAACTCCACCTGCCAATGCCGCTTTTGACTCTGAAGCAATATCGGCTTTATAGGTGAGGCCGGGCTCTCTAAAATGCACCTGATCATCAATAATTCCAGGAATCACATAAGAACCTTTTACGTCGATTTCTTTACCTTCAACGTTGATGATACCTCCTATTTTTTCTATTCTATTTCCTTTTATGAGTAAGTCCCCTTCTACAATTCTGTTCCGGTTGACTATTTTACCATTTCTAATGATCGTATTTGTCATTCTATGTTAATTACTTTGATGGGCTTCGAATATAAATAGAATATTCGATACATTTGGGAAAAATATACATTGTATTTAAGTTAAGTGTATACTTTATGACCTTTTCAAACCCGACATTGGGAATAGGTTCTTATGGAAGGAGTGTTCTTGAGTTGGACTACTTTCTTTATAGGAAGAATATGATCTGAGACTTCAATTCTGCATTACACTTGGCGTGACTACAGTTTAAAGTAATAGTGGTAAGAATAAGATATTCTATAGAGAAAAACTTGAAGAGAATATTGATGAATAAAATTCAACAAATATTAAATAAAAAAATAGGCATCCTGGGTGGTGGTCAGTTGGGTAAAATGCTTTGTATAGCAGGTGCCCCAATGGGAATAAACATTTTTGTTTTGGATCAAAAAAAGGATTTTCCTGCAGGGACTGTGACACCTTTTTTTACAGAGGGAAATTTCTTGAATTACGATGATGTGATGTCATTCGGTAAGAATCTGGATGTAATCACAATCGAAATTGAAAATGTAAACACTGACGCATTAAAAGACCTCGAGTCATTGGGTAAAAAAGTATACCCTCAGCCTGGAGTTATCGAAATGATCAAAGATAAAGGAAAGCAAAAGACTTTTTACCGAATTAATAGTTTACCTACTGCAGCATTCAGGTTGGTAGAGGATACCGACACCTTACCTCAACTTTTGGAAAAAGGAGATATAAAATATCCGTTTGTTCAAAAAGTCAGGATGGGCGGATATGATGGCAGAGGTGTTCAGATAATCACGTCACCTGAGGAACTCAGTTCTCTATTCAGGGAGCCTTCAGTCATTGAGGAAATGGTGCATATAAAAAAAGAATTAGCCGTCATTGTTGCCAGGTCACCTTCCGGCACTATCAGATCTTTTCCTGCTGTGGAAATGGCATTTCACCCAACTGCTAATCTGGTAGAATACCTGTTTAGTCCTGCCGATATAAGCAATGAAGTGCAATCTCATTGTCAGAATATCGCAGAGGAAGCAGCCCGTAAAATGGGTATTTGCGGTTTGCTTGCAGTCGAGTTATTTCTAGATAAAAATGACAATATTCTCATAAATGAAGTGGCTCCAAGACCCCACAATAGTGGTCATCACACCATAGAATCAAACATAACCAGCCAATACGAACAACATCTAAGGGCTATCATGGATTTGCCTTTGGGAAGCCCTGGACAAAAACTGCCGGCTATCATGTACAATCTATTGGGAGAGGAAGGTTACGAAGGTCCGGCTGTTTATGAAGGTCTCGAAAAGTGCATGGAATTAGAGGGAGTACACATACACATATATGGAAAAAAAATCACCAAACCTTTCCGAAAAATGGGACATGTGACCATAATTGATCCTTCTTTAGATGATGCAAGGCATAAAGCAAATATTGTAAGACATACCCTGAAAGTTATATCTCATGAGTAAAAAATCAGTAAGTATTATTATGGGCTCCGATTCAGATCTACCAGTCATGCAACAGGCCGCAGACATACTGGAAGAACTGGGCGTAACCTTTGAAATAACGATAATTTCTGCCCACCGAACACCTAAAAGGATGTATGAATTTGCAGAAAATGCCCATCAACGAGGCATTAAAGTGATCATTGCCGGTGCAGGAGGAGCCGCTCATCTTCCGGGCATGGTTGCGAGTATAAGCCCACTGCCTGTCATAGGTGTACCCATACGTTCATCCAATTCGATTGATGGATGGGATTCCATACTTTCCATTCTCCAAATGCCCGGAGGCATTCCCGTAGCTACCGTAGCTCTAAATGGTGGTAAAAATGCCGGGATTCTGGCTGCATCTATCATTGGGACATTCGACAACACTGTCCTCCAGCGTGTAATACAGTTTAAAAAAGTATTGGAAAGCAATGTCCTGGAGAAAGCTAAAAAGCTGGAAAAAAAGTATGACCGGTAAGTTTTTACTTAATGAAAAATGGCATCCATTTTTATTATACCTGATTAGCTTATTCATACTGGCTTTTTATGTCGGTCCATATATGTGGCGCCCCAATGATTTTGTCTTTGCCTTCGGAGGAGATCCTTTGGTCATCTACCACAACATGGTATACCATATTTGTCACGATACAAACTTCACGCATCTCGGTGCCACCAATTATCCCTATGGCGAATCTATATTTATGACAGATGCCCAGGCATTGTTTTCTACTCTGTTAAAATTTATCCAACTCTATATCGCCGATGTTTGTACATATGTTCCGGGTATTGTTCACTCGATTATGTTCATTTTATTCCCGTTCACGTCTGTTTTTATCTTTTTCATTTTTAGAAAATTAGGTGTGAATCCGGTATTTGCTTTTATCTTTTCTCTTTTGATTGCATTTTTATCTCCACAGATCATGAGAATGCCAATCCATTTTGGTCTGGCCTACCCTTTTCTCATACCCATGGCCATATATTGGGCTATCTCAGCATATCATTCAGAAAAAATACAATTCAAAGATTTCCTATATGGCGTGGTTATTTTTTTATTTTTTCTCAATAACCCATATATGGGTCTTATTGCGGCTTCTGTCCTGATATCAGCAGGTTTTATCACCTTTATTTCTAAAAAGTATAAAGCGGGAGTTACTTTATTTTCATTTGGCTTTTTACCGATTATAGCTGGTTATGTATTCGTAAAGTTGATTGATCCGTTTACCGACCGTATAGGATTACAATGGGGGTTTCTTCATTACCATGCCGACTTGAGAGGTTTCCTTTTTCCACCGCGTAGTCTAATCCACCGATTTATTTCCACAATGACACAACCACCCACAATGGAGTTTGAAAGCATTATGAACATTGGATTGGTTGCGGTCTGCGTGCTTTTGATTTTTCTGGGTAAAACAACTTATGCTATCGTGAGAAAAAAATCGTATAGAAGTTTCCCGTGGCAAAAGTCTTTTCTGGCTGTAGTTGCCGGTTGTTTTTGTGTATTTCTTTTAGGTTCCATAGGGGCATTAGGTGGTTTTGTCACGGAATGGATAGAAGAATATTTGGGAGCTTTGCTGATGTTTAAGGCATCGGGCCGGTTAGGATGGCCTTTATATTATTGCCTCACCATCATGGTATGTATACTCCTCTATTCATGGTATACAAGTAATAAAGAAAAAAGATGGGTACTGCCTTTAATGATCCTAACGATGGTCATTTGGGTAGGAGAAAATCATTTTTATCTCAAAAAAATATTTGTCAATATACACCATAGTAATTGTTTTAACAGTGAAGAGATCGCATCAAAAGTTCTATCCCTACAGCCTGAATTGGGAGATCATCAAGCCATTTATCTCATTCCTGTTGTCCATGTGTGGAACGATAAGCTCATGTTCCCATTGGATTTTACTTCGCATTACACCGCTACCATGATTTCTTCCTATTCGGGTATTCCTTTGATCAGTGGAACGCTGTCACGAGCATCTCTTTTACAATCCATCACATCTGTGCAATTGGCTTCACACCCTGTTCTTCAACGACAAAGATGGATAGACATGGATAAGGATAAACCCATTTTATTGGTTCATGGTAACGATCATGGCTCCCTTTCGGAAGGTGAAAAATTTCTGATCGATAAAGCAAAGCCAATCGGTAAAGTTTTACATGCAGATATATATTCATTGGATCCGGCTGATATTGTGGAGCCTGTAAAAATATCAGGTGATGAAGAAGGCTTTATACATAAACAGTATTCAGAAGAAAATCTTCTTTATCATTCCGCACCTACAGGAATGTGTGTAAACGAAATACCCCAAATTTTATGGGAAGGAAGTTTATTACCATTTATTGAGACAGACTCCTTAGAAATCAGTCTTTGGCATTATTTAGATCACAAATACCACTATGTTCCTCATCTTGAGGTGAATACTTACAGTATAAAGATTCCCTTCTACAGCAGATCGAAAAGGGATTTCGCCGGGTATTGGTCAAGACAATCAGTGGTTATACCCTGGTCTGATTCTATCTCCATATCTGCGAGTTGCAGGTATCCGGCTTTTTTCGACCATATTCAAATCAAACCTCATAGAAAAAATACTATGTTCTCTATAAATAAGGAGATTTTGTGGTGGAATAATTACCCTGTAATGCAATAATACAATTGTAATACCATTTCAATTTCATAGTTTCTTTTACATTTGGCAATTGATTAATTTTAACACAACTAACAAATAACATCATTACACATGGACAATAACCACAACTTTTTATACACTTACATTTTTCTGATTATGTCTCTTGGATGTATTGTGGGATGTAGCTCCACTGAAAAAGCCGATATGATCATTCACAATGCTCAAATTTACACAGTAAGCGACGGATTTGCTCAAGGTGACGCGTTGATAATACGACAGGGAAGGATTGAATCCATCGTGGATAGTGATGAAATTGAAAAATTCACCGGTGAAAGCACAGAAATTATAAATGCTGAAGGAAATTTCCTAATGCCCGGCTTTATAGAAGGTCATGGTCATTTTTCCGGACTTGGGTACAGTCTTCTGTATCTCAATTTTCTAACCTCAAGAAGCTGGGAAGAAATCGTCAGAGGAGTAGAAGAGAAGGTCAAAGAATCAAAACCGGGAGAATGGATCATTGGCAGAGGTTGGCATCAGGAAAAATGGGATTCCATTCCATTTAACCACGTTTTGGGTTATCCTTTTCACGATGAATTGAGCAGGGTTTCTCCAGACAATCCTGTTGTACTCCGTCATGCCAGCGGGCATTCACTTTTTGCCAATAAAAAGGCAATGGATGAAGCAGGTGTGAATAAAGAAACTCCCAATCCACCCGGGGGAGAAATTGTCCGTTCATCAGATGGTGAAGCCATTGGTGTTTTTGAAGAGAGAGCCATGCGAATCATTAATGAATCTTTACAGCAATATCAAAACAGTCTGAGTCAGGAGATGAGGGTTCAGGAATGGTACAAAGCCATTGAATTAGCCCAGGAAGAATGCCTTAAAAAAGGAGTGACCTCATTTCAGGATGCCGGTTCCAGTTTTGAGGAATTAGAAAGATATCATCAATTGGCAAAAGATAAAAAACTGAACATGAGAATTTGGATGATGGCACGTCACGGTTCTTCCACATTAGAAGGAAACGTGGGTAAATATAGGGTCATTGGTGCCGGTGAAGATTTTTATACTTGCAGGGCTATTAAATCTGAAGTAGATGGGGCCCTGGGCGCCTTTGGTGCCTGGTTAATAGAACCATATAACGATAAACCAGACTTTCACGGGCAAAACACGACTGACATCTATGAAGTAAAAAAGATTGCAGATATCGCTATGGCCAATGACATGCAACTTTGTGTTCATGCCATAGGAGACAGAGCCAATAAGGCTGTGTTGGATATTTTTGAAGGAACGATCGGCCATGCATCGAATAAAGACCTGCGATGGAGAGTAGAGCATGCTCAACACCTGGACACTGCAGATATTCCCAGATTTAAAGAATTAAATGCCATTGCATCTATGCAAGGTATTCATTGTACCTCAGATGCGCCATTTGTAGAAAAGCGTTTAGGTAAAGAAAGGGCTAAATACGGATCTTATCCCTGGAGATCTTTATTGGATCATGGAGTGATTATCGCCAATGGCACTGACGCACCGGTAGAAGATGTAGATCCCATACCCAGTTTTTATGCATCGGTCACCAGAAAAAGAATAGATACAGGTTTTGAATTTTATCCGGAACAGTCCATGACACGAGAGGAAGCTATATACTCCTATACTCTGGGAAATGCCTACGCCGCATTTGAAGAAAACATTAAAGGAAGTATTGAAAAGGGCAAATACGCTGATATCGTCATTCTTTCAAAAAATTTAATTCAATGTTCTGATGAGGAAATTCCGGAGACAGAAGTACTATATACCATAGTTAATGGAAAGGTAAAATTTAGAAAATAAACCACATGTCTTTCAGGATTGATAATATATGCCGTATTGTATTTTGTTTAATGCAATAAAATCAGTAGTATATATTTGCAAAAAATGCTTAACTTTAACTCTGGAAATCGAAAACAACCATAGCCGGATAAAATACTCATAGAGTGAACGTTTAGTTTACTCATTCTTTATTGCCAAAAGTGAATAGAATTTGACTAATTGAATTATTCAGGGAAGTCAGATTATATACAATTTTGATTATTCGTTAAATCTTATAATGATGAAGAAGAGTTGTATCGAATGTGGAGATGAATACATAGGCAGAGCAGATAAACGTTTTTGTTCAGATCAATGCCGTACAGCACACCACAACCGGTTAAACAGTGATGTCCACAATTTTATGCGGAACATCAATAACACACTTAGGAAAAACCGGAGAATTCTTGCTAATTTAAATCCGTATGGTAAAACCAAAGTTTCTAAAACTGATTTGCTGGATTTAGGATTTAAATTTAGTTATTTCACTAATATTTATATTACGAAATCTGGTAAAGAATACAGGTTCTGTTATGAACAGGGATATCTGAAATTAGAGGATGGTACATTCGCCCTGGTAGAAAAGAAAGAGTACGTAGATTAAGGGAATGGAATTAACAATTATTGGGGTTTAGTATAATAATCAAAAACCTTAGTGACTACTGCTTTTCCCAGACTTACATAATCATTCCTTATTTCAATCTCCTGGTGACCCATGCTGTTAAACAATAAATCAACAGCTGATTCAGAAAGGAAATCAGGGAGAGATGTGTTCACTTTAGTACTACTAAACAGGTTATAAGCATTAGCCGCCATAGGCCAGTACCTAAGTGCATCTGTTTTAGCCAATTCTTCTTCCATTCTGAGAGTATACCTATTTTTAACAGAGGTATACATGTTATTCTTTAATACCTGTGTCGCGGCATCCCGTCCTCCGGTTACAATAGCTACTGCATCACCAAAGGTAACCTGCCTGATGGCATCCTCCATTATAGCTGTACTTTCGTTTAGAACTACCAGAGATACCTGATTTATCTGTTGAGTTACTTTATCTATTTCACCTGATAATCCAAGATTTCGCATAGACGACAAAACGGGTTTTAATTCGTCGGGAAGCAGAGATTCAACGCCATTGTCATTCACCTGTTTTAGTGAATTAATAGATCTGAAAGCTGAACTACTCAAAACTTCTCTAAGAGCCTGGACAACCTCCAGTTCTGTTGGTTTTAAAACGTATTGTTTAAGTACATCGCAAGAAGAAAACAGAAGAAGTCCTGTCAAACTCAAAGTATATAATATTTTCATTGTGATATTTTTTTTTACATGTACCTTACTGTTTCGGTCAGAGTTTTTAATTCTTATATAATTTAAAGTCTACCATATAAGTTCAGTTTTTCACCTACCCAAAGCAGTTATTTACCCAGGAATATTCATTTGTTAATAAATATCTTGGAACCGGCCTGTCTTGTTGCTTTTTAGTTAGAAAAGGGAGAAAGAAATACTCCTCCTCCCTTTTCTATAATCTTATCCAATACTACTATATCAGATGGCTATAAAGGTACCATATTGAATTCTACTCTTCTGTTTAATGCTCTTCCTCTAAGAGTGTTGTTGCTTGATATGGGTCTGGATTCTCCATAGCCTGCATAGGTTAGTCTGGAAGTTGAAACTCCTGATTTAACCAGATAGTCATAGCAGGCTTTGGCTCTTCTCTCTGAAAGAGTCTGATTAGCAGCAGCACTTCCGGTGTTGTCTGTATGTCCGGCAATAATTAATTTGTAATCAGGGTATCTTTTCATGATCTGTCCTATTTGGGAGAGAATATCAAAAGATTCTGGCTTTAATACTGCATTACCTATATCGAACTGAACTGCCCTCATCGCAAGCTCAAGGACAGCTTTATCTTCTTGTGAAATCTCCGGACAACCGCCTGTTGAAACAGGACCGGGAGAATTAGGGCATTTATCCAAATGATCGGGAATGCCATCCCCGTCTGAATCAGGACAGCCATCATACGCTTTTGGTCCAGGCTGGTCAGGACATTTATCCAGATGGTCTGGAACTCCATCACCATCTCTATCCGGGCAACCGTCAGTAGAGGCTGGTCCTGGTTGATTCGGGCATTTATCAAGATGATTGGGAATGCCATCTCCGTCTATATCATCTGCCGGGCAACCATGAGGTTTTATACCCGGAATATCAGGACAACGATCTACATCGTCAGGTACACCATCGCCATCTCTATCATTGTCCGGACAACCTTTATTACTCTTTGGCCCGGGAATATTAGGACATTCATCTTCGTGATCTGGAATACCATCACCATCTGTATCGGGACAGCCTCGGAATTCTTTCAAACCCGGATGATCAGGACATAGATCCTGAAAATCAGGAATTCCATCTCCATCCCTGTCTGGACAACCATGAAGCTCAGGAGGTCCGGGTTCATTAGGGCAAAGATCAAATTCATCTGGAATTCCATCTCCATCGGTATCGATCATTTCCTTTTTAACTTCTTCTTTTACCACAGGTTTTGGCGGTGTTTTGCCCAACATATATACAAAACCTAACCCATGATGAAGGTTATTCCTGTTTTCTTCCAAAGAAAAACGATATTCTGATTGAACATTAATATAGGCATTATCAGATGCTCTTATTAATAATCCCAAACCTATGGGGAATTGTATATTTACATCTTCCCATGATTCGACTACAGCTCCGGCACCTGCCATTACATAAGGTATTACGAGACCATCGCGTTTATTGAGTAAATACTGCCCTTGCACATCCAGGCCAGCTATGGTCATTCTGGTTAAAATCTCACTATCCATGCGGGTTACTACACCAAACTTGGCAGGGACAACTAAGTTGATTCGGTTGCTCAACTCTTTATATAAACCGATTTCAAAACCTGTGTTATAGTCCTTAATGGCGGATAAATCACCTCCATTTTGTGATTGATAATCCAACATAAGGAGTTTAAAGGAAATCCCTAAAGTGGAATCATTATCGACCTTTACTGTGTCTACTATAGTTTCTTTTGAAGCTGCCCCATCGACTTGCTGACCTTGTATAACCACAGATATACACAAGAACCATAAAAGAAGGATCGTAATTTTCTTTTCCATGAATATTAATTTAAGTATGGAATAACTCGAATGTGTAAGATTGCACTGAAAATAATTGACTCACAATTGTAAATGCATTAACATTGCGATGTCCATTTGCATAGTAGTACATAAAACGGAATACAATAACCATTTACATGCTACCAACTACAAAAATAACATTTAATTCGAAAAAAGAAAAAAAACATTGAAAATATTAAATATAATAGATATACGTTGATTACTGTAAATCTGTAATTTAGTTTTAAACAAAACATTTATAATACAAATGGATTTTCTTTCACACCTGCCTTCGATCAGTTTATAAAGTGTAAATGTATTTTTGCATTCATAATTTAGGCAAAAGAATTCCAACAATGAGTAACCATACCCGACTTGAACAGTTAATTAAAATGAACCTGGAAAACCCAAATGATGACTTTATCATCTATGCTTTAGCCAAAGAATATGAGAAATTAGAAATGGTAGAAAAGGCCCTCGACTCCTTTTTCTACCTGAAAGAAAAAAACCCTGCATACATAGGAGTCTATTATCATTTGGGAAAATTGCTTGAAATCAATTCAAGACAGCTTGAAGCCTTAGAAATCTATAATGAGGGTATCCAAATGGCAAAATCTATTCAAGATATGCATGCTTTGTCCGAATTACAATCTGCAAAACTCAATCTCGAAATAGAAATGGAGGGAGAAGTTTGATACCAATTCCGTTTTGTACTTCAGAACTTTTTACATTTGAGCAGAAAATAAGAGCTACTTTTTTGCCATTGTGTATTTTAAAATATTTAATGTGCTGCAATAAAATGCCTTTTTATGATCAAATTGGATTTTATCTGGATGGTTGGTATTTTTCATTTTGTTTCATGTAAAATTATACATGCCAACTCTTGATTGGTTTACATGTTAATAAGCTATGAAAAATAAAAAAATCGTCATCATAGGAGCCGGTGTAGCCGGGCTTATTGCAGCATTTGAATTGGAGCGCAAAGGAATTAAGCCCATCATCTTGGAAAGTAAAGATACTATTGGGGGGCGTGTTCAAAGCGATCGTATAGACGGATTTATACTGGACAGAGGATTTCAGGTATTGCCCTCTGCCTATCCAGAAATTACCCGATATCTGAATGTGGAAACTCTGGATCTGAAGCCATTCTATTCCGGAGCATTAATACATGCCGAAGGTAAGAAACATATATTTAGTAATCCGGTCAGGCATCCGGAACATCTGTTTTCAACAATTTTTTCTGCAATTACCTCACCTAAGGATCTGTATTCGCTCTGGATATTGCATAGAAAAATAAGGAAATGGTCTTTGGAAGAAATATTTCAGATGGAAGAACAGACTACCCTTTCATTTTTAAAATCCTCCGGATTCTCTCAGAAATTGATACTTTCATTTTTTACTCCCTTCTTCGGAGGTATTTTCCTGGAAACCAAATTGGAAACATCCGCACGAATGTTCGCTTTTACATTTAAAATGTTTTTAGAAGGAAGGGCAACTATACCTAAAAAAGGAATGTCTTGTATTCCTTTACAATTGGCAGAAAAACTAAAAAATACAAAAATTATCCTTAATCAAAAAGTCAGAACGATACAAGGAAACTCTATTTTAATGAAAGATGGTCATTCCATGCAGGCAGATAAGATCATTGTCACATCCAATCCAGGCAAATTCATCCATGGTCTCGGTAATAAAATAGAAGATTACAGAGAGGTTTACCAGTATTATTTTGCGACAGACCACTCTACACTAGGAATTCCAGTTATTGCTTTGGTATCTGATCCTGAATACATTGTGAATAATTACACCTATATGACAGATGTAAGTCCTGAATACAGTTCTGATGGTCGTGCTTTGCTTTCCGTCACTGTGATAAACAGATCAGACATGTCACTCCATGATGCCGGGAATAAAGCGAAAAAAGAATTGTCTATACTTACAGGTCATCCAATGGAGGGGCTTGAATTAATTAAAGCATATTATATTAAAAAAGCACTTCCTGTCATTCAGAATATGCGATACATAATTACTCCCTCAGAATGCCGCATATTGGATCACGTATATCTGGCTGGAGACTATATGCTTAATCCATCACTTAATGCGGCGATGACATCCGGCAGATTAGCGGCATTAGCACTTGTTAAAGATCTGGAAGGAGGGATGTGAATCGAATTCTACTCATACTTTACAAACTTCCAGGTATGCAAACCAGACTTCTGAGGTAAGGATAAAAAGTAAATTCCTGCCGGGAGGCCTTCCAGTGATATTTTACCTCCATTTGCGGTTACGATATACCGCTTCAAAAATCTGCCATTTATATCCCTAAGAGAAACTTCAACTTCTTCGCCCAAACCTGAAATGCTTATATTGATAAAATCTTTGGCAGGATTCGGAAATATGTTTGAAGTGGTATGCTTTTGTTCTTCAATACTATTGCTGAAATCTACTATAACCTCATATGGCACCCTTTCACTTCTACAAGGAATAAAAGGCCTTAGTATATTCCAATTGTAAAAATAAAAGTAATTTTCACCACTCTCACTTCCCTCAATGGAAAGTATATTGGATGCAGTATATGGAAAAAAGACAAAATCTTTTACCGTTCTTTCCAGTCGAGGTGAGTGGATGCCTAGTTGTTTCAGGTTGTACTTTTCGTCGGTAGATATGAAGTATCTTCCCGGGTCTAATTCCAATTCCATCTCAATGGTATTTTTACCGGCTAGTAAAGTTCGTAGCACAGAATGTAGTGTGTCACCTTTAAAATCTCCAATTATAAAAATCCTGGGAGCTTCAGTATCAGTGTATACATCTACACTTTGTAACACCGTAGTTTCAAAAACCTCAAAATGCATGCTTGCATTGATATTATTTCCGGTATATCGATTTTCGCCATACGGAAAAATTGGGCCTGCTTTTAAAGTATCCCGCATCAAAGACACCTCTCTTTCCACATAATAAATTACACTTTCATACAGTGGAGGAGTTACATATGACGACCCGGTGTGAACAGGATTTTCATCATTTTTCGAAAGAAACCATTTTACGGCATCACCCTGTAAATAAAGTTCGGCCTTCTCTCCCTTAAATATGGTGTCCTTGAGTACTTCTTCGATCTCTGGTGAAATTACATTTATGTAAATACTATCTAAAGTTCTGAACCCACACGACTGGATCCATTCATACACATAATATCCAGTTACTTCTGGCACTAAATTCGATTCCTGATCATTTTTCATCCACGTGAATTGACCTGGAATGTCTGCCGGAAATGAAAGATTCTGTCCTCCACATACTTCTAATATGTCATTGTGAAACACCGTTGCATTCTCAAACACTGTATATTTAGCAATTCGGATCAATTCCGATGGTATCATGCAACCCTCATCACTTATGTAGAAGTAATGCATTGTTCCCGGTCTATCTATGGTAATATCAGAAGAGTGGTCACCATTATTCCAAATTACACTTTTATATTCCTTGTCGGAATTCAATGTAATTGTTTCGCCCGGACATAGTGTTAGACTTCCATTGGTATGAATCTTGCCTTTAGGGTATGCACAACTATTTTCATACACAATGTAATGTTCATCGGCTTCGAGATGATGCAATATCTGGCGACCCCCTCCAGGCCAGATTATCACAGCTGAATCAATCTGAACATGTTGTCCCAGCCCAAAATAAGCATTGGTACTGTGAACAATGCTATAACCCTGACCTGAACGAATATTTCTCTGCTGTATACCCCATGGACCGTATAGCTTTATCTTTCCCCCAACACCTCTGCTGTTAGACTCTACACCCCTCAGTGAAAATACCAAATGGTGGTTTTCATTTCCTTCATTCACATATAGAGCATCAAATCGATTTCCCAATTCTATGACCGGTTTACCAAAAGAACAATACAAGTCAACAAAGCCGTCTCCGTTAACATCTCCGATAGCAGCTGAATGAATGGGTTGTGTAGAAAAGGCGTTGTGGATAATTTCAAATTTAAAATTACCCAGATTTCTCAATACAATATCCTGGTCACCGGTAAAAATGATATCCTCCCATCCGCTATTATTGAGATCAGCTGTCATTACCTGAAAAGCAAAAGTTTCCGGAATTTCAATCTCCAATTCCCTCTCTGTGAAAAATCCATCAATATTTTCCAGGATCATATGCCTGTCATAGTGATTGACTATAATGACATCCAAATCTCCATCGTTGTCCAGGTCACTAAATACAGCACTCCACGACTGATGACCCAAATCCAAGCCTATGGAAGGTGCAATGTCTCTGAAAATGCCATCATCACCACGCTTGTACAATTGATTGATCCGCCTGGGATCCTGATAAGAAGTGGCTCCTGCTCTGCATTTGGCCATATATAATTCCGGAATTCCATCATCATCAATATCCACCCATTCAGACCCATAATTTCCTGACATATCAGTAGGTGGATCGGTTGAAAAGTCGATTATATCTGTGGCTTGGCTTAATTTTCCATTTCCGTCATTCATGAATACCCGGCTCATTCCTTCATCGTGGCATAGAAAAAAGTCATTCATGCCGTCCAGATCGATATCAATAATATTGCATCCCTGACCATATACATGGGAATAAATACTTTGTTTATGAGTAAAAATTCTCAAATCCGGATCAAAAGAGAACACTTTCAGGTCATTGTATACACCCGCAGTGAATATCTCAGGAATATTATCATTATCAATGTCTCCAATCGAAAAAGACCATTCTCTTCCCGGAGATACAGGTTCTGGAGAATATATTACATCCATCACAGCACCCTTACCCCTGTTTATGGCAGTCCACAAGTATCGTCCCTCATTCAAAGTAATCAGATCATCCGCGTAATCACCATTCATATCCTGAAATCCGATCATCACGGCACTTCTACTTCTTTGGTCTCCCAGATAAGTCGAACTCATATCCTTAAAATGGATTTGGCCAAACATAAGTTGACACAATACAATCAAAATCAGAGTTACTTCATACCTCATATTGTATATTTTAAAAAATAAATACCTCACCAAACCAGTAGAATTTCCATTATTCTATGAAAGACATTTATTTGTCTCAAATATATAACAATTATTTATATATGTATGTTTTTTTTATATAAGTTGATTACTTTTAGTCCGAAATCAATAAAAGTTCGCGATCCTTGAAAACTAGAAATACCAGATCAATAAAATGGGAATTTTACCGCAGGTCGAAGACAAAATTTGACATACACTCCCCTTTCATATATCAATTTTATAAAAATGTTTTACAGACTTCAGATCAACACGTATTCACTTCCATTGAAAATGAAAGAAAAAAATTATTAAAGGATAATCGAATCATAGTACAAATTCCTATTGGAGCAGGAAGCAAAAGAAATGCCGTAACCAATAACATTCGAGTCAGGGACATAGCTAAAACTTCAATGTCACCACGGGGGGACTGTCGGGCACTTCATAGGATCATAAACTTTCTCAATGCCAAAAATATCATTGAACTTGGCACTTCTCTTGGGATATCAACAGCATACATGGCACAAGGGAATCCACAATCAATTATTACAACCATTGAAGGAAACCCCCATATATCGATAATTGCCCAGGAAGTTTTTGATCGCTTAAACTTAACCAATATTCATTCTATAACCGGTTTGTTTGATGCTGTTTTGGAGGATGTTCTGAAAGATTTCTCTAAAATAGATTTTGCCTACATAGATGGAAACCATTTATACACCCCTACCCTGAAGTATTTTAACACTATACTCAAAAAAATTCACCATCAATCCGCAGTGGTCATTGATGATATTTTCTGGTCAGAAGAGATGTACAGAGCCTGGGTTGATATTCAAAATCATGATGCTGTAATGTGCACCATCGAAACCATGACCAAGGGGTATGTGTTTTTTGACCCTGGATTTGTCCATAAAACACATTTTTCCTACATACCCTATCAATACAAGCCATGGCGGATAGGTGTATGGTAAGGAATTACAATGTAAACACCTTCACACTTTGAAATTCGATGAAAGTATCAGGCCCTCTTAAAGATTCAAAAAATGGTGCCCTCATAGGGGTATATTCAAACCAATACAGAAATGCTTCATTCATAAATACGTAATAAAAGTCTCCTTGCTTCCTCACAGTCATTTTATTCATATTAAACCCTACCTGTTGATCGTATTTGATCACTTGCATTGGACCAAATACTTCTGAACCACTGGAGATATTCAATTCATTGCCACCATAAAAGAAAATTAAAAAGCTGGTTTGAATGTTGAAGCCTGACCATCTGAATCCTGCAAATGTCAATCCGGTTTGAATCCTCATTTCCACTTCAATTTCAAAATCTCCATCTTCGGGAAAAGGAATATTATTGGATTGAAAATCCATGACATTGATTTGGTTGAATATAAGTTGTTTCTGTGATGCCGGAACATCATTATAATTTGCACTTATATTTAACCAGTTCGGTGCACCAACAGAAGAATTAAAAAGTTCATCGATATAATAATCTCTCCGGATACCGGAGAAATTGATAACAGGTGAAATGCCTTCGGGAAGTGGTGCTCCTCTCATGAGACTTTTCCATTCTCCAGTGGAAAATCTTTGGTTATCATGTGACCTGAAAAGTTCACAGTGTCCTAATTCATGAAAGATTAATCTTTCGCGGGTGGTTTCATCTGCGTCGAGCCAAAATTGTCTTTTAATGGTAACTATGTGAGAACCTGATGTAGAAGTTCCTAATTCAGAGCATACACCAGCAGCATCTGTAGGCACATCACCAAACTCTATCACAAGACCAGTATTACTAAAGTCAACTTCTATTCCGCGTTTAGCCCCTTCCACAATAAACCGGTCTACATAGACCTGAAACTGAGGATCTATGCTGATTTCAGGCGGTTCTTTGCTACAAGAAGCCAGCAAAACTAAAAAGAACAAACTTGAGTAAATAAAACCCCTATACATAAATAATCTTTTCATAGAGTTGAGATAAGTCAAGAAGTACAATTATAACGATATTTGTAATAAAATGGTTAAAAGTAAAAAGTGAAAAGTAAAAAGTAGAAAGAAGAAAGTTGAAAGTTGAAAGTTGAAAGTGAAAAGTTCGTAGCTCGTAGCAGTAGGCAGTAGGCAGTGGGCAGTGGGCAGTGGGCAGTGGGCAGTGGGCAGTAGGCAGTGGGCAGTAGGCAGTAGGCAGTAGGCAGTAGGCAGTGGGCAGTAGGCAGTGGGCAGTAGGCAGAGTTTTGGTTTTAGTTTTAGTTTTAGTTTTAGTTTTAGTTAAGTTTCAATTTTCAATTTCAGACTTTCAGACTTTCCGACCTTCGACCTTCAGACTTTCAGACTTTCCGACTTTCGACTTTCGACTTTCAGACCTGCCGAAGGCTCAACCTTAACCTCAACCTTAACCTCAATCTTATCCTGCCCTTCTCTTTTCATGAAATATGCTTTACCTTTGAGAAACCAATGCGTAGATACGAATGAAGGAACACATCGACATAATCAAAGAATGGTCTGGTAAAAATAATCCCATCTGCATAGTACGGGTAACTCAGACTTGGGGATCTTCACCCAGACCGGTGGGTTCAGTTATGCTCATCAACAATGAGGGTAAACTGGCTGGTTCTGTCAGTGGGGGATGTGTAGAAGGGGCAGTGATTAAGCATGCAAACAAGCTTAAACACAGAAGTGAAGCTGCCATGGTGAGTTTTGGAGTATCCGACGAAGAAGCCTGGACAGTCGGTCTCTCTTGTGGTGGGCAAATTCAGGTATTTTTACAAAGTGCTGATTTTGTAAATGATCCAGTTTGGTCCGGTCTTCTTCATGCGATAGAAAATAACCTTCCGGCCATTCTCATTTCCTCCCTCGAAGAAGGAAGTCATACAAATAGTCTCATGGGCGACAAAAGTTTGATTGATGGTGATGACCTACCCTCATATGTGCAAGATGAGGCTGTCAGGGCTTTTAGTGAACGACGTCACCTCATTGCAGAAATGGATGAAAAGAAATACTTTATTCAGGTTTTCCCCAGAAAAAGCCAAATACTTATAATTGGAGCTGCTCATATCACAGTTGATCTGGTATCGCTGGCAAAAATGTTTGATTTCGAGACTGTAGTCATTGATCCCAGAGGCTATTTTATGGATAAAATGCAATTCACAGATGTTCCGGATTACTTATATAATGCATATCCTTCTGAAGTGCTTCATGATTTCTCATTGGATAACTATACGTACTGTGCCCTACTATCCCATGACCCTAAAATCGACGATAATGCCTTAGAGATTTTATTGACCAAACCGGTTGCTTATATAGGTGCATTGGGAAGCCGGAAGACACATGAAAAACGCGTAAAAAGATTGCAGGACAAAGGTATTTCACAAAATTTGATCGATAAAATACAGGCTCCTATTGGGATCGACATTAATGCAAAATCTGCCAGAGAAATTGCCTTGTCAGTTATGTCGCAAATGATTGAGGTTAAAAACCGTTTTAACAGGTAGTCTTTATTCAACATGCTTATGAATAAATTCCATTGCAGGATCTATTTTTTCTTTCCTTTTCAATAAGCCCCCACCAATTGAAAAACTTTGCTCACGAGTAATTGTTGTATTATTTTTAGGCAGCCCATCCTAAAATGACATGCACTTTTAAAGAATGATTTCACCTATACACAATAAACACACAAACCTCACAAAGCCTTCCGGAGGGAAGTTTCATAGAAATGAATGGGCTATAATGGGTGCTCCATGTGGATACATACAGGAATTGGCAGAAAAAATTTCTATCTCCTGCAAAGGTCTTTCAATTGGTTATATAGATGCCGCTCACGGATCCCCAAAAATGAGAGTGCCTTTTACAGTTCATTATACAGACTCCATTGGATCACATATTTTTGAAATGCGTTCACAACATATTGAATGGGAATTCCGTCAATACCTCCAATCTACAGATGTAGTTATTATAAATGGCAATCATTTTTCGGCAAACAAGCAAATCGTTATTATACACCCTGACAAAAAGGAGTCTCTTCGAAAAAAACTTGATCAATTGACGGATGTCCAATGCTTTATATTATCCGATGGAGAAGAAGCCATATATTCTTATTTGATTGAATACGATTCTTCATTTAAGAATCTGCCCGTTTTTCGGTCAACGGATATTTCCAATATATCTCAATTAATTATGGACCAGTACAGGTCACATCTCCCCACTATCAAAGGATTTGTATTGGCTGGCGGTAAAAGTAGTCGAATGGGAATGGATAAAGCCTTTATTCAGTATCACGGTAAGCCACAAGTAGAATTTATGGCTGATGTATTAAACAAAATTTGTACTGAAACATATATATCTGTAGCCAATGGAAGTAAATCTCACTACGGTTATAAGATCATTGCGGATACCTTTACAGGTTTAGGTCCATTTGGAGGCATTCTTTCTGCTTTCAGGAATGATCCTGATGCTACATGGCTTACTGTGGCCACCGATATACCATTGCTTAATTTTGAAACCATTGAAATGTTGGTAAAAAGCAGGAATTCCGGGAAAGTTGCAACTTGTTTTCACAATCCTGCGACAGGATTCCCTGAACCTCTGATTACTTTGTGGGAACCCCGGGCTTATCCAAGACTTCTGCATTTTTTAAGTTTGGGTTACGCATGCCCCAGAAAAGTTTTGATCAATAGCGATATAGAAGAATTGGAAATAGAAAATCCTAAAATTTTGTTCAACGCCAACACCCCGGAAGAAAAAGACGAAATATTAAAAATGATGGGAAAATGAGAACTTTTTACTTTAATTGAAATGGTACTAACTAATGCAATGATTGGATTTGGTTTATAATAAAATCAATTATTTAATCTTGTTTTTCAATTATTAATAAGGAAAAAGCATTTGCTGATGTTCATCTCATTTGAAAAACCCATTACTTTACCTTACAAATATTTAAAAACTATTTGTATCCTTGACTTTACAAATGCGAAAACTAAAACTCTATTTTTTATACAAAAAAACTCCATTATTAAATAAAAACCAAACTATGAAGAAGTCCTTCCTCTCCCTTTTCACGCTTGCACTTCTGATCCATATTATTCATTTATCTCATGCTCAAACGAATCTGGTTCCGGCTCGTTTCGCTTTTGAAAGTGATTCTGGTTACAATAAAAACATACCTTCACCCCATGGTTATTTGGGTTACGAACTGGGCACCGACTTTACTTTGTATGCCTATGTTGAGCAATACATTAAAGCATTAGCCGCCTCTTCTCCCAGGGTTAGTGTTCATCAGTACGGTTCCACCTATGAAGGGAGAAAACTGTATAGCCTTGTGGTTACCTCAGAAGAAAATCAAAGGAATATTGACAAAATACTCGAAGTCAATCAAAAGATCGCTCACTCACAAAATCTCACTTCTGATGAAAAACAAGATATACTGGATTCCCATCCTGTCACCATATCCTTTTCTTACAATATACATGGAAATGAAGCCTCGTCCACAGAAGCTGCCATGCAGGTTGCCTACCAGTTGGCTGCCTCCAATGACGACCAGAATATGGAAATTCTTAACAATTCTGTTATATTGATTTTCCCGTGCATCAATCCCGATGGTCGTGACCGATATGTCTATTGGTACAATAGTATGCGAAGAAAAACTACCGGCATAGAACCGGCAGACCTCGAGCATCAGGAACCCTGGCCAAATGGGAGAACGAATCATTATTGGTTTGATTTGAATAGGGACTGGGTTTGGGGTGTTCATCCTGAGTCACGGGGTCATACCACAGAATATATGAAATGGATGCCTCATCTTCACACCGACTATCACGAAATGGGATATAATGCCAATTATTTTACTGTCCCAGGCACTACGCCCCGAAATAAATTTTTACCCGATCAGCACGAACCATTGTCAGATACCATCGGACAAGCCAATGCAAAAGCTTTTGACACCCATAAAATCAATTACTTTACCCGGGAAGCTTTTGATTTCTTTTATCCGGGATACGGCTCCAGCTACCCCAGTGTTATGGGAGCCATAGGCATGCTTACCGAACAAGGGGGCATTGGTGCAGGAGTGGCCATTGAAACAGATGATGGCACCACACTTACTTTCAGGCAACGCATATTTGATCATTATCTCACCTCCTTTGCCACCATCAGAAAAGCGGTAGAACGGAGGAGGCATTTTTTAGATTACTCCATTGCAGCTCATAATCCGGTCAACAGTAAATCTAATGTAACCGCATATATTTTATCTAACAACGGCGATCCTTTTTTAAAGGATGCCATTAGGGTCTTAACTCATCATAAAGTAGAGATCCATGTGGCAGAAAATGACTTTGCCATCCAGGCTAAGAATTTTCGAACCAATGAATCTTCGAGAACCAATGTAAAAAAGAATGACTACATTATATCAACTCAACAACCCAGGCATCTCCTCATCAATAGTATTTTCAACAATACTATGGAAATCGAAGATTCTGTGATGTACGATATGTCTACCTGGTCATTACCCATGGCTTATAACCTGGAATGTTTTGAAACCACTGTTCCATTGACTGCGTCGTTAAAAAAATTAACCGAGTATAAACCAGTGACAGGCCAAGTAATACAATCCGGAGCAGGGTATGCGTATACCATGGACTGGAATCAACGATATGCCCCAAAGGCTTTATCTAAATTATGGGAAAAAGGATATCGGGTCAGATGTACAACAAAGCCTTTTTATGATGGAAATAAATGGTACTCTGCCGGCACTTTGATCATATTGAAAGGAAGAAATCTGGAATACGCTGAAACCATTGACCAGGACATAGAAACCATTGCTAAGGATGCAGGAGTTATATTTACCGGTCATGATTCAGGCAGGATGAAGGATGGAATTGATCTGGCTTCCCGCGATAGCAGACCTTTAAAAAATCCAAAGGCAGCAATGCTGGTTGGGCCTCCCTTTAACTCTCTAACCAATGGCCAGATATACTTCCTGATGGATGTAGAAACTGAGTTTCCACTCGAACGTGTGCGAACAGACCTCCTGGAACAAACCGCTATTCCAAAATTTGGTAGCAGATATGGTTTGGCTGACCTGAATCGCTATGATGTTTTGGTTCTGGCTGGAGGGGGAAATCAACTCAATGCACTTTTTGACGAGGAACATCAAAAAGTACTGAAAGACTGGATAGAGGCAGGAGGAACCCTCGTCGCTACTGAAACAGCTGCTTCATTTTTCACATCCAAAGCTTCGAAAATTTCAATGGTTGAGCTATCAACTCCACCTGCTGACAGCAGTTTAGCAGCCAAAATTGTGCGTTTTGAAGACAGGCAACAATATTTTGGTCAGAAGCGAACTCCCGGCACTGCTCTCCATGCCCGTGTGGACAATAGTCACCCTTTGGCTTTTGGTGTAAAAAGTGACCTGTATACCCTCAAATTTGGCGATGATGCTTTACAGCCATCAGCAGCATTCCAGTCTGTAGGATTATATGCCGATGTAAACATGCTGGCCTCCGGATATCTTCCAACCCATTCCGAAAATCACCTCAAAGGCAAAGCTTTTGCCGGAGTCCAAAACATAGGTAGAGGGAAAGTAGTTTATCTTGTTGACAATACACAGTTCAGAATGTTTTGGTTAGGCCCAAGCAAAATGATGCAAAATGCTATTATGCTCATGCCTTCTATGTAACGCTTTGAATAGATCGATTAGGACTGCAATAGCATGCAAATAATGAAAAAGTGATAGAAGTGAATCCGATTTTTCAAACACAAAAAGCTGACATGGATCGAAATATGAATATCCGATCCAGAGCCTGGTTTATTTTAAGTTGCAGTGCAAAAATGGCATTTGTTTTATTCATCATGCCATTTCTTTCTATCGATGGTGATGGACAAGATCATGTACCCATGTATTTTATCGAAGTATCATCCATGGATAAAAGTAAATACACATTTGATACAGGTCCATTCATTATTAAAGAAAATGGAGAGGTGGTCATGGGTTCTAAATCAGACCAAAGTCTTGAACATGCTTTTGCTGCATGGAAAGATGATTTTAAGGCATTACCCGTTGAAAAACAAAATATATTGATCTATATCCACGGAATGTGGGGTCATAGATCGTGGTATCAAAATGATGTAATCAATGGGTACTACCAGGATGTTTTTAGCAGGGAAGATAACCCTTATGGAATGGTTATATCACTGGTTTGGCATTCAGGATTATCGTATTGGGAAAATGTAGATCACGCTTATCAGGTCGGAAAATATTTTTCACAAGTATTGGTGGAGCTAAGGAATTGGCATCCATTGAGATTGGATGTACTGAGTCATTCTATGGGCAACAGAGTGTTTCAGGGCATATACTCAACTATTGAAGAAAAAGAATGCTACCCTCGTATTTTCCACAATCTGTACATGCAGGCTGCAGATCTTGAAGCGAATATTTTTGAAAAAGATCAGCCTCTTGACAGCATCATGTACGTAGCGGATAGTATACATATTTACGTTCATCAAAATGATCGTTCACTGGGAATGTCAAAATCAATCAATAAGAATGACAGGCTGGGCTTGGATACCAGCCATATTCTTACTACTTTACATGAGAGGATTTGCGTTATAAATGTCTCGCTTATCGATGACAATGAAGGCATCGGCCCCACCTTATCCAACCACAGGTATTTTTACAGCAGTCCATCTGTGAGGAATGATATGATGATGCATATGACTGGTCAATATAATCTCAATAGAAAAACAACTCCGCATGATAGGTATTTTATTCTTCAGCCATTGGAATACGAGTAAAATGATTTGTTATACACTTTTTCATAGTTAATCTCATCCATGAATACCAATTCGAGATTTTTGTCGCTCCAATGTCATCTGACAGGAAAGAAGTATCCTATAGACACGCCTATCCGGTTTTGCCCGATATCTCAACAACCTTTGGTAGCCAACTACCAAATGGATAGACCAATATCAAAGGAAATATTACAGGGCAGACCGGCTGATATGTGGAGGTATAAAGAAATGCTTCCGGTATTGGAAGACAAGTATATCATTTCATTGGGGGAAGGCATGACACCTTTACTCGAAGCCCAAAACCTGACACGAATATTGGGGATATCCAGGTTTCAAATTAAAGATGAAGGCAATAATCCTACAGGATCCTTTAAAGCACGCGGTTTATCAATGGCAGTGAGTAAAGCTGCAGAGTGGGGATTACAAGAATTTTGTGTGCCTACAGCTGGAAATGCCGGATCTGCATTAGCAGCTTATACAGCCAGATTAGGGGGAAAGGCGCATATATTTATGCCTGTAGCCACCCCGGATGTATTTCAAAAAGATTGTGAAATCATGGGAGCGAAAGTTCATAAAGTGGATGGCTCCATTAAAGATGCCGGTGCTGCCATGAGCAGACACCCATTGTATGCTGATTGGTGGGATGTAACGACTTTAAAAGAACCTTTTAGATTAGAAGGTAAGAAAACCATGGGCTATGAGATTGCTGAACAACTAAACTGGGTATTGCCAGATGTCATTATATATCCTACAGGAGGTGGCACAGGATTGATAGGAATATGGAAAGCATTCCAGGAAATGTTGAAATTGGGATGGATAAAAGATATCACTACTAAAATGGTAGCGGTACAAACCAAGGTGTGTAATCCGGTTGTATTGGCCTATGAGAAGGGACTCGATTATACGGATACATATGAAAATCCGGGAATAACCATAGCCAATGGATTAAGGGTGCCAAAGCCATTTGGTGACCGCCTCATCATGAAAACAATAAAAGAAAGTAAAGGAATAGCCGTGCATGTCAGTGAGCAGGATATGGTTGAGGCTATGTCGCTTTGTGCAGTAAAAGAAGGGCTGTTTTTGGCACCTGAAGGAGCCGCTGTTTTGAAAGCCGCACAAAACCTGGTAAAATCCGGCTTCATAAAATCTACAGATCATGTCATTATGCTCAACACGGGATCACCATACAAATATATCGAAAACCTGGTCTGATCTAAGGAGCATTAAATTGCCATGTTTTTCCTTTGATATGGATTCACACGTTATGTGTTAAGTTTTTTATAGAATAATGCTTCTGGATTAACAATAAAATAAGAAATTACTAAAGCAATAATCAATATTTTAGCTGAATATTTTAATTGATATTGAAACATAATTTTATAAAACGGTAATTCTGGTTAAACTCAGTAAAAAAATTGCACTCACATGTATCCCAGTATTTACCATAATCCTAAATACAATGAATAAAATAGTAACCCCTGTTTTGATGACCATCGTCGCTTTGACTTTTATTAGTTGTGTTCCCCAGCTACGATATCTGGGTGATGTAGGAGGGCGGCCTGGAGCCAGTGTTGATGTATTCTACGATGCCTTTGATATTAAAAATGAATATCGTGTTCTTGGAATCATTACCAATGTACCCAGTGGTGGCCTTCATACAATGGATGACATAAAAAATGCAATGGTTGAACATGCCAGAAAGGTAGGTGGAGATGCCATTTTATTTACCGGATTATACGCCAATAATGCTTCGTCTACCACCATTGAAGGAAAAGTATTAAAATACACATTGCCTAGTGACAGGAATATGGATCAAATAAGGTGACCCATTTGCAAACGTTTAACGTCGAGATAACTCTGGTTATCGGCCTGAGGAGTGATGACAATCGGAATCCTGCTTCGCAGTGTAATACTGGAATGCTCTACAGCTTCAATCTTATCAGGATTATTTGTAATAAGGTCAATGATCTTAATCCCGAGGTCTTTTAAAATATAAACGGCCAAGGCATAATCTCTTTCGTCAGCCTGAAAACCCAAATGGAGATTGGCATCAATGGTATTCAATCCATTATCCTGCAAGTGATAGGCTTTTAATTTATTGATTAAGCCTATACCCCTACCCTCTTGACGAAGATAAATAAGGATGCCATTTTTCTTTTCAATGATCTTCATGGCCTGATGCAATTGTTCACCACAATCGCATCTTGTAGAACCAAAAATATCTCCCGTAAGACACTCTGAATGGATACGTACAGGGACAGGAGAAGAAAAATCAGCATTTCCATGAATAAGCACAATATGGGGTTGCTGATCGCTTATATTTTCGCTGTAGGCGATGATCTTGTAAGAACCAAATATGGTGGGGAGTTCGCTTTCGGCCTGTCTGTATATCATTTATGTCCGATTGTGGTGCAAAGGTAACATCTTCATTGTATTAATGTTTGGAAAAAAGATTTCATTGTAGCCTCGCTATGATAAAATATCTAATACTGATATATTTTGAGAGTATACACAATCCTATTCAGACTTGTATCCAATGAGCTATGATTTAGTGATTACCCTCTCAATAAGTTTAAAGTATAAACAATTTCATCTATTTCCCCAAAACCGGTTTGGTAGTTGGTAATACAGGCGCGCAGGCAGTCCACCTTTCCTACCGGATAAACAGAAATCCAAATCCTTCCATCCTCCACTACCTTCTTACAAAAGTGGGCGATCCAACCCGGGTCGTTTTCCTTCTCTTCCATTCCAAAACAAATAACTGGTAAAGGAGAAAGATTGTAAATTTTCCAACCTTCTCCAACGAGTCTTTCTCTCAGGTAATTTCCTCTATCGAAGTCTTTTTCGATTTGACTGGCATACCCTTCCCAACCCAGTACCAATAAAGAAAGGTACAGTTTTAAACCAGTAAATCTTCTCGACCATTGTACAGAATGCCCATACGGATCAACAACCTCTATACCCTGTGCATCTCTGGGCATATACTGATTGTTTGTACTAAAACTTTCTGTTAGAATTCCCGTGTGACGAGTTATGTACATACCAGCACCCATAGGTACAGACAACCATTTATGTGCATCGACCGTAATAGAATCAGCCAGGCTTGTATCACCCAGGAGGTGCTTATACTTATCTGATATTGATACGGCTCCCGCCCATGCAGCATCGGCATGTAGCCATAAGTCATGGGTTTTACTTATCTCACAGATCTCCTCAATAGGATCTATCCCTCCCGATCCGGTTGTCCCCAGAGTCGCTACAACCATAAATGGTTTAAAACCCTCTCGAATATCTCTTTCAACGGTTTCTTTCAATTCTTCAACTATCATAGATTGGGTGTGATCTGAACGTATACTTCTTACATTTTTTCTTCCTAATCCGACCATCGATGCCGCCTTTATAAAAGAGTGATGCGACTCTTCACTCACGTAAAACACCGGATCAGAAGATAAGCCCCTTGCTCCATACTCTTTCCATTCCGGAAATGCATAATTCAAGGCTGTAAGTAATGCAGTCAGATTGGCTTCAGCTCCCCCGCTGGTGAATACTCCATCTGTATTATCTCTTTTATAACCCAGTTTCTCACCCAGGGATTGAATCAAATGGGTTTCAATTTCTGCAGGAAATGGAGCGTGGCTCCAGGCTGCCATTTGCGGATTGTATACTGCTGTCAAAAGATCGCCAAGTATGGACGGAAATGTTGTCCTCGGATTAAACAGTCCCATATACCTGGGGTGAGGAGTATGCACCATGAAGTCGTTCATGGCACTTACAATAAAATCCACCGCATCAGAAATTTCCATCGGACCGTTGAAGTCATTGGATTGAGCCACAGTTTTGATCTCCTTTTGATTAAGGATAGGAGATACCCTAAGGTCTGAAGTGTTTGACAAATAACGCTCTATTAGAGGTATGATGTGTTCCCATGCCTGCATTCTGATTTTATGACCCGGATCTGGTTCGGTGGTGAACTTTTGTTTTTGCATGATTTATTTCTTATCCTGTTCAATCAGGCCATTTTCTTTTAATATGAGCATAACTTCTTCCATGGGCAAGGCTTCAATGCTACCTCTTTGACCTGTCATGCTTCGGGCTGCTATCATACTATTCAGTATAGCTTCTTCTGTTGCTTCTATTACAGCAAGAAACAAAGGAGACATTTCATCGTTTCTTAAATCTTGAAGAGACTGTACAGGTACAGTGCTGTTATGAGGTATTCTGTTATCCCTGTACGTAGAAAAGGCAATAACGTAATCCCCGCTTCCATTGGAAGCAATGCCACCGGTTTTAGCCAGACCCAGCATGGCTCTTTTTGCCAGTCGATTGAGGTTTCTTGGTGATAATGGAGCGTCTGTGGCTACCACAATCATGCATGAACCGTCCGAAGACGAATATTTACTGACCGGCGAATTCAAGCCTGAAAGTTTTCCTACCATATTGACTCCATTAATGGTGAGAACTCCTCCAAAATTGCTCTGCACAAGAACCCCAACCGTATAACCTCCCGCTCCTTTTGGGATCACTCTTGATGAGGTGCCAATTCCTCCTTTATATCCAAAGCATATTGTGCCTGTGCCAGCACCAACATTTCCTTCCACCACGTAGCCATGAGTTGCCTTCTCAATTGCTGACAAAACATCCATTTTTGTGACGTGCTGCCCTCTGATATCATTTAGAAAGCCATCGTTGGTCTCACCTACTACCGCATTAACCGAACGTACGTGACCCTCTGGATCATTATTGAGTGCATGTGCTATTAAGCCATCTATTCCCGCTGAAACACTCAATGTATTGGTAAGTATTATCGGGGTTTCCAGGTTTCCCAACTCTTCAATCTGCGTACTGCCAGCAAGTTTGCCAAATCCATTGCCAATGTAAACAGCGGCCGGGACTTTTTCAAAAAAAATATTGTCTTCGTGTGGGATGATAGCCGTAACTCCCGTCCTGATATGATTTTCTTTGATCAGTGTGGTATGCCCTACTTTTACACCTTCCACATCAGTGATAGCATTATAGGTGCCAGGAGTCAAAATACCTGGCTTCACACCATAATCTCTTAACCTTTTATCCTGAGAAATGCCATTCATAGAATTAAGAAGTAATAATGAGCATATAACAATCCATGTGAATTTCATTCGGTAAGGAATTAGATCGCAAAGTAAATGAATTATTCTTAAAGGTAATTATATGTAAGAAACTTCCTTTCTGCATCAATCCTCAAACCAAATGATGTACCTGCACTCCGCACAAGTATAACAATGTGCGCTTTTATTCGCCCAATCCAGGTTGAGAAATGTCATAATAGCCGTATTTAACTGAACCCTCCTTTTATAAAAAGTTCTATTTTCGCAAATGGGACAGGTAATTTTCTTGTCATTTACAATGACCTCAATGGCATCATTTTTCTTGCTTTTAAATATTGACATATTTTCATTTTTTGATGACTGCAAATAATATATTAATTCCCAAATGATCAATTTTTGTCGATGATCATCTTTCTATACCGGATCAACATTTCCTTTTCATTCTTCCCCAATTCATTTCCATACACTTCAATAACTGCATCTTTAACCGGTATATTTTCGAAATAGTGATCTCTGAGGTAGTGCAGGGTTTTCATAAACCGGAAAGCATCGAACCACTGAAAAAATCTCTTTTTGAAAGAATTCAAATTACTCGTATGCAATTTGATTTCCAACATTTTAGATTTGAAATCTTGTGTATTAAAATATGAAATTAAATGTTCAGGAATAGGATATGGATTACCATAATAAAAATCTGAGAGTCCAGTTACAAATCTTGAAATGACCTCAAAAGATGCTGGATGATACGTGTAATAAAGAACACTTCCATTTCTGATCATATCACCTACTGCTTTTCCGGTACCAAATGGAACTCTGTCGGAGATTCGGGGTGATGGATATACTGTGGTTGTATTGCATTCAGAAAATCTACCCTGTTTGATCAACTTATGTAAAAAATAGAAGTCTTCACCTGCCTTCCTCTTATTCATGCCCCCAACTTCACAATAGGCACTCATTCTCACGGCCATACTGCTGCCCACAGTTTGATAAGCAAAGGGTAATCCCATTCTTTTTTGCATATCCACGAAGTATCTGAGATGGAGTTCATACTGGATGATGGATTCATAAACCTCGCTGGAATACGAATGACCTTCCAGTGGATGTTCAAAGTAAATACTGCATCCGTTGGCAGTAGCATTTTCCCTGAAATGATCTTCCACAGCTACCAGGTAATTTTTTTGACAACTCGCGTCTGCATCCAATCCCAAAATGATTCCTTCCGGTGGCAATCTGCGTACCGACTCGTCCATTCCAATTTTTCTTGCCAGGCCTACTCCTGCCCATTTAGATGGTAAATTTTCAACCCTGAGAGTGTTAAAAATTAAATCTTCAGTACTGTTTTCTTTACTCCATTCTTTACATTTAATATAGGACTTATCATTAAATGATTTGGTTTCCTTTTCATCATCTTCACTGTCATTGATCACCACAATCACCTCCACTGCACACTCCGGAGATTCACATTCCTGCAAGCTTTGAAGGGTAGATATGATATCTTCTTCTTTATAACAGGGTATGACAATAGCCATACCTACATTTTGGTGGGTTTTTGTATTTAAAAGAGGCGGGTATATTACATGCCTGGATAAATATGTATGGATAGCTTTCAAATGATTGGCCAAAGAAATTATTTTATGAAAGAAGTTCTTAAGTTTGAATTCAAATAAAAACGTCAAACTCTTCTGAAAATCTTTTTAATCTGTGTAAAATGTATATCTACATTACCAACTACCCATCATGCAGATATAATTATCTATTTTTAATATTCAATTAAAAAGAACCAATATATATGGTCATCAAAGATATGCTTTTGCACGAAAGTCAGATATTGAGTCCGGTAAGCATTTATGCTCTATACACAAAAGCATCTGCATTGTATATCGAAACGTGTGAAAACTATCAAAAGAGGTCATATCGAAACCGGTACTTTATATTAGGTGTCAATGGGGTTATACCTCTATCAGTCCCGCTTGTTAAAGGAAAAAATCAGCAAACCCCTATTACAGAAGTAAAAATAGCCTATGCTGAACATTGGGTAAGCAACCACATCCATACCATTACTTCAGCATATGGAAGTGCACCTTATTTCCATCATTATGGCAGCGATATATTTCAGATCCTGAATAGTAGGTATATCTATTTATATGATTTAAACAAAGCGCTTTTGGCTCACCTTGTCAAAATCCTTAATCTTTCGTTGGATATTAGTGAAACTGCTGAATACAAATCGAACTACAACGAAATATGTGACTTGAGAAACAAGTTTTCTATTAAACGTATTGCAAAAGACAATAAGTCACCATACTATTATAATCAGGTATTTGAAGATCGATTTGGTTTTGTCGCCAATTTGAGCATACTGGATGCTTTATTTTGTCTTGGCCCCGCCACGCTTACCTGGCTCAGGGATTATGCCGATTGGTTGATTGCAAATCAGGATTTTGATTTAACCATACAATGACAGACTATGAAAAAAATGAGCTGGTATTTACTCTTTTCACTTCTATGGGCATCTTCCATGACCTCTCAGGAGGTATTGGATATTATGGCATATAACATCAGGTATGGAACTGCTGAAGATGGAGACAACCAATGGGATATCAGGAAGGATTATTTGGCACAAATGCTTCAATACTACGAACCGGATTTCATTGGAACTCAGGAAGGCCAGAAGTTTCAGTTGGATTTTATTAAAACTCATTTGACTCCATATGAATGGTTTGGCGCTCCAAGGTCTCATTCCGGTTGGCCTGAATACACTGCGGTTTTCTATCGGACTGATAAATTTACCTTAATCGAAGAAAATACTTTTTGGCTCTCTCCTACTCCAGATACCATGTCTATCGGTTGGGATGCTGCCATAATCAGGGTGGCGACTTATGGTTTGGTCCAAATGAAGGACACTGACAAATATATATGGATACTCAATACCCACTTTGACCATATAGGTCCCGTAGCAAGGCTGGAATCCGCAAAACTCATTCATAGAGTGGCGGATGAGCTTATACGACAACACGATGCACCTATAGTGATCATGGGTGATTTTAACGATACACATAATACTCCTCCTATCCAGTACTTAAAGCAATACTTTAATGATAGCAGAGAGGTTAGTGAAAATCCAGCGTATGGATCTCCAGGTACCTGGAACGGTTTTGATTTCAATGCTAAACCCACTGAAATTATCGATTATATTTTTATCGGGAAAAATCCGCAGCTCCGGGTATTAAAATACAGGATTATAGATGATTTTTACGATTTCAAGTATCCATCGGATCATCTGCCGGTGATGATAAGAGTTTCGTTGGAGTAAACCATGGAGAAAGATAACCAGCATTGCAATTCATTTCTGCTTAATTATCATTGTAACCTTTCAAGTCATTATTTGCAGGAAAAAGATACTTGTGATAACATTAAAATATTACCTTAGTTTTCAATATTCATAGTAAGTATATCATACTTTGAATATAAATCAACATTGCCAACGGTTTAATAATCTAAAATTTAACAACATGGAAGTAAGTATCTTATCTATTGTATTAGGTGGATTAGCGTTTTGGGTAGTTGGAGCCATTTGGTATAGTTTCCTGTTCGGGAAAATTTGGCAGAGAGAAGTGGGCTTTTCTGATGAGGATTTAAAAGGTTCAAATATGCCCCTTATTTTTGGTTTGAGTTTTGTTTTGATGGTATTGATGTCTTATGCTTTGTCCTTTATGATAGGAGCACATCCGGTAGAGGAGCGAACATTTGTACATGGAATGTTTCACGGAGCTTTGGCCGGTGCCCTTTTCGGAGCTACAACAATTGGCATTAATTACCTTTACCAACGAAAATCAATCAAGCTCTATCTGATAGATGCCCTGTACATAATTGTCGGTCTCGCATTGTCCGGTGGAGTGATGGCTGCTATGAATTGAGTGCGATATCCCGGATTACTCATGGATTGCAGTATTCCCGGGTAAAGAAATGTTTTATTTGCCCTTAGAATCTTAATACTCTACATTAAGATGCAATGCGTATTTATTACGCATCCTGAGTAATATATCAAATTTCAGAATTAAACTTCTTGAAATAATTTGGTTCCATTGCAGATTATATCCTTTTTAGATACATATATTTTTAGGGTTGTTCTACATTGGATAATATCATTTTATCAATTCATCCTTAAGGCCAGGGTGAACCACTTAATGAACAGTATTGGATGCACTAAATTTCCTATAATTTTACACCAATGAAATATACAATCATTCCATTTCACGAAAAGCTCAAAGATCAAGTTGTTGGTGTTTGGGAGAAGTCTGTTTTAGCAACACATGATTTTTTACATCATGAAGACTTCCTTTCTATCAAAGCAATCGTCAGTACCATTGATTTTACTTCTTTTGAAGTGTATTGCCTGATGGAGAAAAATGAAGTTTTGGGATTTCTTGGGGTGGCTGATAAGAAAGTAGAAATGCTGTTTTTATCACCTGATTATTTCGGTCTTGGATTGGGTAAAAAACTTATGGACTTCGCTTTGACAGAACTATCCGCGGATAAAGTTGATGTAAATGAACAGAATGTGCATGCTGTAAAATTTTATCAAAAATTGGGTTTTATAACGTACGAAAGAACGGATAAAGACGATCAGGGAAAGGATTATCCTTTGTTGCGGATGAGGTTAAAATCCCAAGATTAAGGATTTTCCAAGCTTCCATAATTATTCCCCAATGATAATTTAGTAATAGTTGCATTTGTTTATTCAATATAGCACAATAAATTGCAAATGAAAAGCCATCCTTGCCTGTAAACTTGAATTCAGGTATGGAAAATTTGCAGGAAGACCAAAGTTTTATTTAAATTAGACCATACAAATATTCCTTTGCATTATGAGCTTTATTCCGATATCCATTGAACAGTACATAAAAAAACACTTAAAAAGCAACCCGTCTAAGAACGAAAAAGATTTGAAGAGGCAATTAAAAACAGCTCTTGCCAATTATCAATATGGTGTAAAATGTTCGTGTGGAAATGACATTTGGGTCATTGGATCCGCTTTTTCTGGGAATGGATGTTTCACTTGCATAACAGGAGAAAGTCTCCCCGATAATGACTTTGAAATTGATTTGGCCATAAAAAAATCAGAAAACAAAAAAGGCCGGCGACATGTGGATGATATAGAGCCCTCTCAAATATGGGGATTCTTTGACGACGACGGATATGAGATAAACACAGATTTGATCAAAAAACCCTCTCTCTGTATTACCTGTAGGCATAACAATGATCCGTATCAGGAGTTATTATGCCAAATGACCAGATATGATCAAAGAAATGATGATGATTTTATTTGTGGTGCTTTTGAACCTGGTTAAAATAAAGGTACGAGATGAAAATATGAATTATCCTTATCAATACTCACCTGTCATGATCCGGATGTTATGAAAAAACTAATTATCCTGATTTCATTTTCAACTATGATCTTAACCTCATGTAAGCATCAAAAAGCTGCCTTCGACGAAAAGGATTTTACTGATTTAATGCAGCAACTTGCTCATGCCTGGACAACCCAAAACACGGATCTTGCACTGAGTTGCTTTACTGTGGATGCTATTTATATACAGTCGCCGGATGTACAGTTTTATGAAGGCCATGAGCATCTCAGGCCTTTGTTTGCCGCAATAAAAGAAGGAACCTCTATGCATTTTCACCATCTTTGGTTTGATGAAAATGAACAAACAGGAGTTGGAGAATTTACGTTTGGCAACCCTGGCAAGACCACTGGAGTAACAGGGGTTGCAGTTGTATCTATAGAGCATGGAAAAATTAAGACTTGGAGAGAATATTTTATTCAGGGTCCCATTGATTTCAAAGAGTTCATTTCTACAGAAGGTAAAAATTGGAAATGGCACATTGGTCATTATCAATAATAAATTGAGCAGTAGAATAAGAATATTTATAGTTCAAACTTTCCTAAAAATGAAAAGATATCATGCCTTATTTACAGTATTGATTTTAGGAATATATTCCTGCCAGATACAAAGCAAAAGGGAATCAGTAGTTGACATTCATTTTCCATTATCCGATACTCTAAGTCTTTTTGCTGAAGGAGTGGTTTCTACCCGGCATAATGTGCGGGATTTTACCCTTTCTCCCGATTATGAAGAATTGTTTTACAGTGTGCAACACTCTCAAACCGGATTTACACTTATCCTTCACAGTAAAAAAATCAATGATAAATGGGCTATCCCAGAAGTTGCCCCTTTCTCCGGACAATACGCTGACTTTGAACCCAGCTTTTCTCCAGACGGTTTGCGACTGTACTTTTCTTCCAACAGGCCAAAAGAAGTTGGTACAGAACAACAAAATTTTGACATATGGTATGTAGAAAAAAGTGGCGACCAATGGGGAGATCCGGTTAATGTGGGAAGTCCCGTAAATACTGATAAGAATGAATTTTACCCATCAGTAGCCCGCAATGGCAACTTGTATTATACAGCCAGTTATTCACAGAATGTAAGAAGAGAAGACATTTATGTGAGCCGCTTCGTAGAAGGAACTTATACAGAGCCGGAAGCATTGGATACTGCCATTAATTCAGCCTCCTTTCAATTTAATGCTTTTGTAAGTCCTGAGGAGGATTTTCTAATATTCTCCTCCTGGGGAAGAGAGGATGACATGGGCAGGGGTGACCTGTATATTAGTTTTAAAGACAGTTCAGACCAATGGATGCCTGCCAAAAATGTAGGCGAGACAATAAATTCAAAATTCCTGGATTACTGTCCCTTTGTAAGTGCTGATAAGCAATACTTTTTTTTCTCAAGCGATCGTATGGACACCGAAATGTTTAAAAACAAAAATTTGAATTGGCGGGAATTTGAAGACCTGGTCAATTCTCCTTTGAACGGCAGTACCAATATTTATATACTCAAATTTGCTGAATTGCTGCAATTAAAGTAAAGGGCTAAAAGTTTTCCAGTCTATTATGTTTTATCTCACAACGATGATTATTTTTGGTCTGTGACATGGGTATTGCAGCCAACCTACCTGTAAAGAAAATGTAGCAAGCAACACAAGTAAATAGACCATGAATTTCTTCAAAAAAATATTTCTGAATTCCCGCCACATTATCCTATATGGATTACTATTGGCCATTTTGGTTTTTACTTTAAAATGGTTGCAATGGAAATTTTTAATTGTGGACAACTCATTGGACATCTACATTGGGCTTATAGCCGTGTTTTTTACTATTTTAGGTGTATGGTTAGCAACCCATCTTGTAAAAACAAAAGTCAAAACAGTCGTAGTAGAAAAGGAAGTGTATGTAGAAACTTCTGATGAAAATAGGATAAATGAATCCGAACTAAAAAAATTGAACTTGAGCAGTCGTGAATATGAAGTATTACAACTGTTGGCTAAAGGATATAGCAATGCTGACATTGCTGAGACCTTATTTGTCTCTATAAGCACGGTTAAATCTCACGTTTCTAATCTATTTGTGAAAATGGATGTAAAAAGCAGGACACAAACTTTAGAAAAGGCTAAAAGGCTAAATATCATTTGACAGACTGATTCATACTTTAGTATTAAAATGAGGAAATACATAAAATCTGTACTAAAGTATGATTACATACCGATACCCTGATTTTAGCTTTACCGTGAATTTAAACAACAATAATATGAAAAAGAATGTATTGATTTTCGGTGTCATTATTGGAATCATCTTGTGTATCAATATGATTTACATGGTAAATCTATTTTACACCCATCCAGATTTTGAAAGCAACGATGTTTTAGGTTACGCTGCTATGGTGGTCGTTTTTTCTCTCATTTTTTTTGGCGTGAGAAATTATCGTAACAAAGAACTCGACGGTATTATTTCCTTTGGAAAAGCATTTAAGACAGGCCTTTTCATAGCATTAATTGGTTCTACAATGTATGTAGTCGTATGGTTGTTTTACTATTACTTGTTTGTTCCTGATTTCTTGGACAAATACATTCCTTACGCCTTGAAAGACATTCCCGCTGATGAATTGGCGGCTAAAACTCAGGAAATGGATAAATTTAAAGAAATATATAAAAGTCCATTTTTTGTCATTCTCATCACCTATTCAGAGGTTCTACCAGTCGGTCTGATCGTTACACTTATAAGTGCGTTGATTCTAAAGAAAAAACATAAGGAGTAAGACAAATCATCAGGCAAATTCAGGCTCGATTTGATTGAATATAGAATGAGTTGAATGCATTGTCATTCCCTATCGAAGTATTATTTTTGATTCCTTAATATTTATGACTAATTTGCTCCATAATAAAATTGGGTATAATTATGCTTTATTGATTGGGTAATTTTATTTATCCAATTCTACCATAAATTTGGAATTAAAATCTAATCTCCGTATGATCAAAGATGCATTTCGTATTGCAGAACTTGAAAAATCAGTTGCCGCAAGTACCGCCGAATTGATACAGCTTCGTGAAGAATTGGCAGTCATTAATAGTGTGCAGGAAGCACTTGTAAATGAAATGGACATGCAAGCCATTTACGACCTGGTGGGAAATAAAATCCAGGATGTTTTTGATGCTCAAGCCGTCATAATCGCTTCCTTTGACCAGGAAGCCGGCAATGAAAATTTTCACTTTGCTTTAGAAAACGGAGAGCGGTTTTACCTCAATCCCAGGCCATTTGACAAATTGCGGCAGCATTTGATAGAAGCCGGGAAAAGGATCATTATAAACACTTCGGAAGAAGCCTTTGAATGGTTTGGAAAGGACGTACTGCCAGGCACAAAATATATGAAATCAGGTGTATTTGTACCCCTGATGACGAATGAGAAAAAAACCGGCTATGTCAGTTTACAAAATGTAGACAAGGAATATGCCTTTAGTGATTCAGAGATCAGGCTGCTCGAAACACTGGCCAATAGCATGAGTACGGCTTTGCAAAATGCCAGACTTCTGAAAGAAACAGAGCAACGCACGGCAGAATTGGCCGTGATTAACAGTGTCCAGGAAGGATTGGCAAAAGAGCTGGACATGCAGTCCATATATGACCTGGTAGGCAATCGTATCAGAGAATTGTTTGATGCTCAGGTAGTGGGTATCGCTACATTTGATCACGCACGTGATGTAGAACATATCCATTATCTGATTGAAAAAGGAGAGCGGTACTACCCTGTACCCAGGCCACTCAACACATTGAGAAAACACATTATCCAAACCAGGGAAAAAATAGTGATCAATAAAAATTTTGAAGTGGTAACTGCTGCTTTTGGGGTGAAAACTGTACCGGGTACGGAACCGCCTAAATCGGCTTTATACATGCCATTGATCATTGGAGAAAAAGTGACGGGTTATGTAAGCTTGCAAAATATCGACAGAGAAAATGCTTTCAGTGATGCTGATGTAAGATTGTTGGAAACCCTCGCTAACACTATGGGTGTAGCACTTGAAAATGCCAGACTCTTTGATGAAACCACCCGTTTGCTCAAAGAAACAGAACAACAGAAAGCAGAATTGGGGGTCATAAATAGCGTGCAGGAAGGCCTGGCAAAGGAACTGGACATGCAGGCCATATACGACCTGGTAGGTGAAAGAATTCGAAAATTATTCAAGGCTCAAGCTGTTATCATTGCCACATTCGACCACGATACCGCAACCGAGCATTTTAAATATCTGATAGAAGATGGTCAGCGGTTTTACATGGCCTCCCGTCCTTATGACAGATTGAGACAGCACTTGATCGTCAACCGGCAAAAAATTGTCATCAATACAGATTATGCAGAGGCTTACGCCAAATTTGGGTTGAGAACCCTACCCGGAACCAATGTGACAAAATCTGGTGTATTTGTACCCTTGATCATAGGCGACAAGGTCAATAGTTATATCAGTTTGCAAAATAATGAAACGGAAAATGCCTTTAGTGAATCAGATATAAGATTGCTGGAAACCCTTGCCAACAGTATGAGTGTAGCATTGGAAAATGCGAGGTTATTTGATGAAACGACGCGATTACTCAAAGAAACAGAACAGCGAACGGCTGAATTGGCAGTGATCAATAGTGTGCAGGAAGGCCTGGCACATGAACTGGAAATACAGGCTATTTATGATTTAGTTGGGAATAAGATACGTGAAGTATTTGATGCTCAGGGAGTGATTATCGCCACCTTTGACCATGATACTGGGGTTGAAAAATTTAACTTCCTGATTGAAAAGGGTGAAAGGTTTTTTGCCGAACCCAGACGATATGATAAGCTCCGTTACGAGCTGATCATGAAGAAACAGAAAATTCTCATCAATGATAATATTGATAAGGCTTTTGCTGATTTTGGTTTAAAGGTAGTACAGGGTACCGAATCGCCAAAATCTCTATTATTTGTTCCGCTGATCGTAGGCAATAAAGTAACAAGTTATGTCAGTCTCCAAAATGTCGACAGGGAAAATGCTTTCAGTGAATCAGATGTACGGTTATTGGAAACCCTGGCCAACAGTATGAGTGTAGCTCTGGAAAATGCGAGACTATTCGATGAAACAGCTCGATTATTAAAAGAAACGGAACAACAAAAAGCAGAACTGGGAGTCATCACCAGTGTGCAGGAAGGTATGGCAAAAGAGCTGGAAATGCAAGCCATATACGATCTGGTCGGAGAAAAAATTCGCCAGATATTTAATGCTCAGGTCATTGATATTGTTACCTATGATCCAAAAATGGATACGATAGAAGACAGATATTCTTATGAAAAAGGAGACACCACAATATTAGGTTCCAGAAAGCCTGATGGATTCAGAAAACATATTATAGAATCTGGAAAAACTTTACTTATTAATACAGATGCAGAAAAAGTGAGTCAGGAATATGGTGTCAATATAATCATCGGACAAGCACCCAAATCTGCATTATTCGTCCCTTTGGTTTCAGGGGGTAGAGTTAATGGAGTGATCAGCTTACAAAACATAAATGATGAAAACGCTTTCTCAGAAGCTGAGGTCAACCTGCTGACTACACTGGCCAACAGTATGAGTGTAGCTCTGGAAAATGCCAGATTATTCGATGAAACGACACGATTACTAAAAGAAACAGAACAACAAAAAGCAGAGTTGGGCGTCATCACCAGTGTGCAGGAAGGTATGGCGAAAGAGCTGGAAATGCAGGCCATATACGATCTGGTCGGAGAAAAAATTCGCCAGATATTTAATGCACAGGTTATAGATATTGTTACCTATGATCCAAAAATGGATACGATAGAAGACAGGTATGCATACGAAAAAGGAGATACAACTTTATTGGGTTCCAGAAAGCCAGATGGATTCAGAAAACATATAGTGAATACTGGAAAAACATTATTAATCAATAACGATGTAGAAAAGGTTAGTCAGGATTATAATGTAAATGCCCTTATTGGACAGGTACCCAAATCTGTATTATTCGTCCCTTTGGTTTCAGGGGGTAAAGTAAATGGAATCATAAGCTTACAAAACCTGAATGAAGAAAATGCTTTTTCAGAAGCTGAGGTCAACCTGCTGACCACGCTTGCCAATAGCATGAGTGTAGCATTGGAAAATGCCAGATTGTTTGATGAAACCAATCGTTTACTAAAGGAAACCGATCAGCGTAATGCTGAACTAGCTGTGATCAACAGCGTGCAGGAAAGTCTGGTTGCGAAAATGGATATGCAAAGTATTTACGACCTTGTGGGTGAGAAAATTCGCGAACTTTTTGATGCCCAGGTCGTGGATATTGTGACCTACAATCACGTCAACAGTACAATTGAAGACCGGTATGCCTATGAAAAAGGTGACCGTACTCTATTGGGGCAGAGAGAGATCAATGGATTTAGAAAGCATGTGGCCAAAACCAAACAAATACTGGTGCACAACGAAAATGTAGAACAGGCAATGGTTGAGTATGATAACCAGGTATTGATTGGTGAAATACCTAAATCACAAGTTTATGTACCCATGATTGCAGGTGGGGAAGTGAAGGGAATTATTAGTCTGCAGAATGTGGATCATGAACACGCTTTTTCCGATTCGGATGTGAATCTGATTACCACTCTTGCCAATAGTATGAGCGTAGCGCTTGAAAGTGCAAGATTGTTTGATGAAACAGCACGACTGCTAAAGGAAACAGAACAGCGAACAAGGGAATTGTCGGTCATTAACAGCGTGCAGGATGGACTTGCCAAAGAATTGGATATTCAGGGTATATATGAACTGGTGGGTGAAAAAATGAGGGAAATATTCAATGCACAGGTATTTGATATTGTTACCTATAACAAAAAAACTGGACTCATCGAAGACCGTTATAATTTTGAAAAAGGCGATCGAACCCTGCTGCCACCCCGGTCACTCATTGGCTTTAGAAAATGGGTCATAGAGCATGGCCAGCCTTTGATGATCAATGAGGATATCGAAACCCACATGCAAAAATATGGAAATGTGGTAGTGGCTGGCGAGCATACAAAATCTGTTGTATTTGTACCTATCATGGCAGGTGGCGAAGCGACCGGGGTTATGAGTTTACAAAATATTGATGAAGAAAATGCATTTTCTGATGCGGATGTAAGATTATTGACTACGCTGGGAAATAGTATGACGGTGGCACTGGAAAATGCACGTCTATTTGATGAAACTACCCGACTGTTAAAGGAAACCGAACAAAGGACAGCGGAATTAGCGGTGATCAACAGTGTGCAGGATGGCCTGGTCAGAGAAATGGATATTCAGGCAATCTATGAACTGGTCGGAATACGGATTGGTGAATTGTTTGATACCCAAACAGTATTGATCAGGACATTTGATCATGAAACCGAAAAAGAACACTGGCAATATGTTGTCGAAAAAGGTGAGCGTTATTACAGTGATCCGAGACCTTTCAACTGGGCAAATAAGCAACTTATCAAGTCAAAACAACCGTTGCTTATCAATGACAACTATCTTGAGACGGCTAAAAAATATGGAGGAAGTGGAGTCACAAAGGGTCATCCACCCAAATCAGCCATGTTTGTTCCTATGATGGTCGGGGATATAGTTAAGGGCTCTGTAAGCCTGCAAAACATAGACAGGGAGAATGCTTTTTCCGAGTCAGATCTCCGTTTGCTCACGACGTTGACCAATAGCATGAGTGTAGCATTGGAAAATGCCCGACTTTTTGACGAAACCACTCGTCTTTTAAAAGAAACAGAACAACGCACGGCAGAATTAGCTGTAATCAATAGCGTCCAGGATGGATTGGCAAAAGAACTGGATATGCAGGGGGTATATAATCTGGTAGGTAACCGGATACAAAAACTCTTCAATGCACAAGCTGTGATTATTGCCACCTTCGACTTAGATTCCCAAACAGAATTTTTTAATTATGTAGTTGAAGATGGTGAATTGGTACAGCTGGAACCCAGACCCATTAATAAGCTCAGACAATTATTGATCGAAAAAAAAGAAAGTATTTACATAGCTACAGAAGAATTGGCTGTTCAAAAATATGGAGTTACACCAGTTGCCGGAACCAAGATGCCTAAGTCTTTATTATTTGTTCCGCTCCTTTCGGGTCACGTAATCAATGGTTATGTGAGCTTGCAAAATATAGATATTGATAATGCTTTCAGCGTATCAGATATTCAACTTTTAGAGACATTGGCCAGTAGCATGAGTGTGGCCATTGAAAATGCCCGGCTGTTTGATGAAACCAATCGCTTATTGAAAGAAACAGAACAGCGTACCACGGAATTGGCTGTCATCAACAGTGTACAGGAAGGTTTAGCCGCAGAATTAGACATACAGGGAATTTATGAATTGGTAGGAGATCGATTGTGTGAATTATTCCCGGATACTCAGACTTTGGTCATCAGAACCTTTGACCATAATGCGAAAATGGAACACTTTCACTATGCCATAGAAAAAGGAGAGCGGTTTCCGATTGATTCTCAACCGTTTATATGGGCAAGCAAACAATTAATTTCCAATCATAAACCCATCCACATCAACGAGAACTATGTAGAAACTTCCATGAAGTTTGGAGGTACAGGTGTTACCAAGGGTCAACCACCAAAATCTGCGGTATTTGTCCCCATGATCGTGGGAGATGTAGTGAAGGGTTCTGTGAGTCTTCAAAACGTGGATAAGGAACACGCTTTCAGTGACTCCGATGTAAGACTGCTGACCACAATCGCCAATAGTATGATTGTAGCTATTGAAAATGCAAGGTTATTTGATGAAACTACCCGATTACTTTCTGAGTCTAAACAGAGGGCTACTGAATTGAGCACTGTAAATAGCATCAGCAAGGCATTGGCTTCCCAACTGGATCCTGCCGATCTGATCAATATGGTGGGTGACCAGTTAAAAGATTTGTTTAATGCCAATATTGTTTACATCGCTTTATTAAATCCTGATACAAAGATCATAAACTTTCCATATCAGTTTGGTGACAATATGGAGCCATTACAACTGGGAGATGGGTTAACTTCTAAAATCATTCAAAGCAACAAACCCATATTAATCAATAAAGACCTGCAGGAACTCAGAAAACAAATGGGTGTTCAGCTCATAGGTGTTGAAGCAGCATCTTACTTAGGCGTTCCCATTCCGTTGGGTGAAAAAAATATTGGTGTTTTAAGTGTACAGAGCACTGTGCATGAAAACCGCTTTGATGAAAATGATTTACGACTTTTAACAACTATTGCCTCTTCAGTAGGAGTTGCTCTGAACAATGCCACCCTGTTTGAAGATGTTAGAAAATCTAAATTAGAAGCGGAGGCTGCCAGTAAAGCTGCAGAAAAAGCAAATGAGGCAAAAAGCGCTTTTCTATCAACAGTTAGCCATGAATTGAGGACACCATTGACTTCTGTACTGGGATTTGCCAAAATCATACGCAAGCGACTCGAAGAAAGAATATTTCCTGCTTTTGAAAAGACGGATCCAAAGACAGAAAAAACAATTAATCAGATATCTGAAAACCTGAAAGTAGTTATTTCAGAAGGGGAAAGACTTACCCATTTGATCAATGATGTTTTAGACCTTGCAAAAATTGAAGCGGGGAAAATGGAATGGAATCAAGAGGTCATTTCTATGCCTGAAGTAGCTGAGCGGGCGATTGCTGCATCCAGTGCTTTGTTTGACCAAAAATCTCTGAAATTAATCAGACAAATAGATAATCGTCTTCCTGAAATTACAGGGGACAAAGATAAATTGATACAAGTCATCATAAATCTCATTTCCAACGCTGTAAAATTTACAGATAAAGGCAGTGTTACCTGTAAAGTATTCAAAGAAAAAGATGAAATTATTGTAAGTATCTCCGACACGGGTATTGGTATTGCCCCGGAAGATTTTGCAGCTGTATTTGAGCAATTCAAGCAAGTGGGTGGTGATACCCTTACTGACAAGCCTAAAGGTACAGGACTGGGACTTCCAATCTGTAAAGAAATAGTTGAACATCACGGAGGACGATTATGGGTGGATAGTACCCTGGGAGAAGGAAGTACTTTTTCATTTGCTTTACCTGTGAATAAAAAGAAAACCCCGGAAAGGCCAGTGCACCTGATCGACCTCGTAAAACAATTAAAAGAACAGGTAGCCCATTCAGATTTACAAATAAACGGGCATACCGCAAACATTCTGATTGTGGATGATGATGACTCTATCCGCTCCCTTCTTCTTCAGGAGTTGGGAGATGCAGGGTATATTATTCAAGAGGCAAAAAATGGAAAAGAAGCTTTAGAAAAAGTCAGATCAAATCGGCCAGATCTGATCATCCTTGATATTATGATGCCTGAAATGAATGGCTTTGACGTAGCCGCTGTATTGAAAAATGACCCTCAAACCATGGATATTCCTATAATGGTTCTGTCAGTCGTACAGGACAAAGCCAGGGGTTTCAGGATCGGAGTAGATCGTTATCTGACCAAACCCATTGATACAGGAATTCTTTTCAAAGAGATCGGCAGTTTACTGGAACAGGGTAAATCCAAAAAGAAAGTTATGATAGTGGACGAGGATTCAGGGGCAGTAAAGACATTGACAGAAGTATTACAGGCAAAAGGCTATGAGGTAACTGATTCCGTCGAAAAAGATCTGGTCGAAAAAGCTAAAACCAATCAACCTGACATTATAATGATTAACTCTGCATTGTCCGGAAAACAGAATATTGTACAGACATTGCGTTTTGAAAAAGGGCTTGAAAAAGTCTTGTTTGTGGTTTATCAGTAATTTTTTTGTTTATTTACATAATTATCTGAAAATCGACTAAAAGAATGGAGCAAAAAATTTTAATTGTAGATGATGAAGCCCATATCCGGATGCTGATAGAGCAAACGCTGGAGGAGTTGGAAGATGAAGGTGTGGAATTCTTAAGTGCAGAGAATGGTGAAATCGCTCTTGAAATTATTCAGGAAGAGAATCCTCAGCTGGTTTTCCTCGATGTGATGATGCCCAAAATGAATGGGATGGAAGTTTGCCGAAGGGTTAAAAAAGAGTTGGGTATGGACAAAGTTTTCATAGTGTTACTGACTGCAAAAGGCCAGGAAACGGATCGTCAAAAAGGTTTGGATGTCGGAGCTGATATTTATATGACCAAGCCATTTGACCCTGAGGTTTTACTCGAAAGAGCTAAGCTGGTATTGGGCATCTCATAATCCCCGTCTAAAATTTTAACCCATTTATTTATTCCTAAAACCCAGGAACAACGCTTATTTCGTATATGGCTAAATTAACATTAAAATCTTTAATTGGTAAAAGGAGTGAATTAAAGTCTTTGCTGGAGTCATGGAGTGAAATGACAAATACAGACTTTCTCATAGAAGATACAAACCAAAACCTATTATTTGGCAAAGAACTCCAGGCACATGAACATTCTTTTTCCGTCATTTTTGAAGGTGAATTATTCGGTTTTGTACATGGGAATCATTCAACCGTTGAAATCATATCCCAATTACTATCAATGATGCTTTCAAAAGAGGCTGAAAAGAAAAATTTGGGTACTGAAGTTTTGCAGCTGTATCAGGAACTCAATGTCATATATAATTTTTCTGAAAAACTCGTGGATACCATTGAACCGGAAGTGATTGCCCATTTAACCCTGGAACAGGCAATGCATTCCATCCCTTCGGGAAGTGGAGTCATTTTAGTGTGGGATGAAGAAAAAAGCCAATTAACCATACCCGCCTCATCCGACGAAAAACTTTTCAATAAAGAACTTCTATACTCAAATAGTATTGAAGTCTTAAAAATAGTATTGGGTGGTCAATCTGAAATCATGAGTGATTTATCGAACCTTAAAAACAAAGGGATTATCGATACTGAAGTTGAATCCGTTGTTTTTGCCGCTATGAAAGTTAAAAAAAGGATTCTGGGTACTATTATTCTGGCAGATACAAAAGCAGATCAATATACTGCAGCACACCTTAAATTACTCGTAACACTTGCTTTGCAATCTTCTACTGCCATTGAGAGCGCTTTATTGTATGAAAAAAATATTCGGGAAGTGAAGGAACGGGAAGAAGCCATGCTCCGGATTCACGAGGTGACTAAAAAGTTTGTTCCATTGGAGTTTATTAGTTCATTGGGGAAGGACTCACTCATAGATGTCAAACTCGGAGATCTCACGGAAAAAATTGTAACGGTACTATTTACGGATATCAGGGACTTTACTTCCTTGTCGGAAAATATGACACCACAGGAAAATTTCCGATTTGTCTCTTCATTCAATGAAAAGCTTGGACCTATCATCCGGTCTCATCATGGCTTCATAAATCAATATTTAGGAGACTCCATTATGGCCATTTTTCCCCGTCATCCAAATGATGCTCTGAATGCTGCCATTGCCATGCAAAAAGCCATTTTTGAAATGAACATTCACAGGCAGGTAAAAGGTCTCCCGATTTTGAAGGCCGGTATAGGAATGCACACGGGCTCGTTGATTATGGGTATAACAGGAGATGAAAACCGTCTGGATGCATCTACCATTTCCGATACAGTAAATACTGCATCGAGAATAGAAAGTTTGACCAAATACTATCACTCACCGCTATTGTTAAGTAATGAAACACTAAGCCAGATAGGTGATCATAGTAAATATGATTTAAGGAAACTTGGAAAAGTTCAGCTGAAAGGTAAAAACCAGTTGATCAGTATAGTGGAATGCATCAATGGATATCCATCCTATGAGTTGGAAAAAAAACGTAAAAATATCGATATATTCAACCAATCTTTGGTTCATTATTTTGATCAACAATTCGATGATGCTTTGTTGGGTTTTCAGTCTATCATAGAATCAGATCCCGATGATCATACAGTCCGATTATTCATGCAAAAATCATTGAAATTTATTCGTGAAGGAGTTCCTGAGCATTGGACTGGTGCAGAAGAGATGGTGACCAAATAGTGATCGATATTTCCTTACAATTTCTCTTTCTGCACTATTAAAATTTGCTACTTTAATCTGATGATTTGTTTGTGGGTAATTGCATTAAGCCACAAACATTTCCGGAAATTAAAATAAGGACTGAAATTTGGGTTTCCATAAGCGGTTATAACTCAAACCTACTTTCGTAAACATACTCAGACCAGGATCACTGTTTATCTCTGTCTTGCCCCTGAATAAAAAAAGATCGGCAGATACGGAAAGCGATACATCACCAAATAGTGGTATCAATAATTCATGAATCATATTATACTTAAATGAAAGATCTCTCTCAGTATCATTTTTATTGGGTAGGAAATAATTAAAATTGTTGGTCAAAGAATAAATCACATTCCAGTTCCTATCCAAAGGAAATCTCCCAAGGCTCCTGCCTTGCAATCCATATTGATAATTGCTGTTGCCGAAGTCATTTTCAGCCGTCAGTCCAAACTCCAGTACAGGCCATTTGACTGTAAATCGTTTGGAAAAACCTATTACATTTCTCAGGATTTGTTGTTTGGGATTTTGAAGTCCTGTATTTCGGTTCACTGTTGCAGTAAATTCTGAATCATATTCGAGCCGGGTGTATGGATGAAAAACCCCATTTTTAAACCCCTTGTATCTGTAGGTGATATTGACAACTATATCATCGACATTTTCAGTCTTTTGGGACAATCCATCACCAAGATCAAGGCTTTGCTGAGCAAATGCGAGCCTTAGCCCGAAAGACAGATCAGACTTTTCCATATCCAGTGTTGAAATGATCCCGCCTTCAGCACCGATCACAAAAGAATTACCTGAAGTGACCCGACTTTCAGGAATGGCCTCGTAACCGCTTCCTTTATAGGTTCTGTTGAGAGAAGTCCAAAGTGTGGGATGGTCAAAATTGAAGGCAAACAACTTCGGGTATGGCAACTTGGGCTCCAGTATATCTGCAATCCTCCGATGATATGGCTTACCTTTTCCATAGGACCTGATTCTTCGCAAATTAATGAGTATATAATCTCTCAGGGGGATTGCTTCTCCATCTTTAGCTTCTTTTAATGCTCCTGACTCGTGGACTTTAAAATGGGAAGAGTGCCTCAGACCCATTCTGAAATTCTCTTTAAATGCTCCGTTGGTGATCACATTGGTTGTAGCCACCCGGTAGTAAACATCGTCCTGTACCGGTCTGCCCATAATTTTATATGATACTCCTCGGGAAAAACGAATTGATTCAATACCTTCTGTAACCAAGGTTTTATCGCGGTCAGCTTCCAGGAGTCTTTTTATATCGCGACCTTTTAAATCCATCATCACAATTTCATCTTCAAACCAAAGCCAGTCCCTGACTTCTCTTTCATGTAATTTGCCTATCAATGGCAAAAATGTAGGAATTTTTCTTATTATAGACACTTCTGCCGGCGCTCCATTGGTTAAAATTTTTGCAATAAAACTCTCCCACAAAGGCTTTGATATTCTACCCAATCGCGTAGTTTCATCAAAATTTTCAAGATTTGGGTTCTGCTCAATTACATCGAGAAATGCCGGAAATAGTAACTCGCCCCGTTCTTTTGAAATATCAGGTAATCCCTTTGTAAGTTCAGTCATAAGGGCATGATCAGAGCCTATTCTGTCCGTTACCTTATAGTTTTGTTCCCGGATAGATAACAGCTTGGGACCATGAATCGAATCTCCAACCTCCATATTCAACTCGATCCGGCCAATCTCAATGCCAAAATCACGAAGTGCACTGACATCATACGGGGCTCTCAGACCCTGTCTCGTCTCCTGATTTATTATGATCTCTTTTGTTGAAGTCCATCCCATAGCCTGCTCAGTAAAATTGGCAGTGACCAGATGTATACCTTTAACATTCTCTGATAGTCTGGCATTATCGCCGTTTTTCATATTGGAGAGAGCTATAATGATATCTGATTTGCCTTCCTGCAATTTACCCACAGACTTTTGTGCAGCACCAATGATGTCTTCAAATTTAAAATCTTCTAATATTTTACTCGGAAGATTAAACTCCATAGTGGGATCAACCAAAGCCAGCAAGCCTATCCTTATGCTTTCAAATTCAATTATTTTATATGTTGAGAATAATCCCGGAAACTTTGGAGATGTCACATTGGAAGCGAGTAAGGTCAATGAAGGATGTTCATTCAGTATCAAATGTAAAGAATCTGCACCTATAAGAAAATCAAAATCATAAGGCATAAGAATGGAGTATCCCAAACTATCAAGACCTGCCATGTCCAACCTGCTACGCTGAACCTTTGAAACATCAAAATCCGCATTGCGATGCCCCATATCTATTTTTACAACATTTCCGTCACTGGCCGTTATCTCTGATGTTAGTTTTTTTAGCATTGTGGCGCGATGCCCGAAACCACCCTGATTGTATGGTAATTCTAATAATCTGCCTTTCTTACCAAAGTCAATTTTGTTGATCTCACCGATGGTCCAGTGGGATATATCTGAAGGCCATTCTGCGTCAGGCTCTTCTACGATAAAGCATTCTTGATCACCATATATATGGGTGCGGTACAATTTGATTTGTACTGGTCTTGTTTCAGGAAAGGTGATGCCAAGATTGGGGCTATTCAGGAAGATGCGCAGCATATCGATGTCTGTGCGATCGGGATCCTGAAACAAAAGTACATTATGGGTCATCAGTGCTTCTGTTGAACCAAGGTCTTCCCATTGGTTTCTTTGGTTCAGTATAAGCTCCAGTTCTTCCCCTTCCGGCTCTTCTGAAGGAAGGAAAACAGTCAGTCCTTTAGCGCGCCAGCAGGCATGGCTCACCAGTTTAAACTTAATATCATTTTCTACCGCATAAGCCGTGACCAATTCATGTTCTGACTGAAATCTGGTTTTACCCAGTACTCCAAAACTTTTTCCGGTGTATAGCATATTAATTCGGACTTTACTTTTCTCCGGGGGAACTGACAATTCTCCAGATATTATATCAGGCGCTGCCACTGACTTTAGGCCACTTGGTTGACTTGCTTCTGGTCTATCTTCTATGACGGGTTTAACTACATCAAAATATTCCTCACTTGACGTATCCACAGGCTCAGATGAATGAGTTGGCTTCACAGGAATCACCCTGAAAAACGCATCTCTGAAACCTGCTGCACGGACTGTAATTAAAATTGATTCAGCCTGGCTGCGATCTCCATAATATCCCAGACTGTATCTGTATAAACCTTTTTCGGGAATAAACTCTTTTAAAACATTGCCCAAAGATTGCAATTGTTCAAAACGACGCGATGAATCACCAAGGGCAATAAACTGAATTGTAAAAGCCGAATCTGCTGGTGGATTATCAAAGAAAATTGTACGTTGGCCGACCAACCAATTTATGGAAGATAATACTCCAATACTTATAAGAAGAAACCACTTTTTAAATGACTCCAAAATGATAAAGTTAATTCAAACATAGATAGAAGCAAAATTATGTCCAAGTTATGAAATCCGTCCAAAACTCTGGATTTTTATTGCAATGTACAAAAAGACTACTGTTTATTATGTATTGAATGTTGGGAGTGAACTTTTTTTAATACAGTTTTTACGCCATGAGAATTAGTTTGGATAATTCAAATCCATGAATTTCCATAAGAATTTTCTTCCTTGATAAGATTTGAGGTATTTTTCTCTTTTACGAGCCTGACTTATATCTGAGAAGTATTCGGTGTAAACGATAATCCACGGTCTAATTTGATAGTCCATCCTTTTTTGCCCAAGGAGTTATGAGAATAAAATCTTTGGATAAGATTGGAAGTATACCCGATATAAATCTTATTAAACTTCCGCGAGAATAATACGTAGACGGTGACAGTTGAAAAGGATGAGTATAAAAAAAGCCGACCTCATAGAGATCGGCTTTTGGAGTAGCGGGGGCTGGACTTGAACCAACGTCCGCCCTTTTGGCGGATATGAGCCCGACGCAAGTTTAGTTTGGATAATTCAAATCAATGAATTCTCGTAAGAATTTTCTTCCTTGATAAGATTTGAGGTATTTTTCTCTTTTACGAGCCTGACTTATGTCTGAGAAGTATTCCGTATAAACTACGATCCAAGGTCTAAATTTGATAGTCCATCCTTTTATGCCCAGAGTGTTATGTGCATAAAATCTTTGGATAAGATTTGAAGTAGACCCGATATAAATTTTATCAAACTTTCGGGAAAATAAAACGTAGACGGTGTATACATCTTTGTTCATACAAAGGCATCTGGAAAGGATGAGAATAAAAAAAGCCGCCCTCGAAGAGACCGGCTTTTGCTGTAGCGGGGGCTGGACTTGAACCAACGACCTTCGGGTTATGAGCCCGACGAGCTACCAACTGCTCCACCCCGCGATTTATTATTCATGTGCCACTTTAGGCACATTTTTTTATTTTAATTGTCCATTCTATCAAAAATGGACTTGAAACAACGTCCGCCCTTTTGGCGGATATGAACCCGACGAGCTACTCCCGAATACTTTTGGGACTCCACCCCGCGATATATTTTTAGACAGGCTACTTCTGCCACATCTTACTATCTCTCTATTAATTATTGGCTCATTACTTCTTTAAAGCAATGGATAGATTTACAAAAAAACTATTAATTTTTGGTCATCTCCCAATCGGGGTGCAAATATATGATTATTATTAGCTTAATCAAAGTATTTTGTTCAAATTTAATTTAATTCCGGTGTGATAAAACAATAATAATATCGAATGATCAGAAATGTATGGTATTCAAAGATTTCCGTTTATCAATCTTCACAAACATTTCCCCTTTTTCCTTGTTTCGCATATGGTTCTGTGATCATAAATACAACTACACTTAAAGAATGCGAAATGACTGAAAACCTTCAAGATAAAAATTTACAAGTAGCTACTTTTGGAGCAGGATGTTTCTGGTGCGTCGAAGCGGTTTTTCAAAATATACAAGGAGTGCATAAGGTGGTTTCCGGCTATATGGGCGGGCATTTGGTAAACCCAAAATATAAGGATATTTGTACAGGGAAAACCGGACATGCTGAAGTCATACAGATATTTTTTGATCCTACAGTGGTCACATACTTTCAACTTTTGGAAATTTTATGGTATAGCCATGATCCCACAACGTTAAACCGACAGGGCAATGATGTTGGGACTCAATACAGATCCGTGATCTTCTACCATAATGAAGAGCAAAAAAGAGAAGCCGAAGAATCTATAAACGAAGTAGCTTCAAAACTCTGGGATGATCCAGTAGTTACAGAGGTAAGTTCGGGGGAGGAATTCTACACAGCTGAAGGATACCATCAGGATTATTATAACAACAACAGCTTTGCTCCTTATTGCCGTTTTGTCGTACATCCTAAACTGGAGAAAGTTCAGACCAAATTTTCACATTTACAAAAAGTTAACCATGAGCATTAAATTAAATCCTTTAACACCTGAGGAGGCAAGAATTATTATTCATAAAGGAACAGAAAGGCCTTTTACAGGGGAGTATGATAAAAACTTTTCTCCCGGTCAATACATTTGCAGACAATGCAATACACTCCTCTACAGGTCTTCTGATAAATTTGACTCCGGGTGTGGTTGGCCTGCTTTTGATGCCGAAATACCGGGTGCTGTTACACGTGTACCCGATGCAGATGGGAGAAGAATAGAAATCGTTTGCACCCAATGCAAAGGCCACTTAGGACACGTATTCGCCGGCGAAAGACTTACACCCAAAAATACAAGACATTGTGTCAATTCACTTTCGATGAAGTTCGTTCCTGACACGAGACAAGAATAAGTTATTTCTTCATATGAACTTCCATTATATTGATGTTAACAATGTCACCCTCCACTACGCTCAGGCGGGAAATGGTCAACACCTCATTGTATTTCTTCACGGATTTCCTGAGTTTTGGTATGAATACAAAAATCAGTTACACGCTTTCAGGGAAAGTAAAGAATACATAGCCGTAGCTCCGGATATGAGAGGATATAATCTGTCTTCAAAACCTTTAACAATTGAAGAATACCAGACCAGTATATTGGTTGAAGATATACGGCAATTAACAAAAAAGCTGGGGCATCAAAAATGTACTCTGGTGGCTCATGACTGGGGTGGAATTGTCGCATGGTTGTTTGCCATGGCTTATCCCGAACTTCTAAACCAACTCATAATCATTAACTCACCACATCCGGCTATTTTCCAAAGAGAACTTTCTACTAACCCTTTACAACAAAAAGCCAGTGGATATATGTACGTTTTCAACAGTGCGAAAGCAGAAGATATACTCTCCCATAATAACTATGAGGCATTGGTCAACATCGTTCTGAATGAAGGGTTGCAATCCGGGATATACACCCAAGCTGATATAAAAGCCTATATACAGGCATGGTCACAACCTGGAGCTCTCACTGGAGCATTGAATTATTACCGGGCTGCAGTGAAATACGGATATGGCCTGGAATCAAACAATCACATGGTATATGTTCCTACTTTGGTGATTTGGGGTGAAAAAGACAAGGCAATATTGCTATCCAACCTATATGGTTTAGAACAATATGTACCCCAACTTACCATTAAAAGAATTCCGGATGCTACACACTGGGTAATTCATGAAAAGCCCGATTTGGTAAACCGGTATATTACAGAATTCTTACAATTATCTAAATAGACGACCGATTACAACGATTTCACCCTATTTGACATAAGCCCTGACATCTTTGAATGCCGCTTCATGAATTCTTTTCCTGATTTCTGAAACTTCACCCATTGTAGCTTGCTGGTATATTTGAAGGCGGATGATGGGAGTATCTCCTCCCGCTGTTATAGATTTAAGATGGATGCCCATTTCATCCATATTCATTCTTTTTCCATCCACCTTTAAGCCCTTATCATTATAGATAATTTTAATATTATCGCTTTTTCTACAGGAAAAAAGACAGATACATACGATTAGATACAACGCTATTCTCATACATTATTTCTTTTCATCTGTTTAAAATTTACCTGTTATTTCATTAATTAATCCTGGGCTGAAGTCCAGGGCTATGATATTTCTCTCCTTCAGAGCTTTTTTATTTTAATCATTCTCCTTTGTATAAAACCCGATCCTGGACGTTACATTTCTATACAAATGCTTCAGACCATCCTTCTTGCATACTACGGATCTTTTCATTGATCCATATATAGGATTTTTCATGCAACTCTTCTCCAGAGGTGGAATGAAAAGGTTGACCAATCTCTAACTTTACCTCTGTTTTCCATTTCGAAAATTGATGAAAATAAAATAAAACAAGATGGGAAATCGTCCAAAGATCTCTGGGTGATTTGTATTCGCAAGCTATAGGAATGACAGGAAATCCATATTTGGCGGCCTCTTCAAATGTACCTTTCCGGAAAGGCAAAGTTCCTTTTTCCTGACCCACAGTTCCTTCAGGATACACGAGCACATTGTAACCATTCTGAAGAATCTCTATCATTTTGCTTCTGGTATCTTTCCGTGAGTTGGTATTTTCTCTTTTCACCCATACCACTCCTGTTAACTCCGCACCTTTATTGATGATGGGATACGAAGCTACCTCAGCCTTGGCTATGACATAGGCATCAAGATACCTGCACAATATGACAGGATCAGTAAAAGAACGGTGATTGCAAACGTATAAGGCTGGTTGATGAACAGGTCTGCCAACAAGTTGTACATCAATATTTAAAACCCATAGAGCAAAACTCAACCACATCCTTCGTAACTTGAAAGCCCTCTCAGGTGTATGGGAAATGAAAATTAGACTTACCAGATAAGCTGCTATACAAATCGCCATGGATATGATGATGACCAATAGGCGAATAAATGCCACAGGATATCCAATATAGTATCTAATCTCACGCATAAAGCAAATGTAATATAAATCTTTACATGACTAGCGTTGATTACTGATCTTCACCCCATCTGAAGGTATCCACCTGTAAGCCCATAAGATCCACTACCCTGTCCACAACTGTATTGCATACTTCTTCGATGGTAGAGGGTTTGCTATAAAAAGAAGGTGTTGCCGGGCATATGATGGCTCCTGCCCGCGTTAGTGTCAGCATATTCTCCAAATGTATGGAATTATATGGCGTTTCCCTTGGTACTATAATTAATTTTCGTCTTTCCTTTAGTGCGACATCGGCTGCCCTGGTAATGAGGTCTCCGGAAACACCATTGGCAATTCTTCCCAGAAGTCCCATAGAACATGGGCAGATAACCACGATTTCGTATTGAGCTGATCCAGAGGCAAAAGGGGCGAAAAAGTCATTATTTTTGTAAAATCGGAATGGAAAAAGATCTGTAGAAAAGTGTCCTATTTCAATCTCCCAATTGATTAAAGCATTTTCGGACATGACTACACCCACTTCCAGGTTATTTACTTTTGTCAATTTTTGTAAAAGTAAATAAGCGTAAATGGAACCACTGCTACCGCCGATGCCAATTGCTATTTTCCTGTTACTCATATTCATTAAAATATAACATGCCTTAGGGTAAAAGGTTATGAAAACATCGGAAGTCCTACAATGTACCAATCCCCTCCTCTATCGTCTTTAAAACTGTGAAGTGTTTTAAAACCCACCTTTTCATGCGCCCGAATGGAACGGGTATTCCTTCCGGAAATTTCGGTGATGATCAGAGAAAAATTATTATGATATTCTAATTTCATGGCATTGTACAAGTTTTCAAATACGCCTTTACCCCTGTATGCTTTGGCGACACATACCTGTCCCATAATAAACCAGGAAAAATCCGGCAAATTTTTTCCCTGATAAGAAATACCATTTAAAACACCCATCATAGGCTCAAGGAAAGGTACTAAATGAGCTTTATCTCTAAGCAATACCAGGGCATATCCAGCCAAATCAGAACTATCGCTGGCTATTATGTGATGATGGGATCCGCATATGGAAGCCAATGTAGGGACATCATACCGGATGGTCACAAATCCTTCTGCAGCGATTTCGCCTTCCTGCAATGCATCTTCCATATTAATGCGCTGCAGCGCAATAATGGCTTCAAGGTCTTTTTCCGATCTGTGTGGACCTACGTACATTGAATTTTATTTTAGATCACTTCAGCTATTACAAATATACTGCCGCCAACGTAAACCAGATCATCCAATCCCGATATTTTTCTGGCTGCTGCCAATGCCTTCCTTACACTGCTGTATGGCTTTCCTGAAAAACCAGCTTGCTTTGCCAGTAAGTGTAATTTTGTTGCATCCATACCTCTTGGTACCCTGGCCTTTGCAAAGTAATAATTTCCGTTTACAGGTAAAAGAGGCCATATTGAAGCCAGATCCTTATCATCAGAAAAACCCAAAACGAAATGAATGTTATTATAACCCATTGACAGAATGGTATTCATTGTTTGTTCTATACCGGCAGCATTATGTGCACTGTCGCATAATACATCCGGATTTCTTGATAACCAATGCCATCGACCTAAATACATTAAGTGAGTGCTAAAATGATTAAATATAAATAGCAGTTTTGACCACTCCATGTCAACACCTCTTTGTTTCAACAAAACCAAAGCAGCCATGGAAGTAATCAGATTTTTTTTAATAAAAGGTCCATCTATATCCATTTTCAGTGAATGCACAATGACTTCCTTTTTGTAGCTAATATTCCTTTGCTCATCGACCCGGATCATATCCTCGGCAAAGTAACATGGGCTATCCATCTCTTTTGATTTTGAGAGAAAGACCTCTTTGGTTTCTTCCTGCCTTTCTCCAATCAGTACAGGAGTTTTCGCTTTGATGATTCCCGCTTTCTCCATGGCGATTTTAGGAAGGGTATTTCCCAAAAACATTTGATGGTCGAAAGATATATTGGTAATGACCGACAATAGAGGTGCAATGATGTTGGTGCTGTCTAACCTACCACCCAAACCGGTTTCAATGACTGCAAAATCAACCTTCTCCTTTTTGAAATAATACAGAGCCATAACAAAAGTGATCTCAAAAAAGGATGGTTTTATTTCATCTATAGTCTCTTCCATCATACGGACAAAAGTGATGACCTCTTTTTTATCCATCATTTGACCATTTATTTTGATGCGCTCGCGAAAATCCCTGTAGTGAGGGGATGTATAAATCCCCACTTTGAAACCCTGTGCCATCAGACCTGCGGCTATCATATGGGTCACTGTACCCTTTCCATTTGTGCCGGCAACGTGAATGGTGGGAAAAGACTTCTGAGGATTATTCAGTTTGTGGGCAAGTGCTATAGTATTATTCAAATCCTTTTTGTAAGCCGCTGCACCTATGCGCTGAAACATAGGTAAACGGTTATACAAAAAATCTAAAGTTTCTCTATAATTGCGAATCAATGACATACGGTTTCAAAAAGTATTGTAAAAAACAAAAATCGAAGCAAACAAATTTCCCAGAAAGAAGCGAAATATAATTATCTTTCTCCAAGTATATGACAGCAATCTATGACATAATTATTTGCGGAGGAGGGGCAGCAGGTCTAAACCTCACCATGGAATTGATTGATAAGGGTTTATCAGATTTACAAATTCTAATCATAGAACAGGACCACAAAAATAACAACGATCGGACATGGTGCTTTTGGGACAAGGAATCCAGATTTTTTGATCCATTACTCACCAATACTTTTTCCACTTTTCAATTTTACAGCAAATCTTCACACCTGGATATGGACATTCATCCATACAAGTACAAAATGTTGCGTTCAGCCCCCTTTTACAAGTTCATACACAAGAAAATTGATCAGGCTCCCAATATTACCTATCTCCACGAAAGCATTAAATCCATATCCGAACAGGCTAATGAAGTGATTGTGTACACCAATATGGGTAAGTACAAAGGAAAACAGATTTTCAAAGGCTTCCTGGATAAAGGCTGGGAAAAAGAATCGCAATTACATGTTTCCCAGCATTTTAAAGGCTGGATGATAGAATCAAAAAAACCAGTTTTCAACCCTTCTTCAGCCATTTTTATGGATTTTAGAATTCCTCAGGAAGGTGAAATACGTTTTTTTTATGTCTTGCCTGTATCAGAGTATGAAGCACTGGTTGAAATAGCCATATTCTCGAATGAAATTTTACCAAAGGATGAATACAATCAACATATAAAGGAGTATATCAGACAGTATTTGCAGATTGAGGATTACATCATCAAAGAAGAAGAGTTTGGCATTATTCCCATGACTTCCTATCCTTTTTGGAAACACAATACGAACAGGATTTTACATATCGGTACTGCAGGAGGTGCTGTAAAGCCGTCATCCGGGTATGCCTTCAAAAGAATTGTTGAACATTCCCAGGCTATAGCAGGAGCCATAGAAAAAGGTCAGGATCTCAAAGATCTTCATTATTTTTTCAGAAGCAAGTTTTACTTTTACGACAGGACGCTGCTCGACGTTTTTCTAATTCAGCAATATTCGGGTGAAAAGATTTTCGATATACTGTTTACAAAAAATGAAGTCAATAAAATACTGGCTTTTCTGGATGGTAAAACCAGCGTCCTGGAGGAATCTCCAATTTTGACTTCTCTTCCGTTTTTACCTTTTTTTAAAGGATTTGTAAGGCAGGTATTCAGTTATTTGGGTGGAAAATAAATGCTTATTGCACTCTGAATATAAAAGTGACGGTTCCGCATTGTTCATCGAGCGCACCCCTTTCAAACCTGTACTTACTGGCCGCATCAATGGCAATGTCAACCAGTTGCTTATCGGTAGTGGTGGAACCTCTTTGAGTAAATCTTTGAGACACAACATCTCCCCTGCTATTGACGCAGATGGACACCACCACTGTTCCTGTCTTTTGAGATCGATCTACTACTTCGGGTTCGAACAAAACTCTCCTGTCCGTCAATCCACCACCTATGTTCCCAGCTCCTTTTGTCAGGTTGTCCAGGATGGATTTATCGGGTTCGCCGGATGGGTCTCCTCTGTCTCCGGGTTCTGTACCCGCTCTCTCTCCACCCGAGAGTATTTGACCGTATTTTCGCTTTTGCTCTTCTAGTTCTTGTTTCTTTTTTTCTTCAGCAGCTCGTTTTCTGGCTTCTTCTTCCCGCTGGAGTCTTTCTCTTTCTTCCTGCAATTCTTTTTCTGAAGGTTGAGTCGTAGTTTGCTTTTTATCTTCGACAGGAACCGGGCTTATTTTATCAGTGACTTGTCTTATTTCAGTTTCATCTATATCGGCTTTTTCGGGAGCAGCAGCGGCTGACGATTCTTCCTGAGGTTGAGAGGCTTCATCTTCTATGGTTTCAAAATCATCTCCCATCCATGATTCTTCATAAAGGTCATCACTTCCCACATCTGCCTGGCCAAAGTTGATCAATATGCCCTTCTGTCCCGGGAGAGGAACTTCATGTGTAAATAACTGCAAAAAAAAGATGAGAATAAAAAAAACATGTATGACAAGGCTGGTGATCAAACCAATCTGTTTATTTCTGTCTTCGCCTTGTAATGTAAAATTTTCCATGCTTTTCTTATTGATCCGGGTAAACCTGAATGGTGGAACCCGCAACATGCCAATATATCTTTATACATGCCTATAACAACAAATACCCCCTAATCAGTTTCATCAACTACGGCGGTTAGCTGGTATTTCCAGGCTAGATCCATGATGGCAACTACATGATCGACGGAGGCTCTGGGAGAGGTGCGGATAATTATGGATGCATTTTTATTGGCATCTTTTAAACTTTTTAATTCTCTGGAAATGGCAGTAATGTTAATCCGGCTATCATTATAATAGTAGATACCAGCCCTGTCGATTCGAATAGTATTGGTATTTGAAGGAGCGGTCGAAGTGGCAGCCCTTTTTCCAGGTAACTGTAAATTGAGCGCGTTGGGTGAAACCAGTGATGAAGTCAGCATGAAAAATATCAATAATAAAAATATGATATCCGTCAAAGAAGACATATTAAAAGTTGCACTGACTTTACTTCTCTTTTTTAAGCCCATTTGAAATTATCCTTTTGGAGGTTGAGTAGATATTATGGCTTTGACATCCAAAGAACTGGCAATTTTCATTACAGTGAATACTTCTCTCCACTCTGTCCCGGTTTCCGGAATGATATTGATGGTTGCATTATCCTTATTTGTTTGGCGTCTTATTTCATAGGCAATTCTCTTAGAAAGATCTGCTGGTGCTGTCCTTTTGCCATTGACCGTAACCGTGCCGTCTTTCCTGATCATGACTGCAAGATCTGTTGGCGCTACTGTTTTTGAATCTGATTTGGGCAACTCCATATTGATTTGTACCAATGAAGATGTCAGCATGAAAAAGATAAGCAATAGAAAAATGATGTCCGTCAAAGAGGACATGGAAAACTCTGCACTTATCTTATTCCTGTTTTTCATGATTACAACATTATTTCAATTGCCAGAATTGTAATGGATTTATATACAAATTCTATATCGAAGAAGGTTCCTGCAATAGATCCATAAATTCTACTGTCGTCCTTTCCATTTTAAATACCACTTTTTCCACATTGGCAACCAATAAATTATAACAAATAAAGGCAATAATTCCAATAAACAATCCAAAGGCAGTCGTGATCAAGGCCTGATATATACCTCCTGCGAGTACGTCAGGCGTCACATTCTGTTCTGAGGCCATTTTGTAAAAAGCCTGAATCATTCCAGTCACAGTTCCGAAAAAACCGATCATGGGTGCGGCTCCTGCTATGGATGCCAATGTCGAAAGGTTTTTTTCCAACTTGAAAACCTCCAGATTACCTACGTTTTCTATAGATGCGTCGATGTCTCTAAGTGGTTTTCCAATTCTCATTATACCCTTCTCTACCATTCTGGCTATGGGAGAATCAGTATTTCTGCACAAAGCTTTAGCTCCTTCAATATTGCCTGCCATGACAGATGCACGAATATTATTGATAAAATTTTCATCGATCTTGCCGGCGCGTTTTATTGTGAGCCATCTTTCTATGAAAATATACATAGCGATCACTGATAATATAAGGAGAATAGAAACGATAATGATTCCTATCGGGCCTCCTTTAGCTATCAGATCTAAGATATTTTCTCTTACGGCTTCGTCGGTTTCTACAGGGTTTTGAAATAAACTAAACATGGGTGTGTTGATTATTTTTGTTAAGACTTTTGAACAAATAAAATCCAAAAACGATTGGTTTGGCTGCACAAGTATTGCACAGACAGTAAATTTAACAATTAAATGATATATTAAGAGATATTATTATTTGTTGATAAAAAAATAGTTCGAAGCTCCTAGCTCATAGCTCGTAGCTCGTAGCTCGAAATTTCTTAATGCCTAAATAATGTTGACCGTTCACTCTTGTCCTTTTTCCGTTCACCGTTCACCTTCGATTTTCAGACCTTCTGACTTTTTGACCTTCTGACTTTCTGACTTTCTGACTTTCTGACCGTTTACAGTTCACTGTTTACCGTTTACAGTTTTTTCGACCTGCCAAAGGCAAAAACCTTAACCTTAACTTGCCGAAGGCGAAAACCTCATCCCCCTATCTTCTCTATTTTAGAAATATTGTTTTAGATGGGCGATACTGTAACAAAACGATTACCTTCTTCTACATAAAAAATATAAGTGCTGTTATTGCCCACTACTTTTACATCTACCGCTTTACCATCCATAAAACTGATTCTGGTAGAACTGGTAAACTCGCCCTGCTTAATTTTTTCCTTCGTAACATAACCTCCACCCAGACCAAATCCAATAAAAGCAGAAAAAATGACAATGGCTGTCATGATCATCCAGGTTCGGTTTAAAGAAAATTTTACCATAAGATCCGGGGAATTTTTCTTTTTTCGAGTCGTGATTTTTATAACAAGTTTCAAATAAAAATACATTAAAACGGGCATCAAAATGATAGCTATAGGAAACATTAAACTTTCAGTAAGATGAACTACAGGGCCGAGTAATACGTCCAGAATAGTGGAATAGCTAATAATGTTTATCCCTATCAATCCATAAAATATGGAGTCGCTAACAATACCCAATAACAGAAGATAAAGGTAACCTAAAGGCAGTGCATCTACTAAAGTTCTCAATGTCGATGTTTCCTGTTCGTTCATTCTCTATCACATTTATAATCCCAATACTTCCCCACCCTGTTTGAAGACAATATCGACAGGAATACCCAGGGCTGATAATCTATCCAGATCCTCTTGAAGTTGCTCGCCTATAACACCTTTTTCTTTCACCAACTCATCAACTCCATCATAATTTCCGTCCCCTTGCAGACGCAAAATCAATTCAGAGAGCGAATTCATAGCCAAATCAAATCGCTCAAAATCAACAGTGTAAAACCCTTCTTCGTCACGGGAGAATGCTCCAAATTCGTCGAAATAATTAAAGCGAATCATATTGGCCTTGCCATGTGCAGAGGAAGCTCCAAAACGAACGCTTCTGAAAATTCCTGCCATAAACGTCACGATATAGGAATTTAGGTCACCTTCCAGTTCCCCTCTATCATGCAATTGTTTGATCATATACAGACCCAGCATATCGGCCTTACCTTCTTCCAAAGCTGAGGCGTGTTCCTGCAAAGCCAATCTCACCATACCTTTTCCATTAATGGTATTTTTGATCCCCAGCCCATGAGCCACTTCATGAAACATCGTATTAGAAAAAAAGGCATCAAAATGTATCAAGTCTCTTTGATCGGGATGTATAAGGACTTCAGAAATAGGCAATAATATTTTTTCAAATTTGGCCTGCATCGAATTCTTGAGTTGTAATCTCCGGGTGCCTTTCTGCAATTGTACTTCTTCGTCATTAGGCAGATTGATGGCAATGGTTTTACTACCTGCATTACAATCTCCTGAATACCAGATCACATCATAGGCATTGAGTTCCGTATCACTTCCGGGTTCTTCCTGCTTATAAGCTTCCGGCACTGGCAGACCCTTCTGTAAATCAGGGAGAAAATCGGCATACCGGGACAACCTATCACTCCACTCCATATCTTTTATCAATATAAAACATTCAAAAGCAGCCTTATAACCAAATAGCTGATCTTCATAATTTTCAATTGGGCCGATAATTACATCTAAACGATTATCCTTCATGTCAAGCCATGCCATGTCACTTTCCTGATAGTCGTCAGTCAGTAAGGCTTCTGCTCTGAGCTTTAAATATTTCGTGAGAGCCTCATTCTCTGAATATTCAGCGGCCTCCTTCAGTAAAGCAGCGACCATTTCTAACTCCTCTTTCCATTTAACACTGTAGGGTATATTTACTAAATCACCATCAGAATTCCTTTCTATAAAAGAGTATAAATCCGCTTTCCCCGGAATATCAGCTGCATCAAATTCTTCCTTTGTCATATCAGTAGGATAGAAATTGGCACCGGCTGGTTTATTGCCTACTCCGGATATAAATGGTTGATTACCTCCCAGTCGATCCCACGGGCCATAGTTGATAACGGCATACGCTTTCAATCTTGGATCGGAAATATCATTTAATAATGTCTCTTTGTCGCCATAGGCCTGATACCAAAACAATCGATCCATGATCACACCGGCTTTCATTATACTGGTGATCAATTTCTTTTCATTTTCCGATAATTGATCTACATCAGTAGTTAAAGTAAAAGGAGTATATTTTGAAATCAAAGAATCGATGGCATCCTGGGGTGTTTTTTCAAAATCTGCCAACTCGAAAATGATATTGGAGGGACTATTGGGCTCTAAATCTGCGATATCTTTGCCTTTTTCCACATTACAAGCAACTAAAACCAGTAGTATAACTGTTAATTTGATAGATTTCATAAGAATGATGTAAGAATTTGCAAACTATAAATGAATCATAAAAATAATAAAAAAACATTGGTATTTGGAGCTTCATTAAATAAGTTTAGATCTTCATATCAGGCATTGATTAAATTGATACAAATGCAATACAATGTCGTGGCCATAGGTGGCAGGGAAGGTCAAATTTTAGGTGTTCCCATTGTAAAAGGGCATCCTGAGTTAAAGGACATTCATACCATTACCATCTACATGGGTGAAAAAATGCAGGAGGAACATGAAGATTACCTTCTGAGCATACATCCTAAAAGGATTATATTCAACCCCGGAGCCGAGAATCGCAGGTTAGCAGAAAAAGCGAGAGAAAAGGATATCATTACAGAAAACGCATGCACCTCTGTGCTTTTATCTATTGGCGAGTTTTAATGCCATCCATATCATTTTACACCACTCACTTTATCCCTCTCCTTTTCATTTCCCTCACCACCACATCCAATTCCCTGCTCATTTCACCAGTCACAGAAGAATTTTCCTGTGCTCTCCTGATCAGATATGGAATGACATCTCTTACCGGACCATAAGGAATGAGTTTTGATACATTAAAACCGGTTGCGGCCAAATTGTAGGTAATGAAGTCACTCATACCAAGTAACTGACTAAAATGTAAATGAGGATGGTTTCTCTTTAATTTTAAAGCCACGATTTGCTCTGCCATCAACTGACTGCTTTTAATATTGTGGGTCGCACAACAAAGGGAAATATCCTCGATGTGTTGTAGGCAATACATTATGGCTTCATTATAATCCCGGTCTACGGCTTCCTTATTGGGGTGAATAGGGCTTGTATTTCCCATTTCTTCTGCGTGGATTCTTTCCTTTTCCATGTAAGCACCTCTCACTAATTTAGCTCCTAAAATATACCCTTTCTCTTTGGCTGTGGCATGGTCATTTTTTAACTGGGCCAATTTGTCATGTCTGTATAACTGGTAGGTAGTGTACACAATAGAATTTTCCCTGTTATAGGTTTCCATGAGCTTGTATACAATGTCATCTATGGCATCCTGAATCCAACTTTCTTCAGCATCTACATAAATTTTCACCTTATTTTCTGCACCCAATTTACAAATATCGTGCAAGCGTTTCCACATTCTTTGGCTGGCTGCTTCATCTTCTGTTGTAAAATCTCCCTTTTGTTGCATCTTCTCCAAAACCGTGTTGGAAGCAATTCCCGTCACTTTTATGCTGACGACCGAAACAGCATCATAACCACCGGCAAACTCTATGGTTCTCTTGAATTGATCTGCAACAAAATCCAATTCCTCTGGTGTAGATTTGGCTTCTGCCCCATAATCCAAAATACTGGTGACATTATATCGGTACATATGGTCTATGATTGCTTTGGAATCTTCCAGGTCTTCGCCTCCGCAAAAATGATAAAACATGGTTTTTTTTACTGCCATTTTAAATAAGGGTAGATTCCATTTCGCAGCAAAAAGTCCTACATGGGATCCCAAATTGACGAGCCAGGTTTTGTTCATGATTGAAAACAACCAGTAAATAAACTTCAGTTCTTTATCAGACCGGTTAGAAAAAGCCGTTTTTGTGTCTTGAAAATCCGGCAGAAGAAGCACTCCGGGAGAGTTTATTTTTGATTCCATATTTCCCATGATTTTTCAGCCTGAAGTGAAAGCATTTCCAGGCCATTGCATATCCTGGCGCCATTTACTTCGGCACGGGTCAAAAATATTGTTTTTTCAGGATTATATATGAGGTCAAAGCAAAAATGTTGTTCACATATATGCTGATAGGGAATCTCCGGATATAGATCCGTATGAGGGTGCATGCCGAGTGGTGTAGTATTTATTATCAATGTGTATTTTTTCATCATGTATCTATCTATATCCTGATAGTGTACATATCCTTTCTGGCGGGATACCAGGCACACTTCTATATCCATTTTTTTTAGCACCCATTGCACTGCTTTTGATGAGCCTCCTGTTCCCAAAATCAATGCTTTTTCTACTTTTTCCCTATCCAGGAAATTCTTTAAACTCATTTCAAAGCCGTACACATCCGTATTAAAACCCAGTTTTTTACCACCTTTTATCCAAATGGTGTTCACCGCCTTTATTTGAGATGATGCTTCATCCAGGTGATCCAGAAATTCTATGACTTTTTCCTTGTAAGGAATGGTTACATTTAGTCCGGTCACTCCTATGTTGAACAATTCGTTGATTTCCTCTATATGTTTGAGTGGGTATGCTGCATAGATCGCATCTGTGATATTTTCCTGCAAGAATTTAGCAGCAAAATAGCCAGGAGAAAAGGAATGTCCCAGCGGATAACCTATCAATCCGAATTTTCTTACCATAGCACAGTTATTTTCCTTTGCCCTGAATCAGGACAAGGAGTGTGTAAAATAGAATTTTAATATCTAAAGAAAGGGACATGTTTTCAATATATAAAATATCGTATTTCAGTCTTTGGATCATTTGAGGAATAGTAGATGCATAACCATATTTTACCTGACCCCAGGAAGTAATGCCAGGTCTCACCTTTAGAAGATGCTTATAGTGAGGAGCTTCTTGTACAATAAGATCTATATAGTGTTTTCTTTCCGGTCGAGGACCTACCAGGGACATTTCACCTTTCAACACATTCCAAAACTGTGGTATTTCATCCAACCTCCACTTCCTCATGATCTTACCCCAGGCCGTTACTCTTTCATCATCTTCTGAAGAAAGTTGAGGACCGTGCATCTCGGCATTGTTGACCATTGATCTGAATTTATAAATCATAAATGGTTTGCCATTCATACCTATTCGTTCCTGGGTGTACAACACAGGACCCGGTGAATCCCATCGAATACGAATTATAATATACAAAACAAGTGGAAAAAGGATTAATCCGCCAATCAGACTTATGCTTAAATCAGTGACCCTTTTCAGAACACCTTCCCATTTTGGCATATACTCCTGTTCTATTTCTATTAATATGGCGCCATAGAGATGTGTCATTTTAACTTTCCCTAACAGTATGTCGTACATATCAGGAATAACCTTAACCAATACTTTGTCAGAATAGTCAAATAGTATATTGATTATGGCATTTAGTTTATGGTGATCTGTTGATTCTACAGCAACTATGACCTCTTCAATATAGTTTTCTTCTATCAAAGTCGGAAGAGAGGACACGGGACCCAGACAAGGAAGATACCCCGATAGTGCGTTTTCACTATTCCCATTACTTTTTATAAATCCAATAAATCTGTGTCCCAGGTTATAAGGCCTGCTAGAAATTTCATCGAATAAATCGAGGGCATTTTTCTCCCCACCCACAATAACTGTATTGAAACTAACTACACCTTTTTTAAGCTTGTTTTTGGCTCTGGTCAATACCGCCATTCTACATATAGAAGTAATGAAAAAGTGCATCAAAAACAATGTCGAAAAAGATCTTAGAGAACTGATGTGTGTCAACACTTCGTCATCTGTCAATATGGTGAAAAATAAAATGAATGTTCCCACCAATGTGATCCAAAAAGTCCTTTTCAGAGTAGATGCCCGTGAAAAGCGGTATATATCTTTATACTTGTCAAATATAGAATACATCAATAACCAAAACACAGGCACAAGTGCAAGTCCATAGTAGAGTTTGGGGTCGGTGTAAATACTTTCAATTGAAAAATGACCGGATTCAATCCATTTACGGAAAATAAAAAAAAACAACCATGAAAAAATGGCTGAAAAATAATCTCCCAATCGATAAATGATCAAATCTGTTCTCCTTTCTGTCTTCAATCCACTATTATTTTTTGATATGATATGAAGAAGCGATTACACCTCATTTATTATGTTTTCTATTTCATGTGCCAGTTCCAATGCTTTTGCGCCCATTTCCAATGTTACGCCTGGTTGACGGTCAAATGAAATGCTTTCACAAAATTCATTTAATTCAGCCAATATAGCATTATCTTCTGTTTGGCTGGCTAATTCTTCTACATGAATAACCTTTTTAAAAGTGCTATCTCCTATTACCCACCCGTCTTGGTTTGAAATGTTGGGGTCATGATCACTCATCGTAATGATCTGGGTTTTCTTCATCAAAAAATCTACGCTTATATACGCATCTTTTTGAAATATTCTCACCTTACGCATATCCTTCATACTGATCCTGCTGGCAGTAATATTGGCAACACATCCATTGCGGAAAGTGAGTCGGGCATTGCTTATGTCAATGGTATCGTGAATAACTTTTATCCCATTGGCTTTAATATCCACAATTTCAGAATTCACAAGAAATAATATGAGATCGAGATCATGAATCATCAAGTCCAAAACCACTGATACATCGTGATTCCTGGAACTAAATGAAGAAAGGCGATGAGCTTCAATAAATCCCGGTGTAATTTTCTTATTTACGACAGAGACAAAAGCAGGATTATATCTTTCTACATGTCCGACTTGTCCAATGACTTTCATCTCTTTTGCTTTGCATATCAAAATACGGGCCTCTTCAGGAGTTTGGCATATTGGTTTTTCGATGAATACGTGTTTTCCCTTTTCAATGGCACTGAGTGCTATTTCAAAATGAAGTGGTGTAGGTGCAACGATGTCTATGGCATCTGACATGTTCATCAAACTTTCCGGATTGGCAATGAATGGAATACCCGTTTCTTTTTGAACCTTTGCTGACAGTTCTGTATCCGGATCGTAAAATCCGCAAATATCAAATTTTGTTTCCCTCAGGCATTCCAAATGTATCCTGCCGAGATAGCCAACTCCAAACACCCCGATCTTGATACCCTTGTTCAATACATTATTTTTTAAAACCACTTATGGTGATTAACGGTTAAACATATAATAAAAACCAATAAAACAGCATAGGACGAAAACTCCAAATGCCAAACCCAGAGAAACTCTCATGTGTTTTGAAAAACTCAAAATGTCTCCAGAAAACTGCGGATAACGGGGAATGATTTCTTTTTTCAACTTGTCGGGTTTCAAAATATAAGATGCGGGAAATTCTACCTGATTATCTCTTAGTTTTCTGTATATTTTTAAGATTTTTAACCTAAAATATAAATTAACAGATAATAAGGCGATGAATAAACAAATAATGACAATCAGTAGTATACCAAACATATTTTTTTAATAGATTGAGGACAAATTTAATCAATATACAAACCAAATAACGAATATTTATGTATAAGTACACTTTTCTCATTGCTATATTCCTGCTGATAAATCTAAACTTACTCAGTCAAAAAAAAGACCTGACTTATTATCTACCGGATATTTCTTATAATAAAGATATACCTACGCCTGAAAGTGTATTAGGATATCAGGTGGGAGAATGGCATGTATCACACGACCAACTCATTATGTACATGCGTACCATTGCCGAAAAATCTGACAGGGTAACCATGACTGAATATGCGCGCACTCATGAAAACAGGCCTCTTATATACTTAACCATAACCCACCCAGATAACCATAAAAATCTGGAGAAGCTAAAAAAGGAACACCGCCAACTCACCAATCCCAAAAATAGCGATTCTATTGATATAGAAAAAATACCGGTGGTCATATACCAGGGTTATTCCATCCACGGGAATGAACCGAGCGGTTCCAATGCGGCATTACTCAATGCGTATTACCTGGCCGCCGGTCAGGATCCCACAGTAGAGGCAAAGTTGCGAAATTCTATAATTCTTCTGGATCCTTCATTTAATCCTGATGGTCTTCATCGGTTTTCTTCCTGGGTGAATATGCACAAAAACAAAACCTTGACCAGCGATCCCAATGACAGGGAGTACAACGAAGAATGGCCTAGGGGCCGGACCAATCATTATTGGTTTGATCTCAACAGAGACTGGCTTTTATTGACTCATCCTGAATCGCAGGGAAGAATCAGAGTCTTCCATGAATGGAAGCCGGAAATCCTGACCGATCATCATGAGATGGGTACGAACTCCACTTTCTTTTTTCAACCGGGGGTACCTTCCAGAACCAATCCCAATACGCCACAAAAAAACCAAATACTCACTGAAGAAATAGGAATGTTTCATGCCAAAGGTCTCGATTCCATTCAATCATTGTATTACACAAAAGCCAGTTTCGATGACTTCTACTACGGAAAAGGGTCCACCTATCCCGACATCAATGGAGGAGTAGGTATTTTGTTTGAACAGGCCAGTTCTCGTGGACACCTTCAGGAAAGTGTACATGGACTCCTTGATTTCCCTTTTACTATCAGAAATCAAATGGTTACGTCTCTGACTACCCAGGAAGCTGGTATACACTTAAAAAACGAACTTCTGGAGTTTAAAAGAAAATTCTATAAAGATGCGAGAAGGGAAGCGCAAAACTTTCCGGATAAAGCCTATTTGATCAGCGATCAGGATCAAACAAAATTGATGAGATTTGTTGAAATCCTGCATGCCCATGACATAAAAGTGCATTCATTGGAAGAATCCGTAACCGTCAGTAACCGCCAATACGAACCGGAAAATTCATTTGTAGTCCCAACCGATCAATATCAATTTAAACTGATCAAAACCATTTTTGAAAATGTAACGGAGTTCGAAGACAGCATTTTTTACGATGTCTCCGCATGGACCATGCCTCTTGCATTTAACTTGCAATACGATGCTGTCAATGCGAATGCCATTAAGAGACTCAAAATGGATTCCGAGCCTGTAAAAATGGAATTCAAGAAAGGGAAAGTGTATGGTTCTGACGATCCTTATGCCTTTATTTTTAATTGGAATGATTATTTTACTCCGGCAGCTCTGTACAAAATTCAAGATGCAGGATTACGTACCGGCGTCGTCCACGAAAGGATTATTTATGAACTAGATGGTATCGTAAAGACCTTTGACAGAGGATGTATCATGATACCGGTTCAAAATCAGGAACTGGATGGCAAGGGTATTCAAACATTATTGGAAGGACTGGCGGCCTCCTATAATATAGATTTTTACGCACTGTCTTCCGGATACGGTGACAACAGTATGACTCTGGGACATCCTAATGTCGATATTTTAGAGAAGCCAAAGGCTATGTTGTTTGTAGGAGGGAGTGTCAGCAGTTATGATGCCGGTGAAATCTGGCATCTGCTGGATACCCGGTATGAAATACCACTCACAAAAACCGACATACGCAACATCTCCCCTACTGCCCTTCACAGGTACAATACCATTATCATGTCTTCAGGAAGCTATCGGTTTAACGACAACATCACACAAGCTATAAGCGATTGGGTGAAAAGTGGAGGAACTCTTGTTGTAATTGGTTCTGCCATTAATTGGGCTGCTTCCAACAATTTGGTGAAGTTAAAAACAAAATCTACTGGAGATACCGATTATAGTGGCCATAACTATTCCACAGCAACCAATATAATGGGTTCAAGAGTACTTGGTGGCAACATTTTTAATACAGAAGCTGACCTTACTCACCCTTTATTGTATGGTTATCATTTATCAAATATTCCGGTTTTCAGAAGGGGTAATACCTTTTATGAACCCACTAAAAATATTTTTGCCAGTCCGTTGAAATATTCAAAAGAGCCTTTACTTTCGGGATACCTCCCTTCAGGATTGGAAGCATTAGCTTCAGAAACACCTGCAGTGACAGTTCATGGTGCTGGTTCCGGAAGAGTAATTGCCATCAATGACAATCTGAACCTTCGGGGTTTTTGGTGGGGAGGCAGTAAAATATTTGCCAATGCCCTTTTCTTTGGAAAAACCATCAACAGGAGGACTATGGAGTAAATTAAAAACCTACATCAAAAATCCATTTTCCTCTTGAATTGGGGATGGAATGTTTGTATCTTTTATCATTTCCCTCAGATCTATTTCTATGGCATTGGCTATAGATGTGATAGGTACATCATTGTATGTACCTTCAAATGGATTTTCGGAGTAATCACCTATTTTCTCCATCAAAAAAAATACCCATGTAGTCAAAGCCGATACCGGGACAGAAATCCAGGTGGACAGGTCATTGGTCTGAAACGTGTTTAGAATACCAAAAGGCAATATGGCACAAAACACAAAAGTCAGCCATAAAGCGGTGGATGCATACTGTCTGGGAAATGGAAAATTTTTGATCCTTTCACACATTCCCTGATCATCGTAGAGCAATCCTGTGATCTCATGGAGTCTTTTAAATTGAAAACCATCAATCAAACTGCATGAATACATGTGCTGAATATCTATACTTTGTTGTACCAGGATCTGTGTGGCTATGTTGGAAGCTGATTTATACTCTTCTAATTCTTTCTCTTCTACAAACTGTGCTATTTCCTCTTCCAGTCTGTCGTAATAAGCCTCACACACATTTGGGATGTAAAGCTTCGCCAGCCTGTCTTTTTTGTGTTCCCATTCTCTGCCTAGCCTTAACTGATACCTCAAGGCAGTTAACCAGGCAATATGTCTGTATATGAGTTTCTTATGCCAATACGCCTCCTCAGTTTCATCAGTAAGACTAACGAAAGAAACCACTCCATTTCCAAAAGTTCGGCTATGATTGACAATAGCACCCCATATTTTTCTGGCTTCCCAAGTTCTGTCATAAGAGCTGTTGTTTTTAAATCCCAGATAAAAAGATATAGCTATACCTAAAATCGTAATGATCTGCCATGGCAAAGTAACAGGTGTTACATAATAATGGAATGCTACAATTAGAGAAGCGTAGAGAAAACCCAGGATGAAAGGTTTCTTAGACCAATTCACCGTCATAAAAAACCCGTAATTTCTTTTAATATACATATACAATCTTATTCAAAAAAGTACAATTAATGAATGTCATTTATCATTAAAAAACATAAATATCCTATATTAGCCAATGTCATCCAAAAAGTCCATCGTACCAGCCGAGCAAAGTCTATTTTGTGCATAAATGATATCATGTCTGAAAAGGATGCAATTGTGGCGTCAAGTATAACCTTAAAGTAGCAATAGTAAATTTTTAGAGAATAAATTTATAATTATAAAGTAAACATTATATGCTTTTAAGATGAAAATTCTTATCCATTGTGCGGGAATTAATATCGATATCCCGATCTAATCCAATAAAAGGATTTCGTCCTAACTATAATAAACTGACTATGCATTATTTACAATTTGTATTTTTATCTGCTTTTACCCTTTTAGTACTCGATATGTTATCGGCACAGAATGTCAAAGCATTTTACGTTGGTCATAGTCTAAGTGATCAGGTTCCGGATATGACAAAATCCCTATCTGACGACGACCCCTCTGTAAGTATGAATTGGGTATATCAGTCCATTCCCGGTGCTCCATTAAGATGGCAGTGGCAAAGAAAAGAGGCCAATGACTATACTGGAAATCCTCCTTATTCTGCAGCTTTTTACGATACCATATACGGTTTACCAGTCGGGGATTTTGATGCATTGATTTTAACGGAATCTGTGCCAAGAGATATTTCTCCATGGGGAATTGTGGAAACGTATGAGTATGCAGATAGCTTTTATACCTATTTTCAAAACTTTAATCCGGGAAAACAAGTGTATCTGTATGAAGTGTGGCACTGTCTTAATAGTGGAACTCCAACGGGATGTTCATATGATACAGATTCCAATCCCTGGAGGCAAAGGCTGTCAGATGATCTTCCGATGTGGGAGAGTGTAATCGATACCATTAATTGCCGATTTCAGCCGGAGATACCCCTCAGACTAATACCGGGTGGACAAGGACTGGCGAGACTCCACGATTCGATCCAGGCAGGAGTCATTCCGGGCATTTCTGATATCTCCCACCTTTTCAGTGATGATATTCATCTTACCGATGTTGGGAAGTACTTTATCGCCTGTATCCATTTTTCAGTAATTCACGGTAAAAGTCCTGAAGGTTTGACCCATCAGACACAAGTGTGGTGGGGCGGAAATTTTACTCCACCTACTCCTGCTCAGGCCTTAAAATTTCAACAAATAGCCTGGCAGACCGTGACTGACCTCTATTATCTCACCGGTGTATATGCGGATGGGCTTCAAGATGACAGCTACGTGTGGAAAGGGACAAGATCCAGCTCCTGGAGTAATCCTTGCAATTGGGATAGAAGTCAAACTCCCCAACCCATGACTGAAGTGATCGTTATGGGAAACAGACCGCATCCGTTGGAAATAGACGAAAATATAAACTTACATAGCCTCCAACTTTTGCCAAATGCATCAGTTGTGATCACATCGGGAGTAGAAGTACATATTGAATAATATGAACCTACTTTTTTCCCATGTGGAACGCAGCATTTAATATACCGGTTATAGGTACACCAGTTGCCGCATTTGGAAAGCTTAGTCCGATTAAGCTGGAAATTGTAGGCGCAATATCCTTTATAGATACACGTTCGTGCGAAATTCCAGGTTTAATTTTAAAGCCATACCAAATGATAGGAACATGTGTATCATAAGGAAATGGACTTCCGTGTGTTGTGCCGCCACGAAGGTTATATTGATCAATCCATCCAGGAGACTTTACGAAGAAAATATCACCGCTTCTTTTGTGGTTATATCCTCTTTGTATGCTGGCACATATGGTTTCATCAGCAATACACAAACCTCCGGAAGGATCAGATGCCCCGGCTATTCCATCCTGCAAAACAAACCACCTGACCAAATTTTGTTTTATGTTTGAAATATCCAATCCTTTATTTTTGATTAATTCCCAATTGAGATATACCTGGTCATTTATGACAAACTCTATGACGTTTTCGCCAAACTCCTGCTCTGAATATCTTTGAAGAGAATCTTTTAGAAATCGATCCGGCATATAGGAGGTATTTCCTTTAACATAAGCGGGAATGTCAGCTACACCATGGTCAGAACTTAATACAAGCAGAAAATTATCTTTCCCCAATTTTTCCTCCAGGAAGCTTAAAAATTCTTCAATGTCCCTATCCAACCGGATGTAGTGATCTTCCAGCTCTTTTGAATGCGGCCCAAACATATGACCTAAATAATCAGGAGAGGATAAACTGATACTCAGAAGATCGGTAAAGGTTCCTCCACCCAAATTTTCATTGATGACTGCTTCTTTGGCAAATTCAAATGAATACGTGTTACCAAAAGGGGTAGTACGAATAATTCCAACACCATATTCTTCCATGAGCTTTGGTAAATCATACGGAAAAACAGACGACTGGTACCCCGGCAATTTTCCTTCGAAAGGCATATCATCATCAGTGGAATGCACGTATTCCTCAATGGGTTTATAGGTGTCCCAGGGAGAACTCATGAGTTTTCTTGGGAGATCCATCTCATTAAATGCCACTACCCAAGGTGGTAACTCATCCATATAATAGCTGCTTGTAATAAACTTTCCATCCACAGCATCAAACCAATATGCCGCATCACCCAGGTGACCAATTGTAAGTATGGCTCCCCGATCTTTTAGAGATATACCGATCGCTTTACTCTTTTGGTTGAGTATTTTAAGCTGATCGGCTAAGGTATTAGCAAGTAAATTTTTTGGAGAAAACTTTCCTTCCCTTTCATTGTCAGAACCAACAGTGTGTACTTCAGGGTCATCGACGCAGTATAACAGGCTTTTTGACTTCCTGTCATACCAATTATTTCCTGCAATTCCATGCAGGGAAGGAGTTGTTCCAGTGCCTATAGTAGCATGGCCAACCCCGGTAAAAGTGGGCATATAACTGTAGTGTGCATTTGCATTAAAATAGCCTTCAGATACCAGTTTTTTAAAACCCCCTTCAGAATAATGATACCAATATTTGGGGATATAATCATACCGCAATTGATCGATGAGCAGTGCAACGATCAATGTTGGTTTTTCATCGTATTGAGAATGGATTGAACTGAAAGAAAATATACAAAGTAAAGTGGAAAAGAGGAATTTTGTCATTATCAGAAATTAAGTTGTGTTTAACTAAACAAGTTTGCAAAAAAGGTCATTATTTCATTTCTTATAACAGGGTTAGCAGCGGCAGCCAATGCAACGGAAATCACTAATCCTATGCTCGCCTTTGTAAAATCTTTGCCGATAAGGCCTATTGCTTTTTTCTTATGAGAATTGCCATCCTTCTTTCTGGCTAAATTGACGGCTATTTCGCGTCCTCCAATGGTACCAAGAAAAACCCACGTGGTACTCATGGGTACAGTACTTATAAACAATTTATAAATCAACAATAATACATAAGTAAAATCGACAAGTGTAGCTGCTCTCACATCAGAAATACGAACTTTTTCGCTGACCACCTCCTGAATTTTATCACCACGTAAGTAAAATAATAAACCTAAACCAAAAAATATTGTGGACGCAAAAATAATAAATTGAACTAAACTTTGCTGTCTTGGAAGAAATACTGCAATATTGGCACCATCCTGCATAAGCCAGACAGACCAAAGCGCTCCACTTACCAGCCACTGTATAACAGACCACCCAATATGATGTTTTCTACTTTTAAAGTATTTTTTAATGATGTTGTACAGTCCATACCATACTATAAATGACAATACAAATGCCAATACATATCCTGAAAGACTTTTACCAACCATCGAAGTAATACCCTCTGAATCTACACTAAACACACTGAGCATCAAAAATGTAGTGGACACTGGCATTTTTAACCGTGTAAGAATCAATAATACAAGAGGAGCAATAATTTGAAAAAAACTAAAATTCTCGGGATGGGGATAATGGGTCGCACCATCTGCACCCGTTAGTCGTTGATATGTGACATCCCCGTCGTAATATATGTAACTAAACGTTACCGTACAAAGAAATATAAGTCCGATAAATAGCCAAAGTATCCACCATGGCCTTTGTTTATTGCTCTCTATAAAAGTACCCAATGACTGTATACTGTCGTTTGCTACTGTCGCATAAGCAGCAAACATGAATCCCACCCACATAGCTGCTTGTCCATAACCGGTCATAATTGCCGCCATTAAAAATCCGGCCAATACAATGGACAGAAATGTTCTTTCTTTTGCGAGTGCCTCTAATAAATTAAGATACGGTTTGTTGAGATTGAATCTTCTGGTCTTTGCCATATTGTAATTGAACAATTAGTGAAAATGCAAAAACAGTTTGTCTACCTTTCTTTCTGAAATGAGGCGCAATCTCCTGAATTAATTATGATAATTTCCTAAAGGTAAATTAAGTAATTGTTAATTTCAGTTTGGTAGTAGAAAGTTGAAAGTTGAAAGACAACCAATGACCCGAAGCAAATGACAGCGTAGCTCTTAGCAATTAGCTGGTAGCTCGTAGCAAAATAGCTTTTAGAAGTTAGCTTTTCCCAGTTAGCTTTCGCAATTCGCTATTCGCAATTCGCTTTTCGCAGTTCGTTATCCACTTAAAACTTTAAACTTTTTACTTTGAACTTTTCACTGTTTACTGTTCAGACTTCAGACTTTCAGACCTAATTTAGTTCGTAGCTGGTAGATATTAATTGTATGCCTCTGATTGCAGACACCAAAATCTACTCATTGATTCTTAATGCAAAAAAGGTGCGACGATCATTAGGATTCACAATTTATTTCGCACCGTTGGTGCTTTAAAAATATTTTCCTTTCGCCTTGGGCTTCACCCAAGGCTAATTATTTCGCACCGTTGGTGCTTTTTGTCAATGTCTTTTAAGGAGCTTTGTGCTCCAAAAGCATTCAATTTAACCCATTGGAATAGCACCAAAGGTGCGGTGAGCATTAGCATAGCCCGCAAGGGCTATGAAATAATGCGATTCTAATTCCCAAGCACCAACGGTGCGCAATTAATCACACAAAGATATTGATTACCCACCGTTGGTGCTTTTTGAAAATAACTTTTATGGTACTACGTGTATAAAAATCAATACCTCAACCTTATCCTCACCCCCTCACCTCCTAAACTTCTAAACTTCTAAACCTGCCAAAGGCGAAATCCTTAACCTTATCCTCAACTCCTGACCTCCTTAACCTGTCGAAGACGAAAACCTTTTCCTAAACCTTAACCTGCCGAAGGCGAAAACCTTAACCTTAACCTGCCGAAGGCAAAAACCCTTAACCACACTAAGGTATTATAAGGGTATACCCTGATTTGTCTAAGGGTATACTACCATTTTAAAAAATAGTGGCTAGTCTTCTGATTATCAATGAGATTTAATCAGTTAATTTGTAAGATATAATGCAATGCGTTTCATTTTGTAATAGCTCCATTTAGTTCTTTACATCTCTTCAATTTCATCCCGGTGAGTTTGGTGATTATTCAACTTAATTCATTCACTAATTATCAATACTTACAATGAAATATTTTTCTACCATTTTTTTTGTATCACTTACTTTCGTAATATATACTCAAGACTTACCACTCAAGCCCTCTGACTTTATCAAACAACAACAGGTTGAAGGAGTCCAATTTGAACCTCTGGATCTTTTCCGTTTATCCGCGTCATCGTGGAGGTCAGAAGATTTTCCTGACGAACTGCGAGACCATGAAATGCTCCAAATTCAGACGTCTTCCATTCAGCGTATTTTGAAGGAGGACATTCCACATTTTCGTCTGAGTCTGCCATCACAGAAACGAAATTCTATCACCATACTATTAAAGGAGGTAGAATTAGGGGAACTCTATATTACAGAGGCTCCTTCCGGCAAGCAAATAAAAATGCCAGAGATCAAACATTTTCGCGGGATTGTAGAAGGAAAAGAAAATTCGATGGTGGCCATTTCGATTTCACAAGGTGGTGTCATGGGATTGATCAGTGATGGCGAAGATTCTGATAATCTAGTAATTGGCCGATATCATGACAGTGAAGAACATATCATATATCGGGATGGAGAAGTGATGAAGTATCTTGGGCTTGAATGTCATACTCAGTCTGAAGGCATTGCATTTGAAGTCGACGAGATTCGACCGGGACTACAGGAAAGATCTCAAAAAAAATGCGTGCGGATGTATCTTGAAGTGGATTACGATATTTTTACCAGCAAGGGTGGAATGAACGGCACTACTCAATATATAACAGGATTATATAATCAAGTAGCAACTCTATATGCCAATGATCAGATCAGTACAGTTTTGTCGGGTTTGGTCATATGGAGTAAGTCTTCTCCTTACAACAGTACCACTTCAAGTGATATGCTGACAGCTTTTGGTAATTATCGCACCAGTTTTAATGGAGATATAGCTATGCTTTTGTCGTATAAAGCCAGTGGTGGCATTGCCTGGTTAAATACTCTATGCCAATCCAATTCAAAATATCGAATGGGTTTTTCCAGTATCAGTAAAAACTATTCCAATGTTCCAACCTATTCCTGGTCAGTCATGGTTGTTGCTCATGAGTTTGGACACATACTTGGATCAGAACATACACATGCCTGCGTCTGGAATGGTAATGGTACTGCTATTGATGGATGTAACAATACTCAAGGTTCATGTACTAAACCCGGTATACCATCCAATGGAGGTACCATCATGTCGTATTGCCATCTTACCTCAGCCGGCATCAATCTCAACAATGGATTTGGCCCACAACCCGGAAACCTCATTAGAAATCGCATCAGTTCAGCTTCCTGTCTGCAAACATGCAGTAACCCGGGAAGTGGTGGAAGTGGAAACTGCAGTGACGGAATTCAAAATGGTCAGGAAACGGGAATCGACTGCGGCGGACCTGATTGCCAACCTTGCCCTACAGGAAAAAACACACGTTTGTTCGGTCATTACTTTGAGAAAGGTTGGGATGGTTGGGTCAGAGGTGGGACAAACTGTACACGGTACTATGGTTCGAGATCACCAGAAGGAAAATATTCTATACGGTTAAGGGGCCTGGCCAATAAAGCTTCCAGAATGGTTTCTCCTGCTTTTGACTCACGCCCTTATCACACTTTATCTATACAGTTTCAATTCTATACGGTTGGATTGTCAACAGGTGAAGGGTTTCAAATTTTTATCAATCACGGATCCGGATATAAATTGGTTGCTGCACCGACGATAGGAACCCAATTCAGAAATTCAACTTTCTATACGGCAACCCTCCAAATACCTGCCAGTACATTCGGAACGAGCGCTTCCAGTCTTCTCTTGTTTAGAAGTAATGGATCAAGTACTTCAGACCATGTATATGTAGATGCCATTGTGGTAGAAGGCCTTTCAGGTCAGGCATCTTTAATACAAGAGGAAATGGTCATAGAAGAGGCGGGAAGTCTACTTGAAATTATCGACGAGGATCCATTTACTATTTTTCCCAATCCCGCTTCTCAAAGTGTTCAATTTTCTTATTCCCAGCAATATGATGCCGATATGGAAAATGCCGTAATACAATTCCGTGATATAACAGGAAAACTTATGAGGCAATACATCATGCCTACTACCGAAGTGTCACATTTTAGGGCTGATGTCTCTGATTTTCCGGAAGGGACTTACCTGGTTCATCTCCACACTCCAAAGGGACCACTTCATGTAAAAAAACTCATAGTAGTAAAATAGCGTTTTACTCTCCATATATATTTTGTAGTTAGATTTAAGTCGCCGGCAAACAATTGCCGGTGACTTTTTATTATTATAAAATTAGGTTGATGAAAATCACTCATTGTATTGTATCATTGCAATAGAAAAAGTAAAAATTATGTATCATATCGTTGTATCCATCTCATTATTTTCTCTTTTGACTTGTGGTTCATCTAACGGGACTCTTTCAAATCAGCAAAATCAGGAAGAGCAAGAACTGCAACATAATGTGGATCTTTCGAAGTATTCGAAGGCATATTTTGCCAGTGGATGTTTCTGGTGTGTGGAAGCCATTTTTGAATCCGTAAAAGGAGTCGCTGAAGCTATTAGTGGTTATGCCGGTGGTACCGCTGATTCTGCAAACTACCCAAAAGTCAGTGCCGGTCTTACACAACATGCAGAGACTGTAGAGGTATATTACGACCCTCAGATCGTGGACTATATGACTTTGCTTGAAGTGTTTTTTGGGTCCCATGATCCGACTACGTTAAATCGTCAAGGTCCCGATAGTGGCTCCCAATACAGATCAACCATTTTTTATCAAAACGAAGATGAAAAGGTGGCTGCCAGTGAATTTATTGCCAAACTTCAGAAAGACAAGATTTTCAATGCTCCTATTACTACTACTCTTGAGCCTTTGGTTGCCTTCTACCCTGCTGAAGATTATCACCAGAACTTTGAAAAAAGAAATCCGGATCAACCTTATGTCAAAGCGGTCTCCATTCCAAGACTAAAGCGATTTCAAGAAAAATATCCGCATTTGCTAAAATGATAAAAATATGTAAATGGATACACATCATCGGTCTTAATTACTGATCCAACTATTTCAAAATCTTAGATGAGAAGTCGTTTAGGAATGGCTACATACAGTTTGACTGAAAAGATAAAAAAGTGTTATCCCTGACTCCATATAAAATACAACCCAAATTCTTCTGATTTTTACCTTTAATGCGATATTTATTGATATCTTCATTACTTTAAGTCAGTGATGAGTTCTGTATTATTTATTACTTATCAAGAATCAATTTATGAATGATAAAAACTTCAGATTAGATCGGCGTAAGGCCATAGAGCGCCTTACCATGATACTGGGAGCTGCCGCCATTATGCCTGTCTCATGGGCCAAAACGAGTGAGGGATTACCCATACGCATTCCTCAAAAAATGCTTTCTTTGACCAAACCAGTAACGGCTATTACGTTGGGAGCGGGTAACAGGGGGAATGTCTACGGGAATTTTGCTTTAGAATATCCCGACAGATTACACATAGTCGGAGTTGCAGAACCCATTGAAAGCAGACGTGAAAATTATATACAAAAACATCGTATCTCTGAAGACAAAGTATTTCATACCTGGGAAGATGTTTTCGAAAAAGGCAAAATAGCTGATGCCATTATCATCACGACTCCTGATGACCTGCATTACGGCCCTTGCATGAAAGCCCTGGCAAAAGGATACGACATCCTATTGGAAAAACCTATTTCACCATCAGAACGCGAATGTCGTGATATTTTGTCCTTAGCTGAGAAGACAGGAAGAATCGTGGCTGTTTGTCATGTTTTGCGTTATGCCCCTTACTTTGTAAAATTAAGAGAAATCATCCAATCAGGAATTTTGGGAAAGGTTGTCAGTATTCAGCATTTTGAGCCTATACATCACGTACATATGTCACATTCTTATGTACGTGGCAACTGGCATAACTCTTTGCAAAGTACACCGATTATACTTGCAAAGTCATGTCATGATCTGGACATTATCAAGTGGATGCTGGGTAAAAGGTCTACCCATATACAGGCATTTGCTCATTTGTCCTGGTTCAATGAAAAAAATGCTCCGGAAGGAAGTACCCCCAGATGTACAGATGGTTGTCTGGCAGAAAATCAATGCCCTTATTCCGCTCTGAAAATCTATCTTAAGGATCGTTCTTACCTCCATCATTTTGATCTTTCTCAGGACAAAGATAAACATGGAGATGAAATTCTTCACTTTCTGAAAACTTCCAATTACGGAAGATGTGTGTACCAGATGGACAATGATCAACCCGATCATTATGTGACCAATATTTTATTTGAAGGGGATGTTACGGCAAGCTTTTCAATGGAAGCTTTTACTTCGTATCATGGCCGCAGAACGAGGATTATGGGCAGCTTAGGTGATATAACGGGTGATATGTCATCATTCAATTACACAGATTTCCTTACCGGAAAAAGTGAAGAATGGTCTTTGGATACAGATTCACATGGAGGTGGCGATTGGAACCTGGTAAATGACTGGGTTGAAGCCATTGACAAACAGGATAGCAGTCTGCTCACCAGTACCATTGCTGACTCGATAGAAAGCCACCTAATGGGATTTAAAGCTGAGGAAAGCAGGAAAACAAAAACTGTACAGAAAATCAATTTGTAACTTATATATCCTTTTAAGATCACTCAATGACCCCTTTCCTATTGAAAGACAAATTAAGCCTTTATATTTTTACTAATTTCCGGTGAACCTGGCATCCCTTCTTTCGATAAAAGACATAAGCCCTTCCCTGGCATCATTAGAGTCCATTAATTTCCTTGCTTCATGGAGGAGTTGACTGATCGCTTCATTTTGATTATGCAGTGATAGTTCTGCATTTTTTAAGGTAGCGTATACACCCAATGGAGCCTGAGCAGTAATGGTATGGGCAATTTCAAAGGCTCTTGATTCGGGAGCACCTTCCACAAGCTCTTGTACGAAACCTATTCTGAATGCTTCCTCAGCGTCAAACCGATCACCGGTTAGCAGATACCGCATTGCATTTCCCCAACCGCAACGCTGAGGCATTCTCACTGTAGCGCCTCCAAAAGGAAAAATTCCCCTTTTGATTTCAATTTGGCCAAAAGTGGTATTCTTTGACGCCACGGCAATATCGTTTGCCAGAATCAATTCCATTCCTACAGTGAAACAATAACCTTTTACTGCCAATACCACCGGTTTTGTTTTATGCCGTCCGGTAGTGCGCATGGGATCTATATCCTCTATGCCAAACAATGGTTTTCCGTTCATGACTTCAGGTCCGACGCTGGCTAAATCAAGACCGGAAGTAAAATGATCTCCATTTGCAATAATGACCCCACACCTGACTTCTTTATCCTCTTCCATCTGCGTGAATGCAGCTGCTAAACCAGCCAACATCCCTGGTGTAAAAGCATTCATTTTTTCTTGCCTGTCCAATGTAATGATCAAAACATGGCCATCCATTTGAGTTCTTATATTTTCCATTTGATCTTCATTTTCTGATGATACAATGCTTAGATAAACATCTAATCATTTCGTTATAATATAGCATAAGCAAATCATAACCAGGGGTTACTCAATAGAAAATCCCTTCCTGCCAGAGTTATACATGCTAACTCTGCATTCTTTATTTAGGATCCAGGATCAATTTCACTCTTTCTATAAGGTCATCGATATGGAACCGGGTCATTGAATCTGTCGTTCGGACTCTATTTAGGGTGCCCAGTATGGTTTTTAATGTGCCTCTGGTTACTGCCAAAATATCGGAATTTTTATGATCAGTGGCGCTTACAGTCATGGTATTTTCCAATACACCAATATATGACCTTTGCAGATTTCGTCTATAAAGATCTACTGGTTCTCCTTTTTCCAGTTCAGAGAATATTTCTTTCGAAAGATCCTGGTACATTTCTGTTATGGTATACGCTTCCTCTCCATTAATATCAGCATTGTCAATCATTCTTCGCAATCTTGGAGATAAAAAGAGTAGATTCAATGAAGATTCATGCAAACTTCTGATCCTGTCAGCATTTCCAGACTCTTCAATTCTTTGTAAAACATCTCTATCAATCAACCACATAGGAGTCGTAAAAACATGTTTCTTTAAAAAGTCCATGGCTTCTTTTTGTTTCGCCTCAGGAACATGAGTGTATACCACATCATTTTCATCAAAAGATTTTGGGAATTCATATACCCCTCCAATATTGGCAATCACATGTCCGATATATCTTCTGTATTGACCTACTACCTGATTGTATAATTCATTTAAATTGCTGAAATCTTTTCCCTCTTCTTCTGTCCATTCTATTAGATTTGGCACTATCCGCTTTAGATTTGCGATACCGAGTTCAGAGGCTTTCATGGAATTGTCTCCCAGATCCTCTGTTTGAGCAGATGGATCTGTTGGTAACCCTCTTTGCCTGCCATAGCGATACAATGGATCTCCAGCCTTTTCTTTGATCCATTCGTTGAGAACCAATCTTTCCGCCTCGGGAGAATGGGCATCTGGAATGAGTTTATATCCATACATGATACTCCATTTATCATAAGGACCAATATCAGGCATAAGGCCTACATCGCCATCCTCTGGCTGAGCCACATAATTAAACCGGGCATAGTCCATTATACTCGGAGCTGTTCCCATTTTTTGTGTAAATGAAGGGGATCTCAGACTATCTACCGGATATGCGACGCTCGAACCCATATTATGCGGAAGACCAAGAGTATGACCTACTTCATGGGCGGCTACAAATCGGATCAATCTGCCCATGATTTCATCTCTAAACCTGACACCTCTTGCGTCAGGATTAATGGCAGAAGTCTGAATAAAGAACCAATTTCTAAGCAGATTCATCACATTGTGATACCACATAATATCACTTTCTATAATTTCTCCTGTGCGTGGATCATGGACATGAGGACCCTGAGCATTTTGGATATCCGTAGAGATGTAACGTATAACAGAAAAACGCACATCTTCCGGTGACCAATCAGGATCTTCTTCCGGAGATGGAGGGTCTTTTGCGACAATAGCATTTTTAAAGCCTGCTGCTTCAAATGCGACCTGCCAGTCTTCTATTCCCTGTTTTAGATATGGCCGCCATTTTACCGGAGTGGCCGGATCAATATAGTATTCAATGGGCTTAACGGGCTCTACAAGTTCACCTCTTTTATACGCCTCCATATCGACAGGTTCAAGTCTCCAGCGTGTAATGAATCTCTGATTGGCAGCTTTTTGTTCATCGAGGCTGTAATTGGTTTGATTTATGGAGAAGTACCCAACACGCGCATCGTAAAAACGGGGTTGCATTGGCTCAGCTGGGAGTAAAATCATGGATTGGGTCATTTCTACAGTCAAGGTTCCGGTAAGCTGATTAGCAGGAAGTTTAGTGCCTGTGTAAGATAATACATGTTTTACAAGAACATTTTCCGGAAAGGATTTCATAGTTTGAATAAAACTCCTTGGTCTGTCGAGACTTCGTATACCAAAATTGGTTCTTTGGGTCGAAGAAAGAGCTCCTATCAATTCTACATCGGTTGTATATAAGGGCTCAATATCAATAACTGAAGACATTGAATCCTTACCGTAGGCCTGAACATCGAATATCATAATAACGGGTTCAAAATTATTATTCTTCACGGACTGATAAATCGGATCATCTTCAGTAGCCACGCTGTTGTACGATACCGACCTTAGTAATATTCTGTCGTCCATCTTCTGCCATCTGATCACTTGCTGAGGCCTGGATTTAACTCCAGCCCCTCCAAAATTCAATCCCTTTACAAATCCTGAAATCCGGGAAGTTATCAATATTTCTCTTTCCAATAATGAGTCCGGGATTTCAAAATAGTACTTATCCAATACTTTATGCGTCTTGAATAAACCATCATCAGAAATGGCATCTTCTGTAATCACTTCTTTGTATTCTTTTACTTTACCCTTTTTCTTTGGTTTCGGTTCCTCTTTTTGGACAGGAGGCGGAACAGGTTTTTTCTTTTTAAATAATTGAGCATCTGCATTAGATGGAATCAGACAAAAAACAAGTAAGAGGACAGCAAGCACCTCATAAAGCTTCTTCATAAAATTATTAATATTTTAAAATTGACTAATGTATAAAACCGGAATACCTTTTGAAATCCACATGGATATTCATGATATGTAATTGTAAAGGTGCGAAAAAAAACAAAATATTTGCTTTTTGAATACTTTATATTCTAGGTCGAAAGTCAGAAAGTCAAAAAGTCGAAGGTCGGAAAGTCGAAGGTCGGAAAGTTCATGAAAAATCTAAATGACAGCGAAGCAAATGACAATGAAGCAAATGATGCGCGAAGCTCAAATGACTTCCAATGACAATGACACGACAGTCAGAGGATTTTTATATTATTTCTGGAAACATATTACTCTCTTTTTCAGTTTACAAATCATGGAAAAAAAGAACAAGTTTAGTAGTTACCTAAAGAAATTAGGTATTGCAGGATTTTTATTTTTTCTCATAAAAGGGCTGATCTGGATAGGGATATTCTTCTTTGTCAAATCTAAAATGTGATGGGTTGAGGTTGAGGGTAAGGTTAAGGTTAAGGTTGAGGAGTTTAGAAGTTGAGGAGTTTAGGATAAGGTTGTGAAAGTTGAGGTTTTTGCCTTCGGCAGGTCGAAAATACGGTGAACGGTGAGCAGTGAACGGTGAACGGTCAAATGGTCGGAAAGTCTGAAGGTAAGTCGAAGGTCAACAGTGAACGGTCAACGTTATTTAGGCATTAAGATACTGCCTACTGCCAACTGCCTACTGCCTAGTGCGTACTGCGTACTGCGAACTGCTTTTAAACTTTTTACTTTGAACTTTTTACTTTGAACTTTTTACTTCTTGAAACCCCATTTTAAAAAAATTAAACCATGTGATTGACAATTAGAAAAAAGGTGCGTATCATTGCACTTCGTTCTTACAATTGCGAAAGAAAGATTCCACTCTATCATTCGTAATTTTTATAAAGATGAGGCGAGAGAACAGGCTCTTTGACCCTCAGGCAACCACCAAAATGAAGGTGCCAACTCCTGCCCAATTTTGGGAAATATAAAAAATTATGAATTCTATGTTTCATCCAAACATTCCATTTTTGACAGCATTTACTCCAGTGTTCATTGTGATGAACTGCTCTATGTGTTGCTGTTGTATCTGTTGATCAGCACCTCCATCAAGGTATGTGTAACTCCCTGAGGCAAGGTCTGGCCTGATCATCTTATTCATACAATATGATATTTTTAAAATAATTAAAATCAATGCTTTATGTCAAATCAAGAAAAAACTTACAAATTCGAAACACTCCAATTACATGCAGGTCAACAGCCGGATACCGCAACCAATTCCAGAGCAGTTCCCATTTATCAGACGACCAGTTATGTATTTAACAATGCGGAGCACGGTGCCAATCTTTTTGCATTAAAAGAGTTTGGCAACATCTATACCCGTATCATGAATCCCACTACCGATGTTTTTGAAAAAAGGATTGCAGCATTGGAAGGAGGAGTAGCTGCATTGGCTACAGCTTCTGGCCAATCTGCTCAGTTCATTGCTCTTAACAATATACTCCAAACAGGCGAAAATTTCATATCCACTTCATACCTGTATGGTGGCACCTACAATCAATTTAAGGTAGCATTTAAAAGATTAGGCATCGATGTGAGATTTGTTGATGGAGATCAACCGGAAGATTTCGAAGCATTAATAGATGAAAAGACCAAAGCCATTTACCTGGAAACAATAGGAAATCCAAAATTTAATATTCCCGATTTTGAAGCCATAGCCAGCGTTGCAAAAAAGTATGACATTCCATTGGTGGTAGACAACACATTTGGCGCTGCCGGATATTTGTTTAAACCGCTGAAATATGGAGCCAATGTTGTCACATCATCTGCAACCAAATGGATAGGTGGCCATGGAACCAGTATAGGTGGGGTCATTGTCGATGGTGGAAATTTTAATTGGGGTAATGGTAAGTTTCCTCCATTCAGCGAACCTTCGGAAGGTTATCACGGCCTCAATTTCTGGGAAATTTTTGGAGAAAACAACCCTCTTGGCCTCCCCAATATTGCTTTTGCCATCAGAGCTCGTGTTGAAGGTCTCAGAGATTTTGGAGCCGCATTGAGTCCGTTTAATTCATTTTTACTTCTTCAAGGTATCGAAACGCTATCACTCAGAGTGCAAAGGACGGTAGATAACGCCCTTGAACTGGCACATTGGCTCAATATCCATCCTCAGGTTGATAAAGTAAACTATCCAGGTTTAGAAACAAGCCCATACCATCAACTCGCCAGGAAGTATTTAACCAATGGATATGGTGGAGTATTGAGTTTCAATCTGAAAGGAAGTAAAAAAGACGCTGAATCCTTCATTAATCATTTACAACTTATCAGCCATCTCGCTAATGTAGGTGATGCCAAAACCCTCATCATACAACCGTCTGCTACCACTCATCAGCAATTGAGTGAAAAGGAACAATGGGCCGCCGGTGTGGAACCTACACAACTTCGTATCAGTGTGGGTATTGAGCATATTGATGACATCAAAGCAGACCTGCAACATGCATTTGAAGCGGTTAAAAATTCCGCTGGTAGTGGATTTGACAAAGACAATGCACCAGTAGCATCCGCTTCCTAAAAATCATTGCAAATGTCTCCTGTACAGTATTTTAATTTCAGCGAAAAATTTCAATTGGAATCCGGCAATCACGTGTCCGGATTCCAATTGGCATATCAGACTTTTGGGAAACTCAATTCTGAAAAAGATAATGTAGTGTGGATTATACATGCCCTTACGGGAAACTCCGATCCTACCGTTTGGTGGTCGGGCATAGTAGGCAAAGACAGGGTCATCAATCCTGAAAAGCACTTTATTGTATGCGCTAATTGCCTTGGATCCCATTATGGATCAACCTCTCCGTTAAGCATTAATAATGAAAATGGAATTCCTTACTTTCACCATTTTCCGATTTTGACCAACAAGGATGTAGTATGTGCTTTTGACCTATTAAGGCAATACCTTCAAATTGATAAAATTAAGTTATTGGTAGGAGCGTCTCTGGGAGGTCAACAAGCTTTGGAATGGGCTATCCAACACCCGGAAATCATTACATCATTGTGCCCGATCGGCACCAATGCAAGACATTCTGCATGGGGAATTGCTTTCAACGAAAGTCAAAGAATGGCCATCGAAACCGACCCATCCTGGAAAGAGCATCATCCTAACGCTGGTAAAGAAGGGATGAAAGTAGCCAGATCCGTCGCATTGCTATCTTACAGAACTTCAAAGGGCTATAATCTTTCTCAGACCGACATGGAAGAAAAGATCGATCATTATAAAGTAACCGGATATCAAAGATACCAGGGGGAGAAAATCGCCTCAAGATTTAATGCATTTTCCTATTGGTATATGACAAAAATGATGGATAGCCATAACGTGGGTCGCAAAAGATCATCGATTGAAAATGCTTTATCTCAAATCACATCAAGAACCACCGTTATTGGAATTGATTCAGACCTGTTGTTTCCATTGGAAGAACAGGAGTTTCTTGTACGCCATATTCACCAAGCCACATTGAAGACCATTAAATCTCATTTTGGACACGATGGATTTCTTACAGAATCCGATAAGGTGTCAGAAATACTATCGGAAATTCTAGTGTAAAGAAAGAGGTTTTTGCCTTCGGTAGGTTGAGAAAAAGGTGAACGGTAAGCAGTGAACTGTAAACGTTCAGATGGTCGAAATGTCGGAAAGTCGGAAAGTCGAAGGTCTGAATGTCTGAAGGTCTAAGGTCTGAAAGTCTAAAGGTTTACGGTGAACAGTGAACAGTTCAAAGTGAAAAGTATAAAGTTTAAAGAGATAGCGAAACTGCGAACAGCGAATAGCGAACTGCGAACAGCGAGTCTAAAAGAATGCCAAAAGCTAATGGCTAAAGGCTAAAAGCTTTTTTTGCTACGA